>NZ_BAAFHO010000008.1:0-186769 GCF_054665055.1 Lysinibacillus sp. CTST325 | reverse complement strand
CTGAAAGCATCTAAGCATGAAGCCCCCCTCAAGATGAGATTTCCCATTACGCAAGTAAGTAAGATCCCTCAAAGACGATGAGGTAGATAGGTTCGAGGTGGAAGTGTGGTGACACATGGAGCTGACGAATACTAATCGATCGAGGACTTAACCAAAAAAAGTTTGAAACATTCAATGCACCGTTTATCCAGTTTTGAAAGAATAATTCTTTCAACCAAGGGTTTCAAGATATGAGTAGTTCGAGGAAGCGATGGAGAGAAGGAAGGAGCGTACTCAAGTACGTGACTGACTGAACGACAGAAGCTGACGAAGAAATACGACGTATATTGAAAGCCGACAATAGTCTAGTGATGATGGCAAAGAGGTCACACCCGTTCCCATACCGAACACGGAAGTTAAGCTCTTTAGCGCCGATGGTAGTTGGGGGATTCCCCCTGTGAGAGTAGGACGTCGCTAGGCATTATACCCAGGAGGATTAGCTCAGCTGGGAGAGCACCTGCCTTACAAGCAGGGGGTCGGCGGTTCGAGCCCGTCATCCTCCACCATTTTGGTCCCGTGGTGTAGCGGTTAACATGCCTGCCTGTCACGCAGGAGATCGCCGGTTCGATCCCGGTCGGGACCGCCATTTTTATGCCGGTGTAGCTCAGTTGGTAGAGCAACTGACTTGTAATCAGTAGGTCGTGGGTTCGACTCCTATCGCCGGCATCATCCCTTGGAGGGGTAGCGAAGAGGCTAAACGCGGCGGACTGTAAATCCGCTCCTTAGGGTTCGGCGGTTCGAATCCGTCCCCCTCCACCATTTTAGGGGCATAGTTCAACGGTAGAATAGAGGTCTCCAAAACCTTTGGTGTGGGTTCGATTCCTACTGCCCCTGCCAGGTTTCGAGGTACTCGTTATCAAAGACTGCTATGTTTACATATAGTGGCGATTGTGGCGAAGTGGTTAACGCACCGGATTGTGGTTCCGGCATTCGTGGGTTCGATTCCCATCAGTCGCCCCATTTAATAATTGGGGTATAGCCAAGCGGTAAGGCAACGGATTTTGATTCCGTCATGCCTAGGTTCGAATCCTAGTACCCCAGCCATTCATTTCTTAGTTTGAGCCATTAGCTCAGTTGGTAGAGCATCTGACTTTTAATCAGAGGGTCGAAGGTTCGAGTCCTTCATGGCTCATCAGTTTTTATAAATGCGCCCGTAGCTCAATTGGATAGAGCGTCTGACTACGGATCAGAAGGTTATGGGTTCGACTCCTGTCGGGCGCGCCAAAAAGCCTAATAATATCGGAATGTAGCTCAGCTTGGTAGAGCACTTGGTTTGGGACCAAGGGGTCGTAGGTTCGAATCCTGTCATTCCGACCAACTTTCCTGATTGTTGGGGCCTTAGCTCAGCTGGGAGAGCGCCTGCCTTGCACGCAGGAGGTCAGCGGTTCGATCCCGCTAGGCTCCACCATTTATATAATTTCCGGAGGTATACCCAAGTCTGGCTGAAGGGATCGGTCTTGAAAACCGACAGGCGGGTAACACCGCGCGGGGGTTCGAATCCCTCTACCTCCTCCATTTTTCCGGGTCAGTAGCTCAGTTGGTAGAGCATTAGATTGAAGCTCTAAGTGTCGGCGGTTCGATTCCGTCCTGACCCACCATCTGCGGGTGTAGTTTAATGGTAAAACCTCAGCCTTCCAAGCTGATGTCGTGAGTTCGATTCTCATCACCCGCTCCAAAAAATAATGGGCCTATAGCTCAGCTGGTTAGAGCGCACGCCTGATAAGCGTGAGGTCGATGGTTCGAGTCCATTTAGGCCCACCATTATTCCGAAGTAGCTCAGTTGGTAGTAGCACCTGACTGTTAATCAGGTTGTCGCAGGTTCGAGTCCTGCCTTCGGAGCCACGGCCCGTTGGTCAAGTGGTTAAGACACCGCCCTTTCACGGCGGTAACACGGGTTCGAATCCCGTACGGGTCATCAAGCATGTTGCACATTAGTGCGACATGCTTTTTTTATGCCCACTATACTGACAAACAAAGATCATCATACGTTAAGGAAATGCACACGTAATAACGTCTACCCTTAATGCTGCAAACGGAGTGCAAAAGAGGCCTAATGCGTCTCGTGTATTACTTACTTAGGCGTAAAAAGCGTTATAATAGCAAATCCATGCTCAACAATTTTTTCTTCTGTAATTTCCCCTAATTTTTATAATGTCTACTCAAAATCGGCACCATAAGTAACTATAAAAATAAAATAGATGAAATAAAATATTGAACAAAGTATTTCATATATAAAATATGTATGTTTTCTGGCAGATTTTTTCGTGGTGATTATAGTTCCATTCCTCTAATATGAGGATAGATGGAGGAATTCAATATGAATTTACAAGAAGTACAGCAGTTTTTAGAACTTTATCAAGTAGAACAAAATGAGTCTAAAACATGGCTAGAAAATAAATTACAGCAAATTAAAACGGCAGGAGAATATATACCGACAACGGAAGAATTAATCTTTGGCGCTCGAGTGGCTTGGCGCAATAGTAATAAGTGTATTGGCCGATTATTTTGGCAATCGCTGCATGTTGTAGATGCCCGTGATATTTTAAATGAAGAGGATATTTTCAACGCATTGCTTGAACATATTGAGTATGCAACAAATGATGGGAAAATTCGCCCAACAATAACGGTTTTTGCACCAGGGCGTGTTCGTATATGGAATCATCAGCTAATCCGTTATGCTGGCTATGAAACGGAATCTGGAATCGTTGGTGATTTGCATTCTGTTGAGTTTACAAAAGTATGTGAATCACTTGGCTGGCAAGGTGAGAGAACAGCATTTGATGTGCTTCCACTTGTTGTACAGATGGATGGAAGGGAGCCTCAATTGTTTACGATTCCTGACGACTATGTACTACAGGTACCGATTCGTCATCCAGAATCCTCTCGAGTCGAGAAGCTAGGATTAAAATGGTATGCAGTGCCGATTATTTCGAGCATGCGCTTCCAAATGGCAGGTATTGATTTTGAGGCGGCCCCATTCAATGGTTGGTATATGGGGACAGAAATTGGGGCACGTAATTTAGCAGATCATGAGCGTTATAATATGCTGCCTGCTATAGCAGGAATTTTCAACCTCGATACAACGAAACAGGCTTCTCTATGGCGTGATCGTGCATTAGTTGAGCTGAATATAGCCGTTCTACATTCCTTTAAAGAAGACGGTGTCAGCATAGTAGATCATCATACAGCTGCACAGCAATTTAAATTGTTTGAGGAAACAGAAGCAGCAGCGAATCGTGAGGTTACAGGCAATTGGGCGTGGTTGATTCCACCTCTTTCACCAGCTACGACTCATATTTTCCATAAGCCTTATGTTAATGTTTACAATATACCAAATTATTTTTATCAGAAACCACCTTATTAATAGAGAAGGGCAGCTCATAATCTTATTTCCGTTGAAATAAGATTATGAGCTGCCTTTATTAATTCACATATTCATTTTTAGAAGCCCTAAATGAACATATGAAGAGTATCAATACTACGACAACAAATAACCAGCCAGTAATATTCCAGCCACCGAATAAATCATGTAAATAACCAAATAAGATTGGACCGATTGCGGCTAATAAATATCCTAATGATTGTGCAAATCCTGATAAATCGGCTGCCTCAAAAGCTGTACGGGTACGTAGAGTAAAGAACATCATCGCTAATGCGAATGAAGCACCTCCGGCTAAGCCTAGTAGCACCATCCACAGTATAGCGAGGCTTGTCCATTCCATCACTACCCCGATAAAGCCAACTAAGTAAAATACCGTAAACATTAATACGAGAGGACGTTGAGATGTCATTTTACTAGCGATAATAGGCACAGCTAAAGCCATTGGGACTTGTGAAAATTGCATGATGGAAAACATCCAGCCTGCACGGTCTGCAGCTAATCCTTGTGCTATGTATATTTCAGGAATCCAAGCGGCAGTTGTGTAGAATAATAATGACTGAAATCCCATAGCTCCCGCTACTGCCCAAGTAACAGGTGATTTCCATAATGGTGTACGTTCTTTCGTAGTCTTAACAGTCGGTTCAGGCTTATTAAATTTCAACTGTGGAATCCAAATTACAATGGTTAACACCACAAGAACAAGTGAGATGGCCAGTGCACCTTGCCAACCAAGTGATGAATTGGCAACAGGATAGCTAATGCCAGCACCGAGTCCAGCTGTCAAATTCATCGACATTGTGAAAAATGCCATAAGTAAACCTACGTGATAGGGAAATTTCAATTTAAGTAATCCTGGAATTAGTACATTACCGAATGAAATGGCTATACCAATTAGCATCGTACCAAATACGAGTAAACTAGTTGTGCCAAGGGAGCGTAGTACAATCCCTCCCCCTAAAAGAATAGTTGATAAAAATAATGTTACTTCTAGTCCAAATTTACGTGCGACAATTGGAGCGAATGGTGAAATGATTGCAAATGCTAGCAATGGGATCGTTGTTAGAAAGCCTGCTAGTATATTGGATATGCCGAGGTCTTCACGGATAAAGGAAATAATAGGTCCAACAACTGTTAGCGGCATCCGTAATGTCGAGGCAATACAAATTACTCCGATAACGAGTAATAAGGTTGTGCCTTTCCAGTTAATTTTCCTGCTAGGATAAGTATCGGAATGTTCATGAGTAGTCAAATAAATCCCCCTTGTTAGAACAATTTTGATTGAATCACTATACCACTTTATCACAATAATAAAAATAGTGGAAAATTCATAAAATATAGAATATTACTCGAGTTATTGAAATACCATATGTCGTATGTTAAACTAATATCCATTATAAATTTAATATTTAATGCCTCATGTTTGTATTGAGGTAGAGGTCGCGGTATTTATGAGTATGTTAATGGAAATGACAAGCATTAGAGAAATTAGCTGAAAGGAAATACTGCCGAAGTGTGAGGGGACTTGAAAACCTCATGCTGGGGCTGTCTCCGAAAGGAACAGAACTGTCACGTTTGAACAACGTGTTGAGCTATCATTTTAAGGAACAGAGGATTTACTTAGCCATCACAGCAACGTTCATGTGATGGCATTTTTTTCGCCTCTTAAAAAAGGAAGGAAGCTATATCGTGAGTGAAATAAAAGTCAATCAGCTCGGTCATAAAGCACCGAAGCTGAAAAAAGAATTAAAAAGCCGTCATATTACAATGATTTCATTAGGCGGTACAATCGGTACAGGATTGTTTTTAGCTAGTGGTGGTGCCATTGCGCAAGCAGGCCCTGGCGGTGCACTTCTTGCTTATGCATTAATCGGTATCATGGTGTATTTTTTAATGACGAGCTTAGGGGAAATGGCAGCTTATATGCCATCATCGGGCTCATTTAGTACGTATGCTACAAAATTTGTAGATCCAGCTTTAGGTTTTGCACTTGGTTGGAACTACTGGTACAACTGGGCAATTACAATTGCAGCGGAAATTTCTGCTGTCTCATTAATTATGAAATATTGGTTCCCAGATAGCTCATCAGCACTTTGGACTGTTTTATTTATTGCTGTCGTTTTAACGTTCAATCTATTATCGGTAAAAAGCTATGGTGAGAGTGAATATTGGTTTGCAATGATAAAGGTTGTAACTGTAATTATTTTCATTATCATCAGTTTCTTAATGATTTTTGGTATTTTAGGAGGACACGCTCCTGTAGGCTTTACGAATTTCTTCATTAGTGATGGACCATTCCACGGTGGATTCCTTGCTACATTTGGTATTTTCTTAGCTGCGGGATTCTCGTTCCAAGGGACAGAGCTACTTGGAATAACAGCAGGTGAAACGGATGACCCTGGTAAAAATATTCCGAAAGCTGTAAAGTCTGTTTTCTGGCGAATTCTTTTATTCTATATTTTAGCAATCGGTGCAATTGGGCTGTTGATTCCATTTACAGATGCACGTTTGCTATCTGAAGATATCGCTGTTTCACCATTTACACTGGTGTTCGATCGTTTAGGAATTGCCTTTGCTGCATCATTGATGAATGCAATCATTCTAACGGCAATGCTGTCAGCAGGGAATTCAGGGCTTTACGCATCGTCTCGTATGCTTTGGCAATTAGCGGTAGATGGACATGCACCGAAAATTTTCACTAAACTAAGCCGTCGAGGTATTCCGATTTACGCATTACTGGCGACTTTAGCTATAGGCTGCCTAGCATTTTTAGCTTCATTCTTTGGTGATGGTGTAGTCTATATGTGGCTTCTAAATGCATCTGGGATGTCTGGCTTTATTGCCTGGTTAGGAATTGCATTTAGCCATTACCGTTTCCGTCGAGCATTCGAGGTACAAGGCTTAGATCCGAAATTATTGCCGTATAAAGCAAGGCTATTCCCATTCGGACCGCTCTTTGCCTTTACGGTTTGTATGATTGTTGTTATTGGACAAAACTACAATGCCTTTATGGGTGAAACAGTAGATTGGTACGGAGTCCTTGTCTCATATATCGGTATCCCACTGTTCTTACTGTTATGGCTTGGCTATAAAATCAAGCATAAAACAAAAATGCTCCCATTAGAGCAATGTGATTTAAAAGTTGAACAATAAAAAATAAAACTGTCCTGTGAGTCATAGAAAATGACTTGCAGGGCAGTTTTTTTAGTTAAATAATAAATTTGTAATTCTAGACGTACAATCAAAATACTCCAAGTGAACGATTAAACTTTAAGCTCCAAAACCTCGTATCCCCATAATGGCAATCATCGATCCGTAAATGACAAGAATAAGCAAAATGATGAGTAATCCTATATATTTAGAAATAGCTATTTGTTTTGATCGAATTCCGGACATCCCAAAATATATACTCATTATCCACAGTAGAGCACCTAAATAAAAGTAAATACCAAAAATGCTGTTTTCATCTAAATTAATTTTGATTATTACTAACGATATACCAATCAATACAATGTGTTACAAATTCTGTATTTTAGAGTCTCAAATGAAATTGCTGGCAAGAATAAAAAGGGGACTTCAGTTTCTCAAATCGTCCCCCACTTTTGGTGCACAACCTTAATATGGTAAACTGATAGATAAATAACACATCACCTAATTTGGGGTAAGACATTTGTTGAAACGTATACTATGTATATAAGTTGATTGGAGTGAAGGCTGGGCGCCTCCTTGGGAATCAGCAATAGAGGAACGAAGGCTAAAACCGCCACGTCCTGTTATAACGCCTTCGTGATTAACATCGTGTTGGCCCGAGACCCTGCAGCGTAGCGGATGTTTTCTGTGCGAAAGCGAAGCGTCAGCAACAGGGTTTTATTTGTGCGAAAGCGAAGCGTCAGCAACAAATGTTTACTGTGCGAAAGCGAAGCGTCAGCAACAAATGTTTACTGTGCGAAAGCGAAGCGTCAGCAACAAAGCGCCCAGCCGGAACGGAAATCACCCCCTCGCTGTGGCGATGATCATAGTAATGACAAGTCAAATATAGACGCTTTATGTTGAGAAGAGGTGCATGATAGTGCAAAAGCATATTTTACTAGTAGAAGATGACGAAGCCATTCGTGAAATGGTAGAAAATTATTTAACGATGGAGGGGTTCCTTGTCACCTCTACAGTAAATGGAGAAGAAGCATTACAAAATTGTTTAAACAATCCCTTTGATTTAGTGATCTTGGATATTATGATACCGAAACTTAATGGATTAGAAGTTTTAAAGATTATACGAGAGCAAGCATCAATTCCAATTATCATTATGTCAGCCAAGGATAGTGATGTTGATAAAGCGTTAGGATTAGGATTAGGGGCAGATGATTATATTGCCAAGCCATTTTCGATGCTGGAATTTTCGGCACGTGTTAAAGCCGCAATTCGAAGAGCTACGAAATACTCCAATCAAGTAGAGGAGAAGAAAGATATAGTAGAGATAGACAACTTATCGATCGACCTTGTTAATTTTTCAGCTGAGAAGAATGGACAACAAGTAAAACTCACATCAAAGGAATTTGGTATCTTAAAATTATTCGTGACAAATCGTAATCGAGTTTTTACAAAACAGCAAATTTATCAATTGATTTGGAATGATGCTTACTATGGGGATGAAAATATTATTAATGTACATATAAGAAGATTACGTGAAAAAATTGAAGACGATCCATCCAATCCTCTATATATTAAAACACTTTGGGGAATCGGCTATAAATTTGAAGGATAAACAGATGATTATATTACTATTACTGGTGATTGTGTTACTTGTAGGTATTATTATTTTTCAGGTGAGAGCAAAAAAACAACAGAACGCTATGATTCAATACATGCATCAAAAACTGCATGCAATCATTAACGAACAATCGAATGAAAAGATTTTAGTGTCGACAGCTAATCAAGAATTACAGCAGCTACTAATTGCGATGAATGCGTTGCTAGACCACAACCAAAAAGTACTGGCGACACATCGAAAAATGGAAAGCTCTATGAAAAAGATGTTGGCCAATATTTCTCATGATCTTAAAACGCCTTTAACAGTTGTACTAGGTTATACGGAAATGCTTAAGCTGAAGCAAACACTTAATGAAGAGGAGCGGCAACGGTTGCTCACTGGCGTTCATTCGAAAACATTGGAAGTATTGAAAATAATCCATACATTTTTTGACCTGGCAAAATTGGAGGCAGGAGATACAGATTATCCAATGACGAAAATTAATGTAAGTGAAATTTGCCGAAAAAATATTTTATCATTTTACGACATGATCACATCTATGGGCCTAGAGATCGATATAGCCATACCAGAGATATCCGCATATGCACGCGGCAATGAAGAAGCGTTAGATAGGGTTTTGAATAATTTACTATCCAATGCTGTTGCCTATGGGGCAGCAGGAAACATCATTGGACTCACAGTGCGAAATGATGATACGAATATTTTTATTGATGTCTGGGATCGCGGTAAGGGGATCGACGAATATCATATTGATAATGTTTTTGAAAGAATGTATACACTTGAGGATTCCAGAAATAAATCCTTCCAAGGGAGTGGCCTTGGCTTAACTATTACAAAACGCCTTGTAGAATTAATGGAGGGTTCCATCCAACTTTCTAGTATCCCGTATGAGAAGACTATTTTTACAGTTTCTTTAAAACGAATGACATACTGAGCAGTCATGCTTGTAGAGCAATTTTATAGCTTTACAGGCTTTTCTTCTGTGCTTAAGAAATTTGTAAGAATCAAGTAATAAATTAGAGAGTTTCATTTTTTATAATAAGGATAGCTAAATTTAAGGGAGAGATCTACATGACATATATTGTGAAAACAAACCAGCTTACGAAGGTGTTTGAGGGAAAAGAAGTCGTTTCTGCTGTGACTATGCATGTGAAAAAGGGAGAGATATACGGTTTTTTAGGTCCTAATGGTGCCGGAAAAACGACAGTCATGAAAATGCTAACAAACCTTACGAAGCCGACGAGTGGAGATATTGAAATCTTTGGTGAAAAATTAATGGACCGCTCATACGACGTGCTGAAAAGGATGGGAACGATTATTGAATACCCGATTTTTTATGAAGATTTAACAGCAAAGGAAACGTTAGAGTTACATTGCGAATATATGGGCTATTATGACAAGAAAGAGATTGCGCATGTTCTAGATTTAGTAAAACTAACAAACACTGAGAAGAAACGTGTAAAAGACTTTTCTCTTGGGATGAAACAACGGTTAGGTATTGCACGTGCAATTATTACGAAGCCGGAATTGCTTATTTTAGACGAGCCGATTAATGGACTAGATCCAGTTGGCATTAAAGAGCTTCGAGAACTATTCAGGATGCTTTGTAAAGAGTATGGAATTACGATTATTATCTCTAGTCACATTTTGGGTGAAATTGAACAATTGGCAGATACAGTTGGGGTTATTAAAGATGGAAGATTAATTAAGGAAGTATCAATGGACGCTGTCAATCGTAGTCAAACAGATTATATTGAAGTGATTGTCAATGATGGGGGAAAGGCTGCATTTATTATAGAAAGTAAATTAAACATTACTAATTTCAAACTAATGGATGATAATAATTGTATTCGAATTTATGATTCGACAGCTTCACAAAAGGTGTTATCTAAAACATTGATTGAGCATGATATTGAAATTGAGGGCATTAGCAAAAAAACAAACTCATTAGAGGATTACTTCTTGAAGTTAATCAATGGAGGTATCGCTAGTGCTTAATTTAATGCGTCTAGAAATGAAAAAATATCATATTGGTTCCTATATAAAACGAGCTGTTTTCGCAAATTTTGTGATATTAGCTATTATATTTATGCTTATATTTATCACTAAAATAGAAGGGGATCAAGACTTTAGAACTTATGAGACGGCATTTAGCCTTATAGATTCAGGTGTAAGAGCAGTATTTATTATTTTTGCTAGTGTGTTAATCGCCAAGTTTATTATTGGAGAATTTAAATATAAAACGATCACCGTAGCATTTATGTACCCAATCAATAGAAAAAAACTAATTGCTTCAAAGCTTGCCATTGTTGTTCTTTTTACCTTTAGTGCAATTATTTTATCGACTATTTTTGTTACAGCGATTTTTTGTGCTGTTAGTGAGAGTTTTCAATTGCTTCCAGATACATTATCGGTATCTCTCATAATACAACGAATTCCCGCTGTGATCATGAATGCAGTTTCAGCAGCATGCATCGCATTAATACCATTGTATTTCGGTATGAGAAAATACTCCATTCCGGCAACGATTGTATCATCTATATTAATAGTATCGGTTGTATCATCAAATTCGGGTAACTTTACCTTGTATGATATTATTTTCATACCCATCACTTTAGCTATTATCGGTATAAGCGTTGCCTATTTATCGTTCCGAAACATTGAGGAGATAGATATTTAAGGAAAAACAGCTCATCACGAAAGTAGGAAATGACATTTGTTAAAACGTATGCCATGTATATAAGTTGATTGGAGTGGAGACGGGGCGACTCCTTGGGATTAGCGTCAAAGATGGTATCCTGGAGCGCAAGCGGATGTTTTCTGTGCGAAAGAGAAGCGGTAGCAACGAAGCGGATCATCGGACGTCCCAGGGAAGCTTTGCTCTGCGTGAAAGCGAAGCGTCAGCGACAAATGTTTTATCTGTGCGAAAGCGAAGCGTCAGCGACAAAGCGCCCGGTCGGAACGGAAATCAATCCTACTTAATAAAAATGCCTCTTACATATAGAAATGCCAGACACAAAACCAAATGAAGGTCTTCGTGTCTGGCATTTTTTCAACCAAATACAGTTTGCCATAATAAATAAAGATTTAAAGTAACTACAATCACCACGACAATCCATCCTAATATAGTTGTAATACGATGGTTGACGAGGCTTCCCATGATGTCACGTTTACTTGTAAACATAACAAGCGGCACAAGAGCAAATGCAATACCAAAGGATAAAATAACTTGACTTAAGACAAGTGCATAAGTTGCATTGACACCGGATGCAATGATAATCAAAGGAGGTAGCATTGTAATAGCACGGCGTAAATAGAGCGGAATTTTCATTCTTATAAAGCCCTGCATTACTACGTCACCTGCAAGAGTACCAACTGAAGAGCTAGCAAGCCCTGCAATGAGAAGGCCAAGACCGAAGGACACCGCAGCCATCGGACCAAGCACTTCCTTCAATCCGTCATAAGCGATATCTAAATCTTCAACTACTAGACCTTGTGTATGGAATACTGCTGCAGCAATGACAAGCATACTCATATTGATGGCACCGGCAATAATCATCGCGATGATAATATCAATAAATTCAAAACGGAATATCCGTTTTTTTTCAGCATCATTTCGACCAACGATACGATTTTGGGTTAATGAAGAATGCAAGTAAATAGCGTGTGGCATAACAGTCGCCCCTAAAATACCTGTTGCCAGTAAAATAGAATCTACTCCGTCAAAGTGTGGTGTGAACATGCCTATTGTTACTTCGCCCCAATTTGGCTGTGCTAAAAATGTCTGGAATGCAAATGCCAATACGACAATAAGGACCATGCCAGAAATACCTGCTTCAAACGCTCTAAAGCCTCTACGCTGTAATTCTAAAATAGCAAATGAGCCGACCGCTGTAATAAGCGCTGCAGGCAACATTGGAATATTGAATAACAAGTACAGCCCTAGTGCCGCACCAATAAATTCTGCTAGGTCTGTTGCAATAATGACCAATTCAGCCTGTATCCATAGAAATATAGAAGTTTTTTTAGAAAAATGTTCACGTGCTACTTCGGGTAAATTTTTACCTGTAGCAATACCAAGCTTTGCCGACAAGGATTGAATTAACACCGCCATTAAATTGGAAAAGACGATTACCCACAGCAGTAAATATCCATATTGTGAACCTGCTGTAATATTCGTTGCGAAGTTCCCTGGGTCAATATAGGCAACTGCAGCAATGAAGGCTGGGCCAAGAAACGGTAAGATTTGTCGCCAACCTTTTATATCTCCATCTAAAACCGCCTCAGCGGACGATTTTGTCATTCGTTTGTAAACCATGTTGTTCCCTCGTTTCAAAGAGTATCACAAGTGAAATAAAGTTTCCTAGAGGAAAATGATATATTCTTATTTTATAGCTAGAAGAAGAAAATGTGAAGGAGTTTGCTCATTTTTTTTTTAATTCGAAATGTTTTTGATATAGTAAATCAATTGTCATTGAAGGACTTTGATTTTGTTTGTGTATCATAATGTATTGAAGCATCATAGCAAAATATTCGATTCATTTTAAAATGATCCAAGGATTAATGTACTTAGCCATTTTGAAAGAGGGAATATACTTATAAGGTGGCTTTTAACTTCTTCCAGTAATTGTTTTTTGTAACAAAAGTGAAACAGCAGTTACAAATGTCTTTTGTCCGAAAGCGTAGCGGCAGGTACAGATGTCTACCTCCTCTATAGGTGGTGAGATGAATGCAGGTTTAGGTAACTTTTCAGCGGGTGTCCAAACGCTGATTCCGGACGCAATTATGCCATGCATAATTGGTTTCCAATTCGGGTATGAACATATTCTCTACCAATATTAAAACGTTATTCTTCACATAATAAAGAATCCGCCAAAGTTGAGAAATATTAGAGTGAGGCTTGGCGACTCCGTGGGAATTAGCGTCACAGATGTGACCATGAAATGCAAACGAAGCGGCTTCCAAGGAAAGCACTCAGTCGGGACGGAAATCAGCCACACGTTATGGTAGTGAGCCATCATAATAATTTTCGAGATATCAAGTGAAAAAAATTTTTTGTAACCGTTTTTTTCATCTTTACTTTTTTTTAATACAGGCGTAATATGACATCATTATAAAAGTTTCAAATTTCTAAATCGCTGAAGCAATTAGACGCGGGGGACCCAATTTTTACGGATTACATAGGTAATCCTTGGGGTGAATCTCTTCATTTATTGAGGGGTAGGGCTACTCAGGCCCGAATCCGACAGCTAACCTCGTAAGCGTTAAGAGCAGAAAAGTGGAGCTTGGCAGACGAATGAGCGTCTACAAGTCTTATTTAGTGATGGCTTGTAGATTTTTTTTATCTTCATTTAATGACACAAGGCCCCGGTGAATGGCACAAAAACCGATTATGCTAAAGTGTAATCGATTTAGAAATGCGAAACACATTCTATGAAACTAGAAGGTGTCGAATATGAAATCCTCATTAAAACGTTATATTATCGGTAAACCATTGAGATCTGATGCGTTAGGGGAACAAAAGCTTAGTAAAACAAAAGCACTTGCCATACTATCTTCTGATGCGTTGTCATCAGTAGCGTATGGACCTGAGCAAATTTTAATTGTTCTCATGACAGTAAGTACAGTTGCCTTTTGGTACTCTCTACCGATTGCTGCAGGGGTAGTTGTGTTACTGACAGCACTTATTTTCTCGTATCGTCAGGTTATTTATGCGTATCCACATGGTGGTGGAGCATACGTAGTTTCTCGGGAAAATTTAGGTGTCAATGCTGGTTTAGTCGCTGGGGGATCTTTGCTTGTCGATTATATTTTAACAGTTGCGGTAAGTGTATCGGCTGGAACAGATGCCATTACTTCGGCATTTCCAAGTCTGCATCCATATAACGTGGTAATCGCTGTGTTTTTTGTTATATGTTTAACGATTTTAAACCTACGTGGTGTCACAGAATCAGCATCCATTTTAGCGTATCCGGTTTATTTGTTTGTAATCGTGATGCTGATGTTAATCGGGGTAGGGGCTTATAACGTAGTAACGGGGCAAGTTCCTGCAGAGTTACATCCAAAGGTCGGTACACCAGTTGCAGGTATTAGTTTGTTTATATTATTAAAAGCATTTGCATCAGGAAGCTCAGCTTTGACTGGTGTTGAAGCCATTTCAAATGCTATTCCTAATTTTAAAGATCCGGCGCCGAAAAATGCGTCTAAAACATTACTGGCTATGGGCGGTATTTTAGCAGTACTATTTATCGGTATTGTGGGTCTAGCATATTTTTATGGAGTTGCTCCAAATGCGAAAGAAACAGTTGTCTCACAAATTGCGGAGGCAAGTGTAGGTCGTAATATTTTTTATTATATAGTACAAGGAACAACAGCGATGATATTAGTGCTTGCTGCGAATACAGGTTATTCGGCTTTTCCTTTACTAGCTGTCAATTTATCGAAGGACGGTTTTATCCCAAGAATATTCCAAATTCGTGGAGATCGACTTGGGTATTCAAATGGCATTATGATGCTTGGGTTAGGTGCCATTGTTTTAATCTTTTTATTTGGCGGAACAACAGAGCATTTGATTCCACTTTATGCAGTAGGGGTGTTTATTCCGTTTACTTTAGCGCAGGCGGGAATGATGCGAAAATGGTGGCGTGAAAAACCAAAAGGTTGGCTTGTTAAATTTACGATCAATACAGTTGGAGCGATCATTTCCTTTATTGTAGCCATGATGTTTTTTGTGACAAAATTGCCTCAAGTATGGCCAGTGTTTATCTTTTTACCAATTATTATTTGGACGTTCCACCGTATCAAACAGCATTACAAAACAGTTGGTGAACAGCTAAGATTAGATAATGTGGAATTACCGAATGTTGAGGGTAATGTTTTCATTGTCCCTGTTGCAGGTATTACGAAGGTAGTCGAAAATACATTGCATTACGCGCAGACATTAAACGTTGATAAAATTATTGCCTTTTATGTAGCCTTCGATCAAGCGGACGCAAAAGCGTTTGAGGAGAAATGGAAAGCTTGGCAGCCAGATATACGGCTTGTAACATACTATTCTCCATATCGAAGTATTACGCAGCCGCTGATGAAGTTTATTGATAAGGTTGAACATCAATGTACGAAATCTGGCTATCAATTAACAGTTATCATCCCACAGTTTTTACCGAAAAAAGGATGGCATCATATGTTACACAATCAATCGAGTCTATTAATTCGCGCTTCGCTGTTATTTCACAAAAATATCGTCATTATGACAGTGCCCTTCCATTTATCAAAATAATGACTAGCAAGCTCGAAAATAGTCTGATATAATCATTACGTTGATTGTAAAACACGAACGTTTACGATCGAAACTTACTAGAATGATAGTAAATTCCGAAAATATAAACTTTATTTAGTATAAGATATAAGCACATGCCGAATAAAATACCATTTTTGGAAATGATGCCAAGGCGTGATGAAGATAAAGAAGTTCTTGCAGCTTTATCTTCATTCAGAAGACTCCCACCTTTGAGGGTGGTGAGATGAATGCAGATGTGGTTCCTTTTCAGTGGGTGTCCGAACACCTACTGAAATAGAGGAACTCAGTCTAAGAACGCCACGTCCTGTGGCAACGACTGAGTGACCAACCTCGTGTTGGCCTAAAGCCTCCGGACGCAATTACGCCAAGGCGAAATTAATACTGTTTCACTCATATAATAGCGAGAATATGGCTCGCAAGTTTCTACCGGTTTACCGTAAATAAATCGACTATGGGTAGCAATGCTTTAGAAGACTTCATAAAAGATGTTTTCTATTCGTTTCGACGTTTTTACGCTGAATGCTTTGCTCCACTCGTAGATGATTGGAATCAAAGTATTCAGCGTTTTTTATTACTTGCATTGCTTCTGGCGCTCACCTATAACGGAATGTAAGTTGCTCATTAAGAGATATTACTATAAGAAAGAAGGCTATCAAGGAAATGAAGTTATTACACGACAAAATTACACAAGAGGGTAAAGTTTTATCTTCATCTGTATTAAAAGTAGATTCATTTTTAAATCATCAAATTGACCCAATGCTTATGAAAGAAATTGGTCATGAGTTTGCAAATCGATTCTCGGATCAAGTTATTACAAAAATTTTAACGATCGAATCTTCAGGTATCGCACCATCTGTAATGCTAGGTCTTGAAATCGGTGCCCCTGTAGTGTTTGCACGTAAACGTAAATCATTAACACTGTCAGATAATCTGTATTCTTCAAAAGTACATTCTTTCACAAAAAATGAAACAAATGATATTTCAGTATCACGTAACTTCTTAAATGAAGATGATAACATTCTAATTGTTGACGATTTCTTAGCTAATGGGGAAGCTGTCAAAGGTTTGCTTGATATCGCAGCACAAGCTGGTGCAAATGTTGTAGGTGTAGGCATTGTTATTGAAAAAGGCTTCCAAGACGGTGGAAAATTATTACGCCAGCAAGGAGTTCGCGTGGAATCATTAGCAATCGTAGACTCTCTTGAGGATGGCAAAGTAACATTTGCTACGGAGGCTAATGCGTAATGAATACCGATCAATTATGCCTCGGCATAATTGCGTCCGGAATCGGCTTTGTGCTTGCACAAAGAACTCCTTTCCGATTCTGTGACATCCGCCGGAGGCTTTAACTTCTTTCAGCAGGTGTCTTTTGTACCGAAAGCGTAGCGGCAGGTACATGTGTTTGGACACTCGCTGAAAAGTAGTTTAAATATGCATTCATTACATCACCTATAGAGGAGGGAAACCTTTGCTGAAAGAAGTTAAATCGACGACGCTAGCTATTCAACATTTACTTGCGATGTATGCAGGAGCCATTTTAGTACCACTGATTATCGGTGGGGCAATCGGCTTTGATTCAACACAAATGACGTATTTAGTAGCGATTGACATTATGATGTGTGGGATCGCAACGCTTTTACAAGTATATTCAGGTAAAATGATTGGTATTGGTTTGCCAGTAGTACTAGGCTGTACATTTACAGCAGTTAGTCCAATTATTGCAATCGGTATAAATCCCGAACAAGGTATAACTGACATTTATGGATCTATTATTGCATCAGGTATAATCATTATGATTATTGCAGGCTTTTTCGGTAAGTTAGTAAAATTCTTCCCGCCGGTTGTTACAGGCTCGGTCGTGTCGATTATCGGTATTTCTTTACTACCAGTAGCTTTAAACAATATGGCAGGTGGACAAGATGCAGCAGACTTTGCATCCGGTTCAAATGTAACTTTAGCGTTTATTACATTGGTCATTATTTTAGTCGTTTATCGTTTTTCTACAGGTTTCATTCGTGCAATTTCCATTTTAATCGGATTAGTTGTGGGGACAATCCTAGGAGTATTTATGGGGAAGGTTGATTTTAGCCCAGTGTCAGATGCTGCCGTCTTACACATGGTTCAGCCATTTTATTTCGGGATGCCAACATTTAATGCATCTGCGATTATTACAATGACGCTTGTAGGGATGGTTTCTTTAGTAGAATCAACAGGGGTTTATTTTGCACTAAGTGATATTTGTAAGAAAAAATTAGATTCAAAAGATTTATCACGTGGGTACCGTTCAGAAGGTCTAGCCTCTGTTATCGGCGGTATTTTCAATGCTTTTCCATATACAACATTCTCACAAAACGTGGGACTTACACGTATGTCAGGCGTCAAAGATCGTAAAGTCATTTACATCACAGGTGGTTTACTAGTAGCACTTGGCTTCCTACCAAAAATCGCAGCATTAACAACGATTATCCCAACACCAGTACTTGGTGCGGCAATGCTAGCGATGTTCGGTATGGTTATTACGCAAGGTATGGGCATGCTAGTACCTGTTATGAATGAGTCAGCGGAAAATGCGATGATTGCTGCGATTGCAGTTAGTCTTGGTGTCGGTGTATCGGTTGTACCAGGAATATTCGATGCACTGCCAAAGAGTGTATCTCTTCTAACTTCTAACGGTATCGTCTGTGGTTCTGTCACTGCGATTATCCTTAACATTTTATTTAACATGATTGGGCCGCAACGTAAGGAAGACCCGATGCATGGAGAAGCTTAAAAGAAATAATTTAATAACGTTCATCCAAATACCCCACATATTTTGATGAAAAGAACGTTGTCACCTACTTTTATCTATTGATTTAGATTTAAGGAGGTGGCATTTTTTTATGTGGAAAAAGGGGTACCTATTGGAAGAATACCTTGAGGAAGAGTAGCGGTATATGGAGCATAACAAAAAGACTTGCATATATGAAAATCAATCATAAACGCAAGTCTTGGAAGTTAGTCACAAAGACAATCCATGCAGATATAGTCGTATTAGAAAATGTATTCTTTTTGACAGTAAGTAATTCAAATCTATGGGCGATATGGGTAAACGCCTAACGGTATCCCATTTAGAAACTATTTGTTTACTACAAATGTCGCCCAACCATCATATTCTCCTTCGTATTTTTCTGAAACCTCTACTAAAAGGTCCGTTACTTCATTTATTGAAGTAAAATCAACAGAATCAATTCTATAAATAGAAAGCGAATATTTTCCTTTTTCATTCATCTCGGTTGATTCTTCCTCTACGAAAAACCCTTCTTTTTTAATTGCCTTTACAAAATCTCCGAGCATTTTGGTACTTTCAAAGTATAACCAATGATCAACTTTACGGGCTACCTCCAATTCATCCCCTGATTTTTCCAATTGGGCAATTACTGAACGGTTCCCCATATGCTGTTGTTGATATTGATTAGGGTATAAAAAGTTAAAATAAAATTCCCAATTTTCATCCTCTTCTATACTGAAAACTTCAAATTCGTAGCCAGTTGATTTAATGAAGCGGTCAGCAGCCTCAATTAAATCCTTGTGTTTTTCTTGATCTGAATAGAAAATAATGTCCCTTGTCCCATCTGTTGTAATTCTACCAACGTTAATAATGTTTTTAAGACCTACAAATTCCTTCAAGGAAACTTCAATTTCATTTATTTTTTCAGCCTCATGCCCTATTGGAAATCCATCTTCATTCGGCTCTTTTATTTTAAGTTTGACTGCGATAGCGTGATTGTACTCTTCGGTGTCGATTTCTTGCCATACATCCATATCTAAAACAACTGAAGCTATTTTTTCATCAATATACCCAAAGTATATATCCCAATGTTTTGACATTATTAACCCCCCCGATAAAATGATTCATTTAACGGAACAAATATAACAGTTTTCCATAACTGATTCAATGAAATTCTAAATAATGTTATACATTACTTTATTTAGGTAACTACTAAAAGTTGTGGATGACATTTGTTAAGACGTATGTTTTGTATATAAGTTAACTTTTTATAATCTTCACTATCCACTGTTTTTTGAACCATTGCACTTAAAGTAATCTTTTCATTTCACTTCCTTTTTTCAATAATCTTCTGTCATAGGAAAAGTCTGTAAATTTGACAAAACCAATTAGAGATTAACCTACAAATAATATCGCATAACACTTTAAGTATAATTTCACACTATTATTGTTTTTGATGTTCATATATTTATAAAAGGGGGAAATTAGGTATTGTAATCCAATTGAGTATGGAATATTATGAACCTTGTGGAAAGGTTGGGTATAAATGAATTTAAAAACCGCTAAAGAAGTTCTTGAAGAACTACAAGTAACTATGAATTCACATATGTGTCAAGAAGAAAGAATGAAATTGGAAGTTTGGTTAAAAGAGTATTACATAGACGAACTAATAAAAAATAAAGTACCGATGAATTCGGATTGCTAGCCATTTAAAAAGGGTAATCATTTAAAGTGGGCACTTCTTTTCGGAGGTGTCCTTTAAATACCCACCAACCCCACCCAATTAGTTTTGGGCCAATGCATCAGGAAGACTTGATACATGGGGACGCTTAAAGGATTTCTATAATAAACAAAATGTCATCTACTTCTATAGTAGGTGACATTTTTTTTATGAAAAGTAGATGTTTAAATTTTACTTGTTAGGGAATCTAGAAAATAGATCCATCTTAATAGAATGCAAGTCGATGTCTCAACATATATTTAAAATGTATAAAACTACTTTTGAAAGGTCTCTTACAAATGCAAAGTATATTTCTGATTTTAATACTTCAATTAATTTATGTGCCATTTTTAACGTTACGTACAATACTTTTAGTGAAGAATGTTACTTTCCTTGCCGCCATATTCGGTATGCTGGAGATGTTAGTGTATGTATTTGGCCTTTCACTCGTTTTTAGTGGGAAGCAAAGTATGGTAGCTATGGTCTTTTATGCAGTTGGCTTTGGGTTAGGTATATTTTTAGGGGCCAAAATTGAACGTAAATTAGCGATAGGCTATGTTTATACGACCATTAATACGCAAAATAAGAATGAGGAACTTGTAAAATTTCTTCGGAATGAAGGGTTTGCAGTCACGATTTACATTGGTGAGGGGCGAGATAGTAATCGCTATAAATATGAAATATTAACAAAGAGAAACCGTGAGACGGAATTGTTCCAAATTGTCGAGCATTATGAACCGAATGCTTTTATTATTTCGTACGAACCCAAATCATTTAAAGGTGGATTTTTGCTGAATCGAATGAAGGTAAAACACAAATAGTTATTCTAACAATGCCCTTTTGTTACATGCAGAAGGGCATTTTGGGTTCTCACCAAAAGTTGTGGATGACTTTGTTAAAACGTCTATTATGTAAATAAGTTGATTGGAGCGGAGGCTGGGCGACTCCTTGGGGATTAGCAATAGAGGAACGAAGGCTAAAACCATCATGTCCTGTGATAACGCCCTTCGTGACCAACATCGTGTTGGCCCAAGCGGCTCATCGGACGCCCCCAAGAAAGCGCCCAGTCGGAACGGAAATCAACCACACGTTTTGGTGATGATCCATTTTTTGTATTCACAATGTATAGAGAAATTTAGCGACCGAGCTCGATAAAAAATATTAATACAATTACACCGACAGACGTGAACAATAACATGTTCAAATTGATTTTTTCATACTATAAAAACATGCAAGTCTCGGAGGGGTGTTGTATGTATTTTTTTACGAAAGGCTTGGTCATTCTTATAGGAAGTGCAGCGGTAGCATTAGGGATAAACTTATTCTTAACACCCTATCAAATTTTAGATGGGGGCGTCGTAGGGATAGCGCTTATTTTACACTATATATATAAGCTTAAAATAGGTTTAATGATCATCATTATTAGTATTCCAATTTTCGTTATTTCTTGGTATAAATACAGAGCGTATTTTTACAATAGTATCCATGGCTTATTCGCATATTCTCTTAGTATCGATTTACTAAAGCCCGTCCGGAATCTTATCCATGTAGATGCCATCTATAGCGCCATATTTGGAGGGGTACTTATGGGCTTTGGTGTTGGTTTGATGCTTAGATTTCAGACAAGCACTGGTGGTACAGATTTGATTGCCCAATTTTTAAGTGATAAAACCGGAATTAATGTCGGGATACTTATTTTTATGATAGATTCAATCGTCATCGTCATAGGGGGACTGCTTTTATCTTCTAGTACATTATTGCTTTCTATTATTACAATTTTGGTAGCAGGGATTACTACAAGTATCATGACTAGCCGTGTTTAATAAAAAATAGCTTCAGCAGGACTGAAACTATTTCAAAAATCGTTATCGAGAGCTCTTCATCATTCGCTTTTTAGGATGTGCAGGCTTTACTTCTGCAATTAATATGGCGAGTAAAATCAGTACTGCCCCTACAACCATACGACTTGTTAATACTTCGTGTAAGAATATAACGGATAATACCATGCCGAAGAAGGATTCTGTAGACAGGATAATCGCAGCCTTTGTAGCAGATGTATATTGATTCGCAATATTTTGAAAAAGATAGGCGAGGGTAGTTGAAAAAATGGCTAAATAAACGATTGAATAGATGGCTTCTTTTTCAAGAGTAGTTGGGATATCGCCTTGACTGACTACGACCAAAACACTTAAAAAAGATGCTGTGATAAATTGAATAATCGTAAGAGCAATGGCATCTTCCTTTTGGACAAAAAGATTCGTACAAAAAATATCAAAGGCAAAGGCGACAGCACAAGCTAAGGAAAGCGCATCTCCGATATTCATTGTTAGCGAGCCCTGCAAAGATAGAAAACCAATACCAACAATAGCTATAATCGAACCGATTATCTCGTAGCCATCTATACGACGCTTGTAAACCGCAAACGCAATTATTGGGACAATAATGACATTTACAGCAGTTAAAAATGCATTTTTAGATGGTGTTGTATATTGTAACCCTACTGTCTGAAGAGCAAAGGCAATATACAAAATGCTTCCTAACAAAATACCTTTCCAGATAACTGATTTTGAAACTTTTTTTAATTTATATCCAAATAAGACTGTCAGTATAATTGAAGCTAATAAAAATCTACCTGCCATTACTTGATAGGCTGTTAAATATTCTAATGCAATAGCCGTTATGACAAAACCGCTACCCCAAACGATTGCAGTGACTAATAGCATACCATCAGCTATGTATTGTTTCATCATTCCTCCTCCTAACTTCAATAGAATAGCATGAGATGGGAGAAAATAGTTTGATTTTATTTCTAAAAATTCAGGCGTTTTTTTGTACTTATTCCAAAGCTGTCATTCAACATTCGTTTTGCTATGTAATAAGTACAATTTAACGGCTGCAGCTATACGCTCATAAAAAACATAATCATTTTCTAAAGGTGCTACTAGCTGACGTATTTTTGACATACGATAACGGATTGTGTTGGGATGGCAGAAATGAGCAACGGCTACTTCTTTAATATTTCCTCGTTTTACGACATAGGTGATTGCAGTTTTCATTAAGTCCGGATCAACCTTTTCCTCAAATAGGGGACCAAGATAGCTATTTACATAGTCCATAGCAAATTTAGCGTCCTTACGATGCAATTCAATTAATAACGAATCGGAAGCGAGGTTCTCATAATGACATATAGGAGCCGTTTCAATTTCAGCCATGATGCGTGCATAAAAGGCTTCACGAACAGCAATAGGGAATTCTGTTTGTGTGACGTGACAACGACTATAGCCAAAGGTCATTGAATCCGTCGAGATTGCATACAACGTTAACCATTCATTGAGGAGTTTTTCAAATTGGAATTGCTGTGATGGATGAGTCATTACAATAAAGAGGCTCTTTTTATAGCTACAAATCATCCCAGATTTCAATAGAGGCTCTAGTTGAAAAAGCGATTGCATCCATTGACTATTTGTATAATCTTGCGTTTGAATATTAGCAACAAATACATATTTTTCAAAGGGCTTATTGATTTGCTGTAAAATAGACTTTATTTGTTCATCCGTTACTTCTTCCTCCATAATACGTCGCATAATCGTATCTAAAAAGAACGAATAATCCTGTGTTTTTGCATAGGCCATCGTTTCTAAAATAATCTTTTCAAAAAATTCATCTCCGCCAAATCGCAATATCGGGAAATTTTGTTCATCTGCATAGACTAGCACTTCCTCAGGCAAATCCTCATAGATAACAGGTTTATAAGCTAAAGCACTTGCCCCTAGCTCAATAAGGTTTTTCACGGCATTCCATAAATATTCTGGCTTTTGCTTTGCGAATAATAAACTGCTTAAAACAACACTATTCGGTGTGAAAATCGTTTCTCTCACAGTTTGAATATCAGGTGAAAATTCAAAGTCTAGAATTTCCACATTTTGAACGGGTTTATGTAAACCATTGCGACCAGCAACGACTGTGAAATCTTTTGTAATAGGTAATTGTAAAAAGTTCTCTACGTTCATTAGGATATCAAACAACCTTTCTTGTGATGGAGCTTCTATTACATATTATAACTGATAAAGCGCAGTAAAATAGCTGATAAGGCAATTCGAATCGCTGATAAACCAACCAATTAAAAAGAATCTGCTGAAGTTCTACAGACAAAGTCCGTAAAGCAAGCAGATTCTCCCACACTATCAAAATTAGATGTTAGCGAAAATATTAGGTTTTCTATTTTTCATTGGATTCGTTTGTTCAATCGCGTAACCAACGTTAAGAATACGACCTTCTTTAAAGGCTGGACCAATGATTTGAAGGCCTACTGGTAAACTACCTTTAAAGCCACAAGGAACGGAAAGGGCAGGTAACCCTGTTAAGTTACTTGGGCCTGTAAAACGAATGATATTATCAATTAAATCAACTTTTTCACCATTTAAATATGCAAAGTCATCACCAATAGTACTTGCTACTACAGGTAATGTAGGCGTAATAAGCACATCAACCTGATTAAAAATCTGTGTAAATTCTTGCTTTATTTGTCGTCGCACCTGTTGAGCCTGTAGGTAATCAACGGCAGATGGTAATTCACCTAGTTCAAATAACAGACGAATATCGTCTCCGAAATCCTGTGGTCTTTTCTGTAAATCGGAATGATGGATTGCAGCTGCCTCCGAAAGGGAAGTAACGAGCTCTGCCCACTCTGCATATTGCAAGGATGGAATTCGAACGATTTCAACCTTTGCCCCTTGATCCACTAAGCTTTGAATACTTGCCCGAACGGCCTTCTCCACATCGGAATCTACTCTGTTAAAGAAATATTCTTCGTTGATGCCGATGACTAAGTCCTTCACATTACCCGAGATTTGCTGTACATAATTCTCTGTTGGAACGTCTGTACAAGTAGGGTCTCTATGGTCAAATCCAGAAATAATCTCAAGTAAGCCGGCTGCGTCTTTTACTGTCTTTGTCATTGGACCAATATGGTCTAAGCTCCAAGCAAGAGGGTAGCAGCCATATTTACTTACGCGCCCATGAGTAGGCTTTAAGCCGACAATCCCACAGGCTGATGAAGGGATTCGAATAGAGCCAGCAGTATCTGTACCTAATGATGCAACGCTTGCCCCTGCTGCAACTGCTGCGCCGGAGCCGCCACTAGAACCGCCAGGGATTTTATCCAAATCCCATGGATTACGAACGGGTCCGTAATGAGGATTATTATTCGTGATGCCCCATGCGTATTCATGCATGCTTAATTTACCCGTGAAAATAACACCGGCATTACGAAGCTTTTCTACAACCGTCGCATCATAATTTGAAACGAAGTCCTTATGAATCTTTGATGACATCGTAGTTATCTTATCTTTAAAGTACAAATTATCTTTTAATGCCATAGGAATCCCGTGATACATTCCTCGATACTGTCCATTCAAAATTTCTTTTTCTACCATTTGTGCTTGCGCTAGGGCTTCTTCACGATAAAAAGCCATATATGAATTAATTTTAGGCTGACTTTCTTCAGCAAAATCTAAAATTGCTTTCGTCAACTCGACAGGAGAGAGTTTTTTAGTTTCAAGTAATGGTGCTAATTCTTCAACAGATTTTAAGTGTAAATCAGTTGTCAATGTGGTCACCTCCAGGGATGCTACGGATAGCGATATCAGCATCATCAATAGCGATGCCTTCTAAATTACCACGAAGGGATTGCATACCTTCCCACCGTGCTTTTAGAAGTTCAAGGTGTTCAGATTTTGGTGTAATTCCTTTGTTCTCCAATAATTGTTGAATCGACAAACTCATTAACAGGATCCTCCCTTGAAAATAGTTTTTATCAAAATAGGTTTCCCTATAAAGAACAGATCTTTTTATTGTAAAGAATCATCGCCATAACGTGGGGGCGATTTCCGCTCCGATTGGGTTCTATACTGAAGGAGCCCGATGAGGCTTGTGCTCCTTGGGTCTCATCTGTGACGCTATGATTCCCAAGGAGTTGCTCAGCCTCCACCCAATCAACTGATACAAGGTAGCTTATGGGGTTGAATTAGTGTTGTACTATAAAAATAACAAATTTCTATAAAAGGTAATAAAATACTATTGTTATAAGCATACACTATTTACAATTTATATCAACGAGTTGATTGAATATATTGTATATTGTGAAAAAAATACTACTCTATCAAGTAATTAAGATTACTTTTAATAGAGCAATGTCAACTGTTGAAAAGGATTTCTAGTGCTTGAGCCACCTCTTTTTACATATTATTCACAGTACATTTACAATCCAAGCGTACAATAGACCCTAATAACCAATTTAAGAGGTGCGAGAATGGAGTCTGTTGTGAGACAAAGCATAAAAACAAGTAATTTATTTTCTTATTTAAAGTATTTATACGGGCGGCATCAAAATAATACTCTCTATATAAAACGTTTAAAAGCATTGAAACAAATTATTCAGGACAAGAGATTACATACTTATTTTCAGCCTATCGTCGACTTACAGACAAGGCAAACAGTTGGTTTTGAGGCACTGAATCGTCCAGAGCCTTCAGAATTGTTTCATAGTGTCGATCAGTTTTATGAATTTGTTGGGCAAACGGACTGCGTATTTTTATTTGAATGCTTTTGTCGTAATCTTTCATTTCAACGTTTCAAAGAACGACTGCACGGAGAATGGGTGAACAGAGATTTTTTAGTATTTGTCAATATACATCCTAATGTTTTACTAGATAAGAGTTACCACAGTGGTGAAACCTTGCAGCTATTAAAGGAGCTTGGCATAAAACCACAGCAGGTAGTGTTTGAGCTAACTGAACGTAGTGCAGTGGTAGATTTTGTAGAGTTTGAACGTGTATTATCACACTATCGATCACAGGGCTATCGAATTGCAGTGGATGATGTGGGTTCAGGCTATAATAGCTTGAAAACTGTTATTTACTTAAAGCCAGAGTTTATTAAACTAGACCGTTCTTTAATACAATTTATTGATAAGAACAGCGAGCAGCAGCAGCTCGTTACATTGCTGATGAGATACGCAGAGCAGGCTGAGACGAAAATTATTGCAGAGGGTATTGAACGCCAGGAAGAACTTGAGTATTTACATACTATTGGAATCCACTACGCACAAGGTTATGCGGTAGGGAAACCCGCAAAGGAAATACATTTGGGGAAAATAAGGATGGGTGACCATGAAGATAGGGGAAGTCATAGAAAATGTTCCTTGTATTGATGAATTTGTGAAGAATAAAGAGGTGGATTTGCTTTTTATAAGTAATCCGTCATTACGTAGTGTTGTCGTTGTTCGAGATGACAAACCAATTGGGCATATTACACGTACACATTTCTATCAAAAAATTGGTACAAGGTATGGCTATAATTTATTTATCGGACGACATAATCAGCTTATTATGAAACAAAATCCTTTAATTGTAGATCGCAATATACCTATAACAGAGGTCAGTACATTAGCCATGTCTAGACCTTCAGAGGACCTATATGATGATGTGATTGTAACAAGGAATGACTTATATTATGGTGTAGTAAGTATTCGGGAGCTACTGTTAAAGCTCGTAGACACACAAGTAGCTATCGCTAGCTTTTTAAATCCATTAAGTAGTCTTCCTGGTAATAAATTAATTGATGAAAGGCTAGAGGGAGCATTGCAGCTATCCCAATATAGTTTAATATATTTTGATTTAGACCATTTTAAATCATACAATGACACGTATGGTTTTAATAAAGGGGATAAGATTTTACTGTATTTAACAGATATTTTGAAAAGAAATATAGTGGGTACAGAAGATTTTTTAGGACATATTGGTGGAGACGATTTCGTTGCGATTCTTCCGCATTATGAGGCTTTTGCAGTCTGTCAAAGAATTATTGATGAGTTTGATGCGTTTATTTTAAGCTTTTATGCTGTAGAGGATTTAGCATACTTACAAATACAAAATAGAGCTGGTAAATTGGAGCCGCTATCTTGTACTACACTATCCATTACGGTTATTACTAATCAATATCAGCAATTTGAATCTGTTGACCAATTATCAGATGCGGTAACACGTGTGAAAAAACAATGTAAAAAAATTTCGGGAAGCTGTTATCTCGTTAATGACAATGAAAAAGAAACCTACCTCGTTCATTAAACAAAGTAGGTCAGGCTGTGGGAGCTTGCCCACAGTCTTTTTTTATAACGGACGCTTTCCACGAAGAAGATCACGTGTTCAATAAGCATTTCTTATTAAATTCGGTTTTTAGGGCATAATCAAAAGAAATAAGCCGCTTTACTTTAGGAAATTATTAATCTAAATAAAACATACTTGAATTATAGGGATTATAGGTATATAATTCGATTACATTAAAATTAAACTTCTTAGGAGGCTTTTCATTGTCTACATTACAAATTATTCTTAACGTTGCCGTCTTACTCGTATTCGTTGGAATTTTATATTTTATGAATAAAAAGCACGTTAAGTTTTCAAATCGTGTATTTACAGCTCTAGGCTTAGGTATTGTACTTGGTCTTGGACTACATTTAATATATGGTATTGATTCTGATGTGTTAGCTAAAACATCAAATTGGTACAATATTATTGGTACTGGCTATGTTAAATTACTACAAATGGTTGCGATGCCATTAATTTTCATTTCTATCTTAATTGCCTTTACGAAAATGAAGGTTGGTAAAAACTTCGGAAGAATGGCAGCTCTGATTTTAGTCATTTTAATCGGTACAACTGCTGTATCAGCTGCTGTTGGTATTTTTTCAGCAACAGTGTTTCATTTAGATGCTTCACATATTATGCAAGGTGCTGCAGAGGCAGAGCGTGGAGCGTATTTAGAGGAAAAAACTTCTGGATTAACTGCGCCGGATTTACCAACTCAAATTATTGAGTTATTCCCAGCGAATCCATTCTTAGATTTAACAGGTGCTCGTTCTACATCAACAATTGCTGTTGTAATTTTTTCAGCATTTTTAGGTTTTGCTTATTTACGTGTCGCACGTAAGGATGGAGACACTGCAGCTACTATTAAAAAGGGCTTGGATGCCATCTATGCATTAGTTATGGGCGTTGTAACAATTGTCTTACGTTTAACACCATATGGTATTTTAGCAATTATGGCACGTACAGTTGCGACATCTGATTTCGGGGCAATCTATAACCTAGGTAAGTTTGTTGTTGCGTCTTATGTAGCGTTAATTATCGTGTTTATAGTACACTTACTAATTCTTACTTTAAGTGGTTTAAATCCATTTACGTACTTAAAGAAAACTGCGGAAACATTATTGTTTGCCTTCACATCACGTTCAAGTGCAGGTGCTTTACCAATGAACATTAAAACACAAACGGGTCGTCTTGGTGTACCTGAGGGTATTGCAAACTTCTCGGGCTCATTTGGTCTATCTATTGGTCAAAATGGCTGTGCTGGTGTTTATCCTGCAATGCTAGCGATTATGATTGCACCGACAGTTGGGATTAATCCACTTGATCCAGTGTTTATCATTACTGTTATTGCAGTTGTAGCTGTCAGCTCATTTGGTGTAGCTGGTGTTGGTGGTGGTGCGACATTCGCAGCAATTCTTGTATTATCAGCACTTAATTTACCGATTGCACTTGCGGGTGTATTAATCTCAGTTGAGCCATTAATCGACATGGGCCGTACTGCACTTAATGTAAGTGGGTCAATGACTGCAGGTGTGACAACAGCACGTGTTACAAAAGAATTGGACACTGAAATGTACAATAATAAAGAATTAGGTGCTCAAGTATCTGATTTATAAAAAGACAGAGCTACTCTCATATAGGGTAGCTCTTTTTTATTGAATATAAAAAGTGAGTTGTTTTGTAAGAAACAGCCCACTTTATGAAATCAGTTTATCAACTTTATATTATTTTTACATAAAAATCTTTACCGTTTATAATCTCGGTCAGTTCAAGATTGTGATTTGTTTTATAGTAATTATAAATACTATGCGCTAATCCAGAATGTCCATTTAAATATGTTCCCTTTTTAATCTCTCTGCGTGGATTATGGAAATCAAAATACAAGCGAGAATCATGGCACATTGCATCTAAAATTGCTTTAAACTCTTGTTCTTCAATATGAATCCCACGTGTATATTTGCACTCTCTGCGGTACGTATCATGAGAAACATTCACCGGAGACGACTCAAGAACCATTTCGATTTTTTTACTCAAATGTTAGCAGCTCCTTTTTAGAAATTAGCACTAAAGGGTAGATAAGAATACGTGAAAAAGGAATACCATTTTATATAAGTTGATTGGAGTGGAGACTGGGCGACTCCTCGGGGATCAGCGTCACAGATGAGACCCTGGAGCGAGCACATAGGGGAACGAAGGCTAAAACCATCACGTCCTGTGATAACGCCTTCGTGACCAACATCGTGTTGGCCCAAGCGGCTCATCGGACGCCCCCAGGAAGCTCTGCTCTGCGCGAAAGCGAAGCGACAGCGGCAAAGCGCCCAGTCGGAACGGAGATCAACCACACGCTATTGTGATGATCCATAAAGTCTATAACTAATATAGCTTCAGTATATAATTATCAGAAAATTATAGCAATATTTTCCCTACCAATCTTGTTGCTGAATTTCTTCTGCCACTACTTGTAAATCATAAGCGGTAATCATCAAAAGTGTATATTCGTGTGTTTCCATATATTTTTCTGCTAGACGTTTCATATATTTCGGGGAGCCTTCATTTTCTTCATCATAAATAAGCAGTAGACCATCTGTATTTTGGATAATGAATTTGTCTTTTTCGATAAATTGCCACGGAGCCTCGTATGGTTTTTTCGTTACGCTCGTTACAAAGTCTGCTTGAGCTACTAATGCCTGATATTTTTCTTTTTTATGTTCCTGCCAATTTTTTTCTTGCTCTAAAAAAGGAGTGATAACAGAATATTTTAAATGGGGAAATTCCTTTCTTAACATAAGAATAACCTCAGCACCCCATGTTTCTACACCTTGCTGGCCACTAATAATGACCCATTCTAAACCTTCATCGATCAATATACGCAGACGGTTTTCGAGTGCTTTTTTTATGATGGCAATGCCGGGGTGCTTGTCATTAAAAATGCCCAATTCATGTGGTCTATAGCCAGTAATAATAATTCGCTGTAGCAAAAAAACGCCCCCTAAGCTGTATAATATGTGTAGTCATAGTATACAGTAGGGGGCGAATGAAAACGAATTCCAAGATATTGTTGTATAGTTGTTACCAAGTAAAGTTGATTGTTATATTAAAAAGCAAATAGTGTTAAAACGGCAGCTACAGCAGTACAGATTCCTAAGAACCACCATGTATCTGTAAAGTCCTCTTTGGAGTCACTATTCATGTAAAGTACGTCCTTTCTGTTTTATTTTAATCTGTCCGTTCCAAGACCAATTCGTCCATACACGCAGTACAGATTCAAATGGTCCGCGTTTAAATTTTTTGAAATAGGCAAGGCTGAAAACACATTGCAAGCTATACACGATGATTCCAAATAAAATACCACCAAACACGCCTAACTTGCCATATAAGCCAAGACCGTATCCATAAAATACTGTTGTACAAATAATGGTTTGCATTAGATAATTAGTTAATGATAGTTTACCGACACTCTCAAAGGCAGGAGTGAGACGTTGTACAGGGCGGGTTTTATATATTAAAGCTGCAAGGCAGACATAGCCAACTGCTAATAATTCAGATCCACCTGTTAACAGCATTCCGGAAAAATTGCTTTCTATAATAAAACTCAGACTCTTTAAAGCTAACCCTATTGGAACAAGCAGAGCGCCGAGCTTATACCATTTCTTTTCGTCTTCCATATTGACAAAAGCTTGCTTTTTAGCAAGCCCCATGCCGAAAAGGGTCAATGCAGAGGTATACATTGGTGCAAGGAAAACTAATAAGAAGAAGACTAAACCTGCATCATCCATGCCCGGAGGTAGATCATTTGCACGGAAATCATAAATGTCTAAGTAGCTCCCGTTAGCGTATACATTGTCGGCTTTTTCTACATAGGTTGCTAACTCTTTCTGTTCTTTTTTAGTTTCTTCTGTGGAACCAAATGATAAGCTGGTAATAAGTAAAAAGAAGATACCAGCCCAAATGAATAAAGTTTTCGGTTTACGATTAATAAATGGGATTAAAAACAATATCATAATGCCGTAGGCAAATAAAATATCGCCTTCCCATAAAAACATTGAATGTAGTAAACCTAAAGCGATTAGCCCTGTTGCGCGGCGTAAAATGGACCATCGACTCTTATCTTTTTTTCTACGAATAGACTCTATAAGTTTAATAAGAGAGAAGCCGAATAAAATGGTGAAGATCGGCATAAATGATCCTTCTATAAAGATTTTTACAAAATACCAGGCTCCATTATCGAGGGCGGATAGATCTTTTAGTTCATCTTTACCATACATGCCAAACTGGAAAATCAACAAATTCGCCATTAAGATGCCGAATAAGCTAAACCCACGCATTGTATCTATGAAAGTAACACGGTTAGTTGTCATTGCGTTTTATCTCCTTAATTGGTTATCTTATACATAGTGTAGTTGGGAAAGCTTATGGTGAAATGATGGCTACCTTAAAGTATTCTTAAAAGAAGGGTGATAGCATGCAAGACGCGTCAATTTTAGTATTAGAGGACGAACGTGCAATTGCAGAAATGATTGAAATTATCTTAAGAAAAGAAGGGTTTTTAAACATTACACTCTGCGACACTGTTCAAGAAGCAAAAAGGAAAATTGAAACGAAGGTTTTTGATTTCTATCTATTAGATATTATGCTCCCGGATGGTAGCGGACTTGATATGGCGAATATGATTCGAGAGCAAAGTGAAGCGCCAATATTCTTTTTAACGGCAAAAGGTAGTGATGCAGATAAGCTTCGTGGTTTTATGAACGGGGCAGACGATTATATTACGAAGCCATTTAATCCACTTGAGCTTGTTGCGAGGGTGAAGGTCCAGCTTTCGAGATATATCAAGAAAAAAGATGTTCCTGAAAGTCATTTATTTTCATGCAGTCGATTTACATTCGATATCGATGCAGCGGAGGTGACTGTAAATGGTACAAAGGAAATTATTAGCGGTAGGTTATTTTATTTATTGAAATATTTATGTGAAAATGTAGGGCAAGTATTATCGAAGGAGCAAATTTACGAGCGCGTATGGGGTGACTGTTTGTTCGATGATAATACTGTGATGGTTCATATTCGAAAACTGCGAGAAAAAATAGAAAAGAATCCAGGTAAACCAACCTGCATTATTACTGTAAGAGGTATCGGTTATAAACTTGTTGGAGATGTTCATTCATGAAGCCAGCTAGAAGATTAACGCTTCGTTTTGTATCTTATTTCATTATTTTTTATTTACTATTCATTGCAGGCTTTATTATAAGCTTGGTGTTGTTTACAATCTTTATCAATAGTCATGTCGGTGACGATATTCACATAATGAGTTCCTCTGAAATTAAAGATGATGCTGTCGTAGAAAAAGGAGAATCTATTAAGATTGCTGATTATTTAGTGAGGCGAGCTAAGGAGAACTTAGGGCAATTATATTTGTTCGATAATTCGATGGACATTGTTGATTACACGGGAGATACATGTGAACTATGTAGTATGACAGATAACGAAATAATGACTCTTAAAAGGCCGGGAATGCACACGTGGGAGATTCCTAAATACCATTTGTTATTCCTCCCGGCCTTACCTGTCCAACCGCTTTTTGAGGAAGTAGTTCGGGATTGGAAGGAAAAAGGAGAGGTTTCTTCAGAACTGCTCCAGCGTTTACAGGATAAGAAGGCCTCAGTTGAAATCTATAATAAGCAGTGGGATCGTGTAGAAGTCATTGGTGAGCGCTATAAAAAGCTCCATAAGCCTCAACTGCTGGAAGAGAACTACGATATTTTTGAGTATAAAGAGCTTTCGAGAAATGCTGCTTTAGAGGATGGTTCGACACTAGTTGTACGTATGCCGAACCCATCATATAAGCCATTTGACGAGCCATTTACTAAAGCGATGGTTTTATTTGTTTCCATCTTCTTTGGTGGACATATTATATTGTTAATAGGGATCATCTTTTTATCGATTAGCATTTCCCGTCAATTTGTTCGTCCGCTTATTTATGTAATATCTCGTATCGAGCGACTAACCCAGTTTGACTACAGTAAAGTAAGAGATAAAAGTATCCATCACCGGAAGACAGGGAAGTTAAAGAGGAAATTCAAATTATTCCAGCCAGTTGATGAATCAATTAATAATTTATCAAAACGCCTCTCTTCTAATGAAAGGCAAATTAAGCATGCAGAGCGATTACGTGAGGAATGGATAACAGGCTTATCCCATGATTTAAAGACACCGTTAAGCTCTATTTATGGTTATTCAACAATGCTAGCTTCCGAGGATTATGAGTGGACAAAGGAAGAAATGCGCGTCTTTGCAACTACGATGCAGGAGAAGGCGACGTATATGGATGCTCTTATACGAGACTTAACATATACGTATCAATTAAAAAATAAAGCGATACAGCTTGAAAAAGTGCTGTTACCACTTAACGTATGGTTACCTCAATTTGCAGATGAGCAAGTGTCTGTAAATGTTTATGGGGATGTCGTACTTGAAGCGGACGAGCTTTTATTAAAGCGTATTTTAGATAATCTAATAACCAATGCTAAAAAATATACTCCTGACGGTACAAAGGTAAACGTAGAAGCGCAAAATATAGGCCAGGAGATTATGCTGACAATCGCCGACCAAGGTCCAGGAATTCCTCAAGAGGAGCTCGATAACCTCTTTGAGCGATATTATCGAGGTACTAACACTACGGATGATGCAACGGGTACAGGTCTGGGATTGGCTATTACTAAGCAGTTAATTGATTTACACAATGGTTCCATTAGTGTCAAATCAGGAGCGGAAGGTACAGTCTTTGTAATAAAGTTTAAATGTAAGTAGTAGTTTTTTGGCCTCAAAGAATCAACCCCACGTTATGATCATGAGCTAGTTGTTGATTGATAAAGTAAAGAAAACACTGTTAATTTGGGCAGTACAAGTGATGAAACATTCACCTGTACTGCCTTTTTGTGCCATTTGAGTATTGGAGTGTAATTTTTTAGGGGATTACCCCTATATGAACAGCTCTCTCTTATACCTATTATTAAGGTGTAAAAGTTGTATACGAAAGACAGCGTGATAAGGAGGATATACACATGAAGACTTCTTTTAAAGTAGTCATCGTTGGAGGAGGAACTGCTGGCATTTCAGTAGCTGCACGTTTACTTCGTCAATCTCATTCGCTTCAAGGGGAGATTGCCATCATAGATCCTGCAAAAAAACATTATTATCAACCACTCTGGACATTGGTGGGAGGTGGTGCAGCAAATAAATGGGACTCTGAGCGTGAAATGAGGTCCGTTATTCCTAAGGGAGCTGTTTGGTTAAAAGAAGCTGTTAGTAGTTTTGATCCCAATCAAAACCAGGTACTAACACAAGAGGGTACAACATACACGTATGATTTTTTAGTAGTTGCCGGTGGGATAGAGATTAACTGGGGTGCTATTAAAGGGCTAGAAGAAGCACTTGGAACTAAAAGTGTATGCAGTAATTACTCTTTTAAGCATGTGGATTATACGTGGGAAACGATCCGTAATTTTAAGGAGGGAACAGCATTATTTACACATCCGAACTCTCCAGTAAAATGTGGCGGTGCTCCACAAAAAATTATGCATTTGGCAGAGGACTATTTTAATAACGTCAATGTTCGTGACAATATCAACGTTATTTTTGGTTCGGCCAATCCAGCAATTTTCGATGTTTTAAAATATCGAGAAGCACTTGAAAAGGTAATTGAGCGGAAAAATATTGATGCTCGATTCCGTCGTAATTTGATTGAAATTAAGGCGGATGAAAAAATAGCTATCTTTGAAAATTTAGATACAGGCATATTAGAAGAAATTAAATACGACATGATTCATGTGACACCATATATGTGTTCACCTGAATTTATTCGAACAAGTGCATTAGCAGACGAATGTGGATGGGTAGATGTCGACAAATTTACTTTGCAACATAAAAAGTATAGCAATGTGTTTGGAATAGGTGACAATGCCAATCTCCCAACTTCCAAAACGGGTGCAGCTATACGCAAGCAAGCGCCTGTTGTTGCGCAAAATCTTATTTCTTTAATGCGACAACAGCCAATGACACAAATGTATAATGGCTACTCTTCTTGCCCGATTGTAACAGGCTACAACAAACTGATATTAGCTGAGTTTGATTACAATAAAGAGCCTGTCGAATCTATGCCTTTTAACCAGGCTGTGGAAAGATCCAGTATGTATTTCATGAAAAAGGATTTACTGCCTGTCATGTACTGGGATGGCATGTTGAAAGGAACAATGTAATGACAAATGAAGGGAGGCGACAAGCGTGGCTAATGCAACGGTAAGTATGAGCGAAGAATTATATCAAATAATCGAAATGCTTGAGAAACCAGAAGTTCGGCACTCTTTACAGCGATTGTTGGATAAATTACCGAATGTAGAGCAAACGATAGATTCGGCTGAAAATGTTGTGGATTTTGGAAAAGCAGTACTGACGGATGAAAAGACAATAGATCGATACGAACAATTTGTCACTACTTATAATGTAGGTTCAGAAACGATAACAGCTATTGTACAGCTTATAGAGAAATTGCCAAAGCTTGTTCAAATCATTCATCAGTTAGAAAACATCGTTGATTTTGGAAAAGCAGTACTTCAGGATAAACAAACGACAGAATATACAATGAATAATTTAAAGAGCTATATCGATCCGTATGTTGAAAAAGGAAGGACAGGTTTGGATTTCTTAAAAATGGTACAGCAAAGAGCAGAAGAAAAGCCTCAGCATATTAATGTTTTTTCAATTGTTAAATGGCTGAAAGATCCTGCTGTTCAAAAAACACTGAATTATGTCCAATCGGCATTAGATATTTTAAAAGAAAAAAATTGAGTATAAAGGGGAGTTTAAACATGTTATTACGATATTTTTACGATGAAAAATTAGCACACGCTTCTTATGTTGTGGGATGTCAGGCGAAGGGAGAAATGGTTATCGTTGATCCGATGCGTAATATTGAACCCTATCTTGCATTAGCAGAAAAAGAGAAGATGCAAATTGTTGGCGCATTAGAAACGCATATCCATGCTGATTTTGTAGCAGGGTCTCGTGAGTTAGCAGACCGTGTTGGAACAAAGATGTATATTTCCGATGAAGGGGATGCTGATTGGAAGTATCAAAATCTGGAAGGTATTCCTCATCAATTATTAAAAGAGGGTGATGAATTTAGTATAGGTAATCTTATCTTTAAAGTTATGCATACACCTGGGCATACGCCTGAAAGTATCTCCTTCTTATTAACGGATCGTGGCGGCGTAGCAGATAAACCAATGGGAATTTTCACGGGTGACTTTGTCTTTGTAGGTGATATTGGACGCCCTGATTTATTAGAAAAAGCTGCTGGGATTCAGGGTACATCACTATCTGGCGCAAAAGCAATGTTTAAATCATTAGAACGCTTTAAGGATTTACCAGATTACATGCAGCTTTGGCCGGCTCATGGAGCAGGTAGTGCTTGCGGTAAAGCGTTAGGAGCTGTGCCGTCCTCAACGGTTGGGTATGAGAAGCAATTCAACTGGGCTATGCAATTTGATGATGAGCAAAAATTTATTGACGCTTTACTAGAAGGTCAACCGGAGCCTCCTTATTATTTCGCTGTTATGAAGCGTGTCAATAAAGTAGGGATAGAGCTTATTAAAAACTTACCGCCAGTGAAGGCTGTGTCAAGCTATGAAGAAATTGCTCAACTTCTTGCAGATGGAAAGCAAGTTATTGATACACGTCCAGCGGAAGATTTCTCACAAGGATTTATCGCTGGTACACTAAACATTCCTTACAATAATTCATTGACAAATTGGGCTGGCTGGCTAGTAGATTATACAAAACCATTGTATTTACTAGTTAATCTTTCGCAACTAGATAATATTTTAATAGCTTTACGTTCTATAGGTATCGACAATGTTGTTGGTTATGGGGATGTAACGAAAGTTTTGGAAGAGGCTACTTCTCTAGAAAGTTATGAAAATATAACGCCTTTAGAAGCGAAACCATTAATTGAAAGTGAACAAGTTCATGTGCTTGATGTACGCAATCAAACAGAATATGATGCGGGCCATATTGAAAACGCTCAGCATATTATGGTTGGTACATTATCTAAACGTTTAGATGAATTGCAAACAGATAAAAAAATTGTTGTACAATGCCAAGGCGGCGCTCGATCTGCAATGGCTGTAAGTGTACTGAAAGCAAAGGGCATTCATAACATTGTAAATTTAACGGGCGGCTACATGGCATGGCAACAAGAGATAATGGCTAAAAAAGAAAGTTTTATTTAAAGAGGTTGTTCTAAAAGAAAAATAGCATACTAGTAATCCTAGTCTGCTATTTTTCTTTGTTTAGCACTTTGAAAGATGAGAAGTAGAAATCGTTATTTTTAATCAAAATGGATTATGAGACTCGTCTGTGAAAGCTAAACGGATTTAGACAACCTTTTTTCTCGTTAAAAGGGGTTAAAAAATGATTATTGCAAGTTTGAGTATATGCCTTCTTATTATTGGTAGAATGATATATAAACGTCATGTCCCGGTACGTCAAATACAGGAGTGTTTACCGCGAGAGTTAAATGCGGGAACGGCGATAGTGGATGTACGTGATTATAATGATTCTTACAAATCACCTACACCCAATGCATTAAATTTACCAATTTCCTATTTGGTCCGTCACATACATGAACTACCAAAAAAGCCCCTTCATATTATTGCATCAACACAGCTAGAAAAAAATATGAGTGTTCGTATCATTCGGAAAGCAGGGCATGAAGTTAAGAGTTATAGCTTGATAGAAGAAAAAGTATAGGGCAAAGTATGCTGGTTGGTAACTTAAAGGAATGCATTGATTCTTGTTGTGCTTTCAATTTTAAGTCTGGAGTGTGTTTAAGTTGGAGAAAGAACAGCTATATTTACAGCAAATATTTCAATATATTCAAGATGGAATTATGATTATGAATCACAAACGTGAGATTTTAATGATGAATCCCTCGGCGGAGCGGTTAACAGGATGGAAATTAGGAGATCGAGTGCCCTTTTGTTCATTTTGTGAAAACCGTCAAAAGTCTCCAAACGAACATACGTGTTATTTAATTGAACATAATGAGATTCCCTATTTTTTATCGAAAATGCCGACGTATCATGGTAGTAAGATAGATGTTGAAATGAGCACAGCATTGATGTATACAGACGGTAAAACAAACGAGCAAGAGTTTTTGCTTGTATTGCGAGATCAGACTCTTCAGTTAAAGGAAGAAGAGGCCCGGATTTCAAAGCTTATTATTAAAAAGCTGATTGAGGCAAAAGAGGAAGAACATAAAAGGCTTGCGCAGGAATTACATGATGGCGTTGGCCAATCATTATATACAGTATCTGTTGCACTACAAGCGATTGAATCTTATGTCAAAGACAATGAAAAGCTAAATACGTATATTGAAGAAGTACGCAATGAGCTAGAGCAAGTAATGAATGATATTAAATTGTACTCTTATCAACTTCGCCCTCATAGCATTGATCAGTTAGGAATTACACCTACATTAGGCACCCTTGTCGATTCAGTGCAAAAGGTACATCCTGATATTGCTATATCGTTAGAAACAGATTTTGAAGAACGTTGTCATCCATCTGTAGAAATCAATATTTATCGCGTCGTACAGGAGGCTTTACACAATATTACTAAATATGCCAAAGCTTCTAAAGTCGTCATTCGGCTCGAAAAGAAAGCTACAAATTTAACGCTCAATATAGAAGATGATGGCGTAGGATTTAATCTACAGCAAGTGAAAAAAGAAGGGCTTGGCTTAAAGCATATGGAGGAGAGAATTACATTGTTAGGCGGATTTTTTAATATTACTTCAGCTCACAATAAAGGTACACAAATTAGCATTCAAGTACCTAATTGGAAGGATGACTTTAGATGATTCGTGTTTTAGTTGTAGATGATCATGTGCTAATCCGTAAAGGAATTGTTCTTTTATTGGAAAATTATATAGATATAGAGGTTGTAGGTGAAGCGGGTGATGGAGCGGAGGCGATCACTCAAGCAATATCATTAAACCCGGATGTCGTTTTGATGGACGTATCCATTCCGAATGGGTTAGATGGATTTACGGCTACTCAAGAAATTCATAAGCAAATGCCTAACGTGAAAATTATTATGTTAACAATGCACAATGAAGTTGCTTATATTCAAAAAGCTATTGCTGTTGAAGCCCATGGCTATATTTTAAAAAATAGTCAAGGTGGAATTCTCTATGAGGCTATCCATGCTGTATATAGTGGTCGCATATATTACAACGTTGGTATTCCGCAGGAGCAGATGGATAAATTATTTGAACATAAAGGGCATGAAGAACAATGCATTTTAACTGTGCGTGAGCAGGAGATTATGAGGTTAACAGTTCTAGGGTATACGAATATCCAAATTGCTGGGCAGCTATATATTAGTAGTAAAACGGTTGAAAATCATAAATCGAATATTATGCAAAAGCTCGATTTAAGTAATAAAGCTGAGCTTATTCAGTATGGGCTTGCAAATAACTATATGTAACAACTTGTTACTGTTGAAAACTGGTGCAATATGTAAAGTAAAATATATAGCACTTCGGCAAAATGAGGGGCTGATTTACGTTCCGACTAGGCGTTTTTTTATAATTATTACTTTGCTGACAAGCTAAGATCACTTGAAAGATGAGTGATCTTTTTTTATTTTTTAGGAATAATTTTCAATATTGTCACAGTGAGTAAAGCTAATAGTGGAAAACCCCTATATGTCTGAAATTGTAGCAGGACTATACTGAAAGCACATGAATAAAAGGAGGTGCAAGCACAATGGATATAACATTTATAATGGTGATTTTCCTGATTGGATTCGTTGGATCTTTTGTGTCCGGTATGTTGGGGATAGGCGGTTCAATCATTAAATACCCAATGCTACTATATATACCGCCACTTTTTGGCTTAGTCGCATTTTCAGCACATGAAGTTTCGGGTATTAGTGCGGTACAAGTGTTTTTTGCTTCGATTGCAGGGGTTTGGGCGTATCGAAAAGGTGGATATCTTAATAAGCCACTCATTATTTATATGGGGGGAGCCATTTTAGCTGGTAGCTTTGTTGGGAGCTACGGGTCAAAGTTTTTATCTGAAAACAGTGTGACTGTCGTCTACGGTATTTTAGCCTTGATTGCAGCTGTGATGATGTTTATTCCTAAGAAACAAATTGATGATAAGCCAATGAATGAAGTAACCTTCAACAAGTCGCTAGCAGCTATTTTAGCATTTATAGTTGGGATTGGTTCAGGGATTGTTGGTGCTGCAGGTGGTTTCTTACTTGTTCCGATAATGCTTGTTGTGCTCGGTATTCCAACGCGTATGACGATTGCAACTAGCCTAGCCATTACGTTTATCTCATCAATCGGAGGAACAATCGGAAAGTTAATGACTGGGCAAGTCGATTACTATTCTGCAGTAATTATGATAGTGGCAAGTTTACTTGCAGCTCCCCTTGGCGCAAAAATAGGTAAAAAAATGAATACAAAAATTTTGCAAAGTATTTTAGCCGTACTCATCTTAGCGACAGCGATTAAAATTTGGGTTGATTTACTATGATGGAAAAACAAAAGGCTGCTGCATATAAATCGCATGAGAAAAAGCTAATAATTATAAGTTTTTTAGTAGCGGGGATAATGTTTCTTTCGATAATTGGAAGAATTTTCGGAACCTAGGAGATGAAATAAAATGAATGATTCAGCTGTAATGTGGAGTCGAGCCTTAACGGAGTTAACATTATCATTTCATATTGTCTACGCAACAATTGGTGTTGGTATACCTTTAATGATAATGATTGCTCAATGGGTTGGATTGAAAAATAATGACGAACATTATTTATTACTCGCAAGAAGATGGGCAAGAGGGTTTGTAATTACTGTGGCAATCGGTGTTGTCACTGGGACAGCGATCGGACTGCAGCTATCGCTACTATGGCCAAACTTTATGGAGTTGGCTGGTCAGGTAATTGCATTACCTTTGTTTATGGAAACATTCGCGTTCTTTGTTGAAGCCATTTTCTTAGGGCTTTATTTATATACTTGGGATCGATTCAAAAATCCGAAGCGCCATCTATTATTATTGGTTCCGGTAGCTATTGGTGCTTCTATGTCGGCTGTTTTTATTACGATTGTGAATGCATTTATGAACGCACCGCAGGGCTTTGACCTTGTAGATGGAGAGCTTGTAAATATTCAACCAGTACTGGCTATGTTAAATCCCGCAATGCCAACGAAGGTAGCACATGTATTAGTAACATCTTATATGACTGCGGCATTTTTATTAGCCTCTATTGCAGCTTATCGTATGCTGCGGGGATCGAAGCATGTGTATCATAAAAAAGCGTTACACCTATTATTGAAACTTGGCTTAGTATTTTCAATAGCGGCACTGATTGTAGGTGACTTTTCTGGGAAGTATTTAGCTGAATATCAACCAGAAAAATTAGCTGCTGCTGAATGGCATTTTGAAACAAAAGAGGATGCTTCGCTTGTGCTATTCGGAGTGCTAGATGGAGAAGAAGTGAAATACGCCATTAAAGTACCATACGCACTAAGTGTATTGGCGCATAATAATCCTTTTGCAGAAGTAAAAGGTTTAGATCAATTTCCTGAGGACGAACAGCCGCCACTTTATATTCATTATTTGTTTGATGTCATGGTAGTTATCGGAACTTTACTAATTGTTGTTGCAGCTATTTATGTGCTAGGTAAGTGGCGAGGATGGAAGTTTATTTCTTCAAAAAGTTTTAAGAGAATAGTAGTAGCAGGTGGTCCGCTATCACTTATTGCTGTTGAGGCAGGCTGGTGGTTTGCGGAAGTAGGGCGTCAGCCTTGGATACTTCGTGGTTATATGAAAACGGCGGAAGGTGCTACAACAAGTGGCCAAGTCGATACTATGCTAATACTATTTGCGGGGCTGTACATTGTATTAGCGGTAGGAAGTATCGTTGTACTTATTCGTATGTTCCGTAACAATCCGATTGAACGTGAAATTGAAGAACATCAACAAGTGGAAGGATGTGCAGGGCAATGAGCTTAGAAATATTAGGGATTTCAGTACTATGGTTATTTCTATTCGGCTATGTCATTGTTGCGTCCATAGACTTTGGAGCGGGCTTCTTTAATGCGTATAGTGTCTTGATTGGTAAAGACCAAATACTAGCCAATGTTATTAAGCGCTATTTATCTCCGGTGTGGGAAATTACAAACGTCTTCCTTGTATTTTTCTTTGTTGGAATGGTAGGTTTCTTTCCTCAAACAGCTTATTATTACGGCACAATTTTGCTAGTACCGGTCAGTATTGCATTAATATTAATTGCAATTAGAGGGAGCTATTATGCATTTGAGTCCTACAGTGAAAAAGGTGGACATATTGGTTATACAATGATGTACGGAATTACTGGTTTATTTATACCTGCATCTCTTTCTATTGTGTTAACGATATCCGAGGGAGGGTTCGTGAAAATCGTAAATGAAGAACCGCATTTGCAAATGGTTAAACTTTTCACAAATCCGTTAACTTGGTCTATTGTGTTATTAAGTATAGTTGCAGTTTTGTATATTTCAGCCGTTTTCCTAACATGGTATGGGAAAAGAGCGCGAGATGAACATGCTTCTAATTTAATGCGAAAGTATGCACTCGGTTGGTCGTTGCCGCTCATAATAAGTGTAATAGGGATTATGGTGGAGTTAAAGGGACATGTGCCTGAGCATTATGAAAATATGTTAAATCTGTGGTGGCTTTTCGCGATTTCAGGTGTGCTATTTGTTGTCACATTAATTCTTTTATTTAAAAAGAAAAACTATGGCATAGCACTCTTTTTAATGGTTGCCCAATTTGGCTTTGCATTTTTCGGCTATGGTATTTCACATTATCCATATTTACTGTATCCGTACCTATCAGTCTATGATAGCTTTACAAATGAAACAATGGCAGTTGCATTAGTGATTACATTTGTTGGAGGATTAGTTCTACTCATACCTTCACTATATTTAGTAATGAAATGGTTCGTGTTTGATCGTGATTATGCTTGCGGTAAACATGATCATCATGCATAGGGGGAATTATAATGAATCAATTTATTATTTTGTATGCACCTTTTCTTGTAGTGGCTATTAGCATTGCGATTGGCTTTTGGATAGGACCGAAAGATCGTCAAATTAAGCGGTAGGCTGTGGACGCTGATCCCCAAAAGGGTCGTCCTGCTACTTATATAAAAAATGTCATCTCACCCATTTGATGTCGAACCTAATTTAAATAAAGTAAATACAAAAAGGGACTATATGAAAAGCGTGATACTACACTTTCCATATAGTCCCTTTAAGTGTCTAAAGATAAGTTTTACTTCATGCAACGCTCTGATGGTCGCTCAATTTTTACATAGCGCCATAAGCTATTAGCGATATCACGTGCCTCTTCTTCGTGTTCGGTTTCGACGAATGCTTTCCGGAAAGGTGTGAGAAGTGATTCAATAATAAAGAGCTTTGGTTTCTCAAGCTGTAATTCCTCTAATAAGAATTCTACATACTCTAAGCCTTCCGCTGTTTCATTCTTCGATAATCCCTTCTTAAAGCCTGTTAATTGCTCGATGACCGTTTCCTTATCAACTGTTTTATAGTTCGCGACGTTTTGTATCGTGTTGATCATTTCCGTACTAATGAGGATTTCTTTTGATTCAAGCATAACAGGTATAATTACGCTAATATTGCGTAATGCTACACGTACAATGGCTTCCCGATTTATATATTTATAATCAGCAATTAAGACAGCACGTATTGAAAGGTTAATCATACCAAGTGTCTGGACAGCACATTCGTAGCTAATTGGACTAATTTCTTCTCCAAAAACTTGTACAAGTCGGTTAGCAAGCCACTCCAGCTCTTGCAAATGATAGTTTAAAATAATTTTTTTTAGTTCATTATCACGAGAATGGAAAACCGATTCAAAAATTTGAATTAAATTATGTTCTCGATTGACATACATGAGTACCGCAACTTGCTGTGTTAATACTTCCAAATCAGTAGGATCTTTGCCGTAAAGCAGTTCGTGGCGGCGATTACTTGCCTCCTCACGCCCTTCGTCTAATATAGCGATTAAGCATTCATTTTTAGAAGATAAATGATTATAAAATGTGCCTTTTGAGATTTTGGCTTCGCTAATGATGTCGTTAATCGATGTATCAACGAATCCCTTTTCAATAAATAAGGCACGGGCAGCAGTAATGATTTGTCTTTTTCTTTTGTTCATAACCTCACCTTTTTTAAAAATATTATACTCTTATTCTATAGCTTAAACGCATATATATCAATGTTTTTAAAAAATATAATCTTAATTCTTGAAAAAAGTAGACTGCGAGTATAAAATAAGTTTTATCGAAAAAAACAAGAACGAATTGAGGGATATAAATGAATAGTGGTCAAACACTGAAAAAGCCCCCCTATGGAATGATTTCAATTTTATTTGTGGGTGCTTTTGTTGCTTTTTTAAACAACACATTATTAAATGTTGCATTACCAACAATCATGAAAGATTTTGGTATAACATATTCAACGGTACAATGGCTATCAACGGGCTATATGCTTGTAAGTGGGATTTTAGTACCTGCTTCAGCATTCTTTGTAACACGCTTTAAAAATAGACATTTATTTATTACAGCGATGTCAGTCTTTACAATCGGTACAATTATGGCTGCCTTTGCACCTAACTTTGGTATGTTACTTGCAGGTCGTATGGTACAAGCAGCGGGGGCTGCAAGTATGTCACCACTTCTAATGAATGTAATGCTGATTAGTTTTCCAAAAGAAAAACGTGGTGCAGCAATGGGTATTTTCGGTTTAGTAATGATTTCTGCACCAGCGATAGGTCCAACGTTATCAGGATATATTATTGAACACCATGATTGGCGTATGCTATTCCAAATGATTATTCCATTTGCTGTAATTAGTTTATTGTTTGGTATTTGGAAATTAGAAAACGTGATGGAAACACGCGAAGTTCATTTAGATTTCCCATCAGTACTATTATCAACAGTTGCATTCGGTGGTATTCTATATGGTTTCAGTACTGCAGGAGATAAGGGCTGGTCAAGTCCTTGGGTATATGGCACAATTTCAATTGGCTTTATTGCTTTAATCATCTTCATATTTAAACAAATACGTATGGATCAACCTTTACTAGAATTACGTATTTATAAATATCCAATGTTTGCATTGGGATCAGCTATCTCGGTTATCGTCTCAATGGCTATGTTCTCGGGGATGATTTTAACACCTGCTTATGTCCAATCGATTCGTGGAATTGATCCATTTAAAGCAGGCTTAATGATGCTTCCTGGGGCACTTGTAATGGGGATTATGTCGCCGATTACAGGGAAACTTTTTGATAAATTTGGACCGCGTATATTAGCGATTATCGGTTTAACGATTACATCACTTGCGACATTCGGTTTAACAAAGTTAGAACTAGATTCAAGCTATACATTTATCGTGTCTATGTACACAATTCGTATGTTCGGTATGTCGATGGTTATGATGCCAATTATGACAAACGGTTTAAACCAATTACCGCAAATTATGAACCCACATGGTACAGCCATTAATAATACTTTACAACAAGTGGCGGGGGCGATTGGTAGTGCTGTAATGGTATCGTTCATGAATACCCGTTCAAAAGCAACAGCCGAAGATTTAATTGCAGAAGCAAAAGCCAATGCAGCGCAATCAGGTGTTGCAGCAACGCCAGAACAAATGCAACAAATGCAGGATCAGATTGCACAAACTGCTTTATTAGATGGTATTACACACTCATTCTTAATAGCAGCTGGTGTTACAGTCCTTGCGCTAGTGCTTGCGTTCTTCCTAAAACGCGTAAAAATTGAAAGCTCAACGGCTTCTATGGATTTGAAAAAACCAACTAAATAATTTGTGATGTTTAGACCTGTTAGAGGAATTTTTCTTCTAACAGGTTTTTTGATAATCGAAATGAGGCAATTTGGGTGATGAATCGTAATTAGTTATCGATAAAAAAAATGTAGGCGATAAATTTTTTTATTAGTATTACATGAACAATTGAGGGGAAGTTTAAATAGAACAAATACTATTGAAAATCAAATGTTTTACAGAGATATTTTAAAAATTTGAGATCGAAAATATTGTATTTTTTAACAGTGGAGACAAAAAGCAAACTTAAATACGATGTATAGTTGATAAAATCAATGAATTTTGAAAAGATTGTCGAAATTGTGATTTAGCTCATTGAAATAATGTGTAAACAGTCTTATAATGGAGTTTGTAATGTCACCAAGACAAGATGAGGATGGAATTATGATGCACTTTTTGCAAAATAAAGTTAACATTGTAATAACAAGTTATACGAATTGCTATCCAGCTCTTGAGACTGGTGATTTGTAAGATATACGCGCTGTAACGACTGTTAAGAAGTGCCTTAATGGTCTTTTTTACATGGAAGCAATAAAATTAAAATAGTAATAGTGATGGCAAAGGAGAGTTCAAAATGTCAGAAACGAAAAACCAAACACAGTCTGAACAATTAACTGTGAGTCAAGAACAATTGGATGTGCTAGATCAATTATTAAAGCCTGAGGTTCAGGAATCACTTACAACTTTAGTTGAACAATTACCAAAGTTAACTGAGATGATGACGCTATTAACAAAATCATATGAGTTTGCTCAAGCTGTTGCAACTGACGAAGTGCTTAAAAATGATACTGTTGGTGCGGTAACAGAAATGGCTGGCCCAGTAGTAGGCTCAGCTAAAAACCTTGCAGCTACTGCAATTGAAGCGAAAGACCGTGCTTCTGAAAGCCAAGAAGTAATTGGTTTATTCGGTCTTATGAAAATGTTAAAGGACCCACAAGTTCAAGGTGTTTTCCGTTTTGTTAATGCTTTCTTACAAGTAAGCGCTGAACGTAAAGCTAAATAAGACTCGACTCGAGATACATTCAATTCGTAAGGACGGAGGATTAATTAATCATGTCAAAAGAAATCGTCATCTTAGGTGCTGGTTACGCTGGCGTTCTAACTGCATTAACAGCACGTAAGTATCTATCAGCTGATGAAGCTAAAATTACTGTAGTAAACCAATTCCCAACACACCAAATCATCACTGAACTTCACCGTTTAGCTGGTGGTACTATTGCTGAAGGTGCTGTTGCTTTACCACTTAAAAAAATCTTTAAAGGTTTAGATATCGATTTACAAATCGCTAAAGTTACAAAATTCAATGTAGACAGTAAAAAAGTTGACCTAGATACTGGTTATACTTTAAACTACGATACTTTAGTAGTATCTTTAGGTAGCCAAACTGGATTCTTCGGTATCCCAGGATTAGAAGAAAACTCTATGGTACTTAAATCAGTGAACGAAGCAAACAAAATTAACAAACACATCGAAGACCGTATTAAAGCATATGCACAAACAAAAGACGAAGCAGATGCAACAATCGTTATCGGTGGTGGCGGTTTAACAGGTGTAGAGCTTGTTGGTGAAATCGTGGACAACTTCCCGAAAATCGCAGCAAAACACGGTGTTAACTTTGCTGATCTTAAAATCAAACTTGTTGAAGCTGGTCCAAAAATCTTACCAGTACTTCCAGATGCACTTATCCAACGTGCTACTGAAAGCTTAACAAAACGTGGCGTTGAATTCATTACAGGTACTCCTGTAACAGGCGTTGATGGTAATGTCATCTCTCTTAAAGATCGCGAACCAATCGTTGCCAATACGCTTATTTGGACAGGTGGGGTAGCTCCACTTCCAATCGTAGGCGAGTCTGGCCTTGCTGCTGACCGCGGTAAAGCAACGATTAACGAGTTCTTACAATCAACATCTCACGATGATGTATTCGTAATTGGTGACGCATCTGTTGCATTACCAGCTGATGGCGGACGTCCGCTATACGCACCAACTGCTCAAGTTGCATGGCAAATGGGTGAGTGCGCTGGCTACAACTTATTCGCACAATACAAAAACCAAGAGATGAAGTCTTTCTCTGCAATTAACTCTGGTACACTTGCAAGCTTAGGCCGTAAAGACGCTGTTGCGACTATCGGTGCTAGCAACACAGAACTTAAAGGTCTTCCTGCAACACTTATGAAAGAAGCGTCTAACATTCGCTATCTTACACACATTAAAGCGCTATTCGGCTTAGCGTATTAATATTTTAAGGGCATGAATCAATAGTAATATTGAATTCATGCCCTTTTTTTGTTTTGTTAGGGTAGTTAGAGAGACGGTTAGTAGAGCTAGGGCGACGGAAAGAAGAGTCGAAGTGACGGAAAGAAGAGTCAGAGCGACGGAAAGAAGAGCCAGGGCGACGGAAAGAAATCAGAGCGACGGAAAGAAGAGCCGAAGTGATGGAAAGAAGAGTCGGGGCGACGGAAAGAAGAGCCAGAGCGATGGAAAGAAGAGCCAGAGCGACGGAAAGAAGAGCCAGGGCGACGGAAAGAAGAGCCAGGGCGACGGAAGGAAGAGCCAGGGCGACGGAAAGAAATCAGAGCGACGGAAGAAGAGCCAGGGCGACGGAAAGAAAAGTCGGAGCGACGGAAAGAAGAGTCGGGGCGACGGAAAGAAGAGCCAGGGCGACGGAAAGAAGAGTCAGAACGACGGAAAGAAATCAGAGCGACGGAAAGAAGAGCCAGAGCGACGGAAAGAAGAGCTGGGGCGACGGAAAGAAGAGCCAGAGCGACGGAAAGAAGAGTCAGAACGACGGAAAGAAGAGCTGGGGCGACGGAAAGAAGAGCCAGGGCGACGGAAAGAAGAGTCAGAACGGCGGGAAGAAATCAGAGTGACGGAAAGAAGAGCCGAAGTGACGGATAGGAAGGCCAAAGCGACGGATAGAATCGCCAAAGTCGTGGATAGAACACCCCAAATCGTGGATAGCCCCGACAGAGCGACGGAAAGAAGAACCAGAGCGACGGAAAGAAGAGTCAGAACGGCGGAAAGAAATCAGAGCGACGGAAAGAAGAGCCAGGGCGACGGAAAGAAATCAGAGCGACGGAAAGAAGAGCCAGAGCGACGGAAAGAAGAGCCAGAGCGACGGAAAGAAGAGCCAGAGCGACGGAAAGAAGAGTCAGAGCGACGGAAAGAAGAGCCAGGGCGACGGAAAGAAATCAGAGCGACGGAAAGAAGAGCCAGAGCGACGGAAAGAAGAGCTGGGGCGACGGAAAGAAGAGCCAGAGCGACGGAAAGAAGAGTCAGAACGGCGGAAAGAAATCAGAGCGACGGAAAGAAGAGCCAGGGCGACGGAAAGAAGAGCCAGGGCGACGGAAAGAAGAGTCAGGGCGACGGAAAGAAGAGTCAGAACGACGGAAAGAAATCAGAGCGAAGGAAAGAAGAGTCGGAGCGACGGAAAGAAATCAGAGTGACGGAAAGAAGAGTCGAAGTGACGGATAGAATCGCCAAAGCCGTGGATAGAACGGCCAAAATCGTGGATAGAACACCCCGAGTCGTGGATAGCCCCGACAGAGTGACGGAAAGACCAGCCAAAGCGATAAACAAAGTGATCGATACGACAGCAGAATACCATTATGCCTTATCCCAACATTTTAAGTAGCACCTCTTATAATAGGAGATGCTACTATTTTTTATCGCTATGCCTCCGAAAGCGAAGCGATAGCATCGAAATCTATTCTAGTCATTGAGTTCAGAAATATTTCTATAAAAACTGGACTTTGAAGGTTGAACATTAAAAATTAGCAGTATCGTTGCTACTACAAACATGATGATGGCTGCAGAGACAACAACATATCGAATAGATATAATTTCAGCTGTAACTCCAAAGACTGCAGTTATGATAATAATGAACAAAGCCTCTACAAAACCGTAAATACTGCCTATTCTCCCCATACTATCGACAGGAATGTTGTTTTGATAAAAAGTATAGAAACCTGTATTGGCAAAGGCAGTTGCAAAGGACAAAATAAAGCATCCAAAAGAAGCGATTAGAAATGTGTAAGAGGATGTAAAAGTTAAATAGCCTAATGCCGTTATTAACGAACCCATTCCTATTAGCCAAGCAGTCGGCACTTTTTCAACGATTGCTGTATTCATTAAAGAGCCAACTAATAGACCAGCACCTGCTATGCCCACTAAAACACCGTATTCACCTTCGGATAATGAAAGTACTTGAGTAGCAAAGGCAGCCTCTAAAGAATCCGTTGCCGTCATCATAACAATCATCGCACTAAATAAAATATAGATCATCATAATATAAGGGTTTTTAAGGCTAAATCTTATAACAAGCTTCCAGTCATTGAATAATACCTTGTAGGAAATTTTCTCATCTGCTTTACTAGCCAGCTTTTGATTGGCTTCGACATTAGGCATACCTAATGTAATACAGGCTGAAATAAATAAAGCAATGGCATTCAAGTAAATCGCCATATTAGGCGTTCCAATCGTAAACAGCAGTCCTGCAATGGCTGGACCGGTTATGAATGCGCCGGAATCAAGAAAGCTACGAAGCGCGTTAAAACGTTTTCTTTGTTCAATTGGTATTAATTTCGTAATGTAGGTCATGGAAGTTGGATGATACATAGAACTAGCCATTGTGATCACAAAGACCATAAAATATATCCAAGTCAACGTAGAGAAGAAAGGTAGTATGACAATTAGTAAAGATTCGAAAAGATTGAGAACAATCATGAGAAATTTTTTATTTAAACGATCTATCAAACTACCTGACCAAAAGCTGGCAAAAAGTGTGGATGACGCTCTAACAATATACAAACCGGACACAGCTATAGCTGACCCTGAAAGGTTTAAGACAATAAGATTTAAAGCTATAAAATAGATCCAGCTTCCAACGCTGGAAACACCAATACTAAACAATAATATAGCTGGATAACGCCATGCTTCTAATAATTTATTCATGCTCATATAAATTCCTCCTTGTAGTTATGACAAGTAACTAAAGCAAAAAAATCCCACCTCCAAGACGATTTGTCTTAGGGACGAGATTGTGGAATTTATACTCACGTGGTGCCACCCTAGTTCACTATTATGTCGCCATAATAGCCTTTTCAGTACGGCATAAATACTTATGCTTATACTGTTACTCTGTAACGGGAGTTCCCGTCGCATCATCATTCAAGCAGAAATCCAATGCGCTACTCCGAGGCTTGTTTCAATAATTCGTTCTTACTCGTTTTCAGCAACCCGAGCTCTCTGGGAAGAACAGCCTTATTTACTCTTCTCTTCAATGTATTTTCGATAGTGTAGCATATATTTGGAATTTTGGTAAAGTATTTAATTTTTGAAACATTCCGATAAACTATGAAATTGTTCCGATAAATCTTGAAAACATACCGATATTTCATGAAAAGGTTCCGATATTTTTATTAAAGATAAGCTTTAAGCCCCGTTAATAGTGACTGACAAAGAATCACCGACTCAACTGTATGATTTGCTATTTCAAGAGAATGGTCAGCATTTTCTATAATGAGAAGCTCATGTGAAGAAAGTTGTTCTAAACTTTCTTTAGAGTAATGAGGGTCAGCTGTACCGATTGCAAGAAATGCCTGCCTTCCAAGCAAATTTTTCATAACATGCTCAAGTGACAGTAGGGGTGTTAAAAGTACATAACGAGAAGGAACAGATGAAGACTGCTGCATATAAAAATCTGTAATAGGCAATGTTCCGAGTGATTTTCCAATGTATACAGCTTCTGTATAAGATTTTGTGCTTAAAACATATTCCACAATAGGATTCGCGGCATTATAAACCATTGCTGAAATAGCTTCTGGCTCCTGCTCAAATTGCTTTGAATTAAATGAATAGCATACTTGTACTACATCATAGCCAAGCTCTAGCATTAGCTCAGTGGAATAATAAAGAAGTGGCTTTTCATACGTGTAGCCTGTGCCAGAGAACATAAAGCACACCTTGTTACTTTCTAAATCAAAGTAATTGTATGTAACATCATTGTATTGTTCTTTTCTCGGTTTGATTTTCATCATAATTCCTCCTTGTCATACCAAATTGTTGAAAGGTCGATGTGCCCTAAGTGGTTGAAGTCCAATTCTAAAATATCGTGGGCAAACGGTATATCATCGAGATGTGTAAATAATGGTATCAAAATAGCTTCTTCAATTAAATAGTTGTTTAAAGAATCGAAAAGTAACGGCCATTCTGCCATCGTGGCTAATTTAAACTTTTCAAAGATATTTTTAAAATATTTATCTTCTTTGCATACTTTATAAATTGGAGAAACTGGGTTGAACATGGCATGCAATTTGTGAAAAGCACTATTTACAGTTGTGACATTCGTATAAACAAATGCATCGTACTTAAGAGGTTGAAGACTATCTTTAATATATTGAGATAGTGTTAATACTTCTGTTTGAGGGTGATAACCATACTTTGTTAAAGATGAAATTAAGCATTGGTTTAGATTGATTTTCCCTTTTGGCACGCCGATTTTTAAAACCTCTTTTTTACATAGGGGTAAGATAGTATTACCAAAACTACTTAAATGATTTTGTAATGAAGAGTCCTTTTGAATAGCTTTATATAAATGCTTGTGTATTATGTTTTTAATATGTTGCCTTTGCGCTTTAGTTGAACAAGCCTCTTTATTTTTATTTAAAATTACTGCACAAACCCCGTTTTGGATATTTATTTTTTTGCGATGAATGTCAGTTGATAAATTAGTTTGACAAAACGAATTAGATCCTTTTGGAAGTATGTCTAATTCTACCGTATGCAATAATGCTCGCATGCCAAAATAATTGTCATATGCTTCTAAAACAATTTGATGGGGTGTATGTTTTGATATTGCAAATGAACCTGTTCCGAAAACTACATTATCTTCAATTTTATAGATACTCGCTTGTATATCTGTTAGTAAGTGTAGTGCGTATGTGCAAGATTCCGAAAAAATAAAATCAATTGTCCACATATCAACAATGATAATTTCTCGAATAGGCTGCCATAAAGGAAGATGTAGTAGTTGACGCAAACACCAAGCTACATCATGTGCTGTTAGTAAATCGCCATTGTGGAATGCAACATTTTTTCGTAAATAAAGACGCAATGTTATGTCATTAACTTTCCAATGGTGCGCGAGAGAAGGAATAATATTACCATTCGCATCTGCTTCAACTAAACGATTTGTTAAATTGGATAAAAGTGCAGCACTATAAATATCGTTTACTTGATTAGGCTGTAAAGTATAAATAGGGTGGTAGATAGGTACAATCAAACGCTCATTATATAGGATATTGTTTTTTATATTTTGTTGATATAGATGCTTAAAGTTCATTGCTAAAGAATCCGTTAAATTAGGAAATGCAAATAATTCTCCCCAATCTATCATAGTCATTGTAGAGAGATGGGATTTAAGCTGATCTACAATAATTTGTTCAATATCTCCATGCCATTGAATTTTGGACAAGTGTCCACGCCCATTCCCAGCATTATAATTTAGCCAATTGTGTTTCTGAAATAATTTAAGATAACGATTCAATTGTTTAGGACTTATTTTTAATAAAGTAGCTAATTGCTGTAGATGAAAGGTACCGTTCTTCTGTTGACAATAGAGTGAAAGTAAATAAAATAGTGTTTTATTTTTTGAAAGAAAGGTGGACATTTAATATCTCCTTTTGTCTCTTTTTATGGAAATTATTCTATTTTATACTTTTACTATAACAAGGAGGGGGAAATTTATGAAGGCTGTGATCATTAATGAGTTTGGTACTTCTGATGTTTTAAAGTATGGGGAATGTCCAAAGCCCACTATTTCAGCAGGGGAAGTATTAATACGTACGACATATACGAGTGTGAATTTTGCTGATATTAAAAATAGAACAGGTAATAAAGCAAAAGCAAATTTTCCAATGATACTCGGTTTAGATGTAGCTGGTGTAGTTGAAGAGGTTTTTGAGGGGAACAGTATTTTTAAAAGGGGAGACCAAGTTATTGCATTCCCGAAAAATGGAGCCTATGCAGAATATGTGGTGGCTAAAGAGCAGCTCGTCTTTAAAGTTCCGGATGATGTCCCTTTGGAAAAGGCGGCTGCTGTGCCAACGGTTTTGTTTCTATCCTATCTTTTGACACATCAAATCGCTCCAATTAGCTCAGATGATAGCGTATTAATTCATGCTGCATCTGGTGGGGCAGGAACAATGCTGATTCAAATGGCGAAAAAGCTAGGCGCCAAGAAGATTATTGGTACAGTTGGTGATATGAAGAAAGCGACAATTGCCCTTGAACTAGGTGCACATCATGTACTGACATACGATAATTTTAGTGCGCAAGTCAATGAATATACGGATGGTCATGGTGTTAACATTATTTTTGACTCCATTGCTGGGGATATTACGGAAGAGAGTTTTAACTGTTTAGCTCCGTATGGGACGCTAGTGCAATTTGGAAATAGTGGTGGTAAAGCCGGGAATATAAAAACATCTGATTTACATGGTAGCTGCCGCAATGTGAAAGGTTTTAGCCTTGGAACGACTCGAGCTTCTAAGCCTGAAATGCTACAACAAGTTGCACAAGAGATGTTTGCATTGTTGAAGGATGAAAGTTTCCAAGTACCAATTGCTAATATCTTTGCATTAGAAGACATGCAGAAAGCGCATGATTTGATGGAAAGTCGCCAGCATCAAGGGAAGATTTTAATTAAAATATAAAATGAACAACCTCTGTATAGTAATCAACATGCTATACAGAGGTTACTTTTATTTTAGAGCCTGTAGCTCGAAAACAGCATTGTGGTGAGTGGATGGCCCAAAATCAAGCCCACCCATTAAGAATTACCACATAGTTTGTAAGTATAATCCTAAATAAACATTTTTCAACAATAAACAGGAATCTCCTTTAAACAATTGTTAAAATGAGGTATTATTATATAGATTTTTGTCTTTCTCTACCTTATTTTGATATTGTTATTTGTTTTTGGCCAACTTTTTATTATAATATTATATTTGGCCTCTTTAAATACATACTGCATCTAACTATGGTATTTATTTCATTTAGATTTAACGAGTGTATCAATGTTAAAGTGTTATATGGCTAATTTAAGTGATGTAAATATAATATTAAAACATTAAATTTGATAGACTCTTCACTAAATATTTGTTAAACGTATGCCGTGTTTTTAGGTTGATTGTAGGGCCTTTGGAAAAGCGTCAAAGACGAGACCCCTGGAGCGCAAGCGAACGCCTTCAAGTAAGCGTCTAGTCGGAACGGAAATGTTGTGGTGAAGAGTCTTAAATTTTGAATATAAAGGAATGGCTATTAGGGGAGTGGTGCAATGCTTTTTAATTCCTTTGAATTTATTTTTCTATTTTTACCAATAACATTTATTCTCTATTTTTTATTAAATCGTTTCAGGAACCAGCAATATGCGATTTATTGGTTGGTACTGAGCTCTTTGTTTTTTTACGGCTATTTTAAGTTAACTTATTTAACAATCATCACGATTTCAATAGTTGTGAACTTTGCTTTAAGTCGGGTGATTAGTAATACCAATAGTCGTTCGAGAAAAACGTATATGATTATTGGCGTTATCTTCAATATTTTAATTCTTTGTTACTATAAATATACAGATTTCTTTATTGATAATATAAATAGTTTATTTGGTACAAATTTTGCACTGTTGCATTTATTGCTACCATTAGGACTTAGTTTTATTACATTCCAACAGATTGCTTTTATTGTTGATAGTTATCGTGATGGAACAGCTCATTATAAGTTTAGTCATTATGCGCTGTTTATTTTGTTTTTCCCGCAGTTAATTGCAGGACCAATTGTTCAGCATGATGAAATGCTTCCACAGTATGATACGAAGGAAAATCGTAAAATTATTCCTGAACATGTAGCACGAGGCTTATTTATTTTTGCAATTGGTTTAGTCAAGAAGGTTGTTATTGCTGATACGGTGGGCATATGGGCGAATGAAGGCTTTGCCAATTATAGTAACTTAAGTTTTATAGAAGCTTGGATTACCTCATTATCGTATACAGTGCAACTTTATTATGATTTTAGTGGATATTCTGATATGGCGATCGGTTTGGCATTATTATTTAATATTAAACTGCCAGTAAATTTCTACTCTCCTTATAAAGCACGTAATATTCAGGAGTTTTGGAAAAAGTGGCATATGACGTTGAACCGGTTTTTAACTACCTATGTCTATTTTCCATTAGGTGGTAGTCGTAAAGGGGCTTTTAGAACCTATATAAATATATTAATTATTTTCTTCATCAGTGGATTTTGGCATGGTGCAGGATGGAATTTTATTTTATGGGGACTTCTGCATGGCTTTGCGTCTGTTGTTGTGAGACTTTTTAGTAAAACAGGTATAAAACTTCCGTATTTACTTTCGTGGTTTATGACTTTCCAATTTGTTAATATCGCTTGGGTATATTTCCGTGCAACAAGTATTGAGCAAGCGAATACTATTTTAGCCAAAATGTTTACGCCAAACATGACAGCTATAACTGATTTCTTTACGGAACCGCACACTAATTTTGCTCAAGCGGAAGCCTTTAATATTTTGGGACTATCATTCGGTGATCCAATAGTGATTGTTGTAGGACTCTTAATCACACTTGTTATTGCGTTTACTACATTAAATTCTATTCAATTAATGGATAAGATGAAATTTAATTGGGGAGCAATTATTTATACGCAATTTATGATTGCACTAGTGCTAGTATCGATTTACTATATGCAAAAAAATAGTATATTCTTATATTTTAATTTCTAAATAAAGGTGTGAATGAACTTGGATCCGAAAAAATGGTTAGTAAAATTATTTGCCACATCATTCATAGTAATAGGATTACCTGTTTTCGGAATTATGGGTTTCAATTATTATATTGACCCTCTTTGGAATTACACACATGCGAATGATTTTAACGACTATCAGCTTGGCTTTGATGAAAGACAATTAAAAACAAATTATATCAATAGCCATGATTTTAACTATGACAGTTTGTTAATGGGAACGAGCAGGATTACGTATCTTGATGAGAGGGCTTTTACAAAAGAAGATGTTTATAACTATTCATTAAGTGGACTGCATATTACAGAATATTTGCCTTACATGAAATATGCTGAAAAGAAAAATGGTAAGCCATTTAAGAGAATTTTTATTGAGTTATATTTTGATTCGGCGAATGCTGGCAAACCTAGTACATCGAATCCGCCGCAAACTTATATCGAGACGTCGGAGGCACCTTTTTATGCAATAAAGTCCTTATATTCAGAAAGCACGATGCATTATGCTCTTTTTAATTATGATATTTCAAAAGCAAATCATTACGACGGTGCTCGCAGTTACACACGTAATAATATTGCACAAACTACGTATCCCAATGATGATATGGAGCAGGGATGGCAAAAATTTCAGAAGAATTTTAAGGCAGAGGCAGCTAAGCCTTTTATGTACGATACCGACTATCGAAAAAGGCTTCAAGCTATAAAAGATGCATTCCCAAATACAGAACTAGTGGTCTTTACAGAATTAATGCCTGCCAAACGGCTTCAGACAATTTTGCATAATGAAAATCGTTATGAGGCTTATAGTAGATGGATGAATGATATGGTAGATGTGTTTGGTACCGTGTATAGCTTCCATGGTGTGAATGAAGTAACGAAGAATGAGAACAACTTTTTCGACTGGTTGCATTACTATCCAAATGTTGGGGATTTAATTATTAAAGCTTTAGAGAACAGAGAAGAACGTTCAACTATTATGCAGACTGTAGATAAAGGGAAACTTGATGAGTACCTTAAAAATGTAGTGGTAGATATAAAGTGAAATTAATGCCTGTTAATGCGGGATGAATATTGACTAAGTGATAAAAAAATGACTCTGATATGTACTGTCGGAGTCATCTTTTTTTGTCTATTAAAAGGTTACTTAAAATTATTCTGGCATGGATGATTGCCAAACTGTTGCAAGTAACGCGATGCCTTCATTGATTTGCTTAAGGGTTAGCCCACCGTAGCCCATAAGGATCATAGCATGTATAGAGTCTTGTTGATAGGAAGTTGAACATGGATAGACTTTGATTCCTACCTCCTGGGCAAGCATAATCGCATCCTGTTCAGTAAGCCTTTTTGGTAACTTCATAATAATATGTAGTCCAGATTTTTCACCAATTACTTCGAATGCCTCAGAAAAATTTGCGGTAATCGCTGCTAGTAAAGCTTGTTGCTTTTTGCGATAAATAGTGCGCATTTTGGCTAAGTGCTTATCGAATAAGCCTTGAGCAATAAAATCGGCTAATACTAGTTGATCTATTTTTGAGACAACAGACTTTTGCTCCTGATTAAATAGCATAAATTCTTCGACTAACGATTTAGGCAAAATCATATAACTAATACGCAGCGACGGAATAAGTGTTTTAGAAAAGGTTCCGAAATAAATAACGCGTTGCAGCTGATCCATTTTTGCTAAAGAGGGGATGGGGAGCCCTTTATAACGAAATTCTGAGTCATAGTCATCCTCAATAATATAGGCCTTCTCGGAAGTGGCCCATTGTAGAAGTTCTGCACGGCGTTCAACCGGCATGACCATCCCAAGCGGAAACTGGTGTGCGGGTGTTGTGTATAACATGTGGATGGATTCTTTCGGTATGGTTACCCCTAAGTTATCAACAGGAATAGTATGAGTTGTTAATCCACATTGTTGCAATGTTGCACGTACTCTTTTAAAGCCAGGCTCCTCTAAGCCAACGTGTGCTTTTTGGCCAAAAAAGTGACAGAGAGCCTGCAGCTGATTTTGTGTACCACTATAAACAAACACCTGTGATGCCTCACAAGTAACTCCTCTTGATCGTTCAACATAGCGAGCGATTTCCGTCCGCAATATAGCTTCTCCTGGCCAAGGACTTGTTGTTAAATTATCCACATTAAAGTGCTTTTTCAACAGTTTATGCCAGATCGAAAATGGAAAAGCTTCCTTATCCACATGTCCGTTATTAAAATCAAATTTTATAGTATAGGTAGTTGATGTTATAGCTGTGGATATGTGCTGTTTTTGCTGCTGTCCCCATTCAAATTCAAAGGGCGCTATAAAATAGCCAGAGCGTTCCTTACTATAGATATAGCCTTCAGCTAGTAATTGTTCATAAGCTTCCTTAATCGTATGGACACTAACATCAAGCGTTTTAGCAAGTGTTCGTTTAGAAGGCAATTGCTCGTGGGCCAGTAGTTTCTTGCTTAAAATTGCTTGTTTTAATTCCTCGTAAATTTGCACGTATTTCGATGCATCTCCAGTAAATGAAATCGATAACTCCAAAATATTGCACCTCCTGGTACGGTGTATTTTTAGAAAATTGGTTCTATCTATCATATCAAAAATACCCTTAAATAGTAAAAAAGGAGTGAAGCAACATGAATTTTATAGCATTAGAAAATGAGGTAGTATTACTGAAGCCATTAGAACAAGAGGATGCGCAAGGATTATTGGAAGCAGGTAGTTATCCAGAGATATGGCCACACATGTCCACAACAATTGAGAAAATGGTCGATGTGAATAACTTTGTGGACAAGGCATTAATAACAAAACGTGAAAAAACTGAGTTCCCATTTGTAATTGTGGATAAAAAATCCGGACAAATCATCGGCTCGACTCGGTTTATGGATATTGATGAAACAAATAAACGGCTTGAAATAGGTACTACGTGGATTACACCTGCTTTTTGGCGTACGGCCATTAATACAAATTGTAAATATTTATTATTACAATATTGCTTTGAAGTACTCAATTTACAGCGTGTTCAAATAAAAACAGACCACGAAAATTTACGTTCTCAAAAGGCGGTTGAACGTTTAGGGGCAACAAAGGAGGGGGTCTTACGTAATCATATGGTGCGGAAGGATGGTACAATTCGTCATACAGTGATGTACAGCATTACTCTACAAGAATGGCCACAAGTGAAAAACCATTTGCAGCAGTTGCTAGTTGATGCTACAGAGAAATTGGGATAAAGAAATTATTACATAAAAAAAGAATGGTCATTAGTCGACCATTCTTTTTTTATAAATAAATCCTACTACAATCCAAGTAACTAGTGACCAAACGATAATTGTAGCCATTGGAATAATGACGTCCATTGTTGTGTATGTGCCTTCTAGAGCCTCTGCTAATAGTACCAATTGAGAACTTGGTAACCACTCTGCAATTTTTAAAATAGGAAAGGCAGACGATAATGCTAGGGCAGAAGAGCTCAACGTGAAAATAAGGATAACTGGTAGAATGATAAGAGATCCTTCCATAACCGTTTTAGCGAATAATCCACATAATGTTCCTATTGCAATATAGAATACAGTCGAAAGTATTAAAGCGATAGCTAAGATGAAAAGATTAGCTGGGTTATAGCCAACAATGAAAATAGTCAATGCTACAATTACCATTGTAAGGATAAAGACAAACAAGCTTTTACCAATTAAAATATCGCCAAGTGAAGCAGGGGAAAGCATGAGACTACGAAGCGTATTTTTTTCTTTCTCCTCGGCAATTAGACAGCATTGTACGTAGGCAGTCACCATAGAAAATGCCATATTTACTGTAAGGAAATAGGTGTTGATATTATTTCCACCTGTTTTATTAAATAAAAATGCCATAATAAGTGGCATAAGTACCATAACGGATACCGCATAGTTACGGGAAAATTCCTTGTAATCCTTCATTAAAATAGCTTGAATACGTGTCATTGAAATGTTCATACTAAATCACTCCCTGTTATTTGCATAAAAATATTCCCTAGTGTTGGCTCGTTCGAATATATACGAGAAACTTCGTTAGATTGCATCCAATGAAACAGTTTTTCAGCATCTTGTTCTCCAGTTTGAATAACTTCACAAGCACCATTTTTTAATTCAACTGTAATAGAGTCATCACCGAACTCTTTTTTCAAATCCTTTGGCGCACCAATTGCTCGAATTTTACCTTTATGTAAGAAGGCTACACGATCACAAAGTATTTCGGCTTCACTCATATCATGTGTTGTTAAAAATATTGTCGTACCCATCTCGTTTAATTTACGCAAGCCATTATAAATGTGCTGGGTATTAACAGGATCGAGTGCAGAAGTTGGTTCATCTAAAAATAATAATTCTGGTTTATGCATGATGGCACGTGCAAGCGTAACACGTTGCATCATTCCTTTAGAAAGTTGACTAATTTTCTTTTTACGATGACCGTATAAGTTAACAAAATCCAACGCCTCTTTTACGGCTGATTTAGGTAATTGATATAAGTTACTGTATAGTAATAAATTTTCCTCGATTGAAAGTCGCGTATACAGTCCGCTATTATCTGTTAAAATACCGAAGCGTTTACGATTGTTACTTTGTTTCATCTCATTTACTGGGCGGCCAAACAATAAAACGTCGCCAGCAGTTTTTTCAGTTTGCGCTGTTAATATTTTAATAGTAGTAGTTTTTCCGGATCCGCTAGGTCCAAGAAAGCCGAATATTTCCCCTTTTTGAATAGTAAATGAAACATCCTGTAATGCGGCTTCCTTATTAAATGTTTTTTTCAAATGCTGAACATCGATCACTGCGTTCATTTGAAAACCTCCCTGTGTTGTTGTTGATATCTACACTATAAGGGACAATAAGGGTCTCGACATTAAATTACAGGTGAAAGGCAGTAAAATCACCTTTAGCGGAGAAATAGTTTAGCTGACAGGAGTCGTTTATTTCCTGGGAAATCTACTAAATTCCGAGTATTTCCTTTAAATCTGCGAGCTTGTTTTTCGACAAAGGTACGACGGTCTTTTCATTGCTGTTTAAGGCTAGGCTGTAGCTATTGCGAGTCCACGTAATGATTTCCCGTACTTTTTGTAAGTTAACGATATAAGAGCGATGACTTCTAAAGAAGCCGAACGGTGTCAATTTTTGCTCAAGATCATTTAATGATAATGTACATGGATAGGCTTCACCTGCAACATATAGTGAAACAACACCCTCAACACTTTCGATAAAATCAATTTCAGGGGGATTAAATAAAATGATCTTATCATTTTTCTTTGTAGGGATTTTATCAAGTCGAATCGGTACGTTTTCTTGAGGGGGGGAAGCCGTTTCTGTTTCATCCTCTTTAACATCTAATGCATGTATGCCCATTGTATCTAGTCTATGTACTTCTGTACTCGAAATAATTAAATCCTCAAGATTGTTAGATAATAAAATGACTGTTTTATTCTGTTGTTGAAGGGCATCCAATAACTGAATGACGTTTTGCTTGGAAAACTCATCTAGGTTTTGAAATGGCTCTTCTAAAACATGTATCTGTGCCGGATCGAGATATGTATGAATCAATTTTAAACGTTGCTTTTCTCCATTCGAAAGCTTGCTGATTTTAATGCTTTTTTTCTCCATTAAAGCGAATAATTTTAATAGATCCTCCCTTTTTTCAGAAGAAGCATTGAAAAGCTTTAAGCAAAAGTTGATATATTCTCGAACCGTCAGTCGCTCATACAAGGCGTTTTCACGAAAATGTGTATACGTATTACTTTGCTTCGAAAACCATTGTGATAATGTATGTATTTTTGACACATCCGTATTGATGCCGATAATAATACCAGGCTGCATAGATAGGTGAAAGTTTGGATAAATTACATTTCCTCCTTCTATATAAGGGTCAATAATTATGCTTTCATTTTGATTCATTACTTAGTCCTCCTTGACTTCGTTTGATTTCGAAAAATTGCGAGATTTCGGTTCGTGACTGTAAAAAACTTCCATGATGGTAGTTTGCGTTATTAAAGTCCATAAAACCGTGCTGACCTATATATTGTCTCGTATGAACAGATGGAAACGTATCGAGTGTTTCTTTTAATTCATGGACATTAAAACTTTTCTCATGACTTGGTAAAATAACGAGTGTCGGACAGGAGGGGATTGCATCCAAGTATTGACAAATGCGTGAACCATAAACGCAAACGATACGTTGTAATGGTAGCGATGATAGTCTCCAAGCTAATGTTGCACCTACACTAAATCCGATTAACAGCACTTCATCAAAATGTGTTCTAGCTTCCAATATCTTTTCGGATAGTTTATCGAGAGGAGCATCAAAGCCAACTTCATTTGTGAAATATTCATAGGCTTCCTGTTCTTGTTCATATGGAAATATTCTATCGTCTGAATATAAAGAAATGCACTCAACAGTCGTGTTGGCGTTACCGTATGCTTCAGCTTGCGTTTTTATAAAATCGTTGACGCCATAAATCTCATGTAGAATGAATATTTTCCTTTTCATGTTGACCTCATTTTTTCTTTTTTCAATAGTGTACCAAAAAGTAATCATACAGTATATTTTGTGAATTATTGGTATCGATTTATTCCGAATAGTGACCAAAAGAAAAAAATCCGCGCAGACTTATGTGGTTCTTGATTGACCACAGAAAGCGAGGCGGATTTTTCCGTTGATATATGCCTTTATTTCATTGCGTTAGACATAAAACCTTTCATTTCCATACTAAGCGTATTAAGCTCATCAATGATTTCACTAAAGTCCTGAACAAGTTGTGCCTGTTCGTTTGTGGCTCCATTAATTTGAGTCATGTTTTGCTTTAAATTTTCAAGATTATGATTGATGCTTCGAAGTGAGGATTCAATGTTATCAGTAGCAGTAGTTGTTTCAGTAGAAAGCTTGCGAACTTCTTGTGCAACTATATTAAATCCGGCACCGTGCTGACCTGCACGTGCTGCCTCAATCGATGCATTTAATCCGAGTAAATTGGTTTGACGAGAAATATTTTTTATCAAATCCGTAATACCATTTGTTTTTTCAGCATCCTCTAAAGCAAATTGTGTCTGTTTATTAATTTCCTCACTAGTTGCAGCTAGCTCCTCCGAATGAGAGGCAATTGTATGTACTTTATCCTGTAGGTTTTGAATAATATCATTCATAGTAACAATATATTTCTCCATTTGGAGAGAATGGTCAATAGGTAATCCAAAGGCTAGCGCGCCAACGACATGCCCATTTTCACGAACAGGAAAAGAAAATGCGTTAAAATCCACACCGTAATACTCTTTTGATACAGGTTCATCGGTACTTTTTCCTTTAAGTGGGAGATGTAAAATTACATCACCTGGGAGAATTTTTTGTCCAATTTTATAACCAGAATCTATCCGTTTCCCAGGTAAATATGCAATAATACTCTCACTCTCTTTATCGACTAATCCAATCATGGCCTCGCCCTTCATAGCTAAATGAATGTAAGGCATTGACATTGATAATGCTTCCAGAATATTCATAGTAACCTCCTCGGTATATGTAAGCCCTGTTAAATTGGGGCATAATCTTGCTCTTCTGAAAAACGCTATAGTAATACTTCTTTAATTGTATGAAAAACGGAAGAGAATAAAAAGACTATCTTAATACCATTATCCTTTTAAATTTGCAAAATCCTATATTTAATTTATAAACAGGGATTGGATTTGTATAGTTACGAATTTTGCATGCGCGGTAATCATGGTGTATATGCCATAAAACGTTGCAGAAAATAATAAGGTATTAGATAGTATGGATTTTTTTCTTTAGCCGTATTTAAAAAAGAGAAAGTTTATCACAGAGAGGTTGAAGTGTCATTTTGAAATGTAAGTAATGTGAATAAGTTGAGCTCTGTGCGAAAGCGAAGCGGCAGCAATTGTTTTATCTATGCGACAGCAACAACAAAGCGCCCAGCCAGAACGGAAATCAACTACTCGCTTTGCCGGAGCATAGTTTACTTTTTAGTGATTCTTTCGCAAAACCTTAACATAGCTTTTTCTTTTTTGGACAACCTAAACATTAGAAATAATGGTATGAGGTGATGATCATGAAAATAGAAAGGTCGTCCGAATGGGAAGAAGGCTTTATCAATAAACTGAATGAACTTGAAAAATGGGATAGCTGGACATTGTACAAGATGAATTATGACATTGTGAAAATGAAGTTAATTCCTGATTTCACAGGTTTACAGGCGACGAAGTATTTACCAAATTTAAAGCCGCTTAAGCACCAGTTGGAAGCAGCAGAGACAGTCATTGAACGTATGAACGGTAAAGCGATTTTAGCTGATGAAGTAGGTCTTGGTAAAACAATTGAAGCAGGTTTAGTTTTAAAGGAATATTTGATTCGGGGCCTCGTTAAAAAAGCATTAATATTAGCTCCAGCATCTCTTATTAATCAGTGGGTTGAAGAATTAAATATAAAGTTCCACATTCCGGCAGTAGCTTATAAGAAAAATGTTCAGATTGAGCGTCATGATGTCCTTATCATGAGTATGGATACGGCAAAGAAGAGTCCTCACAAAGAGCGCATTTATGAGCAAGATTACGACATGATAATTATCGACGAGGCTCATAAATTAAAAAATCATAAAACACAAATTTATGAATTTGTACAAAGCTTAAAGAAAAAGTTTTGTTTATTATTAACGGCTACACCGATTCAAAACGATGTCTTTGAATTATATTATCTTATTTCTTTACTTAAGCCTGGTCATCTTGGCAATTATGATACATTTCAATCTGCATTCTCGGCAAGTAAGCATGATTTAGAGCATGATGATTATTTAAAAGAATTAGTGAATCAGGTGATGGTGAGGAATAGGAGAGAGGACACGGGTATTGAATGGACAAACCGCCGTGTTCAAATTATTCCAATTCAATTCACAAAGGAAGAAGAGGAAGTTTATAATCTGCTCGGAACGCTTCAAAATACAGCCTCATTTTCAATGATTACATTGCAGAAGGAAATGTGTAGTAGCAAGGAAGCAACAGGTTTAACATTAACTAAAATGCTTGAAGACAATGCGCAACCACAAGAAATTGAAGAAATACTAGCAAAATTAATGGCCTTAGAAGTAAATTCAAAGGCAAAAAAGACGCTTGAAATAGTCGAACAGGCTAAGGATAAAGTGATTATTTTTACAGAGTATAGAGCTACTCAAATATACTTGCAATGGTATTTACATTCTAACGGTATAACGAGTGTCTTATTCAACGGTAAATATAATAAAAGTAAACGTGATTATATGAAGCATCTTTTTAAGGAAAGGGCACAGGTTCTAATCGCGACAGAGGCAGGTGGTGAGGGGATTAACCTTCAATTTTGCCATCATGTCATTAACTATGATTTGCCCTGGAACCCTATGAAGCTAGAGCAACGAATTGGGCGTGTACATCGATTAGGGCAAGAGCATGATGTTCATATTTATAATCTGGCTATTGCCAATACGATTGAAGAGAACATATTAGCATTACTTCATACGAAAATTGATGTGTTCGAAAAGGTAGTAGGCGATTTAGATGCGATTCTATCTAACTTTAAAGAATCTGTATAGTGTGAGGGAGAAGGACCATGTATCCACAGCAAGTTCATAGTTATTTACGCCAATTTTTTAATGAAAATGATTGCCCTATATTAGGAGAAGACCAGCATTATCTTACTGTACAATTAACCGTTGATATTGATAAAAGAATAATGAATCGCCCTTTTTATTGGCAATACGTCGAAGCTACAAACAGTGAGGCAAATCCAGCTCAAGTAACTTTCATTACAAATCAAACAACATCAGCTGGGGGCCTTTATGGCGAAGCTATTCATTTTGGTTCTCCGAGAATGAACCAGCTTTTTCAAGCAACAAGGGAGCTAGGAGCTTATGTTCAGCTTTTTGAAAAGGTGGATAATGACATAGGGCAAGTTATCCTAACTCCTTGGCTTGGTGTAAATTTTAAAGTGTCGTATTGCTGCGATCGAACGAAAGAAACACTTTATTCATTTGGCATAAACTTGCTTACCGGGATCATAAAAGAGGATTTTCAAGAGACAATATGCACATCTGAATTTGATACTGTTCCAGCAGACAATGCTTTTCACGTACAATATATCATTAAGCCTCTTAGAGCACTCGAAAGATTACATGCTACTATTGAAAAGATTATTGAACAAGATGATCATTCATGGGCTGCTGAGGCAAAAAAACGATGGCAGCATGATCAGCGAGTACTTGATTATTTTTATGAGGAAGAAGAAGATAAGCCAGAATGCTATGACATTGAAAAGAAGGCATTAGAGGAACAATACAATACAAAAATTAAAATAGAAATCATTAATGGTGGATTATTTTATCTATATTAAACGAGGAGCTGTCCTAATAGTAGGGACAGCTCCTTGCCATTTTAACTTTATTTAGCCGATTCGGGACGCATTGTTTATCTGTGCGAAAGCGAAGCGACAGCTACAATAATGCCGAGGCATTATTGATTATTCTTCAAAAATACTTTGTAATTGTGCCAGTTTATTATCCCAAAATAAATCAAAGTATTGTAGCCAGTCTTCAATTTCTTTTAGTTTTTCGGCATGTAATGTGTATATTTTTTCTCGTCCCTTTTTCTGAGCAGACACTAGCTCAGCCTGTTCTAAAATTTTCAAATGCTTTACAACAGCAGTTCGGCTTATAGAAAAATTCTCAGAAATCAGTGAGATCGGTTTATCACTTGCGGCAAGTAGCTGTAGGACATGACGTCTTGTTGGATCAGCGATTGCTTGAAAAACATCATACTTTACAGCATGTTGTGTCATTGTGATTCCACAACTTCTTTTAATTTTTTGCCGACAAGCATTGTCCAGCCGCCCTCCATTGTTGTACGAATGGCTTCAGCAGGCATGTTGGCTTTAGGAATGATATGTGAAGCTTCTTTCCAGCCACCATGTGTTAACGTGAATTCAGTTTGCTCACCAATTTCTTTCAGTTCAAAAGTAACAAACCATCCATCTGTATCCCATGCAAAACGAACAAAATGTGGAGCATCTACTTGTTCTACTCGACATGGTGAAGGACCAAACGGTGATTGTATTGTGAATTCATGACCTTCAACTGGCTTAAAATCATTTGGCATAAGCCAAGAAGCAATCTTTTCAGCGTCCGTTACAGTTTCCCATACTTTTTCAATCGGTGCATTGAGTGTAACCGTTTTAACAATATTCTCTAGTTTTTCAGTCATTTAAAATGAACTCCTTCACAAAAATATAACCTTAAGGTGTTATGAATATATAACACCTTAAGGTTGTATGTCAATGATAAATACATTGGATAAATTTTCACCATATCTTTTTGAGTAGCCTCACTTATGTTAAAATTATTTTTATAATTTTCCGACTAAAAGGAGGTCGTTAAAGTGGTGAACATATCTGTTTTTTTATTAATGTGCATTTTATTAATTATTTTGCCTGGCCCGGATACCGCGATTGCAACAAAAAATACACTTACCGTAAGTAGAAAGGGAGGTTTACAGACTTTAATCGGTTCGTGCTGTGGATTATTGATCCATACGTTTGCAGCAGTTATTGGACTTTCCGCGATTATTGTAAAGTCAGCATATGTATTTACCATTTTAAAATACGTCGGCGCGCTCTATTTATGCTATTTAGGTGTCAAAACCTTATGGGCATTACGAGCAATACGTACACAGCCTCCAGTTGTACAAGACGAAACCCAAATTGATCACAAATATTCAGAGCAATCATGCTTTAAACAAGGCTTCTTAACGAACGTTACAAACCCAAAGGTGGCTGTATTTTTTCTAACATTTTTACCGCAGTTTGTAGATGGCAAAAGCGGTACATTTATGCCGTTTCTTATAATGGGACTTATATATACGGCATTAACAGGATTTTGGTTTGTGTTCTATGTTTACTTATTGGATAAAATTAGCGCATTTATGAAAAAGCCAACAACGAAGGCTGTCATCGAAGGATTGACAGGTGCAGTGTTAATTGGCTTTGGCATTAAATTGGCATTAGAGAAGGCCCACTAAGACTAACGGTTCTGTTTTGAAGTACAAAAAGAGCAAAATCACAGGTTAAAAAGTCAATTAATTTGTATACAAAAAGGTACTACAATTCGCAGTACCTTTTTGTACAACTTGGTTTGATATTTCGTGAATCAAAATTTACCTAAAGCCATCCATTAGTTCAATAAGAATTATTTATATTTTTATCTTTCTAATACTATACAATACTGTTCTTTATATTTTTCATGGTTCCAATTGTACATTTGTACTAGATGATTTAGAGATAATTCTTTATAATAACATCTAATATACGGTATATTTATTTCATTATCGTCATGACCAATCCATACTCTCCATAGTTCTAATATCTGTCCTTCTCTAATATTTTCTTTTAGGTACTCCAGTAATTGCTTTGCCCTCAATTCCGAATAGATAAAATTCACTTCATAAATGAATGGATAACTTGTATATCCACTTACATCATAGTAAGCGTCCTTTTTAATGACCAATTCATTTAAGTCATCTTCATTTTCAACAAATAATATTTGGGCATTAGGGTCCATTTTCTCCCAAGGTACCAACTCATGTGGTTTTATTTTCAATTCAATAGCTTCCTTAACAGTAATATACCTCGCTTTTGTTTCTACTTCTGGCATTTCATAATTTGTTGCTATAAATGAATAAAAACTCATTTAACCACCTCCTAAATTTAATCCTTTTTAAATTATCCTGCACCGTTAGCCACCCATGTAGCGCAAAAATTAGCACTTCACCACAGAAAATGAAAGATGATTAAGTTCTTTCATGGGGGTTGAATATAGTTTCTTGCCATTTAAATTAACACGTTAACTAATTCGAGCGGAAAAAAGATTATGTATATATTCACATCGTTATAGAACTTTCTATAATATAACTTTATTAATGAGATTTGATATACCAATTCGTATGAAAATTGTAAAAAGCCGCTTTATGTCAATAAAAAAAGGATATCCAAACCATTTCGATTTGTTATCCTTTTTATAGTGTTTTTTAAGTTTTGTACTCGAAAACAGAACCCGTTACACTAAGACGGGTTTTTTTTACGGCTAAATTAAACCCTTAAGTCTATTACGCTCTAAGGGTAAGTAAAAAAACTTCACGGATATACATCCCGTGAAGTTTATACCTCTATATTTAGTTAGAAGAAAAGGAGGCCAATGCTAATAATAATGCCCGTAAAGATTAAAACGAATAAACAGAAGCCCATTATATCCCTAGCCTTTAAGCCAGCGATTGCAAGGGCTGGCAGTGCCCAGAACGGTTGAATCATATTCGTCCAAGCATCACCCCACGCGATAGCCATAGCAGTTTTAGCGTAGTCAGCACCTAAAGTGGTTGCAGCATCTAGCATAATAGGAGCTTGTACCGCCCATTGTCCACCGCCTGACGGTATAAAGAAGTTAACAAGTCCCGCTGAGAAAAATGTAAACAAATAAAATGTATGTTCATTGGAAATATTAACGAACCATTTTGAGAATACGGCAGCTAAACCAGAAGCGGTCATCATGCCCATGATCCCTGCATAAAACGGGAATTGAAAAACGATGCCTGTAGTTGTTTTAATGGCATCTTGTGCAGCAGCAAGGAAACGCTGCGGTGTCCCGTGGAAAATGATCCCTAGCACAATAAAAATCGTATTAATCACATTTAAATCAAGAACAAAGCCTTTCGTCATAAAATGATGAACTAAATAAACAAGTCCGATAATAGCAATTAAAGTCGTTAAAATATAACTACGTTCAGAGCGGCTAGCAAAGTTGTTTTCAGGTTTAGGTAACTCTGTTTTTTCTTCAACTAATAAAGCAGGGTCAACCTCAACCGTATCTTCTCCCTTTGGCATCATCCAACGATTAAACAACGGTAAAGTGAAGACGATAACAATGACTATAAATAAGTTATATGTTGAAAAAAGGGTAACATTTGTTGGTATGATACCCATAATGTCAGCAAACTTATGACCTTCAGTCGCAATGGATAATGGAATTGAGCCAGCTAATCCGCCATGCCAAATTACAAAGCCTGAGTAGGCACTAGCAATTAATAAACGATAATCTACCTTTTTAACATGACGAGCAATTTCTTTTGCAAAGAGGGCACCAATGACAAGTCCGAATCCCCAGTTAATCCAGCAAGCTATTAGTGATACGAATGTAATAATGATAATTGCCATGCCGGGTGTTTTTATTTTACTTGCAATTGTCGCTAATCCTTTTTTAAAGACAGGACTATTGGCTAAAATGTGACCTGCAGCCAAGACAATCACCATTTGCATTGTAAATTCTAATAGTTTCCAAAAACCATCTCCCCAATAGATCACCATATCGAGCGGAGAAGAATCTGTTAATACAACCCCTAATAATAACGTTAATACAGTGAGGATAGTGACAAAAATGTATGGATCAGGTAAATATTTTTCCATAATAGCATTTGAAATCCTTGTTAACGCTTTCATGTTAGAAATCCCCCTTCCTTTTCTGCCATCCCTTATTGCTAATTGTACATAGAAAAATGAATTAAGGAAGATAAAAATGGTATTAAGAACAACAAACGGAACGTAATGTAGAAATAAAATCATGGTTGTTATTGCCTAATTAAATACTATTGAAATCATAACAAATGCTTATTGCTATTGTATTTATCTACTTATTTTTAAGAAGAAGGATTAGTAGAAAATGAGGAGAATTTATTACTAAATAGGGGTTTTTGGAATATTTTTTATAACAAATTAGAATAAATGGGGTTATGTTATGGAGTTGCGAGATTTAAAAGCATTTATGACTGTTGTTGAACATGGGAGCTTTACAAAGGCAGCTAATGAATCCTTTGTATCACAACCTTCATTAAGCAAAAGCATTAGAAAGTTGGAGAATGCCCTTCATGTAGAGTTATTAAACCGATCTACACGCAATATAGAGTTAACAGACGCTGGTAGTATCGTCTATAAACAAGGACAAAAAATAATACGTTCTGTACACGATTTACATATATTATTGGATGATTTATCGAACATCGAAACAGGTACGATTAAATTAGGGATACCGCCGTTAATTGGCACACTATTTTTCCCTGAAATCGCGCGAAAGTTTCATAAGCAATATCCAAAGGTGCATTTAGAGCTTGTGGAACGTGGTGCTAAAATGATCGGAACATTAGTTGAAAATGGCGATGTTGATATGGGGATTATTGTCATACCTACAGATGAAAGGAAATTTACCGTCCAATCATTTGTGGAAGACCAATTTTTTGTCTTTATTAATGAGTCCCATCCATTGGCTCAGCAAGAACATATTCAATTACAAGATTTAAAAAATGAATCATTCATTATCTTCACAGAGGAATTCACACTACATGATTATGTTATTAAATCATGTAAAAGCGCAGGATTTACACCAATAATCGGCTATAAAAGCTCGCAATGGGATTTAATAGTAGAGCTAGTATCCTCGAATTTAGGGGTGACACTTTTACCATATTCAATAGCCGCAAAGCAGACGAATAAAAATGTCAAAATTATTCCGTTACTTAATTTTGACATGCCGTGGCGTTTAGGTGTTATTACGAAGAAGAATACATATCAATCTTTTGCCTTAAAGCAGCTACTCAATACAATACGTTCTGAAAATTGATTTATGCACTTTTAGAATAAATAGTATTCTAATTAATTCCTTTACTTATAAAATAGTATTGAGGTAGAATTTTTCTTAATAACTGAGCAATTTTAGGGGGTTTCGATATGGGGAAGGGGAAAGTGTGGAATTCGTTTGAGGATGCCGTCGCTGATATTAAAGATGGAGATACATTAGCTGTAGGGGGCTTCGGGCTATGTGGTATCCCTGAAAAATCAATTGCGGCACTAGTCCAAAGGGAAACAAAGGACTTAACAGTTGTAAGCAATAACTGTGGTGTGGATGATTGGGGTTTAGGGCTTTTATTAGCAAATAAACAAATCAAAAAAATGATTGCATCCTATGTAGGTGAAAATAAAATTTTTGAGCAGCAGTTTTTAAGCGGGGAGCTTGAAGTAGAATTGACACCACAAGGTACGTTGGCAGAGCGTATGCGAGCTGGCGGAGCTGGTATTCCGGGCTTTTACACAGCTACTGGGGTTGGAACACCCATTGCTGAGGGAAAAGAAGTAAAGGTTTTTGATGACAAGGAATATATTTTAGAAAAAGGTATTGTTGCAGATTTTGCCCTTGTCAAAGCATGGAAGGCAGACAAGCTAGGAAATTTAGTTTTCAGAAAAACCTCGCGTAACTTTAATCCTCTAGCTGCAATGGCAGGAAAAATTACGATTGCAGAAGTAGAGGAAATTGTTGAAGTAGGAGAGTTAGATCCAGATCATATTCATACTCCAGGAGTGTTCGTGCAACGCGTTTTACTAGGTGGCAATTATGAGAAGCGTATCGAGCGTTTGACGGTGAAAAAGGGGGATGCGTGATGGCTGATACAAGACAAAGAATCGTAAATAGAGCAGTAAAAGAAATACAAAACGGCATGAACGTCAATTTAGGTATTGGTATCCCAACACTAGTGGCCAATGCAATTCCGTCTGATTATGACGTTCTTTTACAATCAGAAAACGGACTTCTTGGCATTGGTCCATACCCAGTAGAAGACGCAGTCGATCCTGATTTAATTAATGCAGGTAAAGAAACGGTAACAGCTGTTCCCGGCGCTTCCTTCTTCGATAGTGCCGAATCATTTGCCATGATTCGTGGCGGTCATATTGATCTTGCTATTTTAGGTGGCATGGAAGTATCTGAAACGGGTGACCTTGCGAACTGGATGATCCCGGGGAAAATGGTAAAAGGTATGGGAGGCGCCATGGACCTTGTAGTCGGGGCAAAAAGAGTAGTTATCGTGATGGAGCATGTCAATAAAAACGGTGAGTCAAAAATAAAAAAACAATGTGAGCTACCGTTAACAGGGAAGGGCGTTGTGCATAGATTAATTACAGATTTGGCTGTTTTCGATTTTACCGATGAAGGGATGCAGCTTATAGAATTAGCAGAGGGTGTTACTTTAGAGGAAGTAAAAGAGAAGACAGCTGCTTCTTTTAGTGTCGCCTTAAAGTGATTAAATGTAACCAGTACTTTGATAGGGCTGGTTATTTTTCATTAGAAGAGTCAACCACATGAGCAATATTGTCTCTTCGCGGGTATTTCTGAAGAGCATGAAGGTTGATTGTTATTTTTCAGACTATTGGCTGTTCTCTAACTCTATTTTGCAATTATACAATGATAGAAAAGGAGAAAAATAACTATGAGACAACAATGGTCAGATGAATTACAGGTAGCGCAGGTACGCGTTGCACGGCCAACTGATAAATTAAAGGAAATTGAAGAATTTTATTGTGAAGGCGTAGGGTTAGAAAAAATCGGCTCTTTTTCAGGACACCGAGGCTACACTGGTATCATGATTGGTCTTCCGAATGCTAGCTATCATTTAGAATTTATAGAGCATATTGAAGGAAGTCCTTGCCTAGCACCAACAAAGGATAATTTGCTCGTGTTGTATATTCCAAAGCGTTCAACTATACAGCTTATTGCTGAACGCTTATTGCAAATGGGCTACCCTGAAGTGGAGCCAGAAAATTCATATTGGGCTGAAAAAGGTGTCACAATTGAAGATCCCGATGGCTGGCGTCTCGTATTGATGAACACAGAGGGTATTTAAATCGGTAAGCTTACATTTTATACCCTGCTTGGTATATGATTGCGGTATACTTTAATATCGAAAGATGGAAAAGGTATCTGGCAAAAAAATTGTCCGAAGCAATTAGTAAATAGAAAAAAGATACCCCTTCGTTATACGCGGAGGGGTATCCTGTTGTTGGAATATTCTATTGCCCTAAAGAAGCACTTTGGTGATAATGAGTAGCAATGGATTCGATATCTAACTGAGTATAGTTTGTCCAATTAGCCTTTTTAAAATCTTCTTCACTAAAGTAAATATTTAAAAGCTCAGTCATAGATTTGTCCCCATTCGATCCTGTTAATGGGGCATACCAACTAATAGCTGGAGTTTTAACACTTTGAAGCTTAGACAGCTCTGCAAATATTTTAGTGGAATCTTTCAACATTTGATTTTTCATACCTTTTTTCACATCAGTATCCTGTATAGAGATTGATACGATACCATTTTTTTCTTCAACAGTGAATTTGTTTTTAACGATAGCTCCTACTATATCTTCAACGGAAGTATTTTTATCGACTGCAACTTCCTTTGGAGCGGTATTTTTCCCGCAAGCGGATAATAGTAGTGTGGCTAGTAAAAACATATAAAATAACTTCTTCAATGTAATAACCTCCCTTGTTACTACCATATATGCGCAAAATGGAGGTGAATTATACAAAAAGAAGGAAGGTAATAAAAAAATCAATTATGCCCCGGCATAATTGCGTCCGAAATCGGCTTTGTGCTCAGGCCTGCAGGAGGGCCGACACGATGTCGGTCATTTCGGTAATGCCACAGGACGTGGCGTTTTTACCAATGCAGGTCAGTTAGCCGTTATCGCATGAATGCAATAACGGCTAACATCCTTTATGAACTTCTTTCCGATTTCCGTGACATCCGCTGAAAGAAGTTAAATTATAATGGAGCTGCATAAATCTGTTTTTCAGTTGGGTCCCAGAGGACAATCCCGACATCTTGGTTTTGATCTATAATACGAATAGAAATAGGAATATAATCAAATAAAATAGTATTCAATTTAGTACTAATCAACTGTAAAAGACCTATCAATTCAGTATCATTTATTAAAGGCGAATTAACTTCTATTTTTAATTCGGTTAATTTCCCGTTTTCATATCGAAGTTTACCAACTATTTTAGGATTTATATGTTTAAAGCCTTCCTGGATATCTTCTTTGAAAATTAATAATTTACTATAAGTTTCTTTGTCTAAACTATAAAGTGAATCTGAAGGGAATGTATAATTTTTTATATCTATACCATCCCAATTGTCTATTTTATCCTCTCCTTCAGGAATAAATGTTTGAGCTAAAAATATTCCTGGAATTATATCGTTTTTATTGGATTCTTGATATAAAGTTAAATAAATAGGGACATTGGGTATTTTGTTATTGTTTCTTATGTTTTTTATTATAGTTCCGGCTATTTTCTTACCGTATTTTTCTACGTCATTAACCTCATCTTCGTTTGTATCGACTTTAACTTGATCTGTATAAGTTAAGCCTTTATCATCATGTACTCTAATGTCATAAAATTCATTTAAGGATATGGCTAAAGACATTCCTTCTACTTTTCCATTTTCTTTGTTAACAAAATTTTGTTCTAAGACATGAGATAATATTTTAGGATTATTTTTTTCATCCTCTAAAACATCGCCAGTACTTTTTTCAATAGCTGGGTTTAAACCAAAACCTTCTTTTGATTTTCTATCTAACCATTTATTTATAGTTTTACCATCTAAATATTGACCTTCCTGCATATAAAACTTCTTTGTAGGAAAGTAATTGACTGATAAATCCATTAATCCTTTTTCAATTTCACTGACGTTTAATGAATTGTTCATATTACTAAGTATCAACCCTCTTGAAACATTAGATTTTGCAGGTTGTTTAATTTCATATATTTCCTTTTGTTGAATGGATGATACATACATTTTCTCATCATTTTTAATAACTTGATCATCATCACTACAAGAAGCTAAAAGAAATAGTGGTGATATAAAAAACAACATACTCTTCTTTATTTTCATTTAAAATACTCCTTACTGATTCTTATGTAATTAATCGCGTATCAAAAGTTATGCTAACTTCAGTTTGGCTAATTAAAACTGAAGTTGTTCCGATAAATCTTCAAAGTATTCCTATAAAAATGAGTTCATCACAATAACGTGGAGTTGATTTCGTTCCACCGGGCGCGTCCGATGAGCCACTTCGCTCCAGGATCACATCTGTAACAATTGGTAATATAACTTTATATTTACATTTTAAGTTTGATTCTGGTAAAAGTATATAATAAAAAAATTGATATCTATTTTGTACGTCATAAAATCTAAATCCGACTTACATCATCGCTTTATTTTTTTATTAATTATTAAAAAACTATTGGAGGCATTGATAAAATGAATTTTCCGGAGTTTAAAAACTGTCTTTTGACAATAAACGAAATAATTTATTTTGATAGCAATGAGTATCTTCGCGAAAAAACTTTTAATCCTTTTAGATTAAAAGAAATGATAGACATTGCTGAAGATTTACTGGCGAATAGTACGAATGAAGATGAGAAATATTTTCTAATGGGAACGCTGGGGAATTTATATAGAATTTACGGGGAACCACAAAAAGCCGTTAACATTTTAACTGAAACTATTGCTAGCAATCAGAACAACAGTAATCGTGAAATCGTATCATTAATCCGTCTTGGAGAGGCAATAAAATATAACGGTAATCCAATGAAAGCATTAGGGATCTTCAATGAAGTTTTAGTTAAATGTAAGGCAAATAATAATTTGTTATATATGGACTTTGTCATACAACATAAAGGAAAGTGTTTGTTAGAAATAGGGGAAATTGCTGAGGCGGAGAAATGCTTTAATGAAGCATTAAAGTTAAGGGAAATTAAAGGTGATGTATCACTTATTGAATCTACCCAACAAGCACTGAATTTTATAAAGATACGGAATGCTAAATACTTTACTGAATAGCCGTAAAAAGATCACGCGTTTTTATGTAAAATAAATTGACGGATTTATGGGCGACAATTTATCCCTATAAGTTCATTTATATCAGTAAAATGTTTACAAAAACTTGTAGCAAGCAAAGACCATCATACAGATGGTCTTTTTTTATAAACGATAATTTTGTAAGCGGATACACTTTTCGCAGAGTTTTTTTCTTGTAACTATTGAATTGCTAGTGAAAACAATGTATAGTGAAGTGATTTGTCTGACGTCTGACTATCCACATATTTCAGTTTTAAGATCTATAGCTGTTATTCAAGTTTCAATAATGGAACATAATGAGTGACAGAAGGATTTGTAGTTTCGGATATCGAACGCGCAAAAATTATCAATATTATTTAAGGAGGAACTCATGAGATACTTAATATCCATTTGTGGATTGCTACTTGTTTTTGGTTTAGCTCTGTTAATGAGTAAAAACAAAAAAGAAATAAAATATAAAAACATAATTATTATGTTAATCATTCAGTTTATATTTGCAGCATTACTGCTAAATACGAAGTTTGGTTATGTTCTAATCAAAGGATTTACAAATGTATTTGATCATTTATTGTCTTACGCAAGTACGGGCGTGACTTTTGTTTTTGGTGGTTTAGCGAATAAAGGAGAGTATTCCTTCTTCCTAAATGTGTTATTACCAATTATTTTTATATCTGTATTGATAGGGATATTACAACATTTCAAAATTCTTCCTTTCATCATGAAATGGATAGGTTTATTTTTAAGTAAAGTAAGTGGCATGGGGAAATTGGAATCCTATAATGCTGTTGCTTCTGCAATGGTAGGTCAATCCGAAGTATTTATTACTGTAAAAAAACAATTAGATAAGATTACTCCTCAGCGAATGTATACATTATGCGCATCAGCAATGTCGACCGTTTCGATGTCAGTTGTTGGAGCATATATGACGATGATTGAACCAAAATATGTTGTAACGGCGATTGTCTTGAACTTGTTTGGTGGATTTATTATTGCTTCAATCATTAATCCGTATAGCGTAGAAGAAAGTGAAGATATCTTAGCGATTGAAGATGAAAATAAGCAAACTTTCTTTCAAATGCTTGGAGAATATATCATGGATGGATTTAAAGTAGCCGTCATTGTTGGAGCTATGCTGATCGGTTTCGTAGCATTAATGGATTTAATCAATTCAGTATTTGATATGATTTTCGGTATATCCTTCCAAGACATTTTAGGTTATATCTTTGCGCCAATAGCTTTCCTAATGGGTGTACCATGGGCAGATGCTGTTTCTGCCGGAGGAATTATGGCAACCAAATTAGTAACGAATGAATTTGTTGCAATGGTAAGCCTTGGAGAAGTAGCTAAATCTATGAGTGCACATACACTGGCTATCATTTCTGTATTTGTTGTATCCTTTGCAAACTTTTCATCGATCGGTATTATTGCCGGAGCAGTAAAAGGTTTGAATGAAAGGCAAGGAGATGTAGTTGCTCGTTTTGGTTTAAAGTTGTTGTACGGAGCAACACTTGTTAGTATTTTAACAGCTACAATTGTTGGTTTGGTTATTTAATTTATAAAAAAGAAGCAGTTGACTGCACTCTATCTAATGGAGTGCAGTTTTTTTATGACTAAAATGCGTGGTTTTTACACTTCATAGATGGCTAACGGTACAGTTTAGTTGAAGAAGAATAGAAGGGGAGTTAGATAGTACACAGATACTTTTACATTAGTACATATAAAAAAGCTACTTTTTTTAAATGACTAAAAAAGCGAAAAAGACCACCTTGATTAAGATAGTCTTTTTGTTGAAGTATTAGTTTGACCTTTTCTAACAAAATGAATAAAGATGAGTAGCATTAGTTGAAATAGTACAACAAATAAAAATACAATACCCAAAATAATGAATGAGATCATTCTAACTTCCGGAGTTTGAACTACCCCTGTATAATCAACTTCTCTTACTCCAATAAATATGGCCCCAGCAGCAAAAATGAATAGCCATACAATATTTAAAGCCCACCATATTTTCATGCTCAAAAATAACCACCTTCTTTCTTGTATTTTGTTTACCGCCATAACTTAGCTTTTGAGAAAAACAGGATATTAGTACGAAGGAGTCGAGCAGCCAGAATGAAGATCATTAATTATTCTAAATCGATACGCTCTTAATAAATGTCATCTCGATTGATGAATCTTAATGCTCCGATTAATGTTTTTTAATTGTAACACTTTTCCTTTTTACTGGAAACAAACTTTAGGCGGTACTACTTATCAGCCTTAAGACTGAATCCCTAATAATGAACAAAAGCAAATGACAAATTAAATGAACAAAAAACAGACAACCAATATTAGCTCATTTTGATAAAAAAAATCACCCTCCAATAATGGAGAGTGATTTGTCCTGGGAAAAGTTATTCATACTTCTAGTTGTACGAACGGAGCAACAGAGCACGGAATTACAGTCATAAAAGTCGAACCCGCTTATACTTCTCAACGTTGTAATCATTGCGGATTCGTTCACAACAAAGTGAGGAAAGAAGTGTATCGATCAACTCAAGAACAATTCATATGTATCAACTGCAAACACGAAGTTAACGCAGATTTAAATGCAGCCCGTAACACTATGGACGACATCGAAGAAATCATTAAAAAAAGTACAGAAACACCAAGAGGAACAAGCTGAGATATGCTAGCCGTGTTAAAACGGAAGAAGTATTCCATGCACAACATTTCTCCATTCAAAAAAGCGCCAGCTAACCGCAGTTAGCCAACGCCTTTCCGTTATTGTTAAGAAGGTTTTATTTCTTTTCCTTCTTTATCTTTGAATTTGCCCACAATAATCATAATTAAATCGATCAATGACCAGATACCAAGTCCACCCAAAGTTATAATCATTAAAATACCAGTACCAATTTTACCTACGTAGAAGCGGTGTATTCCTAGGCCACCTAAAAAGAAACATAGTAAAATCATTACTATATAGTTTTTTTCAGAAGTTTGTTGTTGCATTTTTATCAATCACCTTTCTTTTATGTAGTAATAATTAACTACATTACCATTCAAAAGTCTATCATTCTTTTACGGTTTTCTCTACTTGAAATAAGTGCCAACCATAGTTAACCATTGTATTATTCATTGCTGTTTATTAGGTAGATTGTATAACCTTTTTTATCGGTGAATTTGCCGATAAAAATAATAAAAAAATGATTAATACCCAGATACCCAAGCCTCTTAAAATTACAATCATTAATATAAAGAACAGAAAATTATATAAAGGGTGGTAGTATCAAATGAAAGAGAAAAAAGATGATGGGATGGGAACTATGAATCAAGAAGAAAAACAAGTCCTTTTGCTACTCGTGAACCAATCGGTGAAGTATTAGCTAAAGCAGCAATTAAGTATATGGAAGAGTTCACTAGTGGAATTTCTCCTGAAGAAGAAGCTGTATTTAGAAAAGAAATGTTAAAATTGAGAGGCAATAGAGGAAAATGATAGTAGGTGATTATCGTATAATTGCAATGCAAGGATTACTTAATGATGAATTTTAATAAAATGAAAAAAGCAAATGTGTTTCATAATGGATTTGCTATTTCTTTTGTGAATATAAGTATCGTGATTAGATTTAACCATAGAGTAAAAACGGTAGAATATTTAATTCTCCCAACGATCTCCACGTTTTTTTTCCACAACAAAAAATCTCCCATAGTTTCAGGAATAATAGATTTTGAAAGCGTAAGATTTGGTTCAACAGAAATCGATTTTACCAAACTGTATCGCGATTTTTTAAGTGTTGATGTTAACTTGTATAATGCATATCAAGAAGGCTATAACAGTATCAGGCCATTAATTGACTTAGAAAATGTATTACCTTTCTATCGATTTACTGATGCAATCAATAGTATTGGATGGTGTAAACGTCGAGGAATTGAAAAAAATGCGTTATTTCTAGAAGGAAATTTAGCGAGATTAAAAAAATGGTTACTATAAAATATAGGTGATTTTCATCTCTTAAAGTAACGGGTGCAAGAGTTAAACAAGGTGTTGCAGCGGCAGCATCTTTTTTCTTATTGAGCTAACGGTGCAGTTAAGTTTAAGGAAAATATTCAAAAATTGGAACTTATAGGAACGATAATCGTAATAATAACTTTAAAGGAATAAATAAAAATTAGTGATTTAAGGGGGAAATAATGAACTACATACAAACCATTCGTAAGTTAATTGGAAATGAAGTGCTAATGACTGTTGGTTGTGGAATTATTATTGAACAAGAGAATCAAATTTTACTACAACATCGAAAAGATCGGGATGTTTGGGGTATCCCAGGCGGTGTTATGGAGCCTGGAGAAACCTTTCTTGAAACTGCTGTGCGCGAAACATTTGAAGAGACAGGATTGATAGTTGAACAATTAAAGTTGTTTGGTCTTTATTCAGGAGAAGAAGGATTTGCAGAATATCCGAATGGAGATAAGGTTTTCAGCATCCAGATCATTTTCCATTCAAGTTGTTTTTCAGGGGAATTAATTCATGAAACAGAAGAAAGTCACGAACATAGATTCTTTACTCGATATGACCTACCTCATTTGAACGCACATCAAGAGCGATTCATTCAGGATTGGGTAAACCATGTGACTTTGCCCATAATAAAATAATCTGACGGAGTTCGACCATCAAAAAGGGTAGAGATAACAACCTTTTTCTTAATCAACTAACAGGTGCTTTATTTGAAAATAATTGAGTTGCAAATGAAGCTCTTTTTTTCTTATTGAATTAACGTGGCAGTTTAGTTGAATAGTGTTGTTTAATTGGTGTTCAACACTCGGGCCAGTTTGTGAAGTGAAAACTAGAAAGCCAACAGATATTAAAAGTGTCTATATCCGTTGGCTTTTTGTTTCTTTATGAAGCATTCCTGCTTTGAAATCTTTTATAAGGTAGTATGGAAACCAAGAGCAGTAAAACACCAAACAGCACAAATAAAGCAGAACTAGGCAGTACATGATATAATGCGGAGGACATTCCACCAAGCGCCATACCTGAATAACGGACGAAGTTAAAAACTCCTAAAGCTGTTCCTCGGTGCTCGCTATACTCATTGCTAATAAGCGTCGAGAAAAGGGGAGCGGAAAATCCAACCATAATTCCATAACCAAATAAGATAATGCTTAACCCCACAAGTGATTGAGCGTGAAGTACACCAAATAGTATGACCTGCAATGGCATAACAATTAACAGTGAGATAAACAAAGTATTTAGGGATATTTTTTTCTGTAACCTTTTAAATAACATACTTCCAACAATCATGCTGACTGTCAAAGGTAAATATAATAATCCAATGAACTGTAAATATACATGATAATGATCATGGAGCAAGACCGGCAGATAGACGAGAATAGCAAAATAGATGAAAAACACTAAAAAGCTGACGATCATAATACTTGTTCCAATATAATGGGAAAAGACTGCCTTATATGCATGGAAAAATCCTTTGGACGGTTTTTCGTCAGTTTCATCCTGCTTTTCACTTGGCAGCAGATAAACAATGAACATCAGCAAGGAAACTGCCATAATCAAAAGAAAAAGGAAAATTCCCTCATAACCAAAAAACTCTCCAATAAAACCTCCAACCACAGGTGAAACGGCGGGAGCAAGGGTAAGCAGGATTTGATACGTTCCCATGGCACTTCCTCTTGCTTCACCTTCAAATAACTGTGCAATCATACTAATTGCAACTAAAGGGATTATCCCGGCCCCGATTGCCTGAATCATTCTGAAAAGCGTAAACAACGTAAAACTGTTGGTGTAAGTACAAATGACTGCTGATACGCCCATCAAAAGAAGGCTAATGAGCAATAATCTTTTTTTATTTTGATGATCAACCACTGTTCCCAGAACAATCTGTATCACCGCAATAATAAAGATAAAGCTACTGACCGTAAAATTCACCCAGCTGATGGATACTTCAAACGAATCCCGAATAAGGGGAATGATCGGCGTATAGATGTTCTGGCTTAAAGAAGCAAAAAACGTGCTAATACTCAGGGCATATAAGACAAAAGATTTTTTTGAGCTACACTCTTTTGAATATTTATTCTCCAAATGGAACGTCATCACCTTTTAGTTTGTCAGTAATCATTTCTAAAAAAGTTATAATGGTTTCTAACTCGTCTGTATTGAAACTATCCAATAGGCGCAGATATTGATTCCTTGCCTTCTCATGCAATTGATCGTGGATAGAGGCAAGTTGCTTCCCGAAATCAGTAAGGAGATAGTGAACTTCTTTTTGATTGGTCTCCTGTCTGGTCTCGACAATAACGTTCTTCTCTAGCATTTTTTTGATTGCCTTTGTAATGGCTGGCTTGGAGACGTTTAACGTTTCCGAAAGGGATGTATTATTCGCAGATCCCTGAGCATTGATGGCTGAAACAATGTGTAATTGAGTGAGAGTCCAATCCATAACAATGGAGTTTTCTTCATTTTTTTTACTGAAGCTTTTACTCTTTTGAACGGCTTCTCTTTCTTTGATAAATTGTTGCAAAGCATTCAATGCTTCCTTCTTTTTGTCTATATGATTCATAATGTATTACCTAACTTTTCGTTTTTTGTTAACCGGTTAATGATATTAGTTTACCAGTTAACAAAAATAGGTGTCAAGTGTAAATTAACTGTTAAACAAACAGGCGCAATTGTTGAAGAAGCGTCTCTGTTCTTATTAAACTCCCATGAAAGAACGTGATCATCTTTCGTTTTCTGTGGTGAAGAGCTGATTTTTGTGCTTCATGGATGGCTAACGGATGGCGTTAATTGAAGATCATAGAGTTGCATATGCAGCTCTTTTTTTCTTATTGAGCTAACGGAGCAGGTTGGCATAATAAAGAAGGAAATAAGTTATAAAAGGATATTTAGTATATTTTTTGAAAGGGGTTAGAGATATGAGTAAAAATTCTTTTTTTGAGTTAGAAAAGAAACTTAAAAGACTAGATACCTCCTCTCATTTTTTAGTTGTGATACTTATATATAGAACGAAACCGAAATTCGTTACAAGAAATACTAAATTATTTGTATAAAATAAAAGGCTGTTTTCGTATAGATTGTTGCTTCTTGAAAGAAGTTTTTTCTAGTCTTTTACTGTTTATAACACCATCCATTATTATAACTGATGCTAAGCTTTCAACGCCTTCGTCTCATTGATAATTTCCAATATTTCTTAATTTTCTGCTTTACTAGATGTAAAAACGAGCGTAAAATGTTAAATATTACAATTTATTTGTGATATTTAACATTTAAAGGAGTACCGGAGATGAAAAACTAATTTACGCAGCAGATTTGTCCCTCGGTCTATTTTTTTTGGGTATGAGCTCTTCAGCTTTTGCCTCGGAAAGCGTAGATTCTCTTAGTAATCAAGGTGTTGTAGAAGAAAACGTTTCGTTGGAAAAAGAAGAGAATGGGTTGATCAAACCTATTAAACGAAGTTTGGGTACAGAACATCCAACTCCTTATTCTCAAGTCACGACGTATTCAAATGGTTCAGTAACTGGAGTTGATTTCAGTGAAGCTACTTTTTACGCTGAGGAAGGCAATGTAATTGAACCGCCAATCGATAGTGATACCAATTTAATAACACCTTTATCTGAAGGTACCACTGGTGGGAGTTGGAGTAACAGTTCAGGATATAGTTGCGTAAAAGGGGTTACAGTGTACGCCGGAACGCTTATACCTTCTGTAAATCTAAGATTTAAGGCAGATTTTTGTACCCATCAAGGAGCTTATGACGAAATTTCTAGAGTTTACTCGACAGCTGTAAGTGCTTTCGAATGGGATTATATAGATACAGGTGTATTTCGTCCAAAAGAAACATTAGAATATTCGGCATACGGTGGAATTAAAGCGAAGGTAAGACCTAAAGAAGGAGCAAATCTCCGCACAGATTATGTATATTTAAGAGTAAAAAATGATAGTTACTCGGTTGATTCTTCATTTTAATTATCTTACCTATGAAAGAAGGTTATTTTAGTGGCAATAGAAGGTTTATTTGGTTTAATCATTGAACCACTCTTATGGTCATTAGTTGTTTTTTTTAGCTTGCAGACAATTATTGTTACCTTCAATAATGCTGATACAAAAGCAAAAAAATATGCAATCGTCACTAGTGTCTTAGTGTTTTTATTAGTTATATCAGATGATATTATGAGAATGATTGATATTATGAGAATGTAGTAGACAAACTCAAAGAAAATTAAAATTGTCTACAAACTGAACCAGGTACTCATTTAAGTACCTGGTTTACATTTATTTAGATATTCACTAATTAATTCTGCTAAGAAACGCTTTACTACGCACCTTGCAAGGATTACTTAATGATGAATTTTAATAAAATGAAAAGGCAAATGTGTCTCATAATGGATTTGCTTTTTCTTTTGTAAATCTTGCTATTAAATATATAAGCATATTGTGATTAGATATAAACAATAGAGTAAAAATGGTAGAATATTTAATTCCCCCAACGATTTCCCCATTTTTTCCCCACAACAAAAAATCTCCCATAGTTTTCACTATGAGAGAAATGCTTCAAAGCCTATGTGGCTGTATGATTAAATTAAAAAGCCGCGTATGCCGTAGTTATTATAGAAAGTTTTAAACCACCACTCCTCAAAGTGGGTGTTCGCAGAAGCTTTCCTGCTTATCCTCATGCACCTTAGTGTGAGGCCCGTCATTCCAACTCCAATAATAAAACTCCCTTTTACAGCTTAAAGGTTAAAACTTAATATTATACGAACAATGCAGCCTTTAAGGATATAATAAGGCATGTTAAACAAACTTGCAAGTAAGATGGTTTGTACAAAAAAGTCAATGGGCGAGTGTCCCAAATCATGAATATCCAGAATGAAATATCTCCAAAAGCATAAAACAGATTCGAATATTTTTCACAAATACGAACAAAAAATACGAACGTCCTTTACTTAATAGGGCGAAGTATGTAAAGATAGGGGAATATATAGGGTTTACCTAGCAAAAAAGTAAAAGGAGGAAGCGGAAATGGCAGCTTATCCAAATTGTCCAAAATGTAATTCTGAATACACATATGAGGATGGAACAAACTTTGTATGTCCAGAATGTGCGCATGAGTGGAGCACTGATGTAACGGAGCAGGAGACAGATACGTTAATCGTAAAGGATGCTCATGGCAATCTACTTGCGGACGGTGATTCCGTTACAGTTATTAAGGATTTAAAGGTTAAGGGTAGTTCTTCAACGTTAAAAATTGGGACAAAGGTGAAAAGCATTCGTCTCGTTGAAGGCGATCACAATATTGATTGTAAAATCGATGGCTTTGGTGCAATGAAATTAAAGTCAGAGTTCGTTAAAAAAGCATAATTACTGTAAAAAGAGTCGTGATATGAAGCGCCCCAAACTTGATGTTGGAAGGCTATTCTAAATCGACTCTTTTTTATTTTTATTCAGTAGCTGTCTAAACACCTACTGAAATAGAGGAACTCAGTCGTTGCCACGCCCTGTGGCAATGACTGAGTGACCAACATCATGTTGGTCCTCAGTTACATGGAGACAACTTCTTTCTGCTGGTGTAACATTATTTTGTAAACCTACGAAATAGAATAGCAAAGACCGCACCGAATAGTGCAAAAATAGTATGTAAAATGGCTATGAAGCTAGCTCCAATTAGCAGCGTACCAATTTCCGTTAAGGAGTAGTGGGTGACGTAGAGTGAATTATTGATATTGTTAATAATAGCCCATACGAAAACAGGTACAAAGCTGATAGCAAAAACAATCCAAATATTTCTGTAAAAGAAATAAGTAAGACAGCCGAAAATCGCGTAAGATATAGCAAAGCTTGTTTGATTGCCAAGTAAGGAAGAGTTAATGGCAAACATAAAGGATAGTACGATAAAAACAAGATGGAAAAACGTTATCGTTCTTTTCATTAATAAAAGATAGCCCAGTGATTGCTTTGAAGTAGCGAGCTGCTGACAATGCTCACAAGTAGCTAAATGTTGTTCGACGAATTCTACAGTAGTTGCTTGGAGCGCTTGTTTTTTATACAAAGGTAATAAATCCTCTACAATTGAACATTCCTGTGACAAAATCTTCCCTCCAATCGATCTCCTTTCATTATACGACTTTTTTGAGAAAATAAAAAAAGCCTTCCGTGAGTTAATTCGTTCGGAAAACTTACATGCACTTTATTAATTTGATGTTAATACTTCATTGGTCAAAGCTTGAATATCGATATGTGTTTTTTCCTTCACAGCATCCTTCAGAATCTCAGTACGGAAATAGTGAACCGACGTTTGAAGAGGAATAGTTAAAATCTTGGAAAGGGCTGATTGATACATATGCACAAATTCTTTATCTGTGTTTCCTCGTTTTAACTCAGCAAAGGCTTCATAAAATTGGTCAAGCTTATCAGCGAACTCAAGTAGGCGACCTTCGATAGTTTTATCCTTGCCTTCTTTCATGCGCTCAAAGAAGACAGCCTGAAACTCTTGTGGGATCTCATCAATAATAAATTTCTCCATCATTTTGTCTTCTACATGTGCGAGCATTTGTTTAAGCTCTGGGCTCGCATGCTTTACCGGTGTTTTAATATCGCCGATAAATACTTCAGCAAAGTCGTGGTTGATGGTTTTTTCATATAATGATTTCCAATTGATCGTAGCTCCGTTCATTTCTTCAAGTGTGGCAAAGAACATCGCATACTGCGATACCTTCCAAGAGTGAGCAGCCACATTGTGCTCCTCAAATTTGAAGCGTCCAGGGCAACGAATAATACGCTCTAGATCATTAAGACTTGTAAAAAATTGATGAATTCCTATAAAAATCACTCCTTTTGGGTCTATATGTGCATGTTACTATAATCCATACCCTCTTTGTGCAAATTTCAAACAAATTAACAATGATTCATTTTGCGTTTACAAAGGATTCACAATTGACGATAAAGCACGCTTATGTTGGTGCTATAATGAGGGGGACTGAATCAATGATGCCTCGGCATAATTTAAGTAACTTAAACCCGCATTCATCTCACCACCTATAGAGGGGGAGACATTTGTAACTACTGTTTCACTTACGTTACATTAAACACTTGTAGCTGACGCTTCGCTTTCGCTACATAAAACATTTGCTGAAAAAAGTTAAAAGGGAGTATGCACCGTGATTTCAATTTATACACTTCTTCTTTACATACATATTTTAAGTGCCATTCTTTCGATTGGGCCATTGTTCGTTGTTTTAACAATTGTTAAAAAAATGCGTACAGCATCTCATATTGAAATGTCTCCATATATTGAGGCTTTTAAAGGAGCAATTACAATCGTCAAGCATTCGGGGCATGTTCTTGTTGCGTCCGGTATTTTATTAATGTGGCATGCGGGCTATCATTGGAGTACCTCGTGGATTGTTCTTACATTTCTTGTGATGTTGGCCTCCATTGTTTTTTTAGCAAGAGCGTTCAAACCGACTTTACAGACATTTAATACATCTACCTATGACCAGCAAAAATTTGCTTCATTGTTACATCGCAAAGCATGGATGTACATTTTATTATTGCTAATTATGTTATGGCTAATGGTAGCAAAACCTGTACTTTGGTAAGAAGCTGGCTCATCACCAAAACGTGTGGTTGATTTCCGTTCCGACTGGGCGCTTTCCTGGGGGCGTCCGATGAGCCGCTTCGCTTCGCTGCAGGGTCTCGGGCCAACACACGATGTGATGACGCCTTCGTTCCTCTATTGCTTATCTCCAAGGAGTCGCCCAGTCTCCACTCCAATCAACCACTTCACATAGCAAATATCTTCTGGCATGACACTCTAATTTATAGTTATAAAACGATACTAAAGCAATTTTATGCAATAGCGTAGTGCTAACGTAGCGGCAGCAACAGATGTCTTAGGAAACGAAGCATTAGAATAACAGGCGTACAATTGCGTCACTGTAATAAGTCTTTTTTGTAGATTAAGTTGGGTAGCAATAGTGTTCACTTTTGAAATGAATAAAATTTATAAAAGTTCTACACTATTGCTGATTGGAGTGGAGGGCTACTCGACTCCCGTGGGAAAGCGAGACAGGCGAGACCCTGCACGGAGCGAATGTTTTCCGTGCGAAAGCGAAGCGACAGCAACGCCAGCGGAGGAAGTGGCTCGACGCTCGCCCACAGGAAAGCGAGTAGCCTGGAACGGAAATCACCTTCATTCAATGCGCCACAACATTCTCAAAGATCACCTTTAATTTTGTTTTTCAACACTATGAAAATCCGCACTCCGAGAGGAGTACGGATTTTTTCATCAATTGCTAAGCAAGCGTTTGAAATAGCTTTTGCGAATAAATATATAACTAACGAAGAACAGGGCAAAGAAGCATAATGAGCTCATCATAGAGACTTGTAAAAATGCTGCTGAAACCATTGTTCGCATAGCTAATAATGTAGCGAATAACATCGTAATGGCTATCGCGAATGGCACAAATATAAGGATTGCCAGCTCTTTAGAAACAACAGTGAATAACTCTTTTTTAGATAGCCCTAGTTTTCGTATGCCAGCATACTTTTCTTTTTCCTGAAGAAGTGTCGTTTGTAAATAGAAGTAGAGGATACTCATAGCTGCACTTAAGAAAATTAAGCTCAACATAGATCCGATAAAGAACATAACACTTTTTGTAAACATCTCTGCGTCATACAATTCGATTTTTGAAGTTACATAACGTTCTTCATATATATGTGGGAAATCTTCAATAATTTTTTTCGCCAACTCTGTATGTGCCATCCAATTGTCTAGCTCAAATAAATAGGTTTTGTAGACGGGATATTTGATGCTGTTATAAACTTCATCAGGCACAATAAAATACGTTTGTTGGAAACCTGTTGTTAATAGATTTTTTTCATTTACAGATACAAGCTTTAATTGCTTTAGATATTTGTCACCACTTACATTAGTAATTGGTAATGTTTTACGATTACCAGCAACTGCTAAAAATTCATTTGCACCTAAGCCAACCTTTTCATTGTGTAACAAGTTATAATCGGAAGCTGACATATAACCGAGTCGTTGATCTTCATTCGATTTAAATTCAATAAAATATTTTTGTGAATCCACTGCGGATAATTGTTTTTCAATATTTTTAATATCAGCTTCTACCATACTTGGATCAGCCTTTGGCGTGGCAATATACTGAAAACTGTATGGATAATTCGCCTCACTATCTTTTTCAACATTGTAGTAAGAACTAAATAAAATGCTTGTACATAAAAATACGCCGCTTAATAAAATAGTCATTAAAAATAGCATATTTGCATGTGATTTCATTTTTGCATTCAGATTGGAAGCAAGTAGCATATTCGTTTGTTTCATATAGGCTGACGATTTCTCAAAAGCTTTTAGCAGGGAACGCATTCCTTGTGAGATGATTAAATAAGTTGTGCAAAGAACACTCACGAAAAACACTATATAGAAAAGAATACCGAGACTATCTACAATGTCATGTTCTATTTTTAAAAAATAGCCTAAACCAATAGAAATCATAATACTAATGAATAATAAAAGATAATGTGGTTTTATCGACTTTTCGATGACAACATCACTTTTTAATAGTTGAATAGAAGCTTCTTTATTAATAAATCTTGTCATTACTTTTGAAATAACAACGAATAATACAAGGAATAAACCAATCGTTAACGTGATAGCTTTCATAGGGAAATACATACTGAAAGTTTCTGCCTTTAAAACAACTTTGGCACCCATTAAGAAGAGAGGCGAAATGACAAGCCCAAGAATGATTGCTGTAATAATCGCCAATACACCAATAAGGATATTTTCACGAAAAACGAGCGTACGAATTTGTTTCATGGATGCACCAGTAATCATAAAAATACCTAGTGTTTTTGTTTTCTTCTTTAAAAAGGCCATGATGGAATAGGCGATATAGATAAATGAAAACAAATAGACGAGCAAACTTGCTAACATTAATGCAAGGCCAAGTGTTGAGTCTGGATCTAAACCTGCAAGACTTGGATGAAATACAATGACTGTAAATAAAAAGAAAATAATGATAGAAAACATACTGCTAAGGAAATACGAAACATAGGTCCATTTATCACGTAAAATATTTTGGATAACGATATGATTAAAGCTCATGCTGTCCACCACCTAAAAAAGCGAGTGTGTCCATGATTTCCTGGTAAAATTGTTTACGATTATGACCGCGATGAATTTCGTTATATAATTTACCATCCTTAATGAATATAATACGATTTGCGAAGCTTGCTACATAAGGATCATGTGTCACCATTAAAATGGAAGTTTTCAGTTCAGTATGAATAGAACTAAATAAATTCATGACATCATTTACTGCTTTTGAATCGAGATTTCCTGTAGGTTCATCTGCCAACAATAAACTCGGTTCATGAATAACTGCACGAGCAATAGCTACACGTTGTTTTTGTCCACCAGAAATTTCATAAATTCGTTTTGAAAGAAGCTCTTCAATTCCAAGAAATTGAGATATATGTTGAAGTCGTTGCTGCATTTTATCGGCAGGTAAACTATCTAAAGTTAACGGTAATAAAATATTTTCTTTCACCGTTAATGTGTGTACAAGATTAAAATCTTGAAAGACAAAGCCTAATTCTGAACGCCGGAACTTTGCAAGCTCCTCATCATCTAACGAATATGGATTTCTACCATTTATAAGAATTTCGCCAATAGTAGGGCGATCGATGGTGGACACGCTATTTAAAAATGTAGTTTTTCCACTTCCAGAAGGCCCCATGACGGCTACGAATTCGTTCTCACCAAGTTGAAAATCAATGCCATTCAACGCCTTGTATGTGATTTCTCCGATATATTCTTTTTGCAGATTGGTCACTTGTAGGATTGAGTTTCCCATCTTTGAACAACTCCCTTACTTCGATTGAATAGCTTAAGTATAAAGAAGGAGCAGCATTTTACCTATTTGGTTAAATGACGTCAATATGACAAAGTTGTCATATTACGAGCTTACAATCATAATTTTTTCACGCTATTTGAAAAATCTATGGAGAAGGTAGTGACGCACTCATGGGACTGTAAAGTAAAAGGGTGCTCTAATTCAGTTAAAATCTTTTTCACTAAATACAAGCCTATACCTGTTGCTTCACCGCTCGTTCTACCTTTCACACCTGTATAAAATAAATCAAAGACACGTGAAATTTCACTCTCAGGAATCGTATCTCCATAGTTTTTAATTCGTAAAGTAGCTTCGTCATAAATAATTTGAATAGAACTTTCGGACTCACCGTACTTAATGGCGTTATTAATGATTTGATAAAGCACAATTTTTAACCATTTTCGATCTGAATAAATAATAGTATTTTCAACAAGCGTCACTTTTGGAAAAACTTCTTTGGCAATGAAATAATCCTTTAAATCGTTAACAACTTCTTTAATAAGCTCTTTTAATGAGAGTGCTTCTATTTTTAAATCAGCCACAAGATTAGATGTGCGTTCGTAAGTTAGTAGCTGATTAAGGGTAAACGTCAGCTTATCGCACTCTTGATTAATTGTTTGCAAATGCTCGGATTGGCTATTTGCATTAGATTGGATAAGCAGTTGAATAACCGACAATGGCGTTTTCATTTGATGGGTAAAATGTGAAAGTACAAGCTGCTTTTCTTTTCCTTGCTCCTCTAAATGTTGCTGCTGTGTTAAGTATAGATATTGCATTTGTCGTAGTTTTTGGCTGTAAGCTTGTTCAATTCCAGCCTGTGGTTCATACAGATGGAGGTCATCGCTTGTTAATGTGTTGTTCTGTAAATGAGCATAGAGCTTTTTTCTGCGATAATAACGTCCAATCAGCCAAATGGTAAATAGGAAGCTAACGAGAAAGATAAAATAAAGATAGTGTGAAGATAAATCATCCAATGAATGAATGATCCAGGGTAATAATAGAAAGCTTACACAATAAAGAATGATGACACTTACATGATCTCGAAAGAACAGCTTCATTCTTCTGCCTCCACTAATTGATAACCAAGTCCACGAATTGTTTTAATTTCTAGTCTAGATTGGATAGTCTCGAATTTTTTGCGTAATCGGCCAATATTAACAGATAAAGTGTTTTCTTCAACGAAGGATTCATCATCCCAAATGGCACTTAACAATTTTTGACGAGGAACAACATTAGGATAAGCTTCAAATAGTAATTTACTAAGCTGCATCTCTTTTAACGTTAACAGGCTCTCGTGTTTCTCGGTGTAAAGGCGAACTGTATTAGCATTTAATGTTGTATTAGCAATTGATATCGAATTAGATTCGGAGGAAGCATATTCTCCGTATGTACGACGAATAAGACCATTCACTTTTGCCATAAGCACATCTAGCGAGAAGGGCTTAGTGATAAAATCATCCGCACCATTTTCAATACCATGCACTTGATCGATGTCATTCACACGCGCAGATACAATGATGATAGGGCATTTGGATAGCTGACGGATTTTGCGCGACCAAAAGTACCCATCATAGGTTGGTAGGTTAATGTCCATAACAACGAGATGAGGTTGAATAGCTTGAAATTCTTCTGCTATATGATTAAATTGTTGGACGGTATGGCATTCAAATTGATATTTTGATAAATGCTCCACAATAATCTTTGAAATATTGGGATCATCCTCTATTATGTATATTTTGTACATAGTATCGACCTTTCTTTATAGGCTATCACTAAAAAGTGGGTATTTTATTAAAATATATAAAGGTATATTGGTTGATTGGAGTGGAGACTGGGCGACTCCTTGGGGATTAGCAATAGAGGAACGAAGGCTAAAATCATCACATCCTGTGATAACGCCTTCGTGACCAACATCGTGTTGGCCCGAGACCCTGGAGCGAGCCCTGCGAGTGAAGCGGCTCATCGGACGCCCCCAGGAAAGCGCCCAGTCGGAACGGAAATCAACCCCACGATATGCTGAGTAGCCTTCTTTATTTATATATTTTTAATGTACCCTGATTTTTAGAAATCCATTAATATTCACCATTGAATACAGTAATTGTAACTTGAAATTATAAAAAAGAGCCACCACAAACCCTATTGGGAAGGTGATGACCTCTTTCATTTATGTTTTAGGAATATGGAAGGTGACAGTTGTTCCTTCATTTAGTGTGCTTTTAATTTGTAATCTCTGCCCGTAAATCCTTTTAAGACGTAAATCCGTATTGCGCAGACCTACGCCAGCGTTTGGTGAATTACTACCAGATTGTAGTTCATCTAATATACTTGGATCAATCCCAACGCCATCATCTACAACACTTACTGCTACATGATTCGGAAAATCTTTTATACGGATACAAACTGTACCGCCTTCTTCCTGTTTCAATACACCATGACAAATGGCATTTTCGACTAAAGTTTGTAGGGAGATAGGGGGGATTTCAATATTTATATTGTCATCAATATCCCATTCAATGTTTAGTAAGTCCCCAAAACGCTGCTGATTAATATAGAGATATGATCGTACTAGCTCTAACTCATCCTTAAGTGACACTACTCGCTGTAAATTTCGCGCATCAAAGCTTGCATGTAGATATTCACCAAAATGATGCATTAAGTCAATCATTCGATCTGTATCGATCGTACTAAGTGATGCAATTGAATTTAATGTATTAAATAAAAAATGAGGATGTATTTGGGCTTGAAGCCAAGCTGTTTCCAAATGTAATCGTTGATTGATACTATATTTTAAATCGATTAAAGCTCTGCTCCTTACCTTTAACTCTAATGAATTAATAGGCTTCGTAACATAATCATTTGCACCATGGGCGAAACCAGTATAGACATCCTCGGGATAACTACGAGCTGTTAGTAATAAGACAGGCAATTCAAGTAATGAGTAGTGTTCTCGAATACTTTCGATTAAAGCATAGCCAGATATATATGGTAGCATCGCATCTATAATGACTAAATCCCAATCCTCTTGCTGTAGTACTTCTAATGCCTTTTCACTGCTAGTAACTGTAGTAACAGCATATTCTGTAGTTGCAAATAAGCTACGCATAATTGTTAAGTTCACAGGGTCATCATCGACCATTAAAATTTTGAATTGGTTTTCCATTGTCGGGGATGAATTATTTTCTGCAATAGGAAGCTGCATGTCCTCTTCCTCTAGATAAGCTTGCTCTTCATTAACGTTTTCCTCTGCTAATGGTAAGGTGAAAAAGACATCCGAGCCTTTGTTAGGAACAGAATGTATTTGCAAAGTTCCACCATGTAATTCGATAAGCTTCTTTGAAATTAATAACCCCAGACCGATTCCGTCATTGTTGTCATTGCCTTGTTCGTAAGGGGAAAATAGACGGCTTTGGGTAGCATCATCCATGCCTAACCCAGTGTCATGAATGTGGATAACAGCCATAGTATTTTCTATATGGGCACTGATTTTTATTGATCCTGCACTCGTATATTTAATGGCGTTGTGCAGGAGATTAAAAAGAATTTGAATCAATCTATTTTCATCAACAATTACATTAGGGAATGTCCTAGGAATCGTTGAATTCATTTGAATTTGTTTGCCACTTGTTATAAAGCGTAACATGTCGAAAACGCCATAAATGCTACCTTGAATGCTGACGTTCTTTTTATGGAGATGTAAATTACCTTCCTTTAAACGAGAAAAATCTTGTATGTCATTTAATGTGAAGGACATGCTTCTCCCGATATCAATAAGATGCTTCAGGTTTTGCTTATCGTCAGCCATAAGCTTATTGTTTGGGTTATCATAAATGGACTGTCCTAATGTAATCATTTTATTCATAGGATCCCACAGTTTTTGTGAGCTACTGGATAAAAACTCATCCTTTAATGCATCGTCCTTTTGTAATTTAGTAATCAATTGATTAATTTGCGCTTGGTTTTCAAAAAAGCGTTTAAACCAATAACCCGAAAAACCGAGCATGACAAATAAATAATCGAACGGATACATTGGTATATCAAAATCATAGATGGTTTTAATATACGCCCATATGATGCCATTCATTGTACCAAGGGCCGTCAATGCAATAAAGGTAGTGCTCTGTTTTTGATTTTCAAGATACTCTCTTAAAGCGAGTACTACTACAAATAAAAATGAAGCGACATAAAGTATAAAGTAAAGAGAATTTATTGTGAATAACCAATTAATCGGTAAGACGATAATGAAAAATGCTGAAAGGCCATAGAAAGCAAAGAGCCACTGAAAGCTTTTAGCATTATGATATTTGACTAGTAAAACACGCATAAATTGAACAAAGAAAAAAGAAGACCCAAGATAAATGATAGTAGATAGCTTAAATGACCATACATAATCGAGATGTAACCAAGTGATAATAGATTGGTCATATGAAATTAATTCATCTGCTAAAGGCAAAAGAAAACCTACTGTGAACAGTAAAACAATTGGCTTTGGATGAATAAACAAGAACACAAGGGTGCTAAAAAGTGCGAACAATATGAGTGTTATCGATATTGTTGTAAGAGATAGATCGTTAATCATTTGGTGATGTGTCATAGCAGAAGCAGAGCCAAATAAAATTCTTTTATCAATGTTAGGACTTACTGATGTATCAAAATTAGATACATGTAAAATTAAGTCAATTTCAGGCTGCTTATTTGTAAAGTAAAGAGTATAAGGAGCGGCTTGATCTTTATGACTATGTGAATCAGTAGCTACTTTCCCTGATTGTTCAACCAACTTCCCATTAATATATAATGCTGAAGCAGTCGACACTGCAGGAATCCGAACGGCATAACGATGATCTTCGGGAGCATCGTGATTGAGTAAGATTTTTAAACGGTATGTACCATAGCGTTGTATCGTTGCCTTTGAATCTCGCATGGGAACCGTTCGGGTAGTTTGTTCAAATGATTGGGTATTAATGTTTAAGGGATCTATTAATGATCCGGGATAATAGAGCCATTCACCATCTAAGTTAAGAACTTCTTCGTCGGATAACTGCTGATCCCGTATATCAAATATACCTTCCTGGGCAATCGGTTGATTACTTGAAGGGAGAAAGTATGCTAGCCAAAGTAAACGAAGGGTAGTAAGCAATATGAAAATTAAAATAATGAAAAGTGAATGTCGTATAGTCGCTTTTTTCAACAGTGACATAAGAACCTCCAAAATTTCTTCTTGTAATCAATTATGCCTCGGCATAATTGCGTCCGGAATCGGCTTTGTGCTTAGGCCTGCAGATGTTTTTTGTGCGAAAGCGTAGCGTCAGCGGCATGATGCAGGTCAGTTAGCCGGTATCGCATGGATGCGATGACATCCTTTATTAACTCATTTCCGATTCTGTGACATCCGCCGGAGGCTTTAACTTTAGCTGAAAGAAGTTAAAAGCACTATATTTACCATGCCATGAAATTTAGAAAATGGAAATAAGAAATTTTTAAAAGTGTTACTTTCAGACTAATCAGAAAGGGTAGGGGAGCTGATTTTCGCTACGGGCTACTTGCTTCCCTGAGGGCGTAGCGTGAGGTTTGATACCCCCTCTTACTGTGCCGTCAAGTACATATTTTGAGGGAGAGTCATTAGTTTAAGTTTTTTTTAAGAGGCGTGACGTATGATGAAGGAATAAATAATTTGTGAGTTAAAGTGTGTTAAAATTTTACAAAAAATCATCTCAATGGGAGAAATGATCTATTGTGGGTAAATTCAAGTTAAAGTTATCGTTTGTTATTGTTAGTATGACGGTAATTGTTGTACTTGCGACTGCTAGTATTAGTATTTGGAGTAGCTATCGAAATTTTAACGACATTCTTATGCAAAATAAGTTTGCCATGCAGGAAAATTATGTGAAGGAAGTTTCGGTAATCACGGAGAGCTACGTACAAGAAAAACTGATGGAACCAAATCAAAATAAGTCGATTGAACCTTATATGGTGCAAGTGGTAGACAAGTTACTTGATGAACGAGTTGTTTCATTTAGTGCGTTCATAAAAAGTATAATTGTTCCTTTATTATTATGGTTAGTTGCAGTTTTTGTAGTAGCTGTATGGCTTGCTTTCAAAATTGCACGACCTTTAAAAAAGCTTTCTACTAGCGTGGAGAGAGAAGAAGTACAGAAGCTTGAAGAAATGGATGACTGGTATTACGAAGCACATTCATTAAAAAAAGTAGTGCAAAACATGGTCATAAGTTCGGAAAGCGAAATATTAGATTTAACGAGTCAACTGAATTTAGACTCCTTAACGGGAATTCCTAACCGTAGAAGGATGGATCAAATTTTAAATGAGTTAATCATCAATAAAGTGCCACATACAGTAGTGTTAATAGATCTGGATGACTTTAAAAGTATAAATGATACATATGGGCATACTGTAGGGGATGAAGTTTTAAAAGCTTTCGCAAATCATATGCAGAAGAACATTGAGCAACAGGGAATGTGTTTTCGATATGGTGGGGAAGAGTTTATGGTTATATTACCATCCACAACAATAGATGTAGCATTAGAATTGGCGGAGAATGTACGCATTAAGCAGGCCTTGTTAGATACGGCATGTGGAAGGCCAGTTACAATGTCTGCCGGTATTACAGCATTTACAGCAAATATTAAGACTGCTAATCAGATCATTACAATGGCAGATAAGGCATTATATAAGGCGAAGCAGTCAGGGAAGAATTGTATCTGTGTCGTCGAAGAATTATCTGGAGAATTAATTAAATGAATATCAGTCAAACTCAAATAATAAATTTTTTCTTTTACAATTAATATTAAATACAGGTCTGTTGATTCAATACCGTAAATGATATTCGCAAAACGCATGTTAGTATATAAGTCGGAACGGAAATCAACTAAGACAGTTGATTTTCATTACTGGTGAAATGAATACAAAGATAAGAGGCATTGAGAGTTATCTTCTCGATGCCTTTTATAGATTAAAATTATTCAACCGATATAGCATTAAACAGCTCAGTTGTTTCTTGCTCGGGTAAAATACCGAGATCCGCTAACAGGGTACTTTTAAAGGAATTGTAAACCTTTACTGCACCTACTCGGTTATCCACTTCTATATAGTGCTTTATGAGCTGACGGATGGTTTTATCGGAATATGGATTATGCTCTATCGTTAAAAGTAATATTTCCTCTCGTTTTTTTACATCATGTATTGCTGTATAATGCTCTACTAAATCATGAAGTAAAAGAGTAAATTTATTGTTCATAAAATTTGCTTTACTAGTAATCCAGGGATAATCTAATGAGGCCATAAATTCACCGTGGTAGTTTTGTAGTAGTGCCTCAGCCTTCTCTACATCAATCTTTCCAGTCTCTGTTTTACCATTTAAAATATGCTCTAAATCATGAGCATCACATTGAAAATTTTCTAGTTGCAAAATATAGCAGCCATTTGCATACTGTATGACTTCTAAGTAGCCCAGTGCTGAAAGCGTAGTGCGTAAATAGGAAACTGTTGTATGTAACTGAACTCTTGCCTTTTCAAATTCTGTATCTGCCCATAATTCATCGATGATTGTATCACGAGGTACATGGTTATTAAGATTGGAAAAAAGAAAGGCGAATAATTCCTTTGTTTTAAGCGTTCTCCAATGGACTACTTTGTCATTGTGTAAAACAACGAATCCTCCAAAGCATTGTATTGTAAGCGCGGGTTTATTTCGTATTTGTATAGGAGTAGATGTATTTTCTAAGTGAAGGAGTTCTTGGATTCTGTTAATAGTTGTCTCTAGACGAGCCTTTGAAATAGGTTTCAGCAAATAGTCAATGGAGTGAATTTCAAAAGCTTGGACAGCGTAGTCCCGATACGCAGTGACAAATACGATAAAAATGTTTTTGTTCCATTCTTTTAATAGCCGTGCAATCTCTAAACCGTTCATGCCAGGCATTTCTACATCTAAAAATGCTACTTGGAAATCCAAGCTTGGTCCCTCTGCAAGCAAATCTTTTGCAGTTGTAAAAGATTTAATGACCTCTATTGAATTAAATTCTTTTAACTTTTTCTCCATGTTTATAAGAGCTAATGGCTCATCATCCATTATTATCACTCGAATCAAAAAAGGGCACCAACTTTCAAATATTAATTTTAACTTCTTTCAGCAAATGTTTTCTGTAGCGAAAGCAAAGCGTCAGCGGCAATTATGCCGAGGAATAATTGATAAGTAGTGAAGTAGGTTAAATTGAAATATCAATTACTGACCCCTTATGTGGATGTATGGCCACTTGCTGCTGTGGCAGATCTTTTAATAATTCGGTAGCAGCTGCAGTATTTAGATTGAGCGCATTTTGCATAACACTCATTCGTACAGTTTGTTGTAGCTCCATAATCTGAGAAGACATTATTGTATTAACTTCCACCCTACATTCCTCCTTTACCATATTATCGGATAAAAGCACTGATTTTCCAACATATAAAAATTGCAAATAGTTTTACCGTAAAATTGTTCAATTTACCAAAAATATAATCGATATTGTATATTTTTCCTCCTTTATAGTAATAATTCGTAATATCAGGTCCGATGTCCTGAGTTACTAATTGCATTCTCTAGCATTGCTTGTGTAAAAGAGCCTTACTCTAGTGTGCTAGTAGCAGACTGCAAAATATTAAAATATGGAGGTTATAAAATATGAAAAAACAAGCTTTAGCTTTAGTTGTAACTTTGATCTTGGGAGTAAGTTTATTTGCTAGTCCATCATTTGCTAAGGACAAACTCGCTTTTAGGCCATTCGATACATTGTGGGGAATCTCGAAAATTTACAATTTAACTTTAGGAGATTATGAGCTACTGAATGAGACAGACTCGACATGGTTTTATCCAGAGCAAGATTTAAATGTAGTCGAGCCGAAAATTGATAGTTCGTTGAAAGATCAACATTTCGTTGTAGCCGGGGATACATTATTTACAATTGCGCGTGTAAATGGAGTGTCAGTGCAAGAATTAAAGGAATGGAATAACCTTTCATCTGATCTAATTTATGTAGGCGAATCATTAGCTATCAAAGCATCAGCGGCAAAACCTAAAACAGCCGAAAGCAAAACTACAAAGGTAGCAACGACATCAAGTAAAAAGAAAGTAACGACATCGAGCACAAAAACAAATACAGTGAGTGCTCCAACAAATACAGGCAAAACGTTAACTATGCGAGCAACTGCCTATACAGCGTATTGTGAAGGATGTTCGGGGATTACAGCGAATGGAACAGATATCAGATCGAATCCGAACCTAAAGGTAATTGCCGTAGATCCGCGTGTAATTCCTCTTGGTACAAGAGTTTGGGTTGAAGGTTACGGAGAAGCAATCGCAGCAGATACTGGCGGAGCGATAAAAGGTAATAAAATTGATGTATTTATTCCTACCGAGGGACAAGCTCGTCAGTGGGGCGTCAAAAGTGTAACTGTAAAAATTTTAAATTAATGTAAATAGAAGGGTGTCTCCTTTGGTTGGAGATATCCTTTTATTTTGCATTGTTTTTAAGAATCAACATGGATTAAAAGCCAAGTGTACAAAGTTTACTCCGTAACCAACAATTCACAAAATTCTCAGTGGAATTGCATAAGTGGAAGGATTGTTGGCAACCATCTGAAATAGAGGAGGTATTTTCATGAAAAAAATGAGCTTAATAATTATTTCTTTATTAGTATTTGTCGGTGGTTGTAGTTTCTTTGAAAAGAAGGAGCAAAAAGTGGCAGTTAACGCAAGTTCAGGACCAACTGCAACTGCGAAAGTAATTGGTAAAAATAATGAAAGCTATGGCAATGCATATTTTGAGGAAGAGGACAATGGGGTTAAGGTGACACTCGCACTATCAGGATTGCCAGCCGGAAAACATGGCATTCATATTCATTCAGTTGGGAAGTGTGAACCACCAACATTTGAATCGGCGGGTCCTCATTTTAATCCAACGAGTAAAGAGCATGGGAAGGATAATCCTAAGGGATACCATTTAGGAGATCTTCCGAATTTAGAAGTTGGAGAAGATGGTAAAGTGGATCTGAGTTTCTTAGCTGAAGGGCAAACATTAGAAAAAGGTGCTGCCAACTCATTGTTACGTGATGGAGGCACTACATTAATCATTCATGAATCTGAGGATGATTATAAAACAGATCCTTCCGGTAATTCTGGTGCAAGAATTGCGTGTGGCATTATTCAATAAGGGAATTGAATCGACTGTATCTGAAGTAAATCACTTTAGATACAGTATTTTTGTTTTGAGGGTAAAAATCGACAACGAATGATTAATTTCCTTTCCTGGCTGCAGGGTCTCAGGCCAACACGATGTTGGTCGCGAAGCGTTATCACAGGACGTGGTGGTTTTAGCCTTTGTTCCCCTATCGCTAATCCCCAAGGAGTCGCCCAGCCTTCACTCCAATCAACTTATATACATAACATACGTTTTTATAAAAGATAAAAATAAAATATGCATTTTTCATACATGTGGCAACTAAAAATGTTTTCTTGAAAAAAAGAATTTAATAGCTTAATGTAGATAAATTTAGTGTGAAGGAGTTATTGATAAACGTTGGAAATAATGAGTATTTAAGAGAAATAGCATAATTATAAAAGACTGAATTTACAATAAATAGATTGACATTATTATACTATGTTTGATAATTTTAAATAGATTCTTATTTTTAACCAAGGGGGAAGGTTACTGTGAAGAAAAAACAATTTAGGCTATTAATGCTATTAAGTGCCTTTGCGCTATTGATTTTGGCTGCGTGTGGGTCTGATAGCGGAACAGGTTCAAAGGACTCGAATAAGGGCGAATCGGCATCGTCTGAAAAGCCGAAATTTTTAAACTTATTAACAGGTGGAACACAAGGTACTTACTATGCACTAGGTGGAACGTTTGCTGATTTTATTTCTAAAGAAACGGGCATTAAAACAACTGCTGAAGTATCTCAAGCATCTGCTGCCAACATGACGGCATTACAAGATGGTAAAGGTGAAATTGCTTTTGTACAATCAGATATTGCTTATTACGCTACTGAAGGAAAATTTATGTTTGATGGCAAAAAAATCGATTCAATTGCTGCTTTAGGTGCACTTTATCCAGAAACAGTACAATTAGTAACGACTGAAGCGTCAGGTATAAAAACTTACGCTGATTTAAAAGGGAAAAAGGTTTCTGTAGGTGCGCCAGGTTCTGGAACTTACGCAAATGCTGAACAATTACTTGAAATTCATGGTCTAAAAATGGATGATATCAAAGCACAAAACCTTGACTTTGGTGAGTCTACTGACGGTCTTCAATCAGGCCAAATTGATGCAGCGTTTATTACTGCAGGTACGCCAACTGGTGCAGTAGAGGCATTAAACGCGACAACTAAAGTGAATATTATCGGTATGGATGCTGGTAAAGCAGATGAGTTAATTGCTAAATATCCTTACTATGCAAAAGATACAGTAACAAAAGGTACGTATGGTATTGCAAATGATACTGAAACAGTTTCAGTACTGGCGATGCTAGCGGTTAAAAAAGATCTTCCAGAAGATGTTGTTTATTCGATGACGAAAGCTATATATGATAACGCAGGTAAAATTTCCCATGCAAAAGGGGCGTTTATCAAAGCTGAGACTGGCTTACAAGGTATCAGTATTGATGTTCATCCAGGTGCTCAAAAATACTTTGATGAAAAGAAATAACAGTACATTCGGGTTTGGATTTTATCAAACTATAGCTTAGAGCGAGTAAAAAGTTATTTTCTTAATACGAAGAGGCTCGGATTGCGTAAAGCTTCGAGTCTCTTTTCGTCCGTTAAGTCTAAGTCGTGAGTAATAGCGAATAGCTTTAACTTCTTTCAGTGGGTATTCAAACACCTGTACCTGTCGCTGCGTTAGCACTACGCTTTCGCGCAAAAAACATTTGTTGGTCTAAAGCCTCCGGCGGATGTCATTGAATTATGCCGGGACATAATTGATGTGGGGGAACAGATGCAGTGCGAAAGAGAACATTAATAATTGTTTTAGCTTTTTTATGTATTTGCTTTTGTCTAGTCATTTTTCTTCCTCTTCAAAAGGTATTCGCATTTACGGAAACGCGTATAAATGATCCGGTAGTGCATTATATACCACTGACAACTGAGGATACATTTGAAATTAGATATACTCACTCTATCCATAAAACGGATGTACTCGAACATTATAAATACATAGACGGAACACGTATTCAAATGTTAGGGATGGAGTATGAGAGTTTAGCAATCGGCATGCCGAGCTATGCAGAAAAAAATCAAACATTAACAGAACGCAATGGTAAGTATTTTTTGCAGTTTGACAATGAAGTCATTGAAAATTTTACGATCTATATTGGCGATTTGGATTTAGACCTTGTATTAGATTACGAGAATTATGAATACGATTTAAAAAAAGACTTACAAAGGGGAAAATCCTATTTATTTGAGGTGAAGCGTTTATCGCTTTATGAACAATGGAAAGGAGTAAGGATGAAATGACGACACAGCATAAATCAAACGACGAAGTGAAAAAAGAAGAATTCGAACAAATATCAGCTGAAGAGCAACAAGCGATACTTGAGAAATATGATATTGAATCCAATGTCCGAACGGTATCGGGCATTATGAAGCATGTCATTTTCTTTGGACTACTAGCGTTTTCATTGTTCCAGCTTTACACAGCAATTAAAGGCCAATTCCCAGCGCAAATTCAGCGTACGATACATTTAGGTTTTGGTTTGACCCTAATTTTCTTGCTATTCCCTGCTCGAAAAAAAGCAGCAAAGAATAAAATAGCGTGGTTCGATTATATTTTAGCGGTATTATCCATTGTAGTAGGTTCGTATTGGACAATGAATTATACAGAGCTTGTTAATAGTAACGGTACCATTACGCAAACAGATTTTATTGTAGGTCTCATAGCTGTCGTGTTGGTGCTTGAAGCAGCTCGCCGTGCAGTAGGTGTACCGATTACCATCATTGCTATATGTTTCTTAATCTATGCCTATTTCGGACCGTATTTCCCGGATTTTATGGCGCATAGAGGGCAAGATTTTGAGAGTATTGTTAATCTCATGTATTTTACGACAGATGGGATTTTTGGAACACCGATTAGTGTTTCTGCCACATTTATTTTTGTGTTTTTACTCTTTGGAGCATTCCTTGTCAAAACGGGCGTTGGCCAATACTTCAATGATTTAGCAGTAGCTATTGCAGGTAAATTAATTGGTGGTCCTGCAAAAGTAGCGGTATTTTCAAGTGCACTTCAAGGTACGATTTCGGGAAGCTCTGTAGCGAATGTTGTGACATCTGGATCATATACGATTCCGATGATGAAAAAGCTAGGGTACCGTAAAGAATTCGCGGGTGCGGTTGAGGCAGCCGCATCTACAGGTGGGCAATTAATGCCTCCGATTATGGGTGCGGCAGCGTTTTTAATGGTTGAATTTATCGGTCGCGGAATTACGTATTGGGATATTGCGAAGGCGGCGGCGATACCTGCATTGCTTTATTTTACAGGTATTTGGATTATGACTCACTTCGAAGCGAAACGTGTAGGCTTAAAAGGCTTACGTGACGATCAAATGCCAAATCGTCGAGAGGTATTTAAGAAAATTTACCTTTTATTACCGATAATCTCTATCATCGTTTTAATGTTAACAGGTACACCAGTAATGCATGCAGCGCTTTACGGTATTCTTATTTCTATAGGTGTTGCTATGTTTAATAAAGAAACACGTTTAAAACCAATGGATGTTATTGATGCATTAGTTGAAGGGGCTCGTACAGCACTTGGTGTTGTAGCGGCAACGGCTTGTGCGGGTATTATCGTAGGGGTTGTTGTGAAAACGGGTCTGGGCTTAAGCTTAGCTAATAGTTTAGTAGAATTAGCTGGTGGTAGTATTATTTTAACGCTGATTTTTGTGATGATTGCTTCCCTAATTCTTGGGATGGGGGCTCCGACAACAGCGAACTATGTAATTACATCAACAATTGCTGCTCCTGCGATTGTAGCATTATTATCACCGAATACACCACAGGAATTAGTACCGGTAGTTGTTTTATTATCGGCACACTTCTTTGTATTCTACTTTGGTATTATTGCCGATATAACTCCGCCTGTTGCACTTGCAGCTTTTGCGGCTTCGGGAATCTCTGGTGGAGATCCGATTAAAACAGGTGTAAACTCAGCGAAGCTTGCTATTGCGGCGTTTATTATTCCGTATATGATTGTATTTTCACCGGCATTGCTAATGATTGATACAACTATACCTGAAATTATATGGGTAGTAATCACGGCCATTACAGGAATGGTAGCTATAGGTGCGGGAGTAATCGGTTTCTGGTATCGCAAAATGCTTTGGTTTGAGCGCATTATTGCCATTGCAGCTGGTTTACTTCTGATCTATCCAGAAAAATTCTCGGATTGGGCTGGTTTAGCAATCTTTATTGTTATGTTCGTTATTCAATATGTAACGCAAAATAAAGGTAACGGTGATGACGATCAAAAAAGTAAAACGAGTGCTATAGCTTAAGTGATAGGTAAAAGGGCTTAGGACCAACAAAATTATTAAATAACTAGAATCTGCTCATTTTTTGAGCTAGTAAGTACCTTGTATGTTTACGAGACGATGAAAGCGCGCAAGGTCTGTGTTCATATACAGAGCAATTGGTTTATAAGTCTTACCATGAAGGGGGATGTATCGTAATTTGATACATCTCTTTTTTTGATTAACTTCGAATTTCAATCTAAAAAGTAGATAGTTTTTATACTTTTTATGCATAATGAGCATCGTTTATTGCTTTTTTTACAAAGGTCATTGTATAATTCTTTTATCAGAAAATTCAATTAAATTAAAAGGAGAGATGATCAAATGAAAAAGTTGTTGAACTCAAAATTTGAAACATATCTAATGGATCAGGAACTGGAGCTTACTATGGAAGAGGAAAAAAATGAGGAGCAACTAACGATGGTACATTATGAAGAATATCCAGAAGGTTTTTTTACAAGTTTATAATAAATATTTGAAGGACTGTGCTAAAGGTAGAAAAACTTTTAACACAGTCCTTCTTTTTCTTTTACAGAAAAATTGAAAGTGATATTTATTAAAATGTATGTCATATATAAATTTGATTTTCGTTCCGACTGAACGCCCCCAGGAAAGCGCCCAGTCGGAACGGAAATCAACCCACACGTTATGGTCATTGTCCTCTTTTTTTTATGAAATAGTTTCCTGTATAATGGGAAACAAAAATGCGTATAGAGGTGTAGTTATGTCAAATGCTGTAATCTTAGAAGAAACAATTTACCAATGGTTTGATCATTTTCATAAATACCCAGAGGTAAGCTGGAAGGAATTCGAAACTACTAAAAAGATTGCGTCCATTTTAGATGAGTTAAACGTATCCTATCGTTTGTTAGGGGATGTTCCAGGGCTAATTGCTGAAATTGGTACAGGTGATGAAATTGTTGCTGTACGTGCAGATATAGATGCTTTATGGCAGGAAGTGGATGGGAAGTGGCAAGCGAACCATTCGTGTGGACATGATGCAAATATAACGATGGTACTTGGTGCTTTATTACTGCTGAAAGACCGACCATTGCAACATCGTGTTCGTTTTATTTTCCAGCCTGCTGAAGAACTTGGGAATGGCGCTTGTGCAGCCTTTGAGCGTGGAGCTGTTGATGGCGTATCGCATTTATTTGGTGTTCATCTAAGACCAATTGAAGAGCTACCGCTTGGCAAGGTATCACCTGCTATCCATCACGGTGCAGCTTATTTTTTAGAAGGAACAATACGAGGCACTGATGCCCATGGTGCTAGACCTCATCAAGGGAAAAATGCAATCGATGTTATTATGGCCGTACAACAAATGCTCCATAGCATACATTTATCACCTTTTGAGCCTCATTCTGCAAAGTTAACGAAGATTGTTGCAGATGGTGGTAGTACAAATATTATTCCAGGTACTGCGAGCTTCTCGATGGATATTCGAGCGCAACGTAATAACCAACTAGAATTACTTCGTAGTCGTATTGAGTTTGGCTTAACATCAATCCAGCAGCAGTTTGAGATTGATATGGACTGGAAATGGATAGATTTCACACCTGGTGCTGAAGTTTCTTCAATTGCCGCGCGTATGGCTAAAGACGCAATTATTGAAACGCTTGGGGAAGAGCATTTAGCTGGGGAAATAACAACACCTGGAAGCGATGATTTTCATTTTTACACAGTTAAAAAACCTGAACTAAAAGCAACGATGGTTGGTATCGGGGCCAACTTAACTCCAGGATTACATCATCCAAAAATGACTTTTGAACGAAGTGCATTAATGGATGCTGCAAAAGTACTTGCTTGTGTGTTAGAAAAAAAACCAGAATACGAATAATGATAGCGAGAGGGAGCTATATCAAAAGTGCAAAATTCTTTTGATAAAGTTCCTTTTTCTTTTCTTTTTTTGTAGAAATGTATGAATATTTTGCATTGTCCTTAATAGCTATTTGAAAGCGTTTTTATGCGCAAAAACAGTCGAAATCGCTCGAGAAGCATAAAATTTTTGCGTTGACTTTTAATTTTTTGAATATTATGCTAAAAAACGTAAAAAAATATTTGCGTCTTTGACAACCGAGATTGGCTATTGGTGCAAAAAAAGGGGATGGATGATATGAAAAAGGATATTAATGCTGGTTGGGCACTTCTGACTTTTTTAATAATGATTATAGCTATGCTAATTACAGTAGTTGTGTTAGAGCAAAGTCCTCACGTACCTCTTATTATTGGAACAACTGTAGCAGCCATTGTTGCTAAAATGCATGGATTTAAGTGGATAGAAATTGAGGAAATGATGTATAAGGGGATACGTCTAGCTTTACCAGCGATTGTTATAATTATTTTAGTAGGTTTGACAATTGGCGCATGGATTGGCGGCGGTGTTGTCGCAACAATGATTTATTTTGGTTTAAAATTAATTTCTCCAGCTTGGTTTTTAGTAACAATCATGCTGTTATGTGCTATTGTATCACTGGCAATTGGTAGCTCATGGTCGACGATGGCAACAATCGGTGTTGCTGGTATGGGTATCGGTTTAAGTATGGGAATCCCTGCAGCAATGATTGCTGGAGCAGTTATTTCGGGTTCATACTTTGGTGATAAAATGTCACCATTATCGGATACTACTAATCTCGCAGCAGGTTTAACAGGCACAAACTTATTTGATCATATTAAGCACATGCTTTATACAACAATTCCAGCTCTAGTCATTGCAATTGTTGTATTTGGAATTATGGGAAGAAGCTTTGCAGATATCTCCATGAAATCAGAAAGTATTTTAACAACATTAAAAGTAATGGAGGACAGTTTCGTTATTTCTCCTTGGTTATTGCTTGTACCAGTTGGTGTAATTGTATTGGTAGCGAAAAAAGTACCTGCGATTCCAGCTTTAGTTGTCGGAATAATCTCAGGATTCTTACTACAAATCTTCGTACAAGGCGGTACACCTACAATGGCTGTACATGCTTTACAAGAAGGATTTGTGATTTCAACTGGCAATGACATGGTGGACAACCTATTTAACCGTGGTGGTTTAGATTCGATGATGAATACGGTTTCAATGACAATTGTAGCTATGACATTCGGTGGGGTGTTAGAATATTCCGGCATGTTAAAAGCACTTATGGATGTCATTGTGAAATTTGCTAAATCTACAGGAAGCCTAGTTGCTTCAACGATTGCTGCGTGTATTACAACAAATGCTACATGTTCTGAGCAGTATATTTCAATTGTTGTTCCATCACGTATGTTTGCGAATGTCTATCAAGAGCGTGGCCTACATTCAAAAAACTTATCTCGCGCGTTAGAGGATGGGGGCACACTTACTTCTGTATTCTTCCCATGGAATACTTGTGGAGTCTTTATTTTAGCAACATTAGGTGTAGGGGCAATGGAATATGCGCCATATGCAATTATTAATTTCCTGGTACCTATTATTTCAATTTTTTATGCATATATCGGATTTGCGATTGTTAAGCTGACACCGGAAGAAATGGAAGCAGCAGAGAAGCGTAAAAAAGAGCAAGAAATAAATGATGCTGAGATGGTCATGGCTGACTAAATCTCTTCTGATAGTTAACTAAAAGTCTCGCGGATGCAAGGCATCTGCGAGAGCTTTTCTATAAAGGCTAACGGACCTGCATCGGTAAAAAAGCCACGTCCTGGCACTGCCGAAATGACCGACATTGTGTCGGCCCTTGTGCAGGCCTAAGCACAAAGCTGAATCTGGGACGCAATTATGCCGAGGTATAATGGATCTTAGTAGATGGCAAAGTTCAATTCATATATTGTACGTGGGCGACCTTGTTGGTGTGTCATTTCTTCACCAACTACTTTAGCATAGCCGTTATCCACTAATTTTTTAATAATGCGCTCTGTAGTGCGACGTGTAACTTGTAAGTATTCTGAAAGATTATGGGATGTAAATTGCGCTGATTGTCGCTCTCGGCTAAAATGAATGATCTTGGAAATATTTAATGGACTTAAGCTTGTTTGCTTTGCCATTTGTAAAACATAAGGGTCATCTGTTTTTAAAGCTAGTTTTACTTCCGATTTTGGAAATGGACCTAGTAAATTTTTATGTTCATCTAGTATATAAATTTCACAAGGTTTAGCAAATGTTAAGGCATTCTTAGCATTTTGATTAGCCTCAAATATTGAATGACCATAACCAAATGCTAGCTTAAATGGCTTATCAGTTTGATGTAATAAGTTCTGTAAGGTCTCTTTTTCAAGTGCCCTTTGCAAATGTCCAGCTGTCGTATATAGCTCAAAAGAGTATGCTGAAATTTCTTTATAAGTTGCATGTGTAGCTGCTGTGATTTGCGTTAACAGGTTATAGTCTATAGGTTTATCTTCAGGAGCTTCCAATAGTCCAACAACTGCTTTAACAGATTCGGATTTTGAAAGAAGTGATTGGGATTTCGTCTCCTCTAAGCATTGAATAATGGAGTTAGTTGCATCTAACATGCGCATTGCAGGTATTGGAAGAGCTTGTAATTCATCAAACACACTATGGATACTTGTTATGACAAAGTCAATGCTATTAGCCTCCCATAAAGCTATATGATGCTGCAATATAGATCGAGTAGGTTTAGTAATAGAAATAGGCTGAATATATGGTTTTGGTCCATAATACTCTATTTCTGTTAGAACATTTTCGACTATAGCAGGATTCATAACATCAATGGAAATTCTATTTAAAGGTACTGCATGATTGGCTATAAGCGATAGCAAAGTTGTGGAAATTGCCGTCTCATCTTGTTTTATATAATTCCAAGGTATGGGCAGTTCTGACAGTGCAGATTGGGCATGTAAATAGGGTAGTGTTCCTCCGAATAAAAGGGCATCACATGGCTTCATTTCCTTTAACAAAGCGGGAGCCTCTGTAGGTTGCTTGTAAAGATAAAAATCTATTTGAATATTCTCTATGTTTTGTGCGATACTATTTATACGCTTCATAAATGCTTTAGAGCAAATAACCGCTATTTTAGTAGACATAGGCAACGTTCCTTTTCTTCTATATTTTTTCAATAATTAACGACGTATTAGCGACAACTATATTATACAGGAGACTGATAAAAATGAAAATCCAACAAGTAGAAATTTTTGCAATCCATTTACCACTTATTGATCCATTTATCATCAGTTATGCTACATATGATACGATGCCTTCTATTATTTTGAAGGTGACGACAGACACAGGTATTGTAGGCTACGGTGAAGCAGTACCAGATGAGCACGTAACAGGGGAGACGTGGGAGAGCACATATGCTGTATTAAAGAATCAGCTTGCTCCGGCAATCATTCGAGAAAATCCAATGACCTTTGAAAAGCTTCATGATAAATTGAACAAAGTTGTGAAGGATGTGCCGGCAGCGAAAGCAGCGATTGACATTGCTTGTTTCGATATTGCAGGCAAAGCGTTACAAGTTCCAGTGTACCAACTATTAGGTGGACGTTATCATGAGAAATTCCCGATTACGCATGTGCTGAGCATTGGAACACCTGAGGCGATGGCAGAAGAGGCGGCTAACCGTGTAGAGATGGGCTATCAATCATTTAAAATGAAGGTAGGAACAGAGGTAGCTCGTGATGTTGCTCGTATTAAAGCGGTGCGTGAACGTGTTGGTGAAGACATCGCCATTCGTGTAGATGTAAACCAAGGATGGGGCAATGCGTCCACTACATTACAAGGCTTACGTGCATTAAAGGATTTAAATATCGATTGGTTAGAGCAGCCAGTAGATAGTGAAGATATTGATGGCATGGTAGAAGTGAAGTCGAAAACAGATGTCCCATTAATGATTGATGAAGGACTTCGCGGTGTACGTGAAATGCGTGAAATTATTGCAAAGCGTGCAGCAGATAAAGTCAATATTAAATTAATGAAATGCGGTGGCATTTATCCTGCTATGAAACTAGCAGTAATGGCTGAAATGGCAGGTATTGAATGTCAAATCGGTTCAATGGTAGAATCATCAGTTGGTTCAGCAGCTGGCTTCCATGTAGCATTCTCTAAAAAAATAATGACAAGTGTAGAATTAACAGGTCCATTAAAATTCTCTAAGGATGTCGGAAATTTACACTATGATGTTCCATTTATTTGTTTAAATGAAAAACCAGGATTAGGTGTTGACGTAGATGAAGCGATCCTTAAAGAATTATGTAAGTTCTCAACAATTGTAACAGCTTAAGGAGGCGGCGAAATGGAAAGAATTTATGAAGGCATGCTTGGTGAAACGCCGTTTTTTGTGACAACATTAAATCTTCAGCATTTGCAAGAAATTGAAAAATTACAGCTTGAGGTTTATGAATCCTTAGCAGACCAAAGTATATTACAACCATTAAGCGCTGAGGAATTTGACTATATTTTAAGTGGCAATGGCATGATGATTGGTGCTTACGTAGGGGATGAGTTAATTGCCTTTCGCGCACTATTGAACCCACCTGTTGATGACGAGCACCTTGGCTATGATTGTAGGATTGCCGAGGATGAATTTCATAAAGTTTTATATCAAGAAATATCGAATGTCTCACCAACATATCGTGGCTATGGATTACAAAAAACATTAGCCCAAGTTGTCATGAGCCATATCGATTTAGAAAAATATGATTATGTATGCTCAACAGTAAAGCCATATAATATCCCTAGCTTGAAAGATAAATTTTCTCAAGGGTTAGTTGTAAAGGGATTAAAGATAAAGTATGTAGATAAGCTACGATATGTTTTTTATAAAGACTTGCGACAAGAGCTACCAACCTTTACAGAAAAGAAGACGATTTCGATGGATGATACAGTTGGTCAGCAACAGCTTTTGAAGCAGGGATATATAGGTACTTCTATGTATGAGGATCAAAATGATTGGTTCGTCGTTTATGAAAAATAAATAATAGTAAAAAGCCTTACCTTGTCGACAAAAGAATAATATATAAATTAAGGCGGATCAATAAACAATGGTTGATTTTCACTCCGAGTTGGCGCTTTCCGCGGGCTTGGCTTCAATCTCCTCGTCACTACGTTCCTGCGGGGCTTTCAGCTCAAGCTAATCCCGCAGGAGTCGCCACTCTCCGTGAAAAATCAACAGCTCCTCATCATTAGTATGAGTCGACAAGCTGATCCAAAATAGTATTATAGCCATGATAAAAAAACAAATCCATGTAAAAATAACAATAAAGTTATTTAATTTTCAAAGCAAAGCCCAACCACGTTCTAATTATAGGACGGGGTCAAAAATATAATTGTTTAATTATATAACAATGACTGATAATAAGGGTATACAGTTACAATTTACATTAAAGTTGTTTTTTTAGTCATTAAATTTAGAATTGATGATCTCTCCATCAGTTGTTTGGACCACTAACGGCTCAACAATTTTTTCTAAACCTATCTTTATAAAGGGGAGTCTCGTTTTTTTTCCTTTATCGACGACCTTAACTGTGATTTCAGTGGTCCCTATGGTCTTTACATCTTCTACTTCCAGATGCTTTCCTTCATATTTCTCGCCTAACTGAATATGAATTTGTTTCATTCCTTCAGAAATCGTAGATACCTCGTAGTAGGAGGATGTATCGTTACCAGCCGCAATAACGCCTTCTTCATTGATCCAATAGCCTTTATCTAAAGTGATCGCCCAACCGATAATAGCAAAAATAAGGACCGGGACTATAAACAAGATTGATTTATCCACTTTGTTAAATTCAGATTTTTTTAAGCCTTTCGTAAAAGGAAGTAACAACGTCCCAGCTATTGCAGCTATCAAAATACCTACTCCAATAATGCCATAACCCATCCCTTCAAAGCCTCCCACTTTGAACATTCCGTATAGGACAGTAAACACAGCAATTAAAAATGTCACAATCGGAGCCAAGTAGAACTTTCCTGTTTTTTTCATAGCTATTAAAGTAAAAAGGAAAATACATGCCCCTATAATGAAACCAACTAAACTTATCGTTCCCAATTTGTTCACCCCATGTATTAATGCATTAATAGAAAATCGAGATAAATGTATCTAAAAAAAATATAATCCCCAAATCAAAAAGAATTGAGAGTATAATCCACCTCTTGGTAAAAAAGGTCATCGTGAATACTGATAAAAAAATAGCTACTGGGAAATAGAACATGAAAGTGACATTTTTGATATATTCAATGGCTGCATCAGCAGACAGTTCCCAGTTATAAAAGTGAAAAGAAGAGTATATGATAAAAAATAAAATGAGGGCTCTAATGGAAATAAATAACCATTTAAGGCCATGATTAAACTGAACTAATTTCTTTAATGGCTTTATTTCTACTTCTTCACTCTGTTCTAACATCGGGTAAATTTCTTCAGCTAATTCATTAAATAATTGCCTACACTCACTACAGTCTTGAATATGTTCCAAAACCACATCTTTTGTTTCCTGTTCTAGCTCATCAAATACAGAGATTAACTCCCGCGAAAGAATATGAATCTTTTGGGAATCCTCCATCTTTTTCACCTCTTTCTAGCCATCTGTTTTCTCATCCTAAATATCTTGGACTTTAATGTAGGGATAGGTATATCCAAAAGTGTACTTATTTCTTGATAATCATAACCATAGTGAAACTTAGCTAAAAAAATGGCCTTATCACTCGTAGATAAATAACCTAATATAGTTATAATTTGGGAATTTATTATTGCTTTTGATTCAGGTGTTTGATTATCAATTAATAAGCTCTCAATTACACTTTCATCATGAAACAGCGCTGGTTTTCTTTTTTTGTAATGATCGAGGAGTGTATTTTTAGCTGCTTTCACTAACCAGCTTTTCATATAAGTAACTTGTTGAATTTTTGATGGATCCGTTAAGATTTTTGCAAATAACTCTTGAATGATGTCATCGGCTACGTCATAACTTTTAGTCAATCCAATTAAAAAATTCCGCAAATATGTGTAATGCTCCTCATAAATCTCTTCAATCACCTCAAATGGATTTTGATTAATCATTTTTATCCTCCGTAAGATATCGCGCACTAAAGAGACGACTCAAATTGGAAAAAGTTTTAACTTTTTTTAGTAATAGTAAAAAATAAAAAGAATCCAGTTTGAATAAAAAATTGATCAACATGGATTCTTTTTCATTAATATTTTTGATGTGAGGGATAAGACTTTTTTATTTCATCGGGCAAAAGCCACAAGCCATTAAGCCAGGTATGTCTTTTGAAAAACAACATGATTTTCGCACGGGGACGTTCACTAAATCAGTAGGGCTTTGACCTCCTGTATATTGTGCCCACCAAGATTTGTTGGAGAAACGGGCCCATGTTTTAGGGTCCTCTAAAGCTTCAATATCCTCCATTGCTTGATCGGCTAGACCGGGATTAGAAAGCAATATATGATAATGCCATAGTAGATATCCAAAGAAATTCTCCCAAATAGTAAGAGGGGAAATAGATGTTACTTTACGGAGCTGTTGAACGATAACATGCCCATCATATAGAATCTTCTCAATAACGGTTTGACGTTCTTCCTCCTCGACATAGCGCCAATCATTTGGGTTCACAAACATTGCGACTGTAAAACTGTCGAATTCTTTTGCTGCATCAAAGCGAAGCTCGATTGGCTTACCGGCCCACACCTCGTCGTAGGCAGCTAGCATGTAAAGTTGCATAGCGAAAAACATACCGTAGCGGCGTGCAAAGTGAGAAATAGCGGCTGTTTCCGTTGCTGCGTCTGTAATTCCCATCATAAGGTTTAAAAAGTCAGGATGATAAAAGTCCTTATGTATATCCGCTAATGTAAATAATGTCCGCTTTGGTTCTGTCGTATAAATGCTATAGGAATTCAATTGTCGAACTTGATCCATCGTTAATGCTGGCATTGTCATCACCTTTTCTTTCAATCTTCTGCTACTACAATTATAAATTAATCATTTTTGCTTCACAAATGGAATGCAATATAGTAAAATGCATTAAACATATCTGAAAGGTAGGTTTTGAAATGTCGCAGCCTCATGCAATTCCAAGGCCGCTCGTTGAAGAAGGTATAAAAAAACTTTAAAAAATTTTCAGATTAATGTTGACTTTATAATTGATAATGATTATCATTATCGTATAAAGATTATTCCTCCTCTACAATACAGTGTAGAGAGGATGAACTTTAGCTACTTTTCTCCAGAAGTTTGCTAGTTCATGATAACGCTCCTAAAACCCCCCTCATTTTTTGGGAACGTAAAATCTCTAGACGACTCACTCCATTGTGATTGAGTCGTCTTTTTTTGATTGGAACTGCCATTGTTCCGATAAAACGAGATATTGTTCCGATAAAACGAGATATTGTTCCGATAAAAGCTAAAATTGTTCCGATAAAATGAGATAATGTTCCGATAAATCTTCAAAGTATTCCTATAAAAATGAACTCGCCATAATGTGTGGTTGATTTCCGTTCCGGTTAGGCGCTTTCCTGGGGGCGTCTGATGAGCCGCTTCGCTTCGCTCCAGGGTCTCGGGCCAACACGTTCGTTTCTGTATCTCTAATCCCCGAGGAGTCGCCCAGCCTCCACTCCAATCAACACTAATATATAGCGTACATTTAAAAATATGTAACCTTTGATTATTATACCAAAAATTACAATTTAATGTATAATATACCTTAGTTAAGAAGGGGTGATTATTTCATGTTTTCTATTAGAAACTTCGAAGGTAATGAAAAAGAGTTTGAGTTCTTTCTAGATATGTTATATGAATCTATTCATATTCCTGAGAATAAACCATCAAAAGAAGTTTTACTAAACTCGCCTGGCATAAGAAAATATCATGAAGGTTGGGGGAGAAAGGGAGATACAGTTTTGATTGCTTTTGACGCAGAAAATCAAACTGTTGGTGCAGTCTGGTACAGATTGTTTGATGAAAATAATAAAAGTTATGGATATATTGATGGCAATACGCCTGAAATAGGAATTGCTGTTTCAAAAGACGTAAGAGGAAGAGGGGTAGGCACTTTACTGATGCGTAAAATAATTCAACAAGCGCAGGATGAAGGATACAATAGCATTTCACTGAGTGTAGACCTTGAAAATAGTTCGGCCATTAATATTTATAACGAACTAGGTTTTCAAGATTATGAAGTAGTAGGAACATCTAAAACAATGATTTACAAATTATAGTGCTCTCTATAATAAAAAATGTACACTACTAAAAGTAAATTTAGTAATGTACATTTTTAATATTACTGAGTAGTGCTACTGCTATGAACAGCGCTTCTCTTCCCGAGTATCATCGTATAGTAGCTATGTAACAGCATACCAACAATGATGACCCCTAGGCCCGCGAGTGCAATTGGATTTGGGAATGCAATGTCGAGCAATAATACTTCACCAATAATGACAAAGAGTATTTCCGTCGATTGTGTTGCTTCGACTGCTGCAAGCTTGCCTTGGTGATCGCGAACACGGTCCGTTGCAATGAAAAATAAAGTTGTAGCGATAACACCAGAGCTTATACCTACAAGCAAAGATTGCATCACTTGGTTCATGGAAGGAAGCCCAACCGTTGCTAATGCATAAATAGCTAGAATAATCCATGCAGGCAGCGAGGCGATGGTCATGCCAAGAACTCGTTGATATGTATCGATGCGTCCGCCACAGAGTTCCATCATTTTGCGATTACTAAGAGGGTAGGCAAATGCAGCGATGACAACAGGTAAAATACCAAGCATTAAACTTTTAAACGGAACAGATTGTGCCTGTGGTATTTGAATAAGTAAAATGCCGACTAAAATGACACATGAAATTAATAATGAAATAAGCGGTATTTTTTGACGTACTGTTTTCCCAGCTACTACTGAAACAAAAAGGGGAGCTAGTAATACGCCAGCGACAATTGTCAATTGCCATGTTCCAGAAACGAGCCAACCTGGACCGAATGCTGCTGCAAATGTCAGTGGTGCATAAAACAATACGAATCCAATAAAGCTCCAAAGTAGCCAAGCGACAGGCTGTGCTTTCATTTCACCTGATAATTGGGTAAAACCTTTTCGATAGAAGACAATCACAAGTAAAAACGGGAGCATGAAGAAATAGCGCAGAGATGCACTCCAAAGCCAGCTACCACCTTGCATTTCCATTGCATGATTTAATATAAAAGTAACAGCAAAAAAAAGTGAGGCTAAAATGCCTAATGCAATTTCTTTCAATAAATTCACCTCAAAATCCTTTATGTAATTTGAAAATTCAGTTATTAATTTCGGAAAAATTATGAAGAAGGGGTAGTCCCTTCTTCATAATTATTTTCCTTGTTGTTCAAAGAGCTGTACGATTTCGATAATCACTTGTGTAGCTTTCTCCATCGTTTCTCCAGATACATATTCGAATTTACCGTGCATATTTTCGCCACCTGCAAAAATGTTTGGTGTTGGTAAGCCCATGTAAGAAAGCTGTGAACCATCAGTGCCGCCACGGATTGGTAATGTAATTGGAGTAATATCTAACTTTTCCATTGCAGTACGTGCAATGTCAACGATTTCTTTAACAGGCTCAATTTTTTCGCCCATATTATAGTATTGATCTTCCATAGTAATGCTTAAAGCATCCTCGCCATATTGGGCTTTAATTTTTGCCGCAGCATCAAGCATTAACTGTTTTTTCGCTTCGAACTTTTGACGATCATGGTCACGGACGATATAAGAAAGCTCAGTATGCTCGATCGCACCGTTAAAGCCCATTAAGTGAATAAAGCCCTCATAGCCTTCCGTTTTTTCTGGTACTTCAGCAGTAGGCATTTCATTTTGGAAAGCGATCGCCATTGTGATGGCATTGACCATTTTATTTTTCGCAGAACCAGGGTGTACACTCGTACCTTTTGTCACAACCTTGACGCCTGCAGCATTAAAGCTTTCGTATTGTAGCTCGCCAAGTGGTCCGCCATCCATTGTATAAGCATAGTCGGCTCCAAATGCAGCCACATCAAATTTGTGAGGACCGCGGCCAATTTCTTCGTCAGGTGTAAATGCTACACGCAATTTACCATGTTTAATAGAAGGATTATTTACTAAGTATTCCATAGCCGTCATAATTTCTGCGATACCAGCTTTATCGTCAGCACCTAATAACGTAGTACCATCCGTTGTAATTAACGTTTGACCTACATAATTTTTAAGTTCAGGAAAATCTGTTGGCGACATCGCTAGATTTTCATTGAGCTGGATCGCCCCACCATCATAGTTGTCAATGCGCTGTGGATTAACGTTTGTGCCAGTAAAATCTGTTGTCGTGTCCACATGTGCTAAAAAGCCAATAGTAGGCACTTTTTTATCTGTATTTGCTTCGAGTGTCGCAAATAAATAACCATTTTCATCTAATGTAATGTCAGTTAAGCCTATTGCAGCAAGTTCATCTTTTAGTACATGCAATAAGTCAAATTGTTTTTGTGTTGAAGGAGTTGTTTCGCTTGTGAAATCAGATTGTGTATCAATTTTTGCATAACGAATTAAACGCTCGATTACTTGTTCTTTCATAAGTATGGCCTCCTAATGTGTATGTTTAACTTCTTTCAGCTTCCGGACGTAATTATGCCGAGTCATAATTGATATTATTGTAACACTTTACTTCGGATTTCGGAATATTGAGAAATACTTAAGGCAATGAGTATTTGGGCACTGTAATATGTCAACATAATAAACTCATGTGAAAAAGGTAAAGGCATAACAAATTTATTAATAGCTAAATAGGAATCTGATAAAATAAAGAGCAGAGCGCCAATCGTTGCAAATGTAGAACCTGTACGAATCGCAGTCCAACCCATCGTTAATATGACGGAAATATAGGCGATAACCGCGATACCAAGCACGATATCTCCTGATGAAAACACTGTACCTGCAATCCACAGAGCCATACTTGCACCGTAAACGAGTAAGACAATCTTCGCCCAAGTAGGGACTTGTCGTTCATTAGTAGAAGAAAAGGCCAGGATATAAAAAATATGCCCAATTAAGAAGCTTGTTAGCCCAATTAGAAACCACTGTAGCGTATAATCGCCGACCATACAAAACACAAGTCCGATGACAATCAGTAGTTGATACTTTTTAATGCCTAAATTTTTTGATGTAGCGGCTAAGATAATGATTAAAAACATTGGAATAACTTTAAAGATCAGTATCAAGCTTTCTGCAATATGGGGCAGGAAAAAAACATAATAAAGACCGAACAAAATAATAAATGCTATTAAAATTTTTTTAGACAAATTTCTCATCTCCTTTTCTTTGAAATTCTTTATCTATGTAACAATTTCCTTTATTCTTTTGTAAAGGAAATGTACGAGAGGGTACTCATTCATCTTATGTATGAAACTTTTTTGGTATGTAGCCGTAAATAAGTGGACAGTAAGGTTAGAGAGGGTGAACAAAATGACTAAGCTATTAATAGCTTCGGCAGTCATTGGGCTAATCGCGAGTGTTTTATTAACACCGCTTATAACAAAAAAACGAGAAGATGGCGGATCTAAAAAGGTCATTGGATACTTCTTTATCGGTGTATTTGTACTAGGGTTTTTAGCTACTGGTATAACAGTATATGTGACAAAAATGGATGTAAACTGGCTTGCTTTTTGGCCCGCTATTATACTATTAACATTAGGCGGCGCGCTTCTTGCAGGTGGTATAGAAAGAAAAATAAAAGGTGTTTTATTTTTAGCTAGTTTAGGTGTTGCAGTGTATGTATTATCAGCTCCTTTATGGAATGCTAACGAAAAATTCAAATCAGCTGAAATGAAGGAAGAGGTTGAAATAAAACCATTCGATGAAACACAAACACCAGCTAGTGTTCCTCCTAAATTTGCGCGCAATAAGATGAAAAAAGCGTTCGGACAAGTACCGAATACGAGTTATTATGAGCTAGGGCGCTTACAAATTCAAAAAGTGAATGGTGAGTATGTTTATATTGCACCAGTTGAGTTCTCTGGTTTCTTCAAGTGGATGAACGGCGGGTCGACTCCTGGTTACTTTATGATGAGTGCAACGGATTCGGCGGATAATCCTAAATTTGTTAAGCAGGAAATGAAGTATGTTCCGTCTGCTTATTTAAATTCAAATTTAGAGCGTCATATACGTTTACAACATCCATTCCTTGTTTTTTGTGGAGATGTACAACTTGAAATAGATGATGACGGTAAACCATACTATATTCGTTCATATGGTGAATTTATTTCAGCACGTAATGGCTTCGATGTAAAAGGGATCGTGCTTGTAGACGCGCTAACAGGAAAATCAGAAGTTATTAAGCTGGAGGATGTCCCAGAATTTATTGATGGAGCGGTTTCTCCAGAGACAGTAAGCTTACAAAATAGCTATTTCGGTAATTATGTAAATGGATTTTGGAATAGTAAGTTTGGTAAGAAAGATGTAAAACTTCCTTCTGATGAGGGAACAGAGGCAAATGTAAGCCCGATTTTTGACGAGAAGGGCGATATGTATTATTTCACAGACTTTACGAGCCCTAAAGAGGGTGTCGATTCAATGCTTGGCTATTCCTTAACAAATGCACGAACAGGTCAAGCAACCTATTATACTGGAAATCAAGACGCTTCTTATATGGATTCACAAGGTAACTTGCAAATTATCGAGAAGAAATTTATCGAGAAAAAATGGTCTGGAGAAATGCCGGTGTTGTATAACTTTTACGGCGAAGCTAGCTGGCTAACCGCGGTACTTGATTCAAATGGTTTCTTACAAAATTATTTCATCGTATCTGCGGCAAATCCTGAAATTTCCGTATATGCGACAACTCCTAAAGAGGCATTAAAATTATATAAAACAGCCTTAAGTCGCGGTGGAACTACAGTCGAAGGAAGCTCACATGCGGAAGAGAAAAGTGCAAGTGGCAAGGTGCTTCGCGTTTACAAGGAACGTCTCGGAGACTATACAGTTGTATCATTTTTACTAAATAACGGTGAAAACTATTTAGTAAGCTCAGAAACAGAACCGCTTGCAATTTATTTGCAAGAAGGTGATGATGTTATTCTCACTTACGGTGATACAGGAGAGCAGTTCTTACCAGTTCGATCATTGATTATTAAAGGATTAAAATAGAAATAAATCAATTTGAATGAAGAAAAAAGACGATCTAGTAGTACTATGCTACGAAGATCGTCTCTTTTTATGTTGGTTGAGATTCCATATAGTGAAGCATCTTTTCCTGGTGATTAGTAAAAAGTGCTTTTGCATGATCGTTTAATGCAAATATTTCATGAATGTACCCTTGTAGTAAATTATGTTCATATTCAAAAGGATAAGAATCTTCGTTTTCTACTATATGTGCTAATAAAAGTGCATGTAACACTACGACCTCTAGATTTTGTGTATTTGTAATAAATTTCAAGTTGAATATGGTAGTGTGGGAAACAAATTGATTCACATAATCAATAGCATTCTTATACGAAGCTAAGTCGATCTGTGGTTCAAGTCGTTTTCTTAATAATGTACACTCATTATTTAAGTCTTGAATCTTTAAAAATAAACTTCTTACACTTCGCTTATGTTGTTGTTCTAAGGTACGAGCAAGATGTTTATTGACATAGGACATTTATACATAACTCCTTTTTTCATAGCGGTCATCTATTAGTATTAATGGAATTGTTTAAAAAGGAAAGAGTCTTTTTGTTTAATTTAACCTAAATTTAACATATCAATTTGGACAAAAATACTAGGTGTAGAGTACGGACAATGAAAAGTGGAGTTACTATCATACGATAGTAACTCCACACAGTTTGCTGATGAAATTATTTCCAATTGAAACCTTTTTTCGCTAAAAATTCATTGATATGAGGACGGCGTTGTTCAATTAAAAAATCAGCCATTTGCTTAGTCCAGTTATCAATTTTTCGGTTGGATGAGCGATTGTTATAGTATGTTTCCATTGTGTCGTTGTAAGCTGGTAAAAGCTCCTCGTATTTGTCTGCATTGTATTCATTTTCATGTAATACTGCTGCAACTGGTAAACGTGGTTTTACTTCATTACGACGAGCAGGAACCCCAATTGTTAAGCCGAATAGTGGGAAAACATAGTCAGGTAGATTGAATAATTCGCTGATTTCTTCAGGCTTATTACGCACGCCTCCAATGTAACAAATTCCATACCCCATAGATTCCGCAGCAACGACAAAGTTTTGCGCGAATAATGCTACATCGGCTACTCCAACAAGTACGTTTTCTGCCGAATCAGCCACAATATCTACACCTTCTAATTTACCTGCTGATTGCAGACGCTTGAAATCTACACAGAAGACAAAGGCACCGCCAGAAGTTTCGTACTGACGAGGATTACCAGAGAGCAACCCTAATTTTTCTTTTTTCTCCGCATCTGTTACCCAAATTACACTATAAGCTTGTACAAAATGGGAAGTAGCAGCCATTTGTGCAGTGGAAATTAATTCTTCAATAACTTCCTTCGAAATCGGATTTCCATCATAAATACGAACCGAAGAGTGGTTCCGTAATAATTCTTTGACCATTATAAAATCTCCTTTTCCCCTTTATATATATCAAGAGCATATCACGCTTCTTCTTCAAAATCGAATTTATCTACCTTCAGGAAATATTTTGTAGCGACAGCTGTAATTACGCCAAGGTGAAATGGATTAGAAGATGTTGGAACTATTTTTAAATAATTTAAGAATGCATAAAATTTCTCGTAATATAAAATATTTTGTTAGTTATAGATTAAAAATTCTAAATAGTTTAAAATTATATGTGGACGGTTTATTTGGTTGGATTTCTAATAATTGGATGACTATACCAGAAGGATTAAACCGAGTAATTTAGTTAAACAAAATAAAGTGGGATGGAGGAATAAGGAATGGCAGAAAAGTTGGCAAAAAAGCTTCGTAATGAACAGCTACGGAGCAAGGTTGTAACAGCAGAAGAAGCAGCATCTTGGATTAAAGATGGTATGGTACTTGGAATGAGCGGGTTTACACGTGCTGGTGATGTTAAAGTGGTACCCCTTGCACTTGTGGAGAAAGCTAAAAAAGAGAGCTTCAAGGTAGATGTATATACAGGTGCATCACTTGGCCCAGAAGTTGACCAATACTTAGCAGAAGCTGGCGTTATTCGTAAACGTGGACCTTTCCAAGCAGATGCCGGTATTCGTAACAAAATCAACAGTGGCGAAATTACATTTGTTGATGCGCATTTATCACATAATGCAGAGCTAGTACGTCAAGGCATTATTGGTCCTATTGATTTTGCGATTATTGAAGCGGCTGCTATTACAGAAGACGGCTTACTAATTCCTACAACTTCAGTTGGTAACTCCCCGATTTTTGTGCAAGAAGCAGACCAAATCATCATTGAGTTGAACGTAGCTCAGCTTGATGCATTAGAGGGTGTCCATGATATTTTTGTACCGGGACCACAGGGGGAACGTGATCCGATTCCATTACAAAATGTATCCGATCGGCTTGGCACAATTGGTATACCACTAGATTTAGATAAAGTAAAAGGCATTGTGATTTCAGATATTTTAGACGCACCCTCAACGATCGTTCCTGCAGATGAAGAAACAGATATTATGGCCACTCATTTATTAAACTTCCTACGTGAAGAAATTAAAGTAGGTCGTTTAACAACAAGTTTAAGACCAATTCAATCAGGTGTAGGCTCAGTAGCAAATGCCGTTTTATTAGGCTTTAAAGATTCTGAGTTTGAGAACTTAGAAGTATATTCAGAAGTACTGCAAGACGCGGTATTCGAATTAATTGATGCAGGGAAGGTAAACTTTGCATCCGCTACGTCTATTACCCTTTCTGAAGAAGTTGGAAACCGAGTTTATGGTAGTTTTGAAAAATATGCAGATAAACTAGTATTACGTCCGCAAGAAATTTCTAACCAACCAGAAATTATTCGCCGACTCGGGTTAATTTCTGTTAATACAGCACTAGAAGTGGATATTTACGGTAATGTGAATTCTACACATGTTTCTGGCACAAAAATGATGAATGGAATCGGCGGCTCCGGAGACTTTGCGCGTAATGCGAGATTAGGTATTTTCGTCACGAAATCTTACGCGAAAGGCGGAAATATTTCTAGTATCGTGCCAATGGTTTCGCATGTAGACCACACAGAGCATGACGTAGACGTAATCGTCACAGAGCAAGGAGTAGCAGACCTACGTGGACTTGCTCCAAAAGAACGGGTTGGGCTCATTATCGATCACTGTGCACATCCGGAATATCGTGAGCAATTATGGAAGTATTTTAACGATGCCAATGAAGCAACAGGTGGACACCATACGCCACACAATCTAGAAAAAGCGCTCTCCTGGCATGTGAATTTCGCAAAGAATGGTACGATGAAGAACCCTGCTTTATCGAAATAATAGTAATAAAAGCCTTGAAGGACAGTTGACTTGTTCCTTCAAGGCTTCTTGTTGTTTTAATAACGGCTTCTTCTGGCTCATCATCAAAAGTTGTGGATGACATTTATAAAAACATATGTCATGTATATTAGTTGATTGGAGTGGAGGCTGGGCGACTCCTTGGGGATCAGTGATAGGGGAACGAAGGCTAAAACCATCAAGTCCTGTGATAACGCCTTCGTGACCAACATCGTGTTGGCCCAAGCGGCTCATCGGACGCCCCCAGGAAGCTCTGCTCTGCGCGAAAGCGAAGCGACAGCAACAAATGTTTTATCTGTGCGAAAGCGAAGCGACAGCAACAAATGTTTTATCTGTGCGAAAGCGAAGCGACAGCAACAAAGCGCCCAGCCGGAACGGAAATCAACCACGCGTTATGGTGATGATCCCTTATCCTTACAATAATCCAATCCATTTCCAATACGTCGCGGAAAATAGAAGAACTAGGATGTATCCAATAATCGTTAATGGGATACCGGATTTTAAGAAATCCTTTGTTGTAAAGGCTCCTGTACCATAGGCAAGCATATTTTGCGGTGCACTAATAGGTAAGAGGAAGCCGAAGCTAATAACGAATTGTTGTACGATAACGAAACCAACCTGATCGACATTAGTCGTTAATGTTGAGGCTAAAACAATAAATACCGGTACAAGCGCAGATGCTAAGCTTGTTGCACTTGCAAAGCCTAAATGAATTAGAATATTAAATAAAGTAACAAGAGCAATTGTTGCAAGAATTGGCATAGAATCTAAACCGAGTGAACCGAATACTTTATCAGATAACCACGATGCACCTTTTGTATTAAGCAAGACTGTTCCTAACATAATTCCTACAGCAAAGACGATAATTGTCCCCCAAGGAATATGCGGTTCAACTTGCTTCCATGAATAGACTCCGATTTTTGGCATTAATAAAATGGCAATAGCAACGATTGTGACGGTTGTCGTATCGAATGGGTGAAGTTTGCCCTCAGTAGCCCAGAAAAATAGTAAAATTGCCGATGTTATGATTAATCGAATTTCGGGAGCTTTTAATGGACCAAGTTCCGCAAGCTGTTTTTTGATTACTTCTCTACCACCTTCAATATTACTTGTTTCAGGCTTAATTAGTGTAATCATAATGAAAAATAGAGCGATTGACATGATGATTGAGAAGGGGGCAGCATAAAGTAACCAAGCACCCCAAGAAATATCCACACCAAACTGTTCTTTGATGAAGTTTAAAGCGACCATATTTTGAGCTGCAGCCGTCTTAATACCGATATTCCAAATAGAGACGGCTTGCACCGAGGTAATGACAAGTAGAGCAGCAAGTCGACTATCACGTGGTAAACCAAATGCTGCTACCATTCCAAGTAGTATTGGCACAACTGCGCCTGCACGTGCAGTAGCAGAAGGGACAAAGAATGCGAGTGCAATAGATACTAAAATAGCACCGAATACAATGGCTTTCGTTTTTGTTCCTACTAGTGAAAGTATCCATAGCGCAAGCCGTTTATGTAAATTGGTAATTTGCATAGCTGCCGCTAAGAAAAGAGCTGCGGCTACTAGTGCAACTGCAGAATTACTAAATCCGCTTAATGCTAATTTTAAGGCATCCGATGTTCCTAGCTCTCTCGTCGGATCGTCCATTGACGGAGCTAGCCCTAGTAAGGTTGTTACGAGAGCAATAATCATGGCAGAGCTAACAGGATAGGATACTGCTTCTGTAACCCAAAGGATGACCGCGAAAGCTAAAATAGCCAAAGCTCGTTGTCCAGCTACAGGTAAATCGCCGTTGTTAGGTAAAAAAATAATGATGATTAATGAAGCGAAGGCTAACCCAATCCAGAGTGGTTTCAAATTACGTTTCGGTTTTGCTTGTTCAGAAGTAGACATACCTTTCATCCTTTCTACAAACGTGACTGTAATTTTCTATAACATCGGCTAGTAAAATGCTTTATTAAGAAAAGTTAATTTGTCTATTTATTGTAAAAAGAACTAGTATGTGAAATACCCTCTGTTTATAGCGATAATGGGCAGTTGCGAGAAAATATACGGTCAAAGAAAATACAAAAATATCCAAAAAGATATTATTTTTTCTTTTTGAATGCTGAAGTTACTTTAGGCTCAGTTCCTAGCATCAAGCGCTTAATATTTTCGATATGCAAAATGATGGCTATAGCAAAAAGTAATAGGGCTATAGTCGTTGGGACTGTTCCAGGAATCCATAAATATGTGGCTGCACAAAAAACGAGATAAAACTCAAGTACACCGACAATTAAATAGTTCGTCACGAAAGATAAAATAACAAATAAAATGAGTGCAAATAAGCCAATTTTCCAATCAATCGCAAGTAATATTCCTATGATTGAAGCAGTTCCTTTACCGCCATTGAAGCCCATATAAAATGGGAAATTATGACCTAGAATGACACCGGCAGCTACAATATACGTGAAGAGCCAAACTTGTACTTCTGTTAATTGTGTGATATCTGCTAAATAAGCATGTGCGCCGATTATAGCTGCAACGCCTTTGCCGATATCGATCAGTGCAACTAATACGCCGTATTTCCAACCAAGGGAAAGTGTTGCGTTAGAGGCACCTGCATTGCCATGACCAGTCTTTTTTAAATCTACCCCAGATAAAAACTGAGCAACTTTAGAGCCGTGAATACAGCCAATCAAATAACCAACAAGAAGAAAAATGATAATGGCTTTTAACATAAAAGTCCTCCTTTCAAAATAAAATAGGCTCATCATTAAAAGTTAGGAATGATGTTTGTTATAACATATGCCATGAAGTGATTGGAGTGGAGACTGGGCAACTCCTTGGGGGATTAGCGATAGAGGAACGAAGGCTAAAACCATCACGTCTTGTGATAACGCCTTCGTGACCAACATCGTGTTGTTGCCGCTGCCGCTGCCGCTTCGCTTTCGCGCAAAAAACATCTATTGGCCCGAGACCCGCGAGTGAAGCGGCTTATCGGACGCCCCTAAGAAAGAGCCCAGTCGGAACGGAAATCAACCCCACATTTTGGCGATAAACCAATTAAATACCTAAAATAGTGTATGCGTTCGTAATACGTAAAAAAGCAGACAGAAGTTTCGGAAAAAATAAAATTTTAGTGTTGACAGAGAAAAAGTCTATGTTTATACTGTGTAACAACGATGGAAATTGAATCTCATACTCTTATCAAGAGCGGCGGAGGGATAGGCCCTATGATGCCCGGCAACCAGTAAGTGATGAACTTGCTAAGGTGCTAATTCCTACAGATTCTTATTGGATCTGGCAGATAAGGGGAGGAAAACTTGCAACCGCAACCCTCTTCTTAGCTGAAGAGGGTTTTTGTTTTCTACTGAAAAAATCCTCCTCATCTCCGGTACCATCGTAAAAAAATAACCATTTGGAGGTATACAATGACAAAATTTAAACCAGAAACATTGCTGTTACACGGTGGCCAAGAGCCAGACCCGGTAACAGGATCACGTACAGTACCGGTATATCGCTCAACGGCTTTCGTTTTTAAAGACACTGCTCATGCGCAACGTCTTTTTGCCTTAGAGGAAGCCGGCAATATTTACACACGAATTACAAACCCAACTGTAGATGTTTTTGAAAAACGCGTTGCTTTATTAGAAGGCGGTACAGCAGCAGTAGCACTTTCATCTGGTGCAGCAGCTATCGCGTTTTCCATTTTAAATCTTGCAGGGGCAGGCGATGAAATCGTTGCAGGTAGCTCTTTATACGGAGGTACTTATAATTTATTCGCCAACACACTACCAAACTACGGCATTAAAACGATTTTTGTAGACGATACAAATCCAGAAAATTTCCGAGCTGCTATTACTGATAAAACAAAGGCCGTGTTCGCTGAAGTTTACGGTAACCCAAGTTTAAAGGTACTCGATATTGAAGCAGTAGCAAACGTAGCACATGAAAACGGCTTGCCATTAATTATTGATAGCACATTTGCTTCACCATATGGCTCTACACCAATTGACTACGGTGCAGATATCGTTGTTCATTCCGCAACAAAATGGATTGGTGGCCACGGAACAACTTTAGGTGGCGTTGTAGTAGATGCAGGGAAGTTTGATTGGACTCGTGGACGTTTCCCAGGCTTTACTGAGCCAGATGCTTCTTATCACGGTTTACGTTATGGTATTGACACAGCAGAGGCAGCATTCGCCACAAAACTGCGTGTGCAATTACTACGCGACTTTGGTCCAACATTAAGTGCAGATGCAGCATTTAATTTATTACAAGGTTTAGAAACGCTTCATTTGCGTATTCCTAAACACAATGAAAATGCATTAGCGGTAGCTGAATATTTACGAAACCACCCATCTGTGGAATATGTAAATTACAACGGCTTAGAAGATTTCCCTACTCATAATTTAGCTAAAAAATATTTGAAAAATGGCTTCGGTTCAGTGCTTACATTTGGTATTAAAGGTGGACGTGAAGCAGGGCGTAAATTAATCGATAGTGTGAAATTATTCTCGCACGTAGCAAATGTAGGGGATGCGAAATCATTAATTATTCATCCAGCATCTACTACACATCAACAGCTATCTGCTGAAGAGCTAATCCAAACTGGCGTAACCGAGTCGCTCATTCGCTTATCCATCGGTTTAGAGGCAGTAGAGGACATCATTGCAGATTTAGAACAAGCTATTGAACAAGTAACAGCTTCGCAACAAAAAGTAGAAGCTTAATAAATAAAATACATTGGCGAATGTTGTAGCGTTTACGTATTTTCTCATTCGATAGGCCTCATTTGGTAATGCGTCAAACGTTGCTACATCAACCGCTCACCTCATTTGGTGAAATAACTGAAATTAATACCTAGTAATTTTATAAGTATTATTGACTTAATTAAATCCTTGTTTTATACTAGGGAATAAGAAAAGTGTTCGAAAGGCTACCGACCTAGAACCAATTTAATTAAGTTTTCATAAGTGCTCCCCCACTTTTGAAATATATGAAGAGGAGTAGTTACTCAGCCAGTAGCTACTCTTATCTACAAAACTGATGATAAAGGAGTGTTTTAAATGGGAAATGTGTATAGTGCGCAAAACATTGCATCTTATCTTATTTATGAATTAAATGAAGGTCATGTGTTTGTGAACAACATGTCCATTCAAAACATACTTGCGTCAGTTGAGCGTATATGGCAAGAGATCTTTGGTCATTCTGCTTTTAAGGAAATGGTTTATGTCAAAGAGGAAGGCTATACAGTAAAAGAAGTTTTCGAAGCTTATGAAAGCTATGGAGCAAATCATATTCCTCTACCTGCGACAGAGTACTATTTAAAATACGGCACATTTCAATTGGTTGAACGTACGTATGCAATACCAAATTTTACGCAAGAGGAAATAAGACTTGTACAACAAGCTTTAACACAATATCGCTATAAATTGCTAGCCAAAGCTAGTTAATTATCCCTCATATTTTTGGCTCATTCTCTGCTGCTACAGGGAATGAGCTTTTTCAATTAGACGATGAAGATATACAGAAAAATTTTTATTAATATATTTCAAAAGAACAATTTTTATGAATGTCTTTACATACATATATATAATAGAAGAAAGGCATTAATAAAGATTCGTCAATATTTGTTCAATTATTATAGATTCAAGTGAAAAATCAAATAATAAAAGGAATGAAAACGATTTCCTTTGCACGTCTACAGAAAACAAATGTCCGTCCTAGAAAGATTTTTCTTGTGAAATGTAAGTATTTACGTTACAATTTTCTTTAAGTTGAATTTTGAATTATTTGAATTTGTGTGTGTTTCAAAGGTTTATTTATCTTCATTCAGATGACTTATTCTAAATATCTGTTTGAAAACGAAGTGTTAGAAACACGGCAAATTGACCTGCTTTGTAAAGTCAGCGCACAATTCAAAATATGTACGAATTAAGCTGAGACGAAATAAATTTAATGAAACTGCGGAATGTAAGTTGGAGGGAATAACAACAATGGCAACTATAAAGGCAGCTATATTAGGATTTGGAACGGTAGGTCAAGGAATTTACCATATATTAAACGAAAAGCGAGAAGAGCTTAAAAATAAATTAGGAATTGAGCTAGAAGTAGCAAAAATTTTAGTTACAGATACTAGCCGTGAACGTGTACCAGGCACAGCGCATTTAATGACAACTAGTATGGATGAAGTCTTAGCAGAACCAGGTATGCAGGTTGTTTTTGAGGCGATCGTCAATGAGGAGCCAGCTTTTACTTATCTAAAGCGCGCTGTTGAACATAAATGTCATGTCATCACAGCTAACAAAGTAATGTTTGCCAAACGAGGCTTGGAGCTACAGGATCTTGCAAAAGCAAACGGTGTTTTTGTAGGCTTTGAGGCAACGACTGCTGGCGGTGTACCAGTTATTAAAACAATGAAAAACATTTTGCTTGTTAATGATGTTAGTCGTATTCAGGGTGTTTTAAATGGGACATCCAACTATATTTTAACGAAAATGCGTTCACAAGGCTGGTCGTTCGAAACTGCATTAAAAGAGGCGCAAAATTTAGGCTATGCAGAGGCAGATCCATATAATGATATTTCAGGACAGGATGCCTTTAAAAAATTAATGATTTTAAGTGCTTTGGCATTTGGAGAACAACCAGACTGGGCTGACGTCGAAGTAGTAGGTATTGATAGTATTTCGGCAGAAGAAGTAAAAGAAGCATGTGAAAAAGGCTTGCGTTACCGCCACGTTGCTGAGGTTGAGAAACTAGCAGATGGTAAAGTGATCGCAAAGGTTGGCCCGCAATTAGTTGATAAAGAACATCCACTTTACCCAGTTGATGATGTCAATAATGCTGTGGCATTGGATACTAATTATATTGGCACATTGACGCTAATTGGACCTGGAGCAGGCATGTATCCAACAGCTAGTGTAATGGTTGAGGATTATGCGGAAATTATCGGTAAGCGAGCTGGATTTGTCGTAACAATATAATAGATGCCTATCATTCAACAATGTTCTAATTGTTTGAATGATAGGCATTTTTTAATCCTCATCTTTAACATCGATATCCTCTGGAATAGGTGTATTCCGCCAAATCTCTATTTCCTCTTTAATACGATCTAACTGCTCAAAATAAGTGCTGAACTGCCCGCTATTAATTAGTATTTGGTCTCCGTCGTATACTGAACGAATACGGCCCTCGTAAACTAGGCGAAGTACTTGATCCTCTGGCATACCAAGTTCGATGGCTGTTTCTTCAATTGTTTTATACATAAATTTCGCTCCTTTTGTTGCTTTTATTATAACCTTCCTTTAATAGAAAGCCTACTATGGGTTAATAAATGAAAGAAAAAGGAAAATGGTAATTGTTTGATTTTGGATAAATCTGTATTATTAATGTTAATGAGTGGTGACGTTCAAGGAGGCAATAAATGATGTATCCATTTTTCGTACTTCTAGCGGCTATATTATGGGGCATGACAGGAACTGTACAAACGTTTTTGGGTGTAGGAATATCTCCGATAGCTGTAGCAACAATTCGTTCTGCAATTGGTGGTGGACTATTATTAGCTATTACTATTTTACTAGGTAAAATAAACTTTCTGAAATGGTCATGGAAATGGACAATTTTAGCTGCGGCGAGCATTGCATTGTTCCAAGGCCTTTTTTTCTCATCAATTCGTCTAACAGATGTAGCTATTGGAACCGTTGTAACGATTGGTAGCGCTCCTATCTTTTTTGGTGCTTTAGAATGGATATTATGGAAATCACAGCCGACAAAGGTGTGGGGAATAGCAACTGTAATGGCAACACTAGGCTGTATTTTATTATTCGTTAATAATGGGGAAGAGGCAGTCCATATGGGAGGGATTGGATTAGCTCTTTGTGCAGGTCTCTCCTTTGCACTGTACACAAATATTAGTAAAAAGTTAATGAGAAGAGAAGAGGCGTTACCTGCAGTAGCAATGACTTTTTCAATTTGTGCGCTATTCTTACTGCCATTTTCGATAAATGGGGGTTTTAGCTGGTTAGTTATCCCACATAACTTATGGACAATGCTTTTCATGGGGATTATTTGTACAAGCGTTGCCTATATTTTATTTTTAAAGGGGCTTCAAAAAATAAGTTCATCGTCAGCTGTTACACTATCACTAGCAGAGCCTTTGACTGCAGCAATGTTAGGTGTATTTTTAGTTGGTGAATATTTAAGTATGGCTTCTTGGATAGGTGTTGCCATGTTACTAGGTGGCATTATCGCCCTAACATTAGGCGGACGAAAAACGATTTGAGAGCAAGTCAAAACAATATAATCTTAAATATTTTTGATTAAGAAAATGTAGTGTTAATAATTATGATTTATTGCTATTTTGCTTATTTACATATGTTGAAACATATGTCTTGTATATCAGTTGATTTCTGTTCCGGCTAGGCGCTTTGTCGCTGACGCTTCGCTTTCGCACAGAGCAAAGCTTCCTGGGGCGTCGGGGCAATAGGATGTTGGTCACGAAGGCGTTATCATAGGACGGGGCGTTCTTATACTGAGTTCCTCTATTTAAGCGGTTGTTTGGACACCCGCTTAAAGAAGTTAAAACCTTAAGAAATTCTTCATTTTTATAATAACTGGTTTTTAAGATTTAAAAGGTACACTATTAATTGAGAGCGAGGTGTATATCATGACGAAACTAACAGTTCTTGTAACAGACGATGATCAAGATATTCGTGATGGTATTGAAATTTATTTAAAGAATGAAGGCTACAATGTCATTAAAGCTGCTGACGGCTTAGAGGCAATCGAAAAATTAGAAAACAATGAAGTACATTTAATTATTTTAGATATTATGATGCCAAATATGGATGGAATTACAGCGACGTTTAAAATTAGAGAAGAGCGCAATATTCCAATTATTATGCTTAGTGCAAAGGCGGAGGATGGCGACAAAATTCATGGTTTGTCTGTAGGCGCTGATGATTACGTCACAAAGCCTTTTCATCCGTTAGAGCTGTTGGCTCGAGTAAAATCTCAGCTGCGACGTTATGTACAACTTGGGACGTACAACGAGGGAGTAGCAAAGGTGGAAATCGACGGACTTGTATTAGATGAAGATGCAAAGGAAGTCATTTTAGAAGGCGAGCCTGTTCGATTAACACCAATCGAATATAAGATTACGGAATTATTAATGAAAAATGCAGGGCGTGTATTTTCGATAAGAGAGATTTATGAACGTGTGTGGAATGAGGAAGCTTACAATGCAGAAAATATTGTGGCTGTACACATTCGAAAAATACGTGAAAAAATCGAAGCAGATCCGAAAAATCCACGCTATTTAAAGGTGGTGTGGGGCGTTGGCTATAAAATGGAAAAATAAAATAGAGCAGTATGCTACAATTGCAGGGTTTGTAGCAGGGGTTATTGGACTAATTTATTTCGGTGTGTATGCCTATCAAATAGTAACTGCACGCTCTTCGGGGATGCTACAATTGCTCGAGAGAATTTTTTAGAGAGGAGTTAAAAGTATGTTAAAAAAGTGGAAACCTCTTCTCGCTCTTATATGTTTAATTTGGGTAATTTTCGGTATATTTACGTTCTCTAGAGTCGGGTATCAATATATTGGCAAGTCATATTTTCAATCTGAAAATTTCCAGCATGAACTAGATAATTTTCAGTCAGAATTAGGACCATTAGTGTTGAATTTACCAACAACTGAGAATTTAAAAAGTAAAATTGTGGTAACGCAAAGTGAAATAGAGGAACATCGTGATCGCTATGGAACATTAGGAGAACAGATAGGTAATATTAAAGCTCAATATGAAGGGCGTATTCAAGACGCTGCTAATGTAAATGCACCGGAATTAAAAACAAAGCTTGAGAAAGAGCGAGATGCAAAAATTAAAGATATTACGACTAATTTCGAGGATGATGAGCATGTCCGTAAAAAAATTCTGGCTCAAAAGGAAGAGCTTGTTGATCAATATATAAAGAAAGCAAATGAAGAAGCAAAGAGTTTTGTGAAAAATTATAATTATTGGTCTTATGAATTAACGAACACTGAAACAGGCAAAACATATAGTTCAGGTGATGTTTCGGATAGTAGTGCGTTCAAAATTAAGTATAACGGACAACACCCATTAACTACTTGGAATATAAGTGGTAATTTAAATCAATTCGTTTACCGAGCTGATTCCTACGTGGATATAGAGGATTTAAGGGAAAATTCTGATTACACTGGTATCATAACCATTTCAAAAAAATCAGCACAAGCAGTCGACATCTCGGGAGGATATGACCAGTTTACACGTAATCAATACATGTTCTACTTTATATGGTTAACGAGTATTGTGGCAGCTATTTTTGCATGGAAAGGGCGCAAAGAAGTACTGCAGATGGTACAAGGTTTAAAGGAAAAAGAAGCGCTTGCAAAGATGAAAATTGATTACCAAATTGGATTATTATTAATAAGTGCATTCATATATTTGGTAGCATCTCAAATTGCTTTTGAATCGATTGAGTTTGTTGCTTATCAATCCAACTATGTACATTACTTAATTAGTTTGCTGTTTAAAATAGGTGTCTTAATCATTATTGCAACGACGTTCTTTGTACAGTTTATTTGGTTGTATGATCGAGTGAATACAGCACAGAAATTAAAGGAGAACTTAAAAGCTAGCTATTTATGGTCACTAGGTGGATCAATCACAGATTTATTTATAAATCGTTCCATTGCATTACATTCCATAGTGATGATTGGGGCAGCATTTTTCGGTGGTGGAAGCCTTGTTGCTTCAATGTTTAGAGGTGGCGGATTCCCCGTTCTAGTATTGGGCATCTGTGCAATGGTCGGAATACCAGCCCTGATTCTCTTCCTTTCGAGAATGGGCTATTTAAACCGAATTATGAAGGACACAAAAGACATGGCAGAAGGGCGTTTAAATCGAGATGTCAAGGTCATGGGCAAATCGCCACTCGCGGAGCATGCCGAAAATCTTAATCATTTAAGAGAAGGCGTACGCACGTCTATGCATGAGCAGGCAAAAAGTGAGCGTTTAAAAACAGAGCTTATTACGAATGTTAGTCACGACTTACGCACACCGTTAACATCCATTATTACGTATACAGATTTACTAAAAAATCCTGATATTACAGAGGAAGAGCGTAAGCAATACATTCATATCCTTGATAAAAAATCAGAACGTCTAAAATTACTGATTGAGGATCTTTTTGAAGTGTCTAAAATGGCGAGTGGTAATATGGAGCTTCATCGCACTCGAGTGGATTTAACCCAGCTTATACAGCAGGCAGTAGGGGAGCATGAGGAAGATTTAGTACAGGCTCATTTAGATTTACGCCTAACAAAACCACATGAGCCAATCTACGCGTATGTGGACGGACAAAAATGGTGGAGACTGATCGATAATTTAATCGTTAACGTATTGAAATATGCATTAGAAGGCACACGTGTCTATGTAACATTGAAACGTACGGCAGAAGGTGATGCTGAATTTACGGTGAAGAATGTTGCAAAATATGAAATTAGCGAGGATGCTGATGAGTTATTTGAACGCTTTAAACGAGCGGATGCTTCACGCCATACAGAGGGCTCAGGGCTAGGCTTAGCCATTGCACAATCCATTGTAGATTTGCATGGTGCTCGTATGAGTATTGAGGTAGATGGAGATTTATTTAAAGTAATCGTTCGAATTCCAACAGCATAGACAAAGAACAGCGGCAAACAATTTGCCGCTGTTCTTTTATTTTGAAAACAGATTTGTCTGTTCTATCCACGATTTCGGCAGTTCTATCCACGACTTTGCCGGTTCAATCCGTCGCTTAGGCACTTACATCCGTCGTTCCGGCACTTACATCCGTCGCATAGGCTTTTACATCCGTCGTTCCGGTACTTTCATCCGTCGCTTAGGGTTTCATCCGTCGTTATGGCACTTCAATCCGTCGCATAGGCTTTTACATCCGTCGTTAAGGCACTCACATCCGTCGCATAGGCTTTCATCCGTCGTTACGGTTCTTCAATCCGTCGCATAGGCTTTTACATCCGTCGCATAGGCTTTTAATCCGTCGTTACAGCACTCTCATCCGTCGCATAGGTTTCAATCCGTCGTTATGGCACTTCAATCCGTCGCATAGGCTTTTACATCCGTCGTTATGGCACTTCAATCCGTCGCATAGGCTTTTACATCCGTCGTTCCGGCACTTCAATCCGTCGCATAGGCTTTTAATCCGTCGTTACAGCACTCTCATCCGTCGCTTAGGTTTCAATCCGTCACATAGGTTTTTACATCCGTCGTTATGGCACTTACATCCGTCGTTCCGGCACTTCAATCCGTCGCTTAGGTTTCAATCCGTCGTTATGGCACTTCAATCCGTCACATAGGTTTTTACATCCGTCGTTCCGGCACTTACATCCGTCGTTACAGCGCTCTCATCCGTCGCTTCGCCTCTTCGTTCCGTCTCTTCGTTTCATCAATCCGTCGTTATGGTCCCCAATCCGCCACCTCGGATCTTCGTTTTAAATCGCTGCCAATTCGTTAGCGCTACACTTTCACACATACACATTTGTGCTGGAATTTTGTATTATCGCAGTAAAGTGGTACGAAGCGAACGCTCAGTCGGAACGAAAGTCAACGCCTCGTTTCGCCGAAGAACCATACTTTATTTAATACTTAGTTATAAGCCTAAATTCTTGGAAATAATCACTTTCATGACTTCGTTGGTACCTGCATAAATGGACATGACAGGAATATCTCGATATCTTCTAGCAATTTTGTATTCCTCCATATAACCGTAGCCGCCATGTAATTGCATACACTGGACAGCAAGCTCACGTGCATTTTCAGTTATCCAGTATTTTGCCATCGAAACTTTTGTGACAACATCATTTCCAGCGATATGTTCCTCTATTAAAGATTCTAAAAATGATTTGCCAAGTTCAATTTTTGTCGCCATTTCAGCTATTTTAAATTGTGTATTTTGGAAGTCACTAATTGATTTTCCGAAAGCTTCGCGTGATTTGACATAATCAATTGTTAAAGCCAACATGTCCTCAGCGGCCGCTTGCGCAGCGATGGCTACTGCTAGACGCTCTTGCTGTAGCTTTTCCATCATATAGATAAAGCCTTTGCCTTCTTCGCCAAGGAGATTTTCTACAGGTACGCGACAATCCTCAAAATACAGTTCGGCTGTGTCCTGCGCGTGCATGCCGACTTTTTCGAGTTTGCGACCTTTCGTGAAGCCTGGAGTCCCGTCTTCAATGACAAGGAGGCTAATGCCACGATGTTTTTTTTCTGCCTGAGGATTTGTTTTTACAGCAACGACTGCTAAATTTGTATGAATACCATTTGTAATAAATGTTTTTTGTCCGTTGACGATATAGTGATCGCCATCACGAATAGCAGTTGTTTGGATGTTTGCCAAATCTGAACCTGTACCTGGCTCTGTCATAGCAATTGCTGTAATATTTTCGCCTGTAACACATTTCGGCAGCCAGCGTGATTTTTGCTCATTTGAGCCGTATGCCTCGATATAAGGTACGACAATATCGTTATGCAGACCAACTCCAATTAGGCTCGAACCTACACGCTCAAGCTCTTCTTGAATAATAACGCCAAAACTAAAATCGAGTCCGAGTCCGCCGTATTGCTCTTCTACTTGTGGGCATAGATAGCCCATTTCCCCAAGCTTACGCCAAAACTCAAGTGGAATAAGATGATCTTTCTCCCATTGTGGATAGTGTGGCTCAGCTTCTTCTGCTAAAAACTTACGTAAGGTTTTACGAAATAACTCATGTTCTGTTGATTCAAATTTATATTTTGCCATATGAACGACACCCCTTTTTCTTCCATACATCCGTAAATTTTCTCTTGCAAACATAATGTTACCGAAAGATTCAGAAAAATTAAAGTATATTATGCATAGATTTTCTACATACTCTTATAATTATAGTGAATTGTAAGGAGGGATATTACATTACATAATTTGAGTTCTTAGGCCCTTTTTGGAGGCATTCGATGAGCGCTCCCATGTCTCATCTGTAAACCAGAAGAGGTCCAATCATTTGCCTAGATTACGATAATTGTCACTTACCTAATTAGATCGTCATGTAAATCATACGATTAAATGACAAGGAAAATGTACACTTAATATCATGAGCAGGTGGGTTGCCCTTTTACACATACTTTCAATAACAAATACTTAATGCAAATGTGCAAGTTAAGTATAATGCTATAATCAACTAAGACTATATGAAAGTAGGGAACTGAAATGCCTAAAGTAATCGGTGGAATTCTTTTAATAAGTATATATAGTGCATTAACTTTTTACTTAGGATGGGGATTGAGACAGTGGCTTGTGGCAATGGGGTGGTTCCGATTTCCAATTTTATATTGGATAGTACTGTATAGCATTGCGTTTAGTATTGTTATTAGTAGATTGCATGAATCCTTACGAATGTTTTCAATAATCCATAATTATTGGATGTTTATATTTGAATACGGATTAGCGCTTTGCTTGTTAGCACACCTGATTATTTGGCTAAGCCCCTTTAAAAGTGTACAGATCATTGGAAGTATAGCAATTGCTATGTTTTTTGTACTAAGTATTGTAGGTACTTATTTAGCATATTCACCTGTTGTCCGTTATTTAGAAATAACGATGGATAAAAAGAGTAGTGAGCTAGATTCGATGAGAGTTGTAGTTGCATCAGATTTTCATTTAGGGGTTCTCTCAAATAAAAGACATTTACAGCGCTTTGTTACTTTATCGAATGAAGCAAAGCCGGATATCGTCTTTTTAGTTGGGGATATTGTAGATGACGACCCTAAATGGTTTGTTAAAGAGGGAATGGCAGATGTGATGAAGCAATTAACATCTACATATGGAGTGTATGGTGTGCTGGGCAATCACGAGTACTATGGCAAGAAAATCCCTGAATTTATCAAAGAAATGGAAAATGCTAATGTAAAAGTTTTGTGTGATGAAACTATTAGAATCGATAATGTGATAGTATTAACGGGGCAAGAGGATATTACAAACAAGGATAGAAAGCCACTAGATGCATTGAAGACAGCAGATGACTTGCCTTGGTTTGTCATGAATCATACCCCAAATGATTTAATTACGCCTGCAAAAATGGGCGTAGACTTCCATATGTCAGGGCATACACATAAAGGTCAACTATGGCCAAATCAGTATATAACTGCTCGTGTATTTGAACTCGATTATGGTTATAAGATGAAGGAGAAAATGCATACACTTGTTTCATCAGGTTTTGGCTTTTGGGGTCCGCCAATGCGAATAGGTAGCCGTTCTGAAATATGGGTTGTGGATATAAATTTTCGTTAGTTGGTAAATGGCGCTGGAGGCTCAAAATAATCCCTATATTATGGTGATGTCTCATAACTGAATGCAATAGTCATAGTTTATGAAAAAGTGTATTTTATAATATGTTTGTATTTAATTAACAAAAGGTAAGGTGAAAACGTGGATATCATTGAATTATTAAAGGCGCTTATTTTGGGCTTTGTCGAGGGAATGACAGAGTTTGCACCGGTGTCGTCGACAGGTCATATGATTATTGTAGACGATATGTGGCTAAAGACAGAAGAGTTTTTAGGGATGTATCCAGCCAATACATTTAAAATCGTTGTACAGCTTGGCTCCATTTTAGCCGTAGTCGTTGTTATGTGGAAGCGAATGTTAAATTTGGTTGGACTTTATAAAATTGATGGCCAATCGAAATCAGTGAAAGGTCACTTCAACTTACTACATGTTATTGTAGGTATGTTGCCAGCAGTTGTATTAGGTTTTGCGTTCAAAGATTTTATCGATGATCATTTATTTAAAGTAGAGCATGTTATTTATGCTTTAGTAGCTGGAGCACTTTTAATGATTGCTGCAGATAAATTAGCACCGAAAAGACCGAAAGTGGATTCTCTAGATAAAATTTCTTATGGTTTAGCTTTTAAAGTAGGGTTAGTACAATGTTTATCACTTTGGCCAGGATTCTCCCGTTCAGGGGCAACGATATCTGGTGGTGTACTATTTGGCATGAGTCACCGCGTGGCTGCAGATTTTACTTTCATTATGGCAGTACCAATTATGGCGGGTGCTAGTTTAGTATCTGTACTGAAAAACTGGGATACGCTATCTATGGATTATTTTGGATTCTATGCAGTGGGCTTCATTAGCTCATTTATTTTTGCATTACTATCAATTAAATTCTTCTTAGCACTTATTTCAAAAGTTAAATTAATGCCATTTGCTATTTATCGTATAGTACTAGCTGCTGTACTAGCTGTTATTATCTTTATGTAAATAATAAAGTCACTCTTCTATTGCGGAATGAGTGGCTTTTTTTTGTGTTTGACCTTAATTTTAGGGAGAATTGCATGGTTAATAAGTATTGTTAGAGAGTATGATAGATTATTGCTGATTGCGAAAATAGATATTTTTTTCCTATATATTGTCATTACAGTTGTAAAGAACTTATAATGAATTCAGAGAGTTTTTTGTTTTCGGATTATATTCGGTAGGATAGACATAGACACAACGAGGTGGATAAATTGTTTCAAATTGGAAATAAGTCTAAGAAGAATACAATTGAGATTACTGATGAATCAAGTATAGGGGTTTTTATTCAAGATCAGGAACGTTTACTACAGTTAAATCTAGTAAATTTAACTAGAGAAGATTTGAAGTTAATTAGAAGTTTAAAACCGTATATTGAACGAAATGTTGAAGAGGTAGTAGCAGCATTTTATCATGCGATTGAGAGTGTGCCAGCGTTACGTGAGGTTATTGAAAAGTATAGCTCTAGTGAGAAGTTACGCCAAACATTACGCCATCATATTATAGAAATGTTCGAAGGGCGTATAGACGATGCATTTTTGGAGAAGAGAAGGCGAGTAGCGAAAATGCATGTGAAGATTAACTTGTATCCTAAGTGGTATTTAGCAGCCTTTCAAAACATTGAAAAATTTTTAAGAGAGATTGTTTATAAGCTTCAATTATCGAGGGACGAAGAAGAAAAGTTTTGTAATGCCATCAGTAAAATTTGTAATTTCGAACAACAGATTGTCCTAGAGGAATATGATAATTATGCTAATACATTAATTGAGAAGCAACAGGATAGTGTTCGAGCACATGTTAAGGAAATTATAGGTGGGATATCTACGCAGCTAGAGTCTCAATCTCATAATACCAATGAAACAGTGACCGAACTTGTTTATAACGCCAAGGAAGTGAATGAATACTTGAAGGAAAGTATCGATGAGGCAAAAACAATGCAAGAGGTATCGTCTGAAGGCTATTCTAAAATAATATTAATTAATGAGCAAACAGGGAAAATTCATCATAAGACCGTTGAAATGTCGGGTATGGTGGAGCAATTAGATCATTCTTCCTCCAAAATTAATGCTGTTGTTGAAATAGTGAAAAATATTTCTGGTCAAACAAATTTACTTGCGCTAAATTCGGCTATTGAGGCTGCACGTGCAGGAGAGCATGGAAAAGGCTTTGCGGTCGTGGCGAGCGAAGTTCGTAAGCTTGCTGACCAGACGAAAACTTCGGTTGAACAAATTGCGGATCTCATAACTATGTCTAATGGAATTACACAACAAGTTGTTCAAGCAATTCATGAGATTCAAGAACTGGTGAACAATAGTATTGAGCAAAATGAGGAATCTTTAAAAGCATTCGATGCAATATCTGGCTCAGTAAACGGTTCTATCTCAAACTTCCAAAACGTCGGACTAAAAATAAAGGAACTGGCGAAAATTATAGAAACGATTGGAGAATCTTCCGAGGAATTAAAACAAGTTGCCAATCGATTAGATACAACAATCAGAGATTTCTAACGACTATGCATAGTTTTTTGCTTATCACCTTAACGTAACGTGTGGTTGAATGGGCGCTTTGTCGCTGCATGGTCTCGTCTGTGGTGCTGATCTCCAAGTAGTTGCCCATAGTAGATAAAAACTGAAATTGTTCCGATAAAACGAGAAAATGTTCCGATAAAAGCAAAAATAGTTCCGATAAAATGAGATTTTGTTCCGATAAATCTTCAAAGTACTCATAAAAAAATGAATTCATCACAAGCTGCCGCACAGAAAGAACATTATTGCTGTCGCTTCGTTAGCACTTCACGTTCGCACAGAAAACATCGGCTTCGCTGCAGGATCTCGAGCCAGCACGAAGGCGTTATCACAGGACGTGATGGTTTTAGCCTTCGTTCCTTTATCGCTGATCCTCAAGGAGTTGCAACTTAATCTCATGAACAAATCGTTTAAATAAAATGCCATTCTCAACTGATTGGCCTTGTTTATTTTTCATAAATAATAGGACGAAATCGTCTTTTTGAAGGATAAAACAATAAATAGATGGATGAAGTTTGAAGAGTGACAGAAAAGAAAAGCTATCACACACTAAACTGTACCCTATAAGATAGACAATTTAAAAAAAGTCTATCCTATAGGGTACTTTTGTTTATAATGAGAAAAAAGATGTCGGAGCGGAATAAATGACGAAAAGATTATTTACTAAAAAAGAGCAAGAACAACTAAAATGTAATCCTAATGTCCAGGCTATTAGTGATAAAGCGATTACCTATACTGAGGAATTCAAACGCCATTTTATTGCAGAAAATGAAAAAGGAAAACTCCCAAGAAAGATTTTTGAAGAGGCTGGTTTAGATGTTGAACTGATTGGTTTGAAGCGCATTAGTTCAGCGGGAAAGCGTTGGCGTGCAGCTTATCGTACAACTGGAGTAGCTGGTCTACAAGATACACGTAAAACGAATTCAGGTCGTCCAATAGAACGGGAATTAAGTTTAGAAGAAAAAATTGCACGATTAGAAGCGAAAAATCGATTATTACAAGCGGAGAATGAACTTTTAAAAAAGCTCGATCTACTCGAAAGGCAGATGTTAAAGAAGAAATAACAATTACAACAGAACTAAAATTTGATTTAATCAGTAAAACGATTCAAAAATATAAACTAAAACGTTTAGTAAGTTATCTATGCGAAATCATGGGTGTATCTCGTTCAGGTTACTATAATTATTTCACAGAAAAATCAGCACAAAAGCGTGCAACCCATGAGTTAGCAGATGAAGCCATCAAAGATATCATTTTAAAAGCGTATCATTTCCGTGGGCGTAGGAAAGGTGCACGTCAAATTAAAATGACGTTAGAAAATCAATATAGGATTACATATAACTTAAAACGTATTCGCCGTATTATGAAGAAATTCGAGATTGTATGCCCAATTCGAAAAGCGAATCCTGCACGTAGAATGGCCAAAGCAACAAAAGAACATCGTACATGTCCAAATGAATTACAACGTAACTTCAAACAAGGTGTAGCAGGAAAAGTATTATTAACAGATATCACGTATTTGACGTATGGAAACGGCAAACGTGCTTATTTATCAACGATTAAGGACGCTGAGACAAACGAAATTTTAGCGTATGAAGTATCTGCTTCATTAAGTATGGATATTGCGCTCAATACTCTTCGTAAATTGAAGCGAAATCACCACCATTTAACGAAAGATGCATTTATTCATTCAGATCAAGGAATCCATTATACGAATCCAAAATTCCAGAAACTTGTGAAGGAAATGGGACTAGGGCAATCTATGTCAAGGCGAGGAAACTGTTGGGATAACGCCCCTCAAGAATCCTTCTTCGGTCATTTTAAAGACGAAACCAATCTGAAAGCGTGCGAAACATTAGAAGAAGTAAAACGAGAAGTGAAAAGTTATATGATGTATTACAACCATTATCGAGGGCAATGGAACTTGAAAAAGCTGCCGCCTGCAAAATACAGACAGCAGCTTCAAAAGGTAGCCTAGCTTTTTTTCAAAATGTCCTTTACAAAGGGTACACTTTACACGTAGAGATAAGAAATCCCTAGAAAATGAGCGTTCTAAGTGTTACGCTATAGGCGAATTGAATTGAGGGGTGTTCGGAATATGAAAAAGAAATTATTTATTACACGAAAGTTCCCAGCGCATATAGTTGAGCCATTGAAAGAGTATTATGATATCGAACAATGGGAGGAGGAGGAAATTGTTATACCACGGGAAAAACTATTGGTAGCTGTTGCAGATTGTGAAGTATTGTGGGTAACGATTGCTGACCAAGTCGATGAAGAGTTATTATTACACGCACCCAATCTAAAACTCGTGACTAATTTAGCCGTTGGATACAATAACATTGATGTCAAAGCTTTGCGTAAGCGTGGAATAATGGCGACTAATACTCCAGGCGTTTTAACAAATACGACTGCAGATTTAGTATGGGGATTATTGCTTGCGACTGCTCGAAGAATTCCAGAAAGTGAACGATATTTGCGTGAAGGTAAATGGAAAAGCTGGTATCCGATGCAATTAGTAGGTAAAGATGTTTCAGGATCCACTATAGGAATTATTGGTATGGGACGTATTGGCCAAGCTGTTGCTAGACGAGCAAAAGGTTTTGATATGAAAATTTTATACAACAATCGTAGACGTCGCCATGAGGTAGAAGAAATGTATGGCTTTCACTATGTATCGTTGGAGGATCTTTTAAAGCAATCGGATTTTGTTGTGATTATGACACCTTCTAACAATGATACTGTAGGACTTATAGGAGCTGAGGAACTTGCTTTGATGAAGGATGACGCAGTATTAATTAACGCATCACGTGGTGGCATTATCGATGAGAATGCACTGTATGATACGTTGAAAAATGGTAAGCTGTGGGCAGCAGGGCTAGATGTCTTTGAACAAGAGCCTATTGCATTGAATCATCCTTTATTGACGCTTCCTAATGTTGTAGCACTTCCGCATATCGGTAGTGCCTCGCTTCAAACTAGAACTGCTATGCTGATGCTGAACGTTAAAGAGCTTACCGCATATGGGCAGGGCAAGGCTGTAACAAATCGAATAGATTAATAGAAGTAGGAGAATCTTTTGCGATAAAGCAGCAAAGACTTGCTTGTATCTGAAATAAATGTATAAATCAGCTGTGATTATAAGAAAAGGGGCTGGGACATAACTAAATGGTTCCTTCATAAAGCCGAATAATCTCTAAATTAACAAAACACGATAAATAGAAAAACCGAACTATTCCGAAACACGTCATGAGAGTTTCATTGGATAGTTCGGTATTTTTGTTGGCTGAAACACATTTGTCCCAGCCTCTTAATAAATAGCGTCCATTATCTATTAAACATATCAAATAAACCGCCAATGCCACCTTCACCTTTAGATTGACCGCCACCGCCTTGAGAAATTGGTGCTGCAGCGAAGACACGGCTTGCTAATCGGCTAAATGGTAATGATTGAATCCATACTTTACCCGGACCCTTTAAAGTAGCGAAGAAGATACCTTCACCGCCAAATAAAGCAGTTTTTACGCCCTTGACCATCTCGATATCGTAATCTACATCAGATGTCATAGCAACTAAACAGCCTGTATCAACACGTAATACTTCACCGGGTGCTAGTGTCTTTTCGTGAATAGTGCCGCCTGCATGTACAAAAGCCATGCCGTCTCCTTCAAGCTTTTGCATAATGAAGCCTTCACCACCAAAGAAGCCAACACCGATTTTTTTCTGGAATTCAATACCGATTGAAACACCTTTAGCGGCAGCTAAAAATGCATCTTTTTGACAAACAATCTTTCCGTTTAATTGGCTTAAATCCATTGGAATAATCTTACCAGGGTATGGAGAAGCAAAATACACATGGCGTTTACCTGAACCAACGTTCGTAAATGTCGTCATGAATAAACTTTCACCTGTAATTAAACGTTTTCCAGCTCCAAATAATTTACCCATAAGACCACTTTCTAGGCTTTCTCTTGAACCATCGCCAAAGATCGTTTCCATATGGATGGAATCATCCATCATCATTAAAGCTCCAGCTTCAGCTACCACGGTTTCTTGAGGGTCAAGCTCCACTTGCACGTATTGCATATCATCGCCATATAATTTGTAGTCAATTTCGTGATTATTCATTAAGGATTCCTCCAAAAATTAATTTTGTTATTATATACGATTATAAGTTGCATTAGTTTCATTGCACAATTAAATATTTTAGAAAAAAAGGGAATAAGCTAGTAAATGTCGAATATAAAAAACTAGAATGAGTATTTTTTATTTTCATTCAGCTGAAAATTTGTGATTGTTTTAACTTCTTTTAGCGGATGTCACGGAATCAGATGACATCAATGTTCAGCTAAAGAAAATAAAGCCTCTGACGATTGTCACCGATGTTATTAATTCAAAAGCATGTTCTCCAGACATCCATATATTAAAAATTCGGAATTTTGACATATCTAATTCTATATACTATAGAGTAATAGATGAATCTGTCTGAAAGCAATGCAATTGGTAACATTGAGGCAGAGGCACAATAGATAGTTCAGGGGGTGTATGTAGTGGAAATCAAAAACTATATCGGCGGTGAATGGGTAACACATTCACATTTACAAAGTATAGTAGTGACCAACCCTGCAAATGGGGAGCAGCTAGCTACAATACCGTTATCTACTGCAAGTGAGGTAAATGAAGCGGTAGCGGTTGCAAAAAATGCACAAAAAAGCTGGGCATTAGTACCTGCACCTAAACGTGCTGACTATTTATATGCCATCGGTCAAAAAATGAAAGAGAAGAAGGAACATTTGGCGACCGTTTTAACAAAAGAGATGGGGAAGGTTATTGAGGAAGCTAGAGGTGAAGTACAGGAAGGGATAGACATGGCCTATTATATGGCTGGTGAAGGGCGACGGTTATTTGGGGAGACAACACCGTCAGAGCTAGCTAATAAATTTGCCATGAGTGTACGGGCACCAATTGGCGTTGTAGGTTTAATAACTCCGTGGAATTTCCCTGTAGCTATTGCTACTTGGAAGTCATTCCCTGCAATAGTTGCTGGCAATACGTTCATTTGGAAGCCGTCGAATGAGACGCCAATGATGGCGTATGAGATGGGCAAAATTTTTGAAGAGATTGGCTTACCAGGCGGGGTAGCAAATATCGTCTTTGGTACGGGGCCAACAGTTGGGACAGCATTGATTGAACATCCAGATGTTAAGGTCATTTCATTTACCGGCTCTACAACAACAGGCAGCAAGGTAGCAGAGCTAGGCGGTAAACACCTAAAGAAGATTTCATTAGAGATGGGTGGAAAAAATGCAGTCATCGTTATGGATGATGCCGATTTACAGCTAGCCACTGAAGGCATTTTATGGAGTGCATTTGGCACTGCTGGACAAAGATGCACAGCATGTAGTCGCGTGATCGTGCATAAAGATGTAAAAGAGGAACTAGAAAAACGTCTATTAGACGAAATGCAAAAGCTAACAATTGGGGACGGCCTGGATGAAGGTGTGAAAATTGGACCTGTGATTAACAAAGCCGCATTAGAAAAGATTAATCACTATGTGCAAATCGGCAAACAGGAAGGGGCAACGTTGTTAGCTGGAGGTAGAATTTTATCTGAGCCTCCTTATGATAAAGGGGTTTATTATGAGCCTACACTATTTACCAACGTGAAGCCTGACATGATTATTGCACAGGAAGAAATCTTTGGTCCGGTCGTTTCTTTAATTGAAGTAGCAAGTTTGGATGAAGCAATCGAAGTAAACAATGGCGTAAAATTTGGCTTATCCAGTTCAATTTTCTCACAAGATGTGAATACGATTTTCCGCGCACAACGAGATTTAGATACAGGTATTGTTTATGTGAATGCTGGCACGACAGGTGCTGAAATCCATTTGCCATTTGGTGGCACAAAAGGCACGGGGAACGGTCATCGTGACTCGGGTGTAGCTGCTTTAGATGTCTATACAGAATGGAAAAGTATTTATGTGGACTATAGCGGTAAATTACAAAGAGCACAAATCGATACAGAATAACAGATCAATGAAAGGGGATGTTCTTGATGAAAGTTGTTGTATTAGGTGCAGGTTTAATGGGGAAAGAGGTAGCTCGTGATTTAATAAAAAATAGCAAAGTGGAGCGTGTATTTTTAGGGGATATAGACGTGAATATAGCGCAGAACTTTGTGGACTCATTAAATACAGATAAGATTGAGGTTGTAGAGCTTCATGCTGAGTGCGACGACTCGTTAATGGAAGTTATCTCAAAAGGCAATGTAGTCGTTAATGCATTATTCTATTCCTTTAATGAGCGTGTAGCAAGAGCGGCAATCGCAGCTGGTGTTCATTCCGTGGATTTAGGTGGTCATATTGGCGGTGTAACAGAAAAAATATTAGATCTTGACGAAGAGGCAAAAGCAAAAGGTGTAACCATTATTCCAGACTTGGGTGTTGCTCCAGGTATGGTCAACATTTTAGCGGGTTACGGTGCTTCGAAGTTAGATGAGGTAGAATCTATTAAACTATTTGTAGGCGGTATTCCTACAGAGCCGAAACCACCTCTTCACTACACACGCGTATTTTCTCTAGATGGTGTCTTTGATCATTACACAGAGCCATCAAAAGTGATTCTAAAAGGTAAACTTCAAGAAGTTCCGTCGTTATCAGGCGTTGAACCTATTTATTTCAAAGATTTTGGTGTGCTTGAGGCATTTTATACATCTGGCGGTATATCGACGTTGGATAAGACATTCCCAAATGTCCAAACACTAGAATATAAAACGATTCGTTATAAAGGACATGCAGAGAAATTTAAGTTATTAGCAGATTTAGGATTCCTCGATGCTAGTAATAAGGTAGAGGTAGAAGATCAAGAAGTTTCTGTGCGCCCAGTTGTTCGTGAGGCACTTAAAAAGAAACTTGAGCTTGGTACAAAACCAGATGCAGTGCTACTGCGCGTAATTGTAGCGGGTGAAAAAGCGCAACAACAAGTGACTTATGAGTTCGAAATGGTTGTGCGTAAAGATATGACGATTAATGAAACGGCTATGGCTCGTGCGACAGCAAATACAATTTCTGTCGTTGCCCAAATGATTGGGGAAAATAAAATTACAGAGCGCGGTGTATTTGCACCTGAATCAATTGTACCGGGCGACATTTATATTCGAGAGATGGCAAAACGTGGTGTTGTCATTAAGGAGACGTCTCATATATCAGCAATGATTGTGAAATGGTAGGTGCTTGGTTATGAATTTCGAATTTACCACTGAGCAAGAAATGCTACGTAAAACAGTGAGGCAGTTTGTGGATGCCGAGATTATTCCACATATTGCGAAGTGGGATGCTGAGGGTGGCTTCGATCCGAAGATTTGGTCAAGACTTGCTGAGCTAGGCTTAATGGGTGTTTGTGTACCAGAACAATACGGTGGTAGTGGAATGGATTACAATGCACTCGCCATCGTTTGTGAAGAGCTTGAACGTGGAGATACAGCGTTTCGCACAGCTGTTTCAGTTCATACAGGTTTGAATAGCATGACTTTAATGCAATGGGGAACAGAGGCGCAAAAACAGCAATATCTTGTTCCACAGGCAAAAGGAGTTCGGATTGGGGCATTTGGTTTAACAGAGCCCGGAGCAGGGTCAGATGTAGCCGCAATGTCTACCACCGCTGTAAGGGATGGAGACTTTTACGTGTTAAATGGACAGAAAACATGGATTTCGTTATGTGATATAGCTGACCATTTTATCGTTTTTGCCTACACTGATAAATCGAAGAAGCATCATGGCATTAGCGCATTTATCGTAGAGCGTTCCATGGCGGGTTTTACATCGAAGGCCATTAAAGGTAAATACGGAATCCGTGCTGGTAATACGGGCGAGCTCTTTTTTGAAAATCTACGTATACCTATAGAGAATCGCCTTGGAGAAGAGGGAGAAGGCTTTAAAATTGCTATGTCTGCGTTAGATAATGGTCGTTTTACAGTAGCTGCAGGTGCTGTTGGTCTTATTCAAGCGTGTCTCGAGGCAAGTGTGAAATACTGTCATGAACGCGAAACATTTGGTAAACCCATTGGCGAGCACCAGCTAGTAGGACAGATGATTGCTAACATGGAAGCGGGCTATCAAATGAGTCGCTTACTTGTATATCGTGTTGGAGAGTTAAAAAACAAAGGTGTCCGTAATACGCGAGAGACATCATTAGCAAAGTGGCAGGCTTGTGATTTTGCCAATAAAGCTGCGGATGATGCTGTTCAAATTCATGGAGCATATGGTTATTCGGATGAATATCCGGTCGCTCGTTATTTACGTAACTCGAAAGCACCGGTTATCTATGAGGGTACACGTGAAATTCATACAATTATGCAGGCTGACTATGTATTAGGAAAACGTCAAGATAAGTCATTGGCAAAAATGCTACCAAAATGGCCATTTGAAGAATAAGCGTTTTATGGTGACTTTTTATTGATTGATTCGACGTTAATTAGACTTGCTTCTTTTAACTTCTTTCGGAGGTAGCATCTACAAAATGTGAAATTCATAAAGAAAAAGCCGATTTCCTAAACGTTAAAGGGATAATCGGCTTTTTACTAGTGGTCTTAGTGGCCGTAGAAAGTATAAATGATACAGTTGCTTTCTAGTTAGGGATCCGAATTTCGGGTTCTTTTTTTTATGTTAAATAATGGTTTTATCGTCTAATTGTGTCTTAACGTTCAAATTATGCAAGAAAATATTACTAAAAATAACATTTTATATTGCTTTATTCACATAATATGTTATTTTTAGATGGGCAATATAGTTCCAAATAATCAATATATTACCACTATGTAAAGCTAGTACTATAGGAGGATTTGTTGTGAAAAAGAAATTAAAACTCAATCAAGTGTTAATTGGAGTAAGTACAATGGCACTGTCGTTTGGAGCGTTACAAGCGGAAGTATCAGCAGCAGAAAAAACGCCTTATAATGTATTACAAATGAAGCCTGTTGGCATAGATACTCCGAAAGATGTAAATGCACATTCTACAACGGCTGATGAAACATTATCATTTGAAAAACGTTTGGAAATGGGAGATTTTTCGGAACACCCAGCTCCAACTATAAAGCTTGATGAAACGAAGCAATTGCAGGAAAAGTACTCGATGGCAGAGCTTAATAGAATGAGCGATAGTGAGCTAATTGATACGCTAGGAAATATTCGCTGGTATCAAATTACAGACCTATTCCAATTCAATGATGAAACAAAAGCTTTTTATCAAAATAAAGAACGCATGCAAGTTATTATCAATGAATTAGGGAAAAGAGGAAGTTCTTTTACGAAAGATGATTCAAAGGGTATTGAAACATTTGTTGAGCTATTGCGTTCTGCTTTTTATGTTGGATTTTATAATAAGGAACTAGGTTATTTAAATGAGCGAAGTTTCCATGATAAGTGTTTACCAGCATTAAAGGAAATGGCTAAGAATCCGAACTTTAAACTTGGTACAGATGAGCAAGATAAAGTAGTATCCGCCTATGGGAAATTAATAGGTAATGCTTCTAGTGATGCAGAAACAGTTCAGTATGCTGCGAAGATTTTAAAACAGTATAACGAAAATCTCTCTACATATGAAAGCGATTCTTTAAAAGGGCAAGCTATCTATGATTTAATACATGGAATTGATTATGACTTACAGTCGTATTTGCATGAGACAGGTAAAGAGGCTAATACGACGATGTGGTATGGAAAGATGGATAGTTTCATCAATGAAGTGAATAAAATTGCTCTTATACATAATGTAACAGATAACAATAGTTGGTTAATCAATAATGGCATTTATTATGCAGGGCGTTTAGGAGGATTCCATAGTAATCCGGATAAAGGTTTAGAAGTAGTTACACAAGCGTTGCATATGTATCCATATTTAAGTGAAGCTTATTTTGTGGCAGTAGAGCAACTTACTACAAATTATGGTGGAAAAGACTATAGTGGCAATACACTAGATTTACAGAAAATGCGTGAAGAGGGAAAGAAGCAGTACTTACCGAAAACATATACATTTGATAATGGATCGATTGTATTTAAGACGGGAAATAACGTAACAGAAGACAAAATTCAAAGATTATACTGGGCTGCAAAAGAAGTAAAAGCACAATATCACCGTGTAATTGGGAATGATAAAGCATTAGAACCAGGCAATGCTGACGATGTATTAACAGTTGTCATTTATGACTCTCCAAATCAATATCGAATAAATCGTCAATTGTACGGGTATGAAACAAATAATGGTGGTATTTATATTGAAGAGAAGGGAACTTTCTTTACATATGAACGTACGCCGGAGCAAAGTATTTATAGTTTAGAAGAGTTGTTCCGCCATGAATTTACACATTATTTACAGGGAAGATACGAGGTTCCTGGTTTATTCGGAACGGGAGATATGTATCAGAATGAACGACTAACATGGTTCCAGGAAGGAAATGCGGAGTTCTTTGCAGGATCAACACGTACAAATGATGTGGTTCCACGTAATAGTATTATTAGTGGATTATCATATGAACCATCACAACGCTACACAGCTGAACAAACAATGTTTGCAAAATATGGATCCTGGGATTTTTATAATTATTCATTTGCACTGCAGTCTTATATGTATAATCATCAATTTGATACATTTGTTAAGATTCAAGATTTAATTCGAGCGAACGATGTGAAAAATTATGATGCGTATCGCGATGTATTAAGTAAAGATCCACAACTGAATTCGGAATACCAAGCTTATATGCAGCAATTGATTGATAATCAAGAAAAATACGAGGTGCCACAAGTATCAGAAGATTATTTAGTGAAACATGAACCAAAAGCGTTAAATGAAGTAGTCCAAGAAATTGCCGATGTTGCTCATGTAAAAGATGCAAAAATTACAAAACATAAGTCTCAATTTTTTAATACGTTTACAGTCGAAGGTACGTATGTAGGTGGTGAAACAAAAGGTGAATCTAAAGACTGGAAAACGATGAGTGAACAAGTGAACCAAGTACTAGATCAACTGTCGCAAAAAGAGTGGAGCGGCTATAAAACTGTGACAGCGTATTTTGTAAACTACCGTGTGAATGCAGCAAACCAGTTTGAATATGATATTGTTTTCCACGGCGTTGCGACGGATGAAGGAGATCATCAAGCACCTATTGTAAATATAAATGGTCCATACGCTGGAATCGAAAATGAAGAAATCCAGTTCAAGAGCGATGGTTCAAAAGATAATGATGGAGAAATAGTTTCTTACCTTTGGGATTTTGGTGATGGAAAAACAAGTGAAGAGGCAAACCCTACTCATGCTTACGAAAAAGAAGGCACATATAATGTGACATTAACAGTGAAAAATGATAAGGGAATAGAAAGTAAGGATCATGCAATTGTAACTGTACGTAAGGGAGCACAAACAGAGAATAATCATCCGGAAGAAGCGAAAATAATTCCATTTAATACGCCCCTAAAAGGTAGTTTGATTGATGATAATGATACGGATGTATACACATTCGATGTTACATCTCCGGAAGAAATAGATATTTCTGTCTTAAATGAAAATCAAATTGGAATGACATGGGTGCTTTATCATGAGTCTGATATGCAAAATTACGTATCATTTGGACAGGAAGATGGAAATAGTATAAAAGGTAAACTTACTGCAGAACCAGGAAAGTATTATTTATATATTTATAAATTTGATAATGAAAATGGGACATATACAGTAAATGTACAGAATGAAGTAAAAACAGATATAGAACCAAATAATCGTCCAGAAGAAGCGAATGTGATTCCATTTAATATGCCCCTAAAAGGTAGTTTGTTTGATGATGATCATACGGATGTATACACATTCGATGTTACGTCTCCAAAAGAAATAGATATTTCTGTCGTAAATGAAAATCAAATCGGAATGACATGGGTGCTTTATCATGAGTCTGATATGCAAAATTACGCATCCTATGGGCAGGAAGATGGAAATGTTATAAAAGGTAAATTTACTGCAGAACGAGGAAAGTATTATTTATATATTTATAAATTTGATAATGAAAACGGGACATATACAGTAAATGTACAATAATTATATTTTTAATTAGTAGAGGCTGATCTGGTCTCTAAAATATCAAGTGTCTAACCATAAAAAAGAGCAGCAGCTAACGTAGAATACATTAGCTGCTGCTCGTAATTATAGTCTATATAAGCCGAGAGGGATTCACTTCCTCTCGTTTTTTACTGAGAAAAAATTCAGAATACTGTAACTTTCCTACGCTTTGACAGTCTAATTAATAAACAAGTTTATGAAAGGTAGGAAAAATAATGAAAAAGAAGTGGTTAGCAATTTTACTCATCGCAGTACTAGCTATTTTGCCAGGAATTATTATACTGGTCTCGACCCCGAAAGTAGAGGCACAGACAGCGAGTGCGAGTATGACAACCCATAGTTGGCAAGTATCCTTTACGGAGGCACTAAAAGAAAACGAAATAGCGAAAGACAATGTTTACGTAACAAATAGCAAAAATCAAAAGGTAACAGCAACAGTAACATTGGGTGAAGATAAAAAGACAATTATCGTAAGCGATGTAGCACCTGGAAGCTATAAATTACATGTGAAAAAAGAAGCGTTTGTACTGGATGGACCTAAAACAACATCGCAAGTAATAGCATTTACCATCATTGAAAAGCTTGAAGCTGTAAAATCAGAAAAAGAACTACAACAATATTTCGAAACACTTTTAGCTAACTCACAAAAAGAACTGAATGAGGCAACCGTAGAATTGGAAAAGAGCGATAACAAAGCGAGTGCAGACAAATCCTCTACAACGAATAATCAAGTCGAAGGAGTGGAGGAAGGCGATGTAGTTGTTGTCAAAGATGGCTTTATTTATGCTGTAAAAGATCATGGCATTACTGTAGTGAATGCTAAAGATCCAAAAAATTTAAAGTTAGTAACAACAATCAAGCTGAAGGAGTCACAATATATTTCGAAGCTAGCATTGTATGACAATTTATTAATAGCGATAGGGGATGAATATTTAGAAAAAGTAGGCACAAGCATGTCGACAGCTACTTTGTATGATATTTCAAACCAAAAGAAACCGAAGCTCATACGTGAAGTGGGGCAAGAGGGATATATACAAGATATTCGAATTACAAATGACACATTATATTTAATCGGTAATATGTATCCGAATTATTGGATGCTGAGAGAGCAAAAAACGCCGGATTTAAAACCGAAAATATTTGATAGTGTAGAAGGAAATGAGTACAAAAGTTTACCTCTAGAGAAAATTTCTATTTTACCAAATACAATGGATGGAACATATAGCTTAATTACAGCAGTGGATTTAAAAAATGGCGCAAAGACAGCTGCGAATACTAAGGGATACTTAGGCGGTAGTAGTGGACTTTATATGTCGGAGAATGCTCTTTATTTAACAACACCCATTTATGATGGAAATCCAGTGCCTGCTGCTGGCCTCATTATGGATAGAATCTGGATGCCAAGAACAACAAATACACAAGTTTTTAAATGGAATGTTGATGGAACTGTCATGAATTTTGTTGGTACTACGGAAGTAAAAGGAACAGTGTTAAATCAATACTCAATGGATGAGTATGAAGACAATTTCCGCATCGTTACAACTGAAGGAAATGCATGGGATGAACAAAAAGTATCACGAAACCACCTATTTATTTTAGATAAAAATTTACAAGAGCTCGGTGCAGTAAAAAATTTAGCTCCTGGTGAAAAAGTGTATTCTGCACGCTTTATGGGCGAAAAAGCATATGTAGTAACATTTAAGCAAGTGGATCCGCTGTTTGTTATTGATGTCGCAAATCCGAAAAAGCCAACGGTGCTAGGTGAGCTAAAGATTCCAGGCTTTAGTAACTATTTGCATCCATTAGACGATACGCATTTAATCGGCATCGGCTATGATACCGAGCAACGCTATGATGCATATTCGAAGCGTAATTTTACGGTTACAACTAATATGAAAATGTCATTGTTTGATGTTTCAGATTTCAAAAATCCTAGGGAACAATCAACAGTAAAAATCGGTGGAGAAGGCTCATATTCCGAAGTTCAATACAATCCTAAAGCGCTATTCCGCAACAAGGAATACAATTACTTTGGTTTCCCAGTTGTCTTATATGATGCAGGGAAGGGTGATGAAATCGTCTACAAAGGTCAAGGCGCACAAATCTATGAAATCACTGCAGATAAAGGAATCATCCTAAAAGGAAATATTGTTCATAAAAGCACTGGCGACCAATATGAAAATTGGGAACAGCGTGTACAGCGAGTAGTCTATATAGATGACGCTCTTTACACAGTAGCTAACAATGAAGTAAAAAGCTATCAGCTAACAGACTTCAAACCGCTTGATACATTAACGATCAAATAAAAAGAAAGTCCAATAAACTCAAGGTGGAGTTTATTGGACTTTTCATGTTGTTGACAAGGCTCTTCTGCACAGCAAGGGATTGATTTTCGTTCCGGCTGGGCGCTTTGGTGCTGACGCTTCGTTTTCGCACAGAGCAAAGCTTCCTGGGGGTGCCACTCCAATCAACTTATCCGCATGACATACGTTTTAATAAAATATCACCCAACTTTTGAGTTTTATCTACTAACTTTTGCTTTTTATCTACCAACTTTCACGTTTTATCTACTAACTTTCGCATTTTATCTACTAACTTTTACTTTTTATCGACATCCACCTCCCGAAGAAGCGACAGCAACAATGTTTTTTATCTGTGCGAAAGGCCCATAGGAAAGCGAGTGATTAACCTCTCGTTATGCCGAAGTTCACTGATGTAATAAGTTTTTTAACAAAAGAAAATCCAATAAACTCAAGGTTTATTGGACTTTTTTTTATTTTTGACGATATGGAAGAATTTCTGATACTGTCACGAATTCATAGCCTTGCCCTTGTAAATAAGCAAGAACGGAATCAAGACCATCGGCAGTTGATTGATGAATATCATGCATTAAGACAATGGCGTTATTGTGTAAATTATTTTTAACATTAGGTAGTAACTGTTGTGCATTGCGATGCTTCCAGTCTAATGTATCAATCGACCATAAAACAACAGGAATTGGAATTTGAGCGTTAATAGCCTTGTTTGTTGCTCCATATGGTGGTCTAAATACAGTTGGCTTTTGATTAATGGCCTTTTCTATCTCCGCAACTGTAGATGTATATTGATTTACTGCCGACTCTAGTGACAGTTTTGTTAATACAGGGTGGTTCCATGAATGATTACCTATTTCATGTCCTCGTGCAAGAACGTCTCTTGCGATATCAGGATAATATTGTACACGACTACCAAGCATAAAGAAGGTAGCTTTTGCATGATATTTATCGAGCGTATCTAAAATCTGTTCTGTAACCTTTGGATGTGGGCCATCATCAAAAGTTAAGGCAATACGCTTTTTGTTTGGATCTCCTGTATTAGTTGGCTTTACCGGTTTTTCCATCGCGATCTGGAATTCAGAAGCTAACAACGGATTAATAAGTGATAGTGGGAGCTTCACAATTGGTGAACCAGCTGCTCCGCTAGCAATCTCGTACTCATCAAAGTAGAATTGTATTGAATCATCAACGATAGCAAAGCGATTAAAGTTAGACCACTTCGGTTCAGTTGACTTTATTAAATCATCCTTGAAAAGCTCATCCTTTAACTTGAGGTTTTGTTGTAAGTCGTTACGTACATGAGTAGCTAAGGCTGATAAGTTGTTTTTATCGTTGTTCAACAATGTTTTAATGGAGATTAGTTCACCAGTTTCTTGATTGATGAAGAATGTTTTTGTTGAAACCTCAGGGTTGGCGCCGCCTGTATACAACATTTTTGTTAGTACAAAGGAATAGTAATGCTTTTGATATGGGAAAGGTTCCAAATTAATATTAAGCTCACCCATTACCTCTTTATCTTTATTTTCTTTCATAGATGACAGATAGTTTTCTTTTGAATCCGTTATGTACTGTAATACAGCATCGTTAAAAGCTTTATTATCTGTTTCTGGATAGTGAATAGAAAAAGGAGTTCGCTTGTCATTAGAGACATCTGTTACAATACGTATACCTGGAAACGCAGAGCTTTCTGTTGATAGATTACTCTTTATTGAATCTGAAGTTGTCTCTTTAGAGGCACTAATTTTTTGAAACTTAAAGTCATCCTTTGATAGGACAATGACTAAAATAATAGTTGTTAATGTAATGATGAGGCCAATTAATAGGAAATCAATCATTGGGCCGCGTCTTTTTCTGCGTTCCGGCATTTTGGTGGATACGCTCCTTTCCATATTTATTTTTCTATACTGCTTATAAAATCAGACGTGTTAGTCTTTGAAAAAGTTATACGAATCTATAAAGTTTTGCTATCAATTTATGGGAAACCCATTTTCATGAATAAATTACCCATTTGCTTACCATTTCTAACATATGAAAGCCAAAGTACTTTGGTTAAAAGTTAAAAAAATTTTTTTGTTGAGTTTTTATTTGCAGTTCGATACTATTGGCAAGGAACCTTTTAAAGGAGGCAGATAACTGTAATGGTTTTACATGAAGTGGATAATGAATTTACGATTGACTGCTTATTGCTTGCAGGTCGAATTATGATTGAAAGTGGTGCAGAAACATACCGTGTAGAGGATACAATGCTACGCATGGCACATTCTCAAAATATGCTAGATGCGCAATGTTATGCTACACCTACTGGGATCATTTTTTCGTTAGGCAAGACACAGCCGACGAGAATTACATCAATTTCCAACAGGGTAACAGATTTACAAAAAATAGCCTTGGTAAATTCAGTATCTCGGAGACTCACATCTCACATGATAACATTAGAAGAAGCTTATGACGAGCTAAAGTCGATACAAAAAACAAATTATTTTTTACCAACATATATTCAAGTCATATCAGCGGCTCTTGCGAGTGGTTGTTTCCTTATAATGTTTAAGGGGGGATGGTCTGATTTCCTTTTTGCTTGTTTAGCAGGGGGGTTAGGCTTCCTAGTGCTTTTATTGATAAATGATTTAACAAAAGTGAAATTTTTTGCAGAATTTACAGCTTCATTAGTAGTAGGGTCTATTGCTGTCTTTTCAGTGAAATATGGCCATGGTACGGAAATAGATAAAATTGTTATTAGCTCCGTTATGCCACTAGTACCAGGTATTTTGATCACGAATGCAGTTCGGGATTTAATAGCAGGTCATTTTATGTCGGGGATGGCGAAGGGCGTAGAGGCCTTTATAACAGCTTTTGCAATCGGTGCAGCTATTGCCGTCACTCTATCGTTTTAGGAGGCAGATGACATGGACTATATCATACAGTTGATTCTTAGCTTTTTTGCGACTGCAGGGATCGCCATTATTTTTAATGTACCTAGAAAAACCCTCATTTATTGTGGTTTTGTTGGAGTAGTAGGCTGGATGATTTACTTCGTCCTAACAGAGCATGGCATGGATGTAGTAAATGCTTCATTCTTTAGCTCTTTCGTAATTGCTATCGTTTCCCATTTGTATGCACGACGCTTCAAAATGCCGATGATTATTTTTATTGTCGGAGGTATTATCCCGTTAGTTCCGGGAGGTATGGCTTATAATGCAATGAGAAATGTTGTAGAAGATGATTATGTACAAGGGCTACAGTACGGATTAAAGGCATTTTTAATTACAGGTGCCATCGTTATAGGACTTGTATTTGCAGAGGTACTAATACAGCTTATTTTCCGTTCTGTACGCAACGGTAAGGCGAAATTCCAAAAGGTCTACAAGAAATAAGGCTCTTCATCAATCAAAGCAAAATAAAAAATTCATATCAGAAAAGCGCGCGAAATCAACGTTTATAAATTGATTTCGCGCGCTTTTTAGGTTGTAATCAGTTAGCGCTTACATAACTTAGCGAAAATTGCAAGTAAATCGATAATCAGTATTTGTTCGAAAACCAGAAAATGTTGATTTGCTTGCTTTTGTGAAAATGGTTAGTGTTAATAACTATACAGGAAATAATGGAGAATATCCATTTAAGGATAGATATCTTTGCTGTTTTTTTAATATGGTGAAAGGAGATTTGAACATGAAAAAAGCAGGTTTACTTTTAATGATCATCCTCTTAGTATTTTCTCAATTATCATTGGGTAATGCAGTCAGTAATAGTGAAAATAGTAGTGAAGACTCTAGCCTGAGTGCTGATGGCAAAGTGCAACTAGATGATAAAGATAAAGATAATAATTCGCTAAATAGTAATACAGAAGAAGATAAAGAACCATCGATTCCTACGGAGGATGATAAAGAAGATAAAGATAATAATTCATTAAATAGTAATACAGAAGAGGATCTAAATAGCGATATAGAAGATGATGAAGCATCTACTATTACGGAGGATGAAGATACCTCTTTGAACGCAGAAAAGAAGGCTAGTGTCCTCAATGGTGCCGATAATTTTGTCTATATAAAGGCATTTATTGATATTCCTGGTATCAGTATTACAGGGTGGAAAGGAGATCAAACTCCACAGGATGTTGTTATTCCTGATATGATCGAGGATCTACCGGTTATAGAAATAGCAAACAATGCATTTTCTAAAAAAGTAAATTTTACAAGTGTAACGATTCCGTCAAGCGTTAAAAAAATAGAATACAGTGCATTTAGAGATACTCAATTAGCAAGTGTGGAATTCCTCACACCTTCAAACCTGACAACGATAGAGAAAGACGCATTTTCTCATAATAAATTAACAAATGTAACGATTCCGCCAAGTGTGACAACGATAGGAAACAGTGCATTTGCTCATAATAAATTAACAAATGTAACGATTCCGTCAAGCGTGACAAAGATAGGAGAATTTGCATTTTATAATAATAAATTAGAGGGTGTGGAAATCCCCTCAAGTGTGACAAAGATAGGAAGATACGCATTTAGAGATAATCAATTAACAAGTGTAACGATTCCGTCAAACGTAACAACGATAGGAGAATTTGCATTTGCATATAATCAATTAGAAAGTGTGGAAATATCCTCACCCTCAAGTGTGACAAAGATAGAAGAATATGCATTTTCTCATAATCAATTAGAAAGTGTGGAAATCCCCTCAGGCGTGACAACAATAGGAATGAGAGCATTTACTGATAATCAATTAACAAGTATAAAAATCGCTGAAAGCGTGACAACGCTAGAAATAGGTGCATTTTCAAAAAATCGATTGAAAAGTATAGACATCCCTGAAAGCGTGACAACAATAGGGAGTGGGGCATTTGCTAATAATCAATTAACGAGCGTAAAAATCCCACCAAAGGTGACAACAATAGAATATGGGACGTTTGGTAATAATCAATTAACAAGTGTAGACATCCACGACGAAGTGACAACGATAGAAAACCAAGCATTTACTAATAATCAATTAACAAGTGTAAAAATTCCACCAAATGTAATGACAATAGGAGAGGACGCATTTTCTAAAAATAAATTAACAAGTGTAGAAATCCCACCCAAGGTGACAACAATAGAAAAAAAAGCATTTTATCAGAATCAATTAACAAGTATAGGCATTCACGACGAAGTGGCAACGATAAGATACTTAGCATTTGGTTCAAATCAATTAGCAAGTGTAGAAATCCCAGTAAGCGTAACAACAATAGAAAATGACGCATTTAATGCTAATCCGTTTGATTTTGTAACCTTTAATGGAGAACATAAATTCCAATGGGCTAAAGGGGAGTATCCTTTTGGTACGTATAAAAAAGGTAAATATTTCATGGGATGGTTTGAAGATGAAGATTATACGATAGACTGGGATTACTCTGTAGCTAAACCAATGACTATTTATGTTAAGTATGGTTCGCTTGTCAAGTTTGATGCCAATGGAGGAAGCGAAGTTCCCGCTCAAAAGGTAGGATATGGGGAATTAGTAATAGCTCCTGACGCTCCAGTAAAAGAAGGCTACGCATTTGAAGGTTGGTATAAAGACAAAGAGCTAACAAAAGTATGGGACTTCGATCAGGATGTAGTGACAAAAGATATCACACTATATGCTAAATGGTCGAAAACTGGAATATTGGAATTTGTTTCTGCGCCTCAAGTGATTGACTTTGGAGAAGAACTGAAGATTTCATCACAACATAAAACGTATCAACTTATTAACTTTGATATGCCTTTAGCGGTAAAAGATAATCGTGAGCTGTCGAAAAAACCATCTTGGACAATGACAGCTAAGATGGATAAGCAATTAACAGGGAAGACGACGGGTTCTACATTAGATAGCTTACATTACCGTTATGATGGAAATGTTTCAATCCTTACGGAAGAAGCTTCCGCAAAGATTTATAAAAAGGATACAACAAACGGTGAAGTTGTCAATATTTCCGATACATGGGAAGAGGACGGGGACGGGTTTTACTTAGAAGTCAGAGCTGGAACCGCTAAAGCTGAAACTTATGAAGGAACGATCAGATGGGTACTTCAAGATGGACCGCTGAATGAATAATCATATTTTGATAAACTTAGGTTGCATCAAGAAAAGATTCCTATACGGAACAGAGAGCTATCTCAAGTGGAAGCAATGTAAAATCAATCATACATTACGGTGATGATTCTATTTGTTTGATAAGCTGTGCTCAACAGAAATCAAAAGCTCATTTTGTGTAAGAGAACTTACTTTCATTGACATAATAGTTTCCCAACAACAAAAAAGGAGGTTACGTTCTTAAACGTAACCTCCTTTTTCAAATTAACTATTTTACTAGTAATGCTTCAATTTCTTCAGCATGAATTGGCTTACTAATATAGTAACCTTGAATGGCATCACAGCCATAAGAAGTCAAAAGATCTGCTTGTTCAGCCGTTTCAACACCTTCTGCGACAACTTTAAGTTCCATAGATTTTCCGAGTTGCACCATACCGTTCATGAGCTTTTGGGTTTTCTCAGATTTTAATAAAGAACTTGTAAATGTTTTATCGATTTTCAATGTATCTATTGGTAGAATTTGCATATATCTAAATGAACCATACCCGGTACCAAAATCATCTAGGATAAAGGCAATACCTTCATTTTCAAGCTTACGCATTTGCTGTGTGATAGAGGTAGCAGCTTCTGCTTCTAGCGCAAATTTCTCGGTAATTTCGATTTGAATAAGGCTTGCAGGACAGCCGGTTTTTGCCAAAGTTCCAAGGATTGACTTTGCCATGTTTTTATCACGGAATTCGCGTACAGAAGAGTTAATGGATACTTTTAAATCAAGACCAGCTTTTTTCCAGAGTAGTGCCTGTTCACAAGCCTTTTCTAGCATAAAGGAACCGATATTATTAATAAGACCAGTTTCCTCAGCAATTGGAATAAGCTCATCTGGTGAGACAACGCCTATTACTTCATCTTCCCAACGAACTAGTGCTTCTACAGCTGTGATTTTACCAGAAGTAACATCAATTTGTGGCTGATAGAGGACTTTTAGATTTTTTTGGTCAAGAGCCTGAAGTAAACGTTTTTCAATTAAAGCTTTACGATTTAATGCTTTATGTGTTGCTTTGGATAGTGAGACGACTTTATCGCCACCTGCTTCACGGACAGTTGTAATAGTAGCAATGGATGCCTTCATTAGTTGGGAGAATGTAGTTTGATCCTCTGGATAACGTGTAATCCCGCCACTAATAGAAATAGGGACAGCAACATTACTGTTATAAATTGGATGTTGTTGTAAGTAAGACAGGAAGCCTTGAATAAACCACTCACTTAATGGTGTAATCACGACAAAATCATTTTCGTTAATACGTGCCATTGTGCTATCTTGGAAGTACATTTTTATACGATTTGTAAACTCTACAATAAGACTTTGACCGATTTGCTGATCATGTAACTCTTTTAATGTATAAAATTTATCAATACTTAAATAGACAAAAGAAAAGTTTCTTTCGTCCTCAATCATATTGGAAATCACTTTTTCGAGTCGATGTGCATTCATAAGGCCTGTTTCTGTATCGATATAAGCGATTTTTTCAAGCTGATGTTGTATTGTCTTGGACTTCGTGATATCTTTTTCAATTAATAAAAATTCTTGCTCATTTGTTTCAATGTTAAACGTTGGGATAGCTGTAAGTAGTACCCAATAAGACTGGCCAGCTTTTGTAACTTTTTCAATTTCACCTTGCCACGTTTGGCCAATGTTTAAATTCCGCCAGATGGTATTTGTGATTTTTTCACTTTCTTTATTTTCAGGGAATAACTGCCAAAATGTTTTGCCAATCACGCGTTTTGGTGTCCATTGACTCGTTTTTAGAAATTCATTATTACATTCTAAAATGAACCCATCATGATCAAGTGTTACTGTCATAAATGTCGAGTCTAATCCCTGTTTTAAGTCTACGAAAGTGCTGCTACTTGAGACAGTATTAATCATTAACTCTGGTAGCATGAACATCATAAGAACGAAATGCTCTCCTTGTTCAGTAAATGGTTTAGCTAGTAGCGCTGTTGTAATTTCTTCATTTGTATACGTTTGCAATTGAATTTGATTAATGTACGTGCTGTCATTATTTTGCAAAATGGCTTGAAAGGTCTCTAATGAAAGCTGACTTAGTAAATTTTCATGAATGAATGAAGTGGTATGTTCTTTAATAGTAGTAGCTGAAAAATCAAATAGCTGTTCAGCAAGCTTTCCCAAATTTATAACTTGTCCATCTTGATTCATGACAATAGCAGGAAAAGGAAGTGAATTTAAATAATGTTCATCGATCGTAAATGATTTATGCATATGACTCATGATTATTCGATCTCCTTGAGTAATCTATATATACTATTATTATAGTTAATTATCGGGAATTAGTCATTATGAATATGATTGTAAATATTTGATAATAAAAAATCTCGGGACTTTTTTAGTTAGGAATAAGGAAAAAATTGAAGAAAAATAACATTTTTTAGTATGAATATAGGAATCCTGAATTATGTGAAAGGTTGAAAAAAATAGTATTTATCGTCTCAGGTGCGATGTTATGGGGGAGAAACCGGACCTTTAATGCAGTGGTTACTCAACCATACGCCATTGACAGTTTCCTTTGTTAACAATTCAGGTATTTTATTACTTACATATTTATCTTCATTCAGTGGGTGTCCTAACACCTACTGATAAATTGCCACAGGACGTGGCTTTCTTAGACTGAGTTCCTCTATGTATTTTCTACCTTATTACAGTTTCTAGCACCGATATTTGTTCTCTCTTAGTTTAAAGAAATGGCCATCGAAATATCAAGTGATAGGGATTATTGATACACTTGTGGATTTTCCTCTCCTACTAACGAACACTTAATCCGACGATTTTTCAGTTAGTAGTAAAGCCTTATTGTGAGGAGGAGCGCTTGGTCTTACGTTTGCCTTCTACACATTGTACCGCACGTTTGATGAAAGTATAGAGTGTACTACTTGTTGTCGGATGAGGAATGCTTATAGGAGGATTTCCATTAGAGAATAATTGTTGCATTTGGAGTCAAATCTGTGGTTTTCGTGCTATTTTTAAGTAGAGACAAGTATCCTTTCTAGTATAGAACCGCTAACAGCAATCGTTATTTCAGTTATCGTGTTTGGTACATCATTAGTTTTTTTGGAAATTAGTTGGTATCTTCGTTATGCTCGTTTGTGTAACATGGCTTTCTGTAGGTGGGAGGAAAAGCATAAAAATACTATCTGCACAGGAGTTCTATACTATATTTGAAATTTATGGAACTTCTTTGCTGAGAACAAGGGGGAAGAATATGAAAGAAGTTTTTTCCTATGTAAAGCCTTATAAATGGACGGCATTCATCGCGTTTAGTTTAATGCTGTTGGAATTATTTGTGGAGCTCGCGCAGCCACTTATCATGGCTAAAATCATAGATGATGGAGTACGGGCACAAAATCAAGGGATGATTTGGCAATGGGGAATTGTTTTACTGGGCCTATCTTTCGTAGCCTTTATAGCCGGTGTCGTTAATTCGTATTTTTCATCGCATACAGCACAGAGTTTCTCCTATGATTTACGAAATGCATTGTTTGAAAAAATACAATCCTTTACATTAGCTACTTATCAGAAATTCTCAACAGCTTCTCTTATTACAAGGTTAACGAATGATGTGACGCAAGTTCAGACAGTGCTGTTTATGAGTTTGCGTATTATGCTTCGTGCACCACTTGCCGTTGTTGGTAGCATCGTTATGGCTTTTATTGTCAATGCTAAACTAGCATTGTTTTTAGTGATTGGCGCGCCGATTATTTTGATATTTCTTATTTTTATGGTGGCAAAAGGCGTGTCTTATTTTGGACTTGTGCAAAAGAGAATGGATCGTTTGAATCGTGTACTACAGGAAAATTTACAGGCTATTCGATTAGTGAAGGCTTATTTACGTGGTGCATATGAAGCCTCTCGTTTTGATGAAGTTGCCTCACGCTTAAAAATAGATACTGTAAAGGCTCTACGCACAATGGAGTATATTATGCCTGTGCTGTTATTCATCATGAATATGAGTCTACTTGCAGTACTGTGGTTTGGGACAAAACAAATAGCTTCAGGTACAACACCGCTTGGAGATGTAGTTGCCATTGTCAATTATGCAATGCGTATGACAGGCTCGTTTTCGATGTTTGCCTTTATTATTATTTTTTATGCGCGTGCTAAAGCCTCCGCAGAGCGTATGGCAGAAGTTCTTTCAACTGAAAATGAGATTGAGCTACCATCATCTTCAGAGAAAACGTCTAAAGACTTGAGCTTTGGAGAATTAGCTTTTGAGCATGTGAGCTTTACTTATCCTGGGGAAGACTCGCCTGTACTATCCGATGTAAGCTTCCGAGTGATATCTGGTGAAAAGCTTGCCATTATGGGGGCAACTGGTGCAGGGAAATCAACGCTGTTACAGCTTATTCCACGTTTCTACGAAGTGACTGAAGGTAAAATAATAGTAGAGGGGAAAGATGTACAGCAATGGGATTTACAAGAACTGCGTGAAATCATCGGCTATGTTCCACAACAATCTTTATTATTTACAGGAAGCATTGCTGATAATGTTCGCTGGGGTAATGCAGAGGCTGAAATGGATGCGGTGCTACAGGCTACAATACAAGCGCAAATCCACGCTTCTGTGGAGGATTTCCCGAATGGTTACGAGACAAAAGTCGGTCAGAAAGGTGTCAATCTTTCAGGCGGTCAAAAACAAAGATTATCGATTGCAAGAGCGTTATTAAGAAAAGGGCATATATTAATGCTTGATGATAGTACAAGTGCACTTGATGTTAAAACGGAGCGGGCATTATGGGAGGCATTGAGTGAGGAACAAGCAACAATGCTAGTAGTCACTCAAAAAATTCGAACAGCTAAAGGTGCAAGTCGCATCTTACTCATTGATGCAGGAAAAGTGGTCGCATACGGGACGCATGAAGAGCTTTTACAAACGTCAGTGCTGTATAAAAAAATCGCAATCTCTCAACAGGAGGTGGAGGAATAATGGGATTTTTCCAAAAGCCTTTTGGCTATGAGCCGATTTTGACGAAAGATGATGTGAAGCAAGTTGTTAAGAAAAAGAAGGGACCTCGCGCGACAGATTGGAAAAGCACACTACTTCGTGTATGGAAAATAGTCGATGAACAACGAGTACTATTAATTATTGTGCTGTTACTTGTCTTGGCGAGTTCCATTTTGTCTCTTCTTGGGCCATATTTAATCGGTAAAATGATTGACATGTACGTAACGCATGGAGAGCTAGCAGGACTAGAGAAGGGAATTGTGCTATTAATCGGCATTTATGCTCTATTAGCCGTATCATTATTTTTGCAAAACTATTGGATGATTGGCGTTGCCCAACAAACTATTTATAGATTAAGAACGAGTGTATTTGCTCATTTCCAAAGTCTGCCGATTGCCTTTTTCGATCGTCGTCAGCATGGAGAATTAATGAGTCGGATGACGAATGATATTGAAGCAGTTAGCTCAACATTAAATAGCTCCTTTATTCAAGTGTTTTCTAGTGTAATAACGCTTTCGGGAACGGTGATCATCATGCTAAGTTTAAGTCCTTTACTTACGGTATTAACGATGACCATTATACCGGTTATGTTTTGGGCGATGCGTTGGATTACACGGAGAACCGCACCATTGTTTAAGGAGCAGCAAGCAGCCATAGGTGCTCTGAATGGCATGATTGAAGAAACAATTTCGGGACAGCGAATTGTCAAAGCTTTTTCACAAGAAGAGCGTATGAAGGCGGAGTTTCGCGAAAAAAGTTTACGCTTAAAATGTACTGGCTTTTGGGCACAAACATACTCTGGGTATATTCCAAAGGTCATGAACTTTTTAAACAATATGAGCTTTACAATTGTAGCTGGTATTGGAGGTGTGCTTGCTTTTTATGGGCATGTGTCAATTGGTGTAATTGTTATTTTTACAGAATACGCAAGGCAATTTACACGACCGTTAAATGATTTGGCCAATCAATTTAATACCGTGCTGTCAGCGATTGCTGGTGCTGAGCGTGTATTTGCATTACTGGATGAACAGCCTGAAGAGGAAGTTGCTTTAGCGCAGAAGCATAAGCTATTAGGGCAAGTGAGCTTTCAGCATGTGTACTTTAAATATGAACAAGCAGAGGAAGCTTACACTTTGAAGAACATAAATTTTAACGTAGAGCCTGGACAAACGGTAGCTCTTGTTGGGGCTACTGGAGCAGGAAAAACTACGATCTTGCAGCTTATTGCAAGATTTTATGAAGTATCAAAAGGTGAGGTTTTATTTGACGGTGTAAACGTTCAGCAAATAGAACGACAAGCATTGCGCTCACAAATGGCCTTTGTGTTACAGGATCCGTTTTTGTTTGAAGCATCTGTACGTGAAAATATTCGTTATGGTCGATTAGATGCTAGCGATGCAGAGATAGAGGAAGCGGCGAAGCGTGCAAATGCACATGACTTTATTATGACGCTAAAGGATGGCTATGACACAGTACTTGCCGCAGATGGCAGTGGAATTTCGCAAGGCCAAAAGCAGTTATTGTCAATAGCAAGAGCATTAATTGCTGACCCGAAAATTTTATTGTTGGATGAGGCGACAAGTAGTATTGATACTGTTACGGAGCTTGCGATTCAAGAGGCTCTTGATGTGCTAATGCAGGGACGCACAAGCTTTGTTATTGCGCACCGTTTAAATACAGTGCACAATGCCGATATTGTGCTTGTTATGCACAAAGGTGAGTTAGTTGAAGCAGGCCCCCAACAAAAATTAATGGAATCTGGTGGTATCTATGCGCAGATGTTACAATCTTCATCTCACCATCTTGATGAGTAGTATGAAAGTAACAATGTAGGTATAAATCACATTCTACAAACAGAAGAAAGGGCGATTTCGAAATTATCGGATCGCTCTTTTTTTAGTTGTAATATTACTTTTATCTCAAAGTTTAAATGTAATTTATTTATAAAAATAGTATAATTATGGATATTATCTATAATTAATGTTTAGGGGAGCAATAAGAAGTTTACCAGCAGCGGAGATGGGGACTCTAAATGAAAGACAGTGTAAAAAAATACATACATTATTCTAGTAATTTTCAGTCTAAAATCGTCGAAAATCTTATAAAAACCTTTTAATTTCACTATATTTGGAGTAAAATTGTTAATAATTAGAAGCAGTCAGAAGTAGTTAGTATAATTTGTTGCCAGCTTAATTTCTTTCTTGCTACAATAGGGCAATAGTCTGTTAGAAGAACGGAGCAAATGATGAATATTTCAGTGATGACAGTGTCTTTTCCGTTAGATGGGGAAACATTAAATGAATTAAAATTATTGTGTGAAGAAGCGACTACACATGATTATCGTGTATATGAAACTGCTATGGGTTTGCCTATGGCGAATTCCTTTGAATCGAAGGGCTTTATGGTACTTGCATATGAAGATGATAAAGATGTACTAGTTGGTGCAGCTAGTGCAATAGATTTAATAGGGCTGCATACATATGAGTGGTCTTTAGTTGTAACACCTTCGTACCGTCAAAAGGGAATTGGTACCGCTTTAGTGGAAGCTTTACAGGCCGGCCTCGAAGAGCGTGGGGCAGAAGGTCAATTGGCGGTAGTGATAGATGGAACCCCTTTTGGACACACATTTATTGAAAAGAAAGGCTTTACATACAGCTTTTCAGAGGCCACTTTAGAAACAAGAGCAGAGTCAGTAGAATTAAAGTATGATATCGAAATCATTCCATATACAGATGAACAGGCAGAATTGATTGCCATTTATAGTACGGCGTTTGGAGATCTACCTGAAGAGTCTGAAGAGCTAATCGCTTTTAATACATCAACGACAGGAAGAAAGCTATGGGTAGCGCGTAAAGATGGCGAAATTGTTGGAACAGTAACGACTGCCCTGGAAAATGAAATTCAATGGGTTACAGCATTGGCAGTCCATCCAAACTGTGAGGGGCAAGGAATTGGTACTGCGATGCTGTCGTTTTCCAAAGATTATGCGAGTAAAGTTGGGGCGAAATTCGTCATGCTAGATGTAGAAATTGACAATAGAAAGGCGCTTTCTGTTTATGAGAAAGCCGGCTTTATGAAGGCTCAACAAATAGACTATTATGTAAAACAATAAGTGAAGAGTGTGAGGAGTGTGCTTTATGCATCGCTCCTCACTTTTTTTGTGTTCAGCAGAAGCGGAGAATTTTCAGATGGAGATAGGCGAACTACATAAAAGGATAGATAAGACTTTTATTCAACTCCTTTCCGATTCCGGACACAATTATGCCGAGGCATAATTGTGCAATAATAGTTGAATACGAAGTGCATACATAACTAGCGTGAAACTTCAAGAAAAATGATTATCAAAATATGTTCAAAAACCAGAAAATGTTGATTTGATTGCTTTTATGAAAATTGTTAGCGTAAATGATTGTAAAGTAAATAATGGAGATTATCTATTTAGGTAGATGCTCTTTGTTATTTTTTAAATTATGGTGAAAGGAGATTCGAACATGAAAAAAGTAAGTTTACTTTTAATGATTATTCTTTTAGTTTTTTCCCAATTATCTTTGAGTTATTATTCTGTTTCTGCGATAAGTAATAATGAAAGTAGTAGTGAAGATTCCGGCACGCATGATGAACTTATGAGCGGTAGTGACGGTAGTATAGTACAACCGAATGATAACGATACTGATAATAATTCATTAAAAAGTAATACAGAAGATGAACTAAATAGCGATATAGAAGACGATAAAGCATCTACTGAGGATGAAGATACCTCTTTGAACGCAGAAAAGAAGGCTAGTGTCCCCAATAGTGCCGATGATTTTGTCTATATAAAGGCATTTATTGATATTCCTGGTATCAGTATTACAGGGTGGAAAGGAGATCAAACTCCACAGGATGTTGTTATTCCTGATATGATCGAGGATCTACCGGTTATAGAAATAGCAAACAATGCATTTTCTAAAAAAGTAAATTTTACAAGTGTAACGATTCCGTCAAGCGTTAAAAAAATAGAATACAGTGCATTTAGAGATACTCAATTAGCAAGTGTGGAATTCCTCACACCTTCAAACCTGACAACGATAGAGAAAGACGCATTTTCTCATAATAAATTAACAAATGTAACGATTCCGCCAAGTGTGACAACGATAGGAAACAGTGCATTTGCTCATAATAAATTAACAAATGTAACGATTCCGTCAAGCGTGACAAAGATAGGAGAATTTGCATTTTATAATAATAAATTAGAGGGTGTGGAAATCCCCTCAAGTGTGACAAAGATAGGAAGATACGCATTTAGAGATAATCAATTAACAAGTGTAACCATTCCGTCAAACGTAACAACGATAGGAGAATTTGCATTTGCATATAATCAATTAGAAAGTGTAGAAATATCCTCACCCTCAAGTGTGACAAAGATAGAAGAATATGCATTTTCTCATAATCAATTAGAAAGTGTGGAAATCCCCTCAGGCGTGACAACAATAGGAATGAGAGCATTTACTGATAATCAATTAACAAGTATAAAAATCGCTGAAAGCGTGACAACGCTAGAAATAGGTGCATTTTCAAAAAATCGATTGAAAAGTATAGACATCCCTGGAAGCGTGACAACAATAGGGAGTGGGGCATTTGCAAATAATCAATTAACGAGCGTAAAAATCCCACCAAAGGTGACAACAATAGAATATGGGACGTTTGGTAATAATCAATTAACAAGTGTAGACATCCACGACGAAGTGACAACGATAGAAGACCAAGCATTTATTAATAATCAATTAACAAGTGTAAAAATTCCACCAAGTGTGATGACAATAGGAGAGGACGCATTTTCTAAAAATAAATTAACAAGTGTAGAAATCCCGCCCAAGGTGACAACAATAGAAAAAAACGCATTTTCTCGTAATCAATTAACAAGTATAGGTATCCACGACGAAGTGACAACGATAAGAAGTTATGCATTTAATATGAATAAATTAGCAAATGTAGAAATACCGGCAAGCGTGACAACAATAGAAAATGACGCATTTAATGGTAATCCATTTGATTTTGTAACCTTTAATGGAGAACATAAATTCCAATGGGATAAAGAAGCGCATCCTTTTGGTGTGTATAAGGAGGGTGAGAAATATTTCCATGGATGGTTTGAGGATAAGGCTTATACGATAAACTGGGATTACTCTGTAACTAAACCAATGACTATTTATACTAAGTGGAGGATGTATGTCAAGTTTGATGTCAATGGAGGAAGCTTAGTCCCAACTCAACCGGTAGTATATGGAGAATTAGTAACAGCTCCTGACGCCCCTGTAAAAGAAGGCTACACATTTGAAGGTTGGTATAAAGACAAAGAGTTAACAAAAGTATGGGACTTCGATAAGGATGTAGTGAAAAGAGATATTACACTATATGCTAAATGGTCGAAAGTAAGCTCAAGCTATACTGTTACGTTCGATACTAATGGAGGAAGCGAAGTTCCATCGCAAACAGTGGGATATAAAGAGTTAGTAAAAGCACCATCTACTCCAGTAAAAGTAGGGTACACATTTGGAGGTTGGTATAAAGACAAAGAGCTGACAAAAGTATGGAATTTCAATCAAGATAGGGTAGAAAAAGATATCACGCTATATGCTAAATGGTCGAAAGAAAGCTATATCGTTACATTTGATGCCAATGGCGGAAGCGAAGTTTCATCCCAATCTATAGAATATGGTAAATTGATAAAAGCTCCATCCACTCCAGTGAAAGTAGGGTACACATTTGGAGGTTGGTATAAAGACAACGAGCTGACAAAAGTATGGAATTTCAATCAAGATAGGGTAGAAAAAGATATCACGCTATATGCTAAATGGTCGAAAGAAAGCTATATCGTTACATTTGATGCCAATGGCGGAAGCGAAGTTCCATCCCAATCTATAGAATATGGTAAATTGATAAAAGCTCCATCCACTTCAGTAAAAGCAGGCTATACATTCGACGGCTGGCATAAAGATAAAGAATTAACAGTGTTATGGGATTTTGCAAAAGACGTAGTGACTAAAAATGTTACATTGTATGCGAAATGGACAAAGGATCATACATCGGGTGGAGGTTCCGGTGGAGGATCTGGCTGGACGCATCTAAACACTGTCACTTTCGATTCCGATGGTGGGAGTGAAGTACCGCCACAAACAGTTGGATTTAATGACCTAGTGAAGGTCCCATCTACCCCAGTGAAGGATGGCTATCAATTTACTGGCTGGTATAAGGATGCGGAGCTTAAAAATGCATGGGGCTTTACGAAAGATAAAGTAACAGCGGACATAACGTTGTATGCGAAATGGACAAAGGATAATGTGTCAGAAGGTAGCTATATTGTTACTTTTGATTCCAATGGAGGTAGTAAAATCCCTTCGCAAACAGTGGCGCATAAAGCTTTAGTGAAAGCCCCTTCTAAACCAACGAAGGAAGGCCACATATTTATCGGTTGGTATAAAAATAAAGACTTCACAAAAGCATGGGATTTTGCAAAAGATGTAGTCACAGAAGACTTAACATTATATGCTCGTTGGATGCAGGAGAGTAATGGCTGTGACATTACCTTCAATGATATTGACAATAACTGGGCGCAAGAAATGATTGAAGAAATTGCCAAGCGATGCATTATTATAGGATATCCAGATGGCACTTTCCGACCAAATGATATGGCTAAACGTCAGCATGTAGTACTTATGATTGACCGTGCGTTACGACCAGCACCAATTCGAGAGGCTATATCATTTTCGGATGTACCTAAAAACCATATATATTATGAACAAATTACACGACTACAACGAGCGGGTATCGTGGATGGTTCAAACGGAGCTTTCCGTCCAGATGCAAAAATAACACGTGCCCAAATGGCAAAAATGATGGTGCTTGCATTTGGCTTATCGCCAGAAGGCAATAGTACGTTCAAGGATGTCGATCCATCGCACTGGGCGAGTGGCTATATTGCCACTCTAGCAGATCATAACATTGCGCTAGGTGATGAAAACGGCAATTTTAGACCAAATGAAAACTTAACACGCGCACAATTTACAGCATTAATGTATCGAGCGCTTGGTTTATAAGTCTTACTATGAAGAGAGATGTATCGTAATTTGATACATCTCTTTTCGGATAAAATTTTAATCTAAAAGTAGAGTGTTTTTATGTGTATTTAATAAATCGGGAGAGGGCACTTAATGCTTAATAAGGAAGAGAAAAAATGAGGAGTAACTAATGATGGTATATTAATGAAGAAGTCCAGCAGTTTTTTTGTAAGCTTATAATATATATTTGAGGGAATGTGGTAGAATCCATAGTCCTTCGCTTTTTTTTAACACAAAATTGGAAGAATATTCGTTAAAATGTATGCCTTGTATATAAGTTGATTGGAGTGGAGGCTGGGCGACTTCTTGGGAATGGTATATGAACTTTTTTACGCAGCTTTTCGATACTAAGACCTTGAAGCGAAGCGGCTCATAGGACGCCCCTAGGAAAACGCCTAGTCAGAAAGGATTTCTTAGCCGTTATCGTATTCATGCGATAACGGCTAACTGACCTTCATCGGTAAAAACGCCATGTCCTGTGGCATTACTGAAATGACTGACATCGTGTCGGCCCTTATGCATGCCTAAGCACAAGCCGATTTCGGACGCATCATTGATAGATAATCCTAAGGAAACACTATTCGCCTCCCACAATATAAGGTTAAAAAATAAAAATCATAATAATGCAAATAAAAAGTTTATCAAAATATGTTCAAAAGTAAGCAAAGATTGATTTGCATCCTTTTCTGGAAAGTTCTAACCTTAAAGAGTCAACAATCGGCAAGAGATAAAAGGTTGCTTGATAAAAGGAATCCTTTTTGTTTTGGTTTAATAATGAATATTTTAAAAAAAGAAGTTTAGAAATAGTTTCTGATAATCCGACTATTGCAAGTAATACAAAGGTTGGTAGCATCGCTATCTATAGCGTCATATTATTATACAATAACCAGATGAATAATAGTTTTCGATAGTATTCATTAAAAAATCATTAAACGAAGTTCGGATTTAAAGAGAATTCACTTAAAATTTATCTTTATCAAATTATGCTAAGAAAGCAACAAAAGTTGATTTTTATTCTTTTGTAAGATGCGATAGAGTCTGTAATTGCAAGAGATGAAAAGTAAAAAAGAAAAAATAGGTTTAAAGAAGTTCGAATTGAGGTATAGGTTAAGTGTAAAAAGTAAACAAATTTGTATTTGTGATAGTGAGAAACAGGTTTCTAAATATTTCTAAATCTCTAATGCTCAATAGCAAGCTCTTGATTCGGAAAAAAATCCATAGTCTATGGACCAAGAAAAAAATCCAAAAATCAGGAACCTATCTTATTTAAAAATACTATTTTCTGGAGTGATATTTACCGTACCAGTATTATATCTGATACGAAAATATAAAAATATGAAAAATGGGTAGATGTTTTAAAGTGAAGGGCCCTTTTCGGCTCAAAAAATGTAATAATATTACAATTTTTATAAAAAAAGGATTACTCGGCTGTGAAGATCCACAACCAGTGATGTAACTAATTTTAGGAGTGTTATTTACCGTATCAGAATTTTTATCTGACACGTAAATATAAAAAATACAAAATGAGAGGGGAGGTTAGCTTATGAATAACAAAACTATTCAAGTTGCAGCGATTGCCGCGGTACTAAGCGGGATGGTTATCACACCATCATTTGCTTCAGCAGACGGCAAAGGAATTACTTATGGATCAACGGGAACAGTGGAATTTAATCCAGGTTCATATTCGACAGGTCCAGTAGATCCGGAAAACCCTGATCCAGAAAAGCCAGTGGATCCAGTAGTTTCGCCTAACTCAGGAACTGGTAGCCCGCTAAGCATTGATTACGCATCCAAACTTGATTTTGATGCTATTGAAATTTCAAATAAAAATATGACTTACTCTGCCAAAGCACTAGATTTACGTTCTGATGGGAAAAGTAGATATGTACCAAACTATGTCCAAATCTCAGATACTCGTGGAACAAATGCAGGTTGGACACTGACTGTTAAACAAGAAGGTCAGCTTTCTAATGTTATGACACAACATAAAGAACTAACTGGGTCGCAAATTAAATTTGTTAAGCCGATTGTCAAAGGTAAAACAGAGGTGACACCACCAACAGCTACGAAAGAAATTACGTTAGATCCAAATGGAGCTGAGTCAGTTATCATGTCAGCAAAGCCAACTGAGGGGGCTGGACTTTGGGTGAACTATTGGGGGACAGTAGATGAAATGACTGGTACCCAAGGTGAAAAAATTCAAAAAAACAATGCGATTTCTCTTACTATTCTAGGGAAAATACCAAAAGATGCCGTTAAATACAGCACAAAATTAACATGGAACTTATCGGACGTTCCAAGTAACAAATAATAAAAAAGGATGATGAAAAATGAAGATTACTACTAATTTAAAAGCACTAGGCGTTGCAACAACAATGTTAACAGGTTTCGTATTGGGAGGAAGCGTAACTTCTTACGCAGCAGAAGATGAAGACAAGCATGGTGGCGAATATAAAAGTAAAGCAATTATCCAATTTAAAGCAAGTGATGACTTCACACCACCAGTAGATCCAGAAGAACCAGGTAAACCAGTAGACCCAAAAGATCCAACTGATCCAGATGGTAAGATACCGGAAGGAACGAAGGGTCCATTAAGTATTGACTATGCTTCTAGCTTAACTTTTGGTGAGCAAAAAATCACTTCTACAGACCAAACTTACTTTGCAGAAGCACAAAAATTTAAGGGTGGTCGTGGCGACGGTCCGAACTATGTTCAAGTGACAGATAGTCGTGGAACAGAAGAAGGCTGGTCACTGCAAGTGATACAAGATGGTCAATTCGAGACCGAGAAAGGTAAGGTACTAGATGGTGCTGAAATTACTTTTAAAAATGCTTGGGTGAATACAGCCTCTTCATCGAAAAAACCATCTATTGTAAAAGAAAGCTATACATTAACTCCAGGAAAAGCTGAAAATATGATGTCTGCTAAAGCAGGTGAAGGTAACGGTACTTTCGTTTTAGTATTTGGTAACAAAGATGTAGCAGCAAAAAGTATTGAACTTAAAGTCCCAGGTAAAACTACAAAGTATGCAGGACAATATTCTACGTCGTTCACATGGACACTGACTGATGTACCTGGACAAGATGGGAAATAAGAATTTAAAGTAGGTACTAAAAAAGTAGTTATTGTTTCGTAACATTATAGATATACAGGTAAAACCCGTGTGGCTCCTATACTACTAGAAGAGAGCATAACGGGTTTTACCATCAAATAATAAGAGTAGGTTAATAGTAAGGATGGTAGAAAATTATGCGCAAAAATACTTTATGGACCCTATTTGGAATATTGATAGTAAGCCTAATATGGTTTACACCATTTGCCTCTGCATCACAATTTAATTTTGGTGTGTATACCGTCATTCCAGAGAATCAAATTGACAAACAAAAATCTTATTTTAATTTAAAGATGGAGCCTAGTCAAAAGCAAACATTAACGATTCAATTAAAAAATGATACAGAAGATGATGTTATCATTGAGCCTAAAATTCATTCAGCTACGACAAACATTAATGGTGTTGTAGAGTATGGCCCTACAACAGCTGAACGTGATTCTACACTGCCTTATGAGCTAGGGGATTTAATTCAAACAGATAAGGAAATTAGGATTCCAGCTAAAGGTAGTAAAGAGTTGCATTTAAATATAACTATGCCAGAAGAGGAATTTAATGGGGTTTTAGCGGGCGGTATTACATTAGAAGAGAAGAAAGAATCGCCCGAAAAGACGAAGGACACAAATACAGGTTTAAGTATTGAAAATAAATATGCTTATGTAGTAGGAATTACTCTACAAGAGACGGATGAAATAGTGAAGCAAGATTTGAAATTACATGATGTTAAAGCAGGGCAAGTGAATGCACGCAATGTTATTAATGCTACGCTTCAAAATCCAACGGCAACGTATTTAAACAGCTTTGAAGTGGATGCGGAAGTGACGGAAAAAGGGAAAACAGAAGTGCTCTACAAATCGAAAAAACAAGACATGCAAGTAGCACCGAACTCAAACTTTGATTATCCTATTCAACTGAATGGGGAAAAATTTAAATCTGGAAAATATACTTTACATGTTAAGGCTAAGTCTAGCAAAGAATCATGGGAATTCACAAAGGATTTTACCATCAAAGGAGAAGAAGCGAAGCAATTCAATGCAAAGGATGTATCAATTGATGGTCCGAGTTATTTAGCTTATATGGTAGGGTTACTACTTTTTCTAGTAATAGGACTACTAGTGTATATATTTTATAGCAAGAAGAAGATAGGAAAAGAAAAAGAACAAAAATCAAATGATTAGTTGACGTAAAAATAATCTTTTCTATTGGAAGTTGTGAATTAACCCTCATTACCCCATCTTGGTAAAATTTATATTTTCTGAGATGTGTTTACTCATTATAAAATTCCAGGCGTTTCTACAAATAATTTTATCCACTTTTATGAAAAATGCTGTTTTCAGCTAAGGGCTCTTGCTTTTGCACAGAAAACAATCGATCCGTGCAGGGTATCATATGTTTCACTTTTTCCGCGAGAAGCTTTGCCCTAAGCAAAGCGACAGAAGCACTGAGTCCTTCGTAAAATCAGTTAAAAATAGATATATATGATATTCAATAACCTTTGATTGGGCATTAAGAAACTTGTAATTCTTCCTAACAACATGCCTGATAAAAATAATCTAACTATCAAGAATATGCGTAGTAAGGTAGGTGTAAAAGTGAAGAAAATAGCAGTGGTGATGATGGTCATTCTCCTCGTTTTTTCTGAGCTGAATGTATATGTGGCGGATACGTTTGTTGGTTATGAAAATCCAACAACTGAATGTGAAGAACAAGCAGAGTCCGTTGGGGAAGAAGAGTCAGCAATTGCATGTGAGGAACAGCCAGAGTCCGAAAGTCTAGAAAATCTAACAACTGAGGATGAGGAACAGCCAGAGTCTGGAAATGAAGAAAATTCGACAACTGAAGGTGAAGAACACCTAGAGTCTGGAAATGAAGAAAATCCAGCAACTGAAGGTGAGGAACAGCCGGAGTCTGAAAAAGAAGAAAATCCAACAACTGAAGGTGAAGAACGCCCAGAGTCTGGAAATGAAGAAAATCCAACAACTGAAGGTGAGGAACAGCCAGAGTCTGAAAAAGACGAAAATCTAACACTTGCATGTGAGGAACAGCTAGAGTCTGGAAGTGAAGAAAATATGGAAATTGAATGTGAGGAAGCGGAAGATACTGAAAAAGACGAAAATCTAAAAATTAAATGTGAGGAGGGTGAATATTTAGGCAATGAAGAAGAGCTAGGAACTGAAGGTGAAGAACAGCTGGAGTCTAATGTCGAAGAAGAGCTAGCAGCTAAAGATGAGGGACAGCTAGAGTCTAACATCGAAGAAGAGCTAGCAGCTAAAGATGAGGGACAGTTAGAGTCTAACATCGAAGAAAAGCTGGCAGCTGAAGATGAGGGACAGCTAGAGTCTAACATCGAAGAAGAGCTTGTAACTGAAAGTGAGGAAAAGCCAGGGTCTAACAGTAAAGAAAAATCAGCACCTAAATGTATTGCTCCTCGTGCTGCTCTAGGAAATTTGATATCTAGCGTTGGTCGAATTGGCAATATTGATTTTTCGATGTTGGATGATTCTCCGAATGAACTAGCAGGATTTACACAAATGACAAGAAATGAGGGGCTAGAATTTCCTACTAGAGAGAACAACAGCAGAACTCATTACATGTATTTCGGGGATATTTTCAATAGCCGGCCAGTAAACTCATTGGAAGATATGAATCTTTATAATAAATACCATGATGACTGGGGCCGTCCGTTACCTAACATGGATACAACACTTAAAAGTTTAGTGGATGGAGATACGTATATAGAGGCGCAAAATTTTTCGCTAGCAACAGTTCTAGCTCAGGACCCGAGTGTACCAAATACTGGTATTATAACATACTATTTTAATAGTGGAAGACCGGCTTATCAAGCTCGTCTAAATCCGGTGAATGCAGATGGTAATGGACTTGTGATTGCTCAAGGTGGAGAAGATGGTAGAGTAATGTTTCAATCTACACGTTTGCCACTTCTAAAGCTATATAAAAATGAAAACACACACCAATTGATTGCTTATGCAGCTGTTATTAATGGTCGATATGTAGATGGATATGTAAAAATCAAAATGAGTCTTGTGGATGAAAGTGCAGGGCGTATTAATGTCAGTATGAAATATTTGAAATTAAGCTCAGTAAACTCTTATACAAATTTAGGATATTCAGTTCATAAGGATATACTTAACACGCCACATACGAATAGAGATGATAACTTGTTTTCGCTAGGAAATAATGAAGGGCTCTATTTTCATGAGAAGAACATGGGGGACGGTCAAGATTATTTCCTTTATTTCTTACGTGAAGGTTATGCGAATAATCCAGTTGCTCTGCAAACGACTGACTTTCCGACATCCAAACCATTCAACACCTATCACTACTTTAACCTAATGAATTCCCCAGGTGCTGATGATCCTGATAAGGGTGATATGTATCCCAACGTTGAGCATCCAGGCTTCGCACTCAGATGGCAGATGAAACTTCAAATGCCAAACGAAATTAGAGAAGAGAATCTTGAGATTGCAATAACTAACAAACCGAATGTTCCGCCTGAGATTTGGTTAGACAATAATGGTGAATATACAGATAATGGTTATCATATTGAAGGGAAATGGAAAGATAAAGACAGTGAGTATATTAGTCTTTATTATACGGTAGATGGCGGTGAGCCTAAGAAGATCGGGGATTATGAAAATCCGAATTTCGATACAGATGTTTCGTGGGAGTATACGATTCTGAGTGATGAAATGCAAAAGGGATTTGATCATGATATTACTGTCTATGCGATAGACTCAGAGGGGTCACAATCTAATATTGAAAGTATAAAAATACGTCCAAAATTAAACATTAAAAATCTAGTGCTTGATAAAGATGGAAATGCGCTAACAGAAATAGCACCAGGTGAAACATTATACTATAAGACTATAGTAGATTCCGGCTATAAAGATACAGTCACATATGGTCAAGGTATAATTATGCAAAAATATGATAATAAACATTTGAAACCACCAACTGACCTTAAAGTAATTAATGAAAATGGTGATGAAATCGGTAAAGCAACATACAATGCTTCTTCAAATAGGATTGATGCAATCCTCAATCCAGCACCTCCTCTGCCGCGCTCTACGAAAATATACCTCACTTTTAATGCTGAAGTGAAAGAAGATGCAGCAGAAAAAGAATATGTTGTAAGCCAGGTGACAGCAATAGGGAGTTATAGTACAGGTGACACATTCAACAAGACAATAGATGAAGTGAAAATCATCATTACGGGTGTGTTGAAATTCGTTTCGGTACCTCAAGAAATTGACTTTGGAGAAAAACTGTCAATTTCACCTAAAAATAAAACGTATTATCCTATCAAATTGGATACGCCTTTAGCGGTAAAAGACAATCGTTCGCTATCGAAAAAACCTTCTTGGGCAATGACAGCTAAGCTAGATAAGCAGCTAACAGGGAAGAAGACGGGTTCTAGATTATTGGATAGCTTACATTATAACTATGATGGAAATGTTTCAATCCTTACTGAAGATGCTTCCGCACAGATATATATAAAGGAAACAACAAACAGTGAAGTAGTCAATATTTCTGACACATGGAATCCGGATGGGGATGGACTTTACTTAGACGTGAGAGCCGGGACCGCAAAGGCTGATGCTTATGAAGGAACAATCAGATGGGTACTTCAGGATGTACCGCCCAATCAATAAATCTAGTGAAGTTTTGAAAGCTAATAAAGAAGGTGTATCAAACATAAAGTTAAAACTAGGAAGTTACTCTTTAAATGATTCGGGTGTTTCAAGTACATTGCTAAAGCTATAAAAAAACCACTATAACAGGTTTTACCTTTCACTATGTCGTAAATCGGCTTCAGTAACAGGTAACCTCGATAATCTGATTCTTCTCTAAGTGCGTGCTGCTCACTTCGTCTTACTCATTTTTAGTAATCATCCGAACTTACCCTGCTGCTTCACAAAGATAACATGTCAGATTTTTTATTTGTATAGCAGTGAATAGTTTCGCTACTCGTGTGGTATTTCTCAGCAAGTTTAACATGTCTGTTCTTCGTCTATCTTTCCATGCTTTTTAGAAGTTTTAACTCTGCTCCAAGTAAACGGATATGAGCTTCGGCTTTTTCGTTTATCGGGCGACTGCATTCTAAAAAGAAGGCTGGGACAGAACTGATCAAAACATCAGAAAAGCAAGAGAAATCAATTTTAAAAACGTTGATTTCTCGCGCATTTCTAATGTGAATTTTTTTTTTGCTTTAAACAATAATTATGTGCCATTCTCTTTTTGTATAGAAAATATGATAAATTATATTTTGGATAACAATAAAACATTAAATTAACTTCAAATTATGAGTCTATATTAAAAATGTTTTCTTAATTATTTATATAGGAAGTTTCTCGATGAAATGAAAAACTTTCAATCTTTTTCAGAAAAAGTGTTGACCTTCTTAGATTATGGGTGTAGTATTATACAAGTCGCTAAGACATCTACTAAAAAACAAATAAGTTAAATAAATTAGTAGTTGACATTGAGGTTGCGACATGATATTATATAAGAGTCGCTGCTGAGAAAACAGCAACAAAATGAACCTTGAAAACTGAACAAGCAAAACGTAATCAATAAAGTTTTTAGTAACTAACCTCGAGTTAGTGAACGAAACAAAATTTTGGACATCAAACATGATGCCAGCAAAACAATTTGAGCTAATCAAATTTCTTTTATGGAGAGTTTGATCCTGGCTCAGGACGAACGCTGGCGGCGTGCCTAATA
>NZ_BAAFHO010000007.1:0-234925 GCF_054665055.1 Lysinibacillus sp. CTST325 | reverse complement strand
ATTTAGCTATTTTATTAGCACTTTCATTTCCATTTAAGTAACGCTCAACTGCTTGTAATTTATCTTCTACAGTATATTTAGCCATAGAAAAACTGCACCTCCAATTGTTAGATGTGTCTAACAATTGAGGTGCAGTTCATTCAGGTCGTTTTTTATATGGGATATATACGTGCTTTTAATTTCTTATTTAATATGGATGCCTGCGTCAGTGCTTGTTCATCATGAATAATCTCACCAGGTTTGTTTGCTTCACCGGTAATATACGAGGAGAACGGCATCTTTAAGAAGTCAAAAATATATTGGAATTGTTGAATCATTGGTAGACCCTTTATATATGGATCGTCACCACCAACAGCAAGAACAACGGCTTCTGTAGTTTGTAGTTTCTCTTTTAGCTGTGGAAACCGCTCATCTCGGATAGCTTGACTCAGTCGATCCACCATGTTCTTCATGATTCCCGACATGCTGTACCAATATATCGGTGTTGCAAAAATAACGAGATCACTTGTTAAAAACGCATGGATAATTTGATCATAATCATCATCTACAAACTGAAAGCCATTGTCATCATGACGTAAATCGTTGATGGGCTCAATCGATAAATTTTTTAGATCTATTTTCACATGATTTATGCCATCTAATACATAATCAGCTAGTTGTTCACTATTACTACCGGCTCTCGAGCTTCCAATAAAAGTGGTAATGTTCATAAGAATCCTCCTCTATCCTTCAGGCTATAACAAGTGTAAACTTATATTTATTATCGATAAAGCAGAATCTTTCGATGAAATATATCGAAAAAAACGATTAGAGGTGGGGAAGATGGATCTTAAACAACTGCAAACGTTTTTAACAGCATCAGAAACGTTAAGTTTTACTCAAACTGCACAGCTCCTAGGCTATGCTCAGTCGAGTATTACAGCACAAATTAAATCGCTAGAAGAAGAGCTTGGCGTAGTCCTTTTCGAGAGGCTTGGAAAACGCATTACCCTTACAGAGGAGGGCAAGCGATTACAACAGTATGCTCAAAAAATGCTAGATTTAAATGTGGATATGAAAAAAGCTGTGTTAAATGAACAAGCACAAGCGGTGTTGAAAATAGGTGCACAAGAAAGTCAATGTGTGTACCGTCTGCCGAGTATTTTACAACAATTTCAGAAAGCCCATCCACAAGTAAAAATCATTTTTAAGCCTGTACATACAACCGAAATCGCCAAAGATTTATTGCAGTCAGGCAATCTTGATATAGCGTTTATTACAGATGCATATAAGGAAACACCCATGTTACATCGTGAGCGACTTATTCGAGAGCAATTAGTATTTGTCAGTGCATCTACTAATAGCAACGTGGAGAGAGAGGTATTTTCTGTACAGCAACTCTTAAATGAAACGATGCTTTTGACGGAAAGCGGCTGCTCCTACCGTAATCAATTGGAAGTGCAGCTTCAGCAGAAAGGTGCTCTACCAATACAAATGATTGAATTTGCAAGTATTGAAGCTATTAAGCAATGTGTGATGGCTGGCTTAGGTATTACATTCTTACCCAAAATGGTGGTGGAGAAGGAATTAGAAAACAATCGTTTAAAAGAACTGGCTACATCCATGAATTTAGCAGATATTTTTACGGATATCGCTTGGCATAAGGATAAGCACATATCTCCGTATCTCGCTGATTTTATAGAGATTTCCATGAAGATGTATAAGCAGTTTTAAAGTTATATTTAGTTGTACCAGACTTCGATAATTAAAAATTTAGAATCCATTTTGATTGATCTATTATAAATAATTAAAAAAGTGCGAATGATTTTTTAATCCATTTCGCACTTTTTAGTTCTTTTCACTAAGAAAGAGTATTATTGTGATTTATAAAAGTACCTCAAGGGTGTTCCTTTATTTTAAGTAGACATATGGAAAACTCCTTATTTCTTTAAAGTACCAGAAAAATTAGTTCCTTCATCATGCTCTGTGCGACAATCTACCTCGGTAATTTTTAGTGCATTATTAAGGCGCTCAAATTCTAATACACAACGATTGCCATTTGAGGATTTGTTCATCACAGCCTTAGTGCTAGAAGTAATCGTTGCTGTCCCATCGACACTGCCTGCAGCTGTCCCATCATTGGCAGTAATAAATATTGAAAAGCTTTTACTTGTTGCGTTTGAAATATAGGCATCTCGGCGATTAAAATCAGTTGAGCCTGCACCCCATTTATAGTAATACGAATAGTTACCATCCCAAGCACTTTTAGAAGGTGTTGTCAGCTGCATTGTTTTATCTAGCTGACTTTGACCATTTTTTGCACGTGTATTTAAAGAAGCATTACTCGCATTTTCATGAATGGCCTGTGCGTCCTCTGAAATTTCATAAAAATTTCTTTCATCCATACGGTGTAGCATAGTCACGACTTGAGCTCGTGTCATATTGTTAGTCACGCCAAAAAACTTCTGTAAATTGCGGTTTTCATACTGAAAGTTTTGACCAGTGGAAATGTAATAATCGATTAAAAACTGTATGGATTGATCTAATCCACTTTTACCATTAGCTAAATGTGTAATCGCCTGTGCTACAACACCACGTTTCACACTAGCTGCGCGAATATTATTATCGAAATATCCGTTTAATGGAACACCGTAGCTCGCAAGACGATTGTAATATTCGTCAGCCCCATTTGCAGCAGGGGTTTGTTTTTTTAACTCATCATACGGTGATTCAAGCTCATAAAAATTAGCAAGTAGTTTTGCGAATTGTTGCTCCGTGATTGTTGCATTGGGCTTAAATGTACCATCTGGATAGCCATTTACGATATCATATTCCTCTGCCCACATGATGGCTTCATAGGCATAGTGATCTTCTGGCACATCTTTAAAGCCAGCAGCTTGTACAGTGTATCCAGTTGCCATAACAAGTAGGGGAAGCAATAAAGTGCACACTATTTTTTTCATTAGTCTCAGTCATCCTTTCTTTCTAGACATATTAATAGTTTGAAGGATATGGATATAAACTGCAAATTTTTCTAGTTTATTGACTGAAGAAAACTATTGTTTTATGAAAGTAGGAATAAAAGAGATGATAAATAGTTTCAATAAATATCTTCAAAAATGGATGCCTATTTTAACACCGCTTAGCTTAGTGATTGGTGTGTTGTTTGAGAACGTAGGGCATCAGCTATTATTTTTAGTGCCATGGCTGTTTGCTTTTATGACATTTGCAGGTAGTTTAAGCATGAATTTTGAAGGAATAAAAAATCTTAAAAAATACCCAGCAGCAATATTAATTGTTATCGCTTTTTTACACCTTCTCATGCCAATTTTGGCCTACTTTGTATCAACCGTCATATTTCATGATCATTTACTAACAATTGGATTTGTTTTAGCAGTCGCTGTGCCAACAGGAGTAACGAGCTTTATTTGGGTTAGTATTTGTAGGGGGCATCTTGCGTTATGTCTTGCAATTATTTTAATCGATACACTCATTTCACCCGTTGTTATTCCAGCATTACTTCATATTGTTGTAGGACAATCAATCCAAATTGATACTGTTGGTCTCATTGTAGATTTACTTTGGATGATTGTTGTGCCTTCTCTATTAGGTGTAGCGTTAAATGAGTTTACTAAAGGCAATATTGAGCTGACACTAGGAAAGAAATTAGCCCCTTTTTCAAAACTTAGCTTATTTAGTATTGTAATGATTAATAGTAGTGCTATTGCCCCGTATATTAAAAATATTAACATGGAGCTTGTTCGTGTTATTTTGGTCGTATTTCTACTTGCTGTATCAGGGTATGCTTTTTGTTTAGTTTTAGGGCATATACTTTGGAAGGATATAAGCATTGTTACGATGTTCGTTTTTACAGGAGGGATGCGTAATATTGCTGTAGGGGTTGTAATAGCGACTACATACTTTCCCGCAAAAACGGTTATGCCTGTAGTGTTTGGTATGCTATTTCAGCAAGTTCTAGCCTCGTTCTTTAGCCGAGTAATGGAAAAGTATCAGCTGAAATATGCGGAAGGTTAAATATAGGTTACATGCAATAATATCCGTGATTGTTCGAGAGGAAGCGAGTATGTAAGAATTCAGTACTGCTATCATCGACTGTTATTAGAATGCTACATCATTTTGTGACAATTAATGATGGTGAAGCTGTTACAAAAGGAAGAAAAGACACTAAAAATTTTGATGCAAGATCATCAAGTGAAAATAAAAAAGCATGAGGTTTCCATTATGCTACATTCCGAATATGATGAAGATAAGCAATATCGTGTTATTTAAATGTAGGATGGGGGAGATAATTCATATCAAAAATATAAATTTGAGAGTAACCACCAGCACTTTTTAACTTTTTATACAAGAAATTTTAGTGTTTTGTGCTTGTCGGAAGTATTTTGAGTACTAATTATGTCACTTAAGAAAGAAGAGTGCATGAAATGAAAGAGTTAGATGATATAAAGCTAACGATTCTTCCGTTAATTATTTTGCTAATTCTTATACTTTTTTGGAAACTGACCGAGTCTGTTGGTGCAGGGATGATGGTCATTATTTTCTGGATAGGCTGGCGCCGCCTTGTAAGAAAATTAAAATAAATTGAAAGCGAGATATCTTTCTAGCTTTACGTAGACCCAGTTCTGACGCTCCTCATAAATGCCTGATTTATCTATAAAACTCCCATACAGCTTTATGAAAAACATAACGTTTATCTACTGTCAGACTGTAGCTTTGTAATAATTTTTGATTAAATTAACGATACCAACCTTGATATAAGGACAAATTCAAAGAGCCTGTTTTGAAAAAAAGATTGATCAAAACAGGCTCTTATTTTATGTGGCAGATAAAATTCATTATAAAAAAGTTTGATTATTTTTGACACCTTTGTTGCAGTAAAGACTCTGTTAATTAATGGGAAATTAAAACAATTTTTATGTGTTCATACAATTTAATCGTACCCTGAAAAATTTAAGTATGTTTATACTACACACAATTTAGTCGAAGTGATTTTTATATAAATTTTTTGCAGATTAACAATCTTTTTTAAAAGCTACACGGACATCGATAATGGAATCAAACGATGTTTTTATTGCTTTCCTGATGTGATTGAAAAGGCGATATTCCATAATTAAAGATCTAAATATATTCAAGACATATATATAATGAAATTTTTGTTAAATGACTATGTACTAATAATTATAATTTTGTTACGATTTATTAATTAATGATACAACAAGGAGATACAGCATGTGGCGTAATCGGAATGTATGGATAATTTTATTAGGAGAATTTGTTGTAGGTCTTGGGTTGTGGGCTGGTATTATAGGAAATCTAGCTTTTATGCAAAAGGTCGTTCCCTCTGACTTTCACAAATCATTAATTATTTCTAGCGGTATATTGGCTGGTTTAGTTGTAGGTCCGTTGGCAGGGCGTATTATTGACAAGTCATTGAAAAAAACAGTTGTACAGTGGGCTAGTGTAGGGCGCATTTTAAGTGTTTTATTTATGTTTATGGCGCTTTATACAAATTCGGTTATTTGGATGATTCTTTTTTTAATTACGTTGCAAATAGCAGCCGCGTTTTATATGCCTGCTCTACAATCTATTATTCCAATGATCGTTAAGGATAAGGATTTAATTACATTAAATGCTTGGCAAATGAATGCTCGAACGATTTCAAGGATAATTGGAACTGCTGCAGCTGGATTCATGCTGAGTTTCTTTGAGCTGAAATGGTTGTACATCATTTCATTTATTGTCTATATGATGATGTTTGTTATTACGAACTTCCTACAATTAGATGAAATGGCAAATCAATCGTCAGCAACAAAAGAAAAGGGGGACTTTAAAGAAGTGTTACCGATGGTTAGAGAGCACCCTGTAGTTTTAATGACACTTGTCTTAATGTTAATTCCAACATTATTTTTAGGTTCCTTTAATTTAGTTATTATGAAAATTTCTGAGATTCATCATTCAACGACAATATCAGGATTATTATATACAGTTGAGGGAATAGGTTTTATGCTAGGTGCAGCTGGTTTGAAGTTTATTACAGAACGGCTGAACACTGGAACACTACTTTTTATATTAGCGTTTATAATTGGTTCGATGGAGCTAATGCTAATATTCTCGGATATTAAATTTTTGGCATTAGTAGCTTTTGGAGTTTTTGGTTTTTCAGTAGGCTGCTTTTTCCCGACGACAATGGTGATTTTTCAAAAGCAAGTGCCAAAAGACTTTCATGGGCGATTTTTCTCATTCCGTAATATGATCGATTCTGTCATCTTTCAAGTCGTCTTATTGTCAACAGGCATGATGCTAGATGTAGTTGGTTTAAGTGGGTTGGGACTTGTTTTTGGTATTATTAGCTTAAGTTTAACCATCATTTTTTTACTCTATTCAAAGAAAAAGAATGTTGTTATGCATGCTCATTAAATATAAACAAAAAAGAACTGTCAAATTTGTAAACTGTATTTGGCAGTTCTTATTTCTTAATTAAGTCTACATTTTTATTGGTTTTCTGAACGGGAAAGCCCAATCCTTCAGGTGTGGAATGAGCGTGAACTTGGAAAGGAAGTGTCACTAAAACCCGAAAGATTTGTGATGCATCAAGTATCCGAAAATTCCACTCTTTTTGTATGTATGTTGCGGTTTTAAAAAAACTGATACATTGTGTATATGAACGAATATAGACGAACAAACACAATCGTATCATTAATTAACTATCATTTCGTTATTTGTCCCCGGTACAGAAGAAAGATTTTTCTTCATGCAGATGTAGGGGAAAGTAGAAAGAAGGTGTTGAAAGATGCTTGGAAAAGCACAAGAAATCACAGACAGTTATATTGAGTCACCCGAAAAGCTAAAGAGCTTATATAAGCGAGTGCTAATCGTAGTTAGTCTCTCACAAGTTTTTGGTGGCGCGGGGCTAGCAGCAGGTATTACGGTAGGGGCTCTTTTAGCCCAACAAATGCTAGGAACGGATGCTTATGCAGGAGTACCGTCCGCTTTATTTACTTTAGGGTCGGCAGGAGCGGCTTTAATTGTAGGAAAACTATCACAACGTTATGGGCGTCGCACAGGTTTATCAACAGGTTTTATTGTCGGTGGACTCGGTGCAATTGGTGTAGTAATTGCTGCCATGATGAATAGTGTTATTTTATTATTCGCTTCTCTAGTAATCTATGGTGCAGGGACTGCAACAAATTTACAGGCTCGGTATGCAGGGACAGATTTAGCCAATAATAAGCAACGAGCAACGGCTATCAGCACAACAATGATGATGACAACGTTCGGGGCTGTGGCAGGGCCAAATTTAGTAGATATTATGGGGAAATTTGCAGTTTCCATTGGTGTTCCAGCGCTTGCGGGTCCATTTATCTTATCTGCAACAGCATTTATTTTAGCAGGTCTTGTCCTTTTCGTTATGCTGCGTCCTGATCCGTTAGAAATAGCAAAAATGATAGAAGCGAACAGACGAGAGAATGAATATGGAAATAAGATGGAATCTCTTAGTGAAAAAGCTATCAATAAAAGAGGTCTTACAGTCGGTGCAGCGGTTATGGTTCTTACTCAGATCGTAATGGTTGCTATAATGACGATGACACCAGTACATATGAAACATCATGGTCATGGTTTATCGGAAGTAGGAATTGTTATAGGATTTCATGTAGGTTCCATGTATCTTCCGTCGCTCGTAACAGGCGTTCTTGTTGATAAAATTGGACGAACAGCCATGAGTATTGCTTCAGGAGTGACTTTGTTACTTGCTGGTTTATTGGCGGCATTCGCACCAAGCGATTCTATGATTCTACTAATCGTAGCTCTTTCTTTACTTGGGTTAGGGTGGAACTTTGGTTTAATTAGTGGGACTGCCCAAATAGTTGATTCGACTGAGCCTTCTACTAGAGCAAAAACACAAGGGAAAATAGATGTTTTAGTTGCATTAGCAGGGGCTTCTGGTGGTGCTCTCTCAGGCATGGTAGTAGCTAATGCAAGCTATGCGACATTATCTTTAGCTGGAGGTCTATTATCTTTAATCCTTATTCCAGTTGTCATTTGGTCAAGAAAATCTTGAGATAAATTATTGATACTAAAAATGGTTACTAAAATAGTTTCAAAGTAACCAATGCAATCTTTTTTTAAACAGGCAGTAAAATCAAGAATTTAGGGTGAATTTAAATAAAATTTTATTCAAAAATAACTTAATTTAAGGTTCTTTTGTGGGCATTCGGTACTCCGAGATGTAAATCAAAAGAACCTTTTCCTCTTAATAAAGGTTCTATAAAATTGGACTTGTGAATATCGTCTGCAAGTTTTATTAGCTGCTAGAGTTAAAATTGAAGGCTATAATGTTGAACGGTTAAATACTGCTTTTAATATGCAAGTGGAAAATGCAGCTCCTACTGACCAGATTGGAAAGGGGGAGTTGAAAAATACTCTGACGTTTTTCAAGGAGTAATTAAAAAAGGATTACAAAACCAAAATAACATAACATTGACATTCACTTGACCGTATAGTAAGATTTTCATTCTTACTTGTTGCGAGAAGGGGGGAATTGACTTTGTTAATTGAAGGTGTAATAGACCACATATCTAGCCTTAAAGGGTATTCATCTATAAAAAAAGTCGAAAAAGGATACTCACCAGATGAAAAATACATAGTTACCGTTGATCAAAATCAATACTTTATACGATTATCTGACATACAATATCACGAAAAGCGAACCATCGAATTTTCATTGCTTCAAGCATTAGAAAAACAAGGTGTACAAACACATAAAGCCATAGAATGTACTTTATTGATTGAGGCTAATCTTTCTGTCATGGTATTAAGCTATATTGAAGGATACCCTGCTGATGAATTCATGATGAATCTTTCTGAGGTGGCACAATTTAATATAGGTTTTGCTGCTGGGAAAGAATTAAGAAAAATTCATCAACTACATGACTATGCCCCGCAAACGATACATTGGGAAGAAGCCCAAAGAAAGAAATTCAGCTTTTACTTAAATGAATATAAAAAAGGTAGCTATCAACTGCCAAAAGAGCATAAAATATTAAACTTTATTGAGAATAATTTCCACCTTCTTAAAGATCGACCTATAACCTTACTCCATGATGATTTTCATCTGGGCCATATCATCGTTTTAAATAACTCGTACAATGGTGTAATTGATTTTAATGGCTATGATTTTGGTGACCCCTATCATGATTTTTATAATCTTTCTTTATTTAGCAGAAGACATAGTATTCTATTTTGTATTGGACAAATAAATGGTTATTTTTCAGAAACTCCAGACGATACATTTTGGCGAATATATGCCCTTTATGCAGCGATGAATATCGTCTCTACAATTGTGTGGACTAAAAAATATGATGAACAATCTTTTGATGATGCATTGGAAAGAATCCATCTCATTTTAGCGGATCATGACTATTTTAATTTGGATCAACCATTATGGTATAAGTCCATACCTATTGATAATGTTACAGGTTTATAAACGGGGATATGTCTGCTATTGAGTATTTTTAAACTGAACTAATATTTATTAAATTTAGTTCAGTTTTTATTTATGAGCAAAATCTACTCTTAAGTTATTCAACTAACGACGTAGGATTGTTAAAAATGGAATGAAATCTATAATAGTGATTTATTAAAGGGAAGTGAAAGTAACAATGAACTACATAATAAGATTAGCGAATGAAAATGACTTATCGGGTTTATGTGATATTAGAAATAATAAAGATTTATTCACGAATTATTTAAAGCAATTTGCAAAAAGGGAGGTATATTTGGCAATCGCTGAACAAGACTCGCTTATATTGGGTTTTGGAGTTCTTAAATTAAAAGGCACTTTGCTTCCTAAATTAAGTGACCTATATGTAAAAGAAAATTATCGGGGTAATGGTATAGGTTCAGATTTAATTAGATATAGAGAAAATATTGCAAAGAGTTTAGGTCATTCTGAGATATTTGTGAGTGTTGACCCAATAGAAAATCCCAAAATGATAAAGTTAATTAGCAAACACGGTTACCAACCTGTCTCCGATCCATATTTAAAAAAAGCCATATTTTATAATGATAATGGTACGACCTATAATAAAACTTACACAAGAATTGATTTAAAGAAGTTGTTGAACTAACAGGTGTGATTGTTTAATAGAGCAGTCATGGAATTGATTCTTCTTCAACTATCTTTGCAGTTTAATGCAAGAAGGGACATGTTTTATGAAAGAAATTAAATCGACATCTATTCAACCTAATGTAAGAGAACTTTTATCCTTCGCGACCTCTGAAAAGAATGTCGATAAAGAATATGAATTATATATGCAATCTCCAGTAAGAGCGTTATATGGATATGACCTTGAATCTGAGGTTGCTGGTTGTATTGGAATAGAATTTTTAAGTCCGAAGCATTGTGAAATAAAACATATCGCAGTATCTCCAAATCATAGAGGAAAAGGTATTGGGAGTAAAATGATTAGCTTTATCTTGGAAGAATATTCTTTATCTTTTATGTTTGCTGAAACCGATAAAGATGCTGTGAATTTTTATAAAAATTATGGATTTAAGATAACAAGTTTAGGTGAAAAATATCCAGGTGTGGAACGATTTCAATGTATTTTAAAAAGTTAATAGGATTAAGTATTCTTCAACTATGGGGTGCTATATTTGAAGATCATTGAGTTGTATAGGAGCTTTTGAATTAAAGGTGCAGGGTGGTTGAAGAAAGGTCAAATTTATTTTAAGGTTATTTTTGGGAGGAGATTAGCAATGAGGGCACCTTATCAAGTTTTGGTATTTCCTTATATAATCACTGACAATTCTATTGAATATGCAATTTTTAAGAGAAGTGATTTTGGATATTGGCAGGGATTAGCTGGTGGTGGAGAAGAGGGTGAGACTCCTATTGAATCAGCTAAACGAGAAGCATTTGAAGAGGCTGGTATTACAAGAGATTATCCATATATTGAATTAGATTCTATGTCTTCACTACCAGTAGAAGATGTAGTTGGGAATTTCCTTTGGGGAGAAGACGTTTATGTATTAAAAGAATTTTCTTTTGGTGTTAAAGTTCCTACAAAAGATATATCTTTATCAAAAGAGCACCTCAACTACAAATGGTTATGTTTTGAAGAGGCAGTAACGCTTTTGAAATGGGATAGCAATAAAACGGCGTTATGGGAATTGAACAAAAGGTTATTAAATCGGACTAACACCAAGCAAAAGTTTGTGAAAGAAAATACTTAAGCTAACGGGTGCGTTCGTATTATAAGGTTAACCAGTTTTTTAAAATGTACCCTTTGTAAATGACATTTAAAAATAGGTTAGGCAACTATTTGAAGCTGCTCTGTTAAGGGGTAGAGCCTTTTTCTACTTAAACTAAAGACGCAGTTTAGTTGAATAAGAAGGACATATATATGGTAATATTTGTTTAATTATATGGAGGGAATTATGAGTAATTTTATTAATTATAAAATGTGGACTGTTTGTATGATTCAAAAAGAAGACAAGGTTTTACTACTTGATAGACAACACGATAATTTCAAAGGGTTTATTCCACCTGGTGGCAAAGTTGAATTTCCTGAAAGTATAGTTGAGAGTGCAATTAGAGAAGTAAAAGAAGAAACTGGATTAGAAGTAAGCAACCTTATTTTTAAAGGTCTCTATGAATATGTAAATCCAGTTGCTATGGATAGATACATGATTTTTAACTACATCACAAAAGATTTCAAAGGAGAATTACTTGAAGATGCACCAGAAGGAAAGGCAGTTTGGGTAAATATAAGAGAAGCATATAACCTTCCGATGCAGGAATCTATTCGAAGAAGATTCCCTTTATTCTTTAAAGAAGGGACATTTGAAATACAAGTTGAATGGAATCATGAAGAAAATAAAGAGGGAAAAGTTACTATAAAGAAGACTTAACTCCCATGAAAGAACTTAATCATCTTTCATTTTCTGTGGTGAAGTGCTGATTTTGGTGCTTCATGGATGGCTAACGGGTGCTTTAATTGAAGAAGATAGCAAAACCAGAAGCAACAAATTTTGAGAAAACAGCCTATTAAATTAACGAAGCAGTTTAGTTTTATACTTTTTGGATTTAAAAGATATAAGGGGGAAAAGGCATGCAAATACTATTAATTCGCCACGGAGAATCTGAAGCAGATATTTTAAACGTACATGAAGGAAGAGCTGATTTTGAATTAACGGAAAGAGGTAGAAAGCAAGTGGGAAGTTTATCCCAAAAAGTAAAAAATGATTTCCCACCAGATTTTATATGGGCAAGTACGTTAAAAAGAGCACGTGAAACTGCTGAAATATTAGGAGAAACTATTGGGTGCCCAGTGCAATTGGAAGAAGAATTAATGGAGTTTAATAATGGTGTACAAGCTGGATTATCCTTTGAAGAAGCGAAAAAGTTTCCAGAGCCAAAATTTTTTCATGAACGTTTTGAAAATGGAGAATCATTTATAGAATTTCGAATGAGGATTGAAACGATATTTTCTAAGATTGTGACAGGAAATACATATGAACGAATTGCGATTGTTGCTCATGGTGGGGTAATTAATAATATATTACGTGCTTTTTACCAAATGCCAATCAACATGGATTATTATTTTAAAATTGGAGATACAGGAATTAGTTTAATTGAACTTACTGATAAGGAAAAGGTAATTCACTTTATAAATGATACGAATCATTTAGGGAATATATAGGATAAACTTTGATAAAAATTTTGTCCAGCCTTTAAAAAAACACGCTATTAGATCAATAATATCCCACCGTTTAGATCAATCTTTTTTTCAAAACGGTGGTTTTTTTATAACGAAAATCAACGTTTGCAGCATATTTTTAATCAAATTTTATTTCAAAGCTACGAGGAGGACATTTATATGAGGACAGATATAGATAATTGGGAATCAATCACCGTAACAGAAATATATAAGCTCTTTTCTACTATTCCAATTAAATGGGGTATTGCAGGGGGATGGGCTTTAGATTTACATTTAGGCAAACAGTCAAGGGTACATGATGATATAGATGTAATAATACTTCGAGAGGAACAATTGACTGCCTATAATCATTTGTCAGGTGATTGGATGTTATACAAAGCAGAGAATGGAAAACTTGTTCCTTGGCAAGAAGGCGAGTTTTTAAAAACCACAAATGACATCTGGGCTACTAAAAGCAGTAGTTCTCCCTGGGCTTTTCAAATTATGTTAGTAGAGACAGAGCAACAATCCTGGATATACAGGAGAGAAAAATCTATTCGAAGAAGATTAGAGGATATATTTTTAAGAACAGATGATGAGATACCTTACCTGAGACCCGAGATCCAACTCCTTTATAAAGGTGGCAGCTCAAAGGTTAGAGAAAAAGATTTTAAAGATTTACAAACTATGCTTCCATATTTACTGCCTGAACAAAGGGATTGGTTAAAAATGACTTTGAAAAGACAATTTCCAACTGGTCATTCGTGGCTTGATTATATCTAAGTGTGAAATATGATTCAAAACATAAATTGAACCAAATGTTAAGTGAGCTGTGTGGTAACAAACAACAATATATAAAGATACTTTAATGTAATCTTGAGAGATTTAGTAAATAAGGTAATCAACTACTTAACTCTAAGGAGATATAAAATTGTACCTACTAATAAAAAAAGCACTTGAACCATACTCATTAGGGAACAAATCACTAATTATAGAAAAAGAGCTACACATAGGAAGTTGGAATAATGACCTGCATTATAAAATAGTTGCTGATGGAAAAAAATTTCTGCAAGGTTCATTAAAAAGGAGCGTTCCCCAACACTGTATTTGGAGAAATCTCAAATAATATTTTATTTGAACAAACCAAAATTTGCCGCTTTCTTATAAATAATCAAGTTCCGTTTATGCATTTATTCCCCGTTTCAGTAGATTTACCGTTCACAACAATTGAAATAGAAAATGAAAGTTATCGTTTTATACTATTTGAATGGATTGAAGGAGAACATATTACTCATTGTGATAAGTACATTGCAGAGGAATTTGGTAAAATGGCAAGAAAGTTTCATGATATTTCAAGCTTATATAAAAGTTCTGCCTTTTCGAAACAATCTCAACTTGTTGGCTACTCCCAATTTGTTGATAATCTTCGAAAAAAAGTTGAGACGTCTTACATATTATTAGAAAATTTCGAAATGGTAGATAATTATCTTGAAACAACTGAATATCACATAGAAAATGCAAAAACGAAGCAATTTGATTTTATTATACAATCAGATTTAAATCCACTTAATATTATCTGGGATAAAAATAGAAAAATAAAGGGAATTGTTGACTTTGAATCAATTGGCTACAGTGATAGGATAGAGGATTTAGCTTGGCTAATCAAATGGTATTCCCGAACAAACCGGAATATCTTCAAATGAAATGTCTCCTATTGTCGCTAATGCCTTTATAAAAGGTTACAAAATAGATGATTTTCTTTGTGAAAATGATTTTGACCGTCTATCTTCACTAATATGGTTAGCTGGTTGCATAAATTGGAACTTCGTAAGAAAAACAATTAACTTTTTAGAAACTAATAATGAAGAAATATTAAAAAATCATTTGGATGCTTATAAACAGCGTGGTGAAAAATTACTGAAATTAATTCCGAATAAATAGGATCATTATAAAAAATAACAGGGAGGAAAACTATTTGAGATTTACAGAAAGAACGCTAAGAATTCTAAAATATGCAGAAACAGAAGCTGAAAGGACAACCAAGGTTGTTTATCCTGTACACTTACTTTTGGGGTTATTGCTCGAAAGAACAGGTGTGTGTGCTGAGTTATATATTAATTATCCAAATCTTACAGAGATACTAAACGAACGAGTCAGGGACATGCAATTTGAAATGGAAGATGAAGGTATTAGTTACGGACCTTTTCAATCAAATATTACGCAAACCACGAAAACGGTAATATTGAACGCAAATAATCGTATGAAACGTTTCAAACAAAATTTTATAAATGAAGGTCATATAGTAGATGCAATTTTTAAAATTGATGACCCTTTAACAAAAGCAATACTTTCTGGACTCGATATTTCTCGTATACTTGAAATCGTGTCTTATCCCAGGGATATGATTGTTTCTTTAAAAGATTATTCGTTTTCTCCTATTCCAGCAAGCAATATCAATTTTAGAAAAGCAGAGCAAAGTGATAATGCCTCCTTGAAAGCTTTTGTAGAAAAAGAATTTGGAGAAGGATGGTTAGACTCTATTGAAAATGGTTTTTTACAAGTAGATATTCCTATTTTTATCGCTTTAGAAGACCAAGATATTGTAGGTTTCTCTTGCTTTGATGTTGTTCGAGGAAAAAAAGGATTATTCGGTCCAATGGGTACATCTTTTTCAAATAGAATAAATGGGATAGGAAATACTCTGCTGCATTTATGTTTAGTTGAGATGAGGGAAAGAGACTATGAATACGCTATTATTGGAGAAGCTGGTCCCGTTGAGTTTTATGAAAAATCTTGTAATGCCGTTGTTATTTCTAAAAACTTTTTAAACTCTGAAGGGAAATAAGAAATGGATATAAAAAATTATGACCAATTTTATTCAAATGCAGAATACCACTTTGGTATAGAGCCAAACAAACTTGTGATTAAAATGCTTGATTTCCTACCTTCCGATTCCTTTAAAGATAAAGTTGTCCTTGACTTAGGATGTGGTGAAGGCAGAGATAGTGTCTTTCTCGCTAAAAAGGGTTTTAAGGTAATAGGGGGTAGAAATCTTAAGAAGTGGATTACTTAAGGCCGAAAAACGGGCAAAAGAAAATGGATTGAATATTAATTTAGTTGAGGGAAATGTAAACGATTTAGTTATTTCTGAAAAAGTGGATGTCCTTCTTGGTATGGGCATTTTACAATACCTTAAACCTGAGAATAGGTTAAAACAAATTCAGCGTTTTAGAGAGGTGACTAACTCTGGTGGAGTACACGTTTTATTTGCCTTTACGGAACATCCAGAGATTGAGGAAGCTCCTGATTGGGGCGAAGAAGAGTGTGTTTATAAACAAGGGAACTCCTCAGTTACTATGACGATTGGGAGCTGTTATTAAAAAAAGAATATATAATGAAGGATATTACGTTCGATAAAATTCCACACTCGCATTATAAAACCGTTTTAATTGTTAGGAAACCCTGATGCTGTAAATTTATAAAAAATTGTACTTAAGCTAACGGTGTAATTGTTCAGTGTGCCGACGGTCCAGGTTAGCTATAATAACTATTATTTGTATAGATGGTGAAATAATGAAACAATTGCTAAAGGAAATTCTGTCTCCAAGTAATCAATATAAAGTTCAAATTATTGATCGTAAGGATGGTCTCTACACCCCAGAAGTATATATGTGGAAAGAAGAGTACGGATATGAGTATTGGAGTCCAATAAAAAAGAATTGACTTTGGCTCAGACATACACAAAACGTCTCTATTATAAAATGAAACGCTTTTTTCAACGGAACTGGATTGTTGAATAAGGAATTGAATATTTATAATAGTGATTTATTGAAGAATAGGGAAGTGGAAATAACAATGAACTACATAATTAGATTAGCGAATGAAAACGACTTATCGGGTTTATGTGATATTAGAAATAATAAAGATTTATTTACCAATTATTTAAAGTAATTTGCAAAAAGGGAATTATATTTGGCAATCGCTGAACAAGACTCACTTATATTTGGTTTTGGAGTTCTTAAATTAAAAGGCACATTGCTTCCTAAATTAAGTGACCTATATGTAAAAGAGGATTATCGGGGTAATGGTATAGGTTCAGATTTGATTAGGTATAGAGAAAATATTGCAAAAAGTTTAGGTCGTTCTGAGATATTTGTTAGTGTTGACCCAATAGAAAATCCCAGAATGATAAAGTTAATTAGCAAACACGGTTACGAAACTATCTCTGACCCATATTTTAAAAAAGCCATATTTTATAATGCTAATGGTACGCCCTATAATAAAACCTACACAAGAATTGATTTAAAGAAGTTGTTGAACTAACAGGGCTTTACTTCAAGATGGGATTCCACATCCCATCTTTTTTTTATTAAACTAACGGAGCAGTTTAGTGGAAGAAGGATTTTTTTAATATATTAGCGAATAACAAGTTAAAAAAGGGAAATATGGATATAAGGGAGGACTATATGAGTATATACAAAACACAATCCGGAAGAGAAATGTCACTAAAGCTTTATGATGCTCAATTAAAGAAATTGGATTATTCATGTAAGGATGTTTACGTTCATACTCGTTTTGGAAGAACTCATATCATTGAAACTGGCAATCTATTGGGTGAACCATTGTTAGTATTTCGTGGTGGTAATAGTACGACTGCCTATAATTTACTAACGTACAGATTCCTGCTTATGGATTTTCATATCTATGCGGTTGATATTATTGGCCATCCCGGAAAAAGTGATGAAGTTACTCTCTCTCCTAGCAATTATGATTATGGAAAGTGGGCCAGTGACGTTATTTCAGGGCTTGGATTTGATAAAATAGCTTGTTTTGGGGTTTCGTTTGGAGGCGGAGTTTTGGCAAAACTGATGTGCATTGCACCGGAAAAAGTAAAAAAATCCGTATAAATTGTGCCATCAGGTATTAATAATGCCTTTCCAATCAGTACTGTGGAGATGATGATGCCATTACTCAAATATAAACTAACAAAGATAGAAAAATATATAAAAGAAACGGCTTTATTTATGGCCATTAACGAAGAAATTCTTGATAAAGATACTTTGGATATGGTGAAAGATAGTTTTGATCATGTAAAAACAAAAGTAGGGATGCCCTCCAATGTGAGTGAAAAATTAATGCAACAGTGTAAAGCACCCACACTTATTATGGCAGCAGAAAAAGATTGTTTGTTTCCAGCGAAAAAAGTATTACCAAGAGCAAATAGAATCATACCAAACAACACGACTCATATGCTAAAAGGATGCGGACACATACATATGTTGCCAGAGCGTGAAAAGAAAATGATAGTTGATTTCTTAAGTGTTTAGAACTTCAAAGTTCTATAATTTACATTATCAAGACCTAAATTAAAAAAAGTCATAAAAAATAAGGAGTAATATATATTAGTCATAACTAATATATATTACTCCTTTACTTCTTCTTCAACAATAGCCCCCGTTTTGTTAGCTTGTTATTTACTTTTTTTATTTGGATACACTCTTTTGTATTATTGATTTAAAATTATTTTGACTAAGAAAAGTAAAACAACCCCCAAACGAATAAAGTTTGAGGGTTGTTTTATATGAAAAATAAATCATTCATCGTATTGCTGGAAAAAAGATGCAATAGTGTGTAAAGAAATTTGTTCAATAGCATTCGCTTCAATTTGCTCATTGGAACAGCAAGCTATAGAATACTGCTGTTCAACACTGGTAGTCAAAAAATATAGAGAATCCAATTGGTTTGTAGCATATAAATGAATGCCGCCACCATTAATTTTAAAAAAGAAGGATTGGAGTGGCAAAGACAAGCCTACACCACAATATTTAATATAGGCTTCCTTCAATGTCCATAGTTTATAAAAATAATCAAATTGATGTTTGTCAGATAAAGCTATTAAATCTTGATATTCCTCGGGAGCAAAAATATGTTGAGCGAGGTTGAGATCCAGTATTTTTTGCTTTTCAATATCGACACCCAATTCCATATTACTGATACCACAAAGAACATAATTTCCTGAATGTGAAATATTAAAAAACGCGTAAGGTAGATTTTTTACATATGGTTTACCATATGGATTATTGTCAAATTCAATAGCTGATGGAGCTATATTAAAAGTCGTTGAAATTAAATATCTAGCCAATATGTCAGCTAATAAACCGCGCTTATAGTCATCTTTAAAATGGAATTGCTGAAGTTTGTTCTGTTTGTCATTTGAAATGAAAGCTGTGAATTTTGAATGGTATTTATCGAAATGTGAATCTGTAATGGAAAGTAGAGCAAGTTTTATGATGGTCAGTAACCCCCTATTATGTTTAACCTCTAAATATTTGCTGCCTATATTCTTTCGGTGTTAAATCGGCATAGCGTTTAAATAACTCTGAAAATCTACCTGCACTTTGATAGCCTACTGTTCGAGCAATTTCGTTAATAGGGAGCTCTGTATGAGCTAGTAATTTCTCAGCCTGATGAACACGTTGTTTTTGAATATATTCCGTAATTGTGCAATGATACACTTCTTTAAATAATTTTTTTAATTTTGTAGCACCCATACAAGAAATTTTAGTTAAATGATCTAAAGTTAGTTGTAGGGCGTAGTACTTTTCTATATGAGTGGCTACATGCTCAATTTGGTGAATATCTTCTTTAGAAATTTGTGAGCAATGACAAGTTTCATTGAAAAGTACACGTTCCATTATAAGGGCTAATGCTTCATATACTTTCCCTTCATAAAAAAGTGCAGAGGTCAGATCAGCACCACGATAAGCCGCTATTTGTCGAAGCAGGATTACCATTTCCGGAAAAGTAGTTGTGGCTTTTAGTGTTGTTAATGCTTGACGTGGATTCACATATTTTTCACCATATTTATGTGCTAGAAATTGATCACAAAAAATAGGGGTAAACTCAATACCGATTGATTGTACTGGAATATTTTTATGAATAATAGCGCTATATTTTTCTCCTTTTCCCCAATAACTCCTTATATAACCTGGCTTTAATTGCTGATAAGGGTTAAGCTCCTCACCTGAAATAGATTCATAGTATGAGACGGTTAAAAGTTCAGGCATTGTTAATTCTAACTGATAATCCTCAAAAAAATAAAAATCATGAATAAGAATAGAAAACATTTCCTTGTAATGATATATCCAATAATAACCTTTACCTAAAGTTGGATCGATTGTATATGTAGTACCCACTGAGTTATATTTGCTCATTTGGTCAAATTTTGAAAAACCATTCTCTAATAATAGAGGTTTAAAATGATGAGACGTCATCTGTTTTCTCCTTTCCTCAATTAGACTTTCCTCTTCCTTGATTAGACGTAAACATAGTGTAGTTATTTTTTTATGTACTACTATTCATTATAATGGTAAATGATAATCATTATCAATAGAATAAAGTAAATATAGTAATAATTACTAGAGGAAGGAAGAGAAGTATAAAAATGTATTCGCAAACAATACAACAAAAAACTTTAAGTATTAAAGATTTAATTACAGTCGGTATTTTCTCAGCACTGTTCTTTATATTCATGATGATTGGATCAGCCCTTTTTGCCCCCAATCCTGTATTAACGTTTTTAATGCCAGCTGGTGCAGCTCTATTAACGGGACCTATTTATTTATTAATGATTGCTAAAGTACCAAAATTTGGTCCTATTCTTATTTTAGGAATATTGTTAGCGATTATTACATTTGTTACAGGGATGTACTGGTTATGGTCATTAGCTTGTATAGGAGTAGCTATAATTGGTGAATTAATAGCAGCGATTGGTAAGTATAAAAATATTTCAATAAATATTTTAAGCTATATTGTTTTTGCACTTCATCCAATGGGTTCTTACGTAATGTTGTGGCTTAATCAACAAGCGTATAAGGAGTATTTGGTAGGTCAAGGAACAGAACAAGCTTATATGGATACGATGTTAACAACTGCCCAAAATTGGATGTTACCAACAATGTTTGTTGGCACAATGCTATGCGCTTTGATCAGCGGTTTATTGGGAAAAAAATTATTGAGAAAACAGTTTAAAAAATCAGGAGTGCTTGCATAGGTAGGGCGGTGAAATTATGAATAAGGGAGAAGAATTGCAGGGCAATATGCATATGCATGTTTACACCGTCAAACTTGATCCAAGAACGAAAATATATCTACTACTGTTAGTAAATGCAGCGGTTTTTTTGTCACCTTCTTTTCAATTTGAACTCATATTAATGGCCATAATATTTAGTCTTTGCTTTCTAATGGGAATGTTTTCCTTTTCGTTGAAAATGATGCTTGGTTACGGGTTAATTCTAGGAGTTCGCTTAGTAAGTGAAATGTTTTTGTCAGGTGCGTGGGAGCTAATGTTTGTATCATTTACAATGTTTATTAGGAAAATATTCCCTTGCGTTGTAATGGGTGGATTGTTAGTTGGAACAACAAAAATAAATGAATTTATGACGGCTTTAGGAAAAATAAGAATTTCCAAAAAGGTAATTATTCCATTAGCTGTAATGTTGCGCTATTTTCCAATGATTGGTGAGGATTGGCGATATATAAAGGATGCTATGAAGTTAAGAGGTATCTCACCCTCCATAATAGGTTTTCTAAAAAATCCTGTGCAAACGGTTGAATGTATTTACGTTCCTTTATTGATGGCAGCCTCAAAAATTGCTGATGAATTATCTGCTGCAAGCATAGCGAGAGGGATTGAAAACCCGAAAGAGCGTTCTTGCTTTCAACATGTGTCATTCCAATTCAGTGATAGTATTGTAATGTTTATATTTACATTTTTTGTGTTTGGAGGAGTGTTAATATGTTGAAAATCGAGCAATATTCATTTCATTATACAGATGAGAAAAGTGAAGGTATAGAAAATATAAATATTCATGTCAAAAAAGGACAGTGCATTTTACTGTGTGGTAAAAGCGGCTGTGGTAAAACAACTATTATCCGAGCAATTAACGGTTTAATTCCTTATTTTTATTCTGGAAAGCTAAAAGGACAAGTGTTGTTAAATAATCAACCTGTAGAAAATAGGAAAATGTATGAATTAAGCGAACAGGTTGGGACGGTGTTCCAAAATCCGAGGTCACAATTCTTTAATGTGGATACTGATAGTGAGATTGTATTTGGAATGGAAAATATGGCATATCCAAAAGAAATGATGGAAGAACGAATGCAGCAAATTACGTCTGAGCTTCGATTAGAAAATCTTCGTCGACGCAATATTTTTCATTTATCGGGGGGAGAAAAGCAAAAGATTGCTTTTGCAAGTGTGTATGCTGTAGCACCCGATATTTTTGTATTAGATGAGCCTTCCTCTAATTTAGATGCGGCTGCTATTGAGGATTTAAAAGACATGATTGCATTACTAAAAATGCAAGGTAAAACAATTATTGTATCGGAGCATAGACTTTACTATTTAAAAGAATTAATTGATAGAGCCATTGTATTAAATAAGGGACAAATTGTATCAGTTTACTCACAAAAGGATTTTTTACAACTTTCAGATCTTCAACTGAGGCAATTAGGACTCCGCACACTTTATTTAGACAATGTACAGTTTCAACATAAATCGCTACCTGCTGAACAAAAAGTTCATGAGCTTGTTGTGAAGGATGTCACTATATCGCACAAAAAAAGAAAGGTATTAGAAAATATTCAATTCACAGCAAAAAGCGGAGAAATAATTGCAATCACAGGACATAATGGTGCAGGAAAAACGACATTTGCTAGAGCGATATGTGGTCTACATAAACTATCATCAGGAAATATTTATTTTAATAAACAAAAACTAACATTGAAAAAACAGGCTCAGCTTTCCTATATGGTAATGCAAGATGTCAATTATCAGTTATTCGCAGAAACGGTTGAAAAAGAATGTGTATTTGGGGTGAAAAATCCCAATCCGAATTTAGTACGAAAAGCATTGGAGGAAATGGATTTATTAGAACTGGTCAATCGACACCCGAATACATTATCAGGAGGACAAAAACAGAGACTTGCTGTAGCTGCAAGTTTAATAAGTGAAAAAGAAATTATAGTGTTTGATGAACCGACAAGTGGATTAGATTTTGACAGTATGCAAAAGGTTTCTAGTATTTTACAGAATTTAGCGGAGGCTAATAAAATTATTTTTGTCATTACACATGACTTAGAATTTATAGCATCTTGCTGTCATCGTATACTTCGCTTCGGAGATGGAAAGAAGCAAGATGATTATAAGTTAAATAAAGAAAATCATCAGTATACAATTGAAACTTTCACTAGATAGCAGGGAATGGATCTAACGTAACTGACCTGCAATGTGCAGAGAAATGTACGATACAAAATTACGATGCAAGGGAAGGGCTGAACGATAATGGGGAAAGTTGTAAAACAAAATAAAAATCCGATCTTTATGCTTCTTTCTTGGGCTGGAAAGGATAAAAAATATTTATATTCGTCTGTTTTATGTTCTTTAATTAGTGGTCTTTCGACAATTGTACCTTATTTCATTATTTATCAAATAATTGAGCAAGTCTATCACAATAATTTAACAGAAGCTTTGTTAATTCAAAATTTATTGATTTTGGCTATTTCGATAATTGTTCGATTTGGGCTCTTTGCTATTTCTGGTACCTTATCGCATAAGGGTGCCTATCGAACATTATTTAAAGTGCGTTGTCAAGTAACAGAGCATATGGCACAAGTTTCACTAGGTTCTTTAAATGAACGAAATACAGGAGAAATTAAAACACTATTAAATGAAGAGATTGAAAAGCTAGAGTTATTTTTAGCACATCATTTACCAGAGTTAGTGTTTTACTTGAGTGGTCCAATTGCTGTCTTCATCTATTTATGTACAGTTAACGTACCGTTAGCGCTTATTTCGTTTATTCCATTAATTGTTGCAGTGGCAGTAATGGCAATAATGTTTCGGGGGACGAATCAATTAATGGATCGAGGAGCACGTTCCATAGCCAATCTAAATGCAATCATTATCGAATATATTCAAGGAATGCGTTTAATTAAGGCATATAACATGAGTAGTTCATCATTTAAAAAGTTTACAAACGCAGTAGATGATGAATTTAATATCTGGAAAGAAATGTCTTTAAAAATGGGTCCACCATATGCGAGCTTTGTCATTATTATAGAATGTGGCTTACTCCTTATGGTACCTATTGGTGGAATGTGGTTTTTAAATGGTAGTTTAACAGGAAGTGTCTTTATTCTTTTTGCATTTGTAGGCTCATTGTATTTAACAGAATTACGACCTTTACAGGAATTAGGTTCAAACTTTGCACAGGTTTTAAATGCTGTAAAGAAATGCGTAGCCTTTTTAGAAACACCTGTTTTTGGGCAAGGGCAAGCATTTCCGAAGAATTACAATATCGAACTAAGTAATGTCAATTACTCTTATGATGGGCAAAAAGAACATTTAAAGAATGTGAATCTGTCTATTGCTGAAAATGAAAAAATAGCTATTGTAGGTGACTCAGGTTCTGGGAAAAGCACCATTGTACAGTTAATTTCACGCTTTAATGATGTTCAGCAAGGAGAAGTTTTGATTGGTAATCAAAATGTGAAGGATATTGATTATGAGGAATTATTAAAAAATATAACAACAGTTTTCCAAAAGACCTTTTTAACAAGTGGTACAGTGTTTGAAAACATTGTCATGGGTTCTAATGCCACACTCGATGAGGTAAGAACTGCGGCGAAAAAAGCACAAATAGATAATTTTATTATTTCATTACCTGATGGTTACGATACAAGGGTAGGGAGTTTTGGAACTAGATTTTCTGGTGGAGAAAAGCAGCGAATTGCTATTGCACGTGCCATTTTAAAAGATGCACCGATTTTAATATTAGATGAAGCAACATCCGCAGCAGACCCAGAAAATCAGGCCGAGATTGATCAAGCCATTGCTGAACTTTGTGTTGGTAAAACAGTAATTATCATTGCACACCGTCTTGGTATTATTAAGCATTGTGATCGAGTGGCAATTGTAGAAAATCAAACACTACAAGCATGTGGAACGCATCAAGAAATGCTAGAAGAAAACCCTTCATATAAAAAGACTTGGCAGGATTATAGTAAAGCTAGAGAAATTACGTATGAATTTTAACGATGTTGTACTTGTAGAAAAAGAAGGGTCTTTCAAGGGAAAGCCTATTTATGAAGGAGACTTAAGTATGGACAAAAAAAATGCATTTACAAAAAATGCTTCTTTTTATCTTTCTATTGTTTTCAATGTCATCGAGGGTATGCTAGCTGGTTTTAATTTTATCGTACTATATTACATGATTAATGCTTTAATAACAGAGCAATTAACGATGAACTTGTTAACTCGAAGTCTGTCATTGTTAGGCACTGTGTTTGTTATTCGTTTAATCATCTACGCGTTTGGTTATACGAGAGGGCAAATCGGAGGTGCCCAGATTAGTAGAATTCTTCGCTTGACAATGGGCGATAAAATGAAAAAAATACCGCTTTCCTCCTTTACGAAGGCACAAACAGGAGAGTACATTAATGCGACGACAACAAGTGTCAATAATTATGAAAATATTTTGACTCATAAAATAGGTGATATTATAAAAAATTCTTCATTTACTTTACTGCTAATTGGCTTTATTTCGACTATTTATATACCTGCTGGAGTAGTTCTGTTATTTTCAGGTTTATTGTTAATACCAACTCTTTACTTGTCCTTTTTAATGGTAAAAAAATACGGAAATCAAAAGAAAAATATTATGACAAGTAACACAAGTGCTGTAGTTGAGTATATAAATGGTATTCAAACGTTGCGATCATTTGGTTTGGGTGGTGTTAAAAATAAAGCAACAACCTCATCAATGAAGGACTATAGTGATGTTAGTTATTTATATGAGATTAAAGTAATTCCAATTGGTACAACGTTTAGTATTTTGTGTTGGCTAAGTTTACCGATTGTTCTTTATTTAGCAGGACATCAATGGCTGGAAGGGGATTTAGATGCGTCTTCTTTCTTTCTAATTAGCATTTCCCCTTTATTTACATGCAAATTATTTGGCACACTTTTTATTGATTTAACCTCTTATAAAAACTTAATGATTGCAAAAAGACAAATTGAGTGTGTCATAGAAGAGGTGGAGGAGTTATCAAATGAGACTTCTTTTGAACCTGAACAGTATAGTATAGCTTTTCAAAATGTGAATTTCGCTTATAACCAAGGGGAACCTATACTACGAAATGTCAATTTTGAAATTGATTCTTCACAGTTTGTGGCGATTGTTGGACCATCGGGTTCGGGAAAATCAACTATTTTAAATTTAATAACAAAATACTATGAGCCTGAACGCGGTGATATATTAATCGGTCAGCAAGTTATTCAATCGATTGCTTCTGAAAAAGTATTACAGAAAATTTCACTAGTCGACCAAGATATATTTTTGTTTAATGATACGATTTTAAATAATATTCGCTATGCAAAGCCAGAAGCGACAGAACAAGAAATTATTAATGCTGCGAAAGAAGCAAACTGCCATGATTTTATTGAGAAATTAGAGTATGGCTATGACACAATTGTTGGAGAAAATGGTAATAAGCTATCGGGCGGTGAAAGACAACGTATATCCATTGCACGTGCTATTTTAAAGGACAGTCCAATACTTTTATTAGATGAAGCAACAGCGTCGTTAGATATCGAGAATGAGCTGGCTGTAAAAGAAGCGATTAAAAATCTTTTGAAAAAGAAAAAAACGGTTGTGATGATTGCCCATACGCTTTCCATTATAAAAAATGCAGACAAAATCCTAGTTGTTAATGAAGGACAAATCGTAGAAGAAGGTTCACATGAAAAGCTCATTGCTAAAGAAGGCAAATATGCAGCAATGTGGAGAAAGGAACATCAATTAAGTAGCGTATAACAAAATGTATTTTGTAGATAAGAGGATGGGAGCGAAAAGCATGTCTTCACAAATGGATTGGTATTTACATGAGGTTGAACGATATGAGCAATTGGGTTTCTTAAGAAAGAAAACATTAATGGAAGAGCTAGAAATTATCGCTGAACAATTTCCTCATAACATAGCAGTTGTGGAAGGAAATCGACGCCTAACTTATCAAGACTTGCTTCAAGAAATTGAGCAATTATCGACAGGCTTTTTGTCATTAGGTTGGCGGCAGGGTGATCGGGTTTTATTACAATTACCAAATACAATTGAGTTTATTACTGTATTATTTAGTCTACTAAAAATAGGTGTGCAGCCTGTTCTGATGTTACCTTCTCATAGAGAAATAGAAATTGATACAATCGCAAAGATGGTACAGCCAACAGCTTATATATGTTGCAACGCTCATCTTGGTATTCAGTATGAGTGCATGGCTGCACAAATCATCCCTCTGCATAAAAGTATTCGATATATTGTGACGGTTGGTAAATCTACCGTACAGTGGCCAGCAACTTTTACACATGTAACATTAGATCAGCTTAAAGAAAGTAGCTATTCATTAGTGGTTAGTGATTTACCACATTATAGAGATACTGCGTTATATTTATTGTCTGGTGGCACTACAGGTATTCCGAAAATTATTCCGAAAATCCATGAGGCGTATGCTTACAATGCACTAGCCTCTGCTGAAAAATGTGGGATGGCTCCTGAAACTGTATACATGGCAGTACTATCTATTTCACATGATTATCCGTTATGCTCTCCAGGCATATTAGGCACTCTTTTTACAGGAGGCAAAGTGGTATTATGTCAAACTTCTAGCTTTGATGAAGCATTTCAAGAAATAGAAAAGGAACGTGTGACACATACCTCAATTGTACCAACAATAGCTAGCTTATGGTTAGAAGCTTTTGAATGGTATGAAGAATTGGATATGTCGAGTTTAGAGGTTGTTTTAATTGGTGCTGCTCACATAGAGCAAAAAACAGCTGTTCATTTTATGGATAAATTTCAATGTAAAATACAACAAGGATATGGATTAGGGGAAGGAATAACTTGCTTCACAGCATTAAATGATCCTTTAGAAACTGTTACGAGCTGTCAAGGGCGAGCAATTTCTTTAGGTGATGAAATAAAGATTATAGATGAGCTAGGAAGAGAAGTTCCTCAGGGTGAGCTTGGGGAATTGGTGGCAAAAGGACCGTATACATTTGGGGGCTACTATCAAGCACCTGCTTTAAATGCTGATATTTTCACAATAAATTATTTTTTACGTACTGGTGATAAAGCACGTATAACACCAGAGGGGAATATACAAATTGTTGGTAGAGTAAGGGAACAAATTAATCGTGCAGGTGAAAATATTATACCCTCTGAAATCGAAAGCTTTCTACAAGCACATCCAATTATTAAAGATGTAGCTGTTATCGGTTTGCCAGATAAAGAGTTAGGAGAGAACATTTGTGCATTTTTAGTTACGGATGGACAAAGAATTGAACGAGATGAGATATGTAGTTTTCTAATCCAACTAGGCGTTGCTCAATATAAACTTCCAGATCAAATCATATATGTAGAGCGGTTACCATTTATAAATGTAGGGAAGGTTGATAAGAACAAATTAAAACAGATTACTATAGAAAGAGAGGCGTCAAAGTATTGAGATTAAAGAATGATCTAGATAATATCCAAAGTCTAGCGTTGGAAGTCAATCATCTACTCGGTATACAGAAAGAAATACATGAGGATCAAAATTTATTAGAATTAGGCTTAAACTCCTTACAAGTGATGAAATTAGTTGGCAAACTAAAAAAAGTTGGGGTAACAATTACCTTTAAAGAATTAATATCCGAGCCGTATTTAAGTGCTTGGAATAAATTAATAAATAGAGATTATGTATATACAATTAATAATGATAACGAACTATTAGAAAATCAAGATAAGACAGTAGCTAATATGTATGAACCTTTTCCATTAACAGATGTACAGTATGCTTATTGGGTTGGACGACAAAGCGGTCAATATTTAGGTGGAAATGGCTGTCATGGTTATATGGAAATTGATGGGCGGAATATTGATATAGAGCGGCTTAAAGCAGCATGGGCATTAATAATTCAGCATCATCCTATGCTCCGTGTCAAATATACAGAAGATGGTCAACAGCAAATTTTAAAAGAATCACCTTTTACAACTATTGATGTCCACGATTTTACAACTTGCCCGCAAGTCGAGATTAGCAAAAAGCTAGAAACTATTCGCGCTAATACCTCACACCGGCTATTGGCAATTGATCAAGGGGAAGTAGCTTGCTTACAGTTATCTCTATTACCAAATGGTAAAACTCGTCTCCATTTTGATATAGACTTACTTGTAGCTGATGTTCAAAGTTTCCAAATCATTTTAAGAGATTTAGCGGCAGCTTATTCTAGACAGCAAAAACCGAAGGCACCTGAAAATTGGAACTTTGCAAAATATCTACATGATAAAGCACTAGCAATTGCCAATGAAGAAAGCAACGCAGAGGCTTATTGGAAAAACAGGTTAACTACTTTGCCATTAGGTCCAAAACTACCGTTATCAAACAATGCTGAGTTGATACAACACACCCCTAAATTTACAAGAAGGGAGCATTTTTTAGAAGAACAATCTTGGAGTGAGCTTAAATTGACTGCCTCACACCATAACGTCACACCTGCAATGGTATTGTTAGCAGCTTATGCCTATACATTAAGTAAATGGAGCAGTGAATCTCGTTTTATTATTAATATTCCATTGTTTAACCGAGATACTTTGTCTGAAGAGATAGAGCAAGTTGTAGCTGATTTTACTACGCTACTATTATTGGAAGTCGATAGTGAATATCGACAACATTTTTTAGCATTTACGAAAAGTTTACAACAGCAATTTCATCAAGATTTAAACTATACCGCTTATTCAGGTGTGAAAATTCAACGGGATATGGCTAAGTATTTCCCAGATGAAAAAGTGTTTGCTCCGATAGTTTTTTCATGTAATTTAGGCGTACCACTTATAAATGAGGAGTTTAAAGATGCATTTGGTACTATTCATTATATGATTTCACAAACGCCACAAGTTTGGTTGGATTTCCAAATGTTTGATATGGATGATGGTTTGTTATGTATTTGGGATGGTTTAGATGAATTATTCCCTTCAGGTTTGTTGGATGACATGTTTGAACTGTTTATCAAAACTATTGATTGGTTAATTGAAGATGAACAGCATTGGCTTCAACAGCCAGCTATCGAAACAAAAGCACAAGAAGTAAGACGTCAATTAATTGATAATGCCACAATAGAAGATCATGCTCAAGGCTTGCACACGTCTTTCTTCGAAAAAGCAAAGCAACAACCACAAGTTATAGCGCTTATAGATGGAATAAGTCATAAAGAAGTTAGTTATGAGACGCTGTCATTACAAGCGGAAAAGGTTGCTGCGGCCCTGTTACATAATGGTTTTAAACAAGGTGATCGAGTAGCTATTTCATTGCCAAGAGGATTAGAGCAAATACAAGCGATTTTAGGAGTACTAGCTATTGGAGGCTGTTATGTTCCTGTACATGTGACACAGCCGATTGAACGTTATAAAAAAATTATTGAGAAGGCAAATGTTTCGTTTATTCTAACAACGGCCTCCTACGAAGAAAAGTACCAAGATATTGAACAAGTACAAGTTATTATGATTATGATGGAACAGATACATCAATTTGGTCATGTGAAGTTTCCTAAAGTAGATGTAAACAGTTCTGCTTATATTATTTTCACATCAGGTTCAACGGGAGAACCAAAAGGTGTAGAAATTAGTCATAAGGCCGCTTGGAATACAATTGCAGATATTAATAAAAAATATGATATTAGCAAAGAAGATCGTATTCTAGCATTATCATCATTAGATTTTGATTTATCTATATATGATATATTTGGTCTTTTAAGTGTTGGTGGTAGCCTTGTCCTTATATCAGACGATACGGCTCGAAACGCAGATATTTGGTTAAAGTTAATATGTAATTACCGTATTACATTATGGAATTCAGTACCTGCTTTATTGAAGATGTTATTAATAGAAGCCGAGAGCGTAAAAATGATTTGTCAAAATTTACGTATTGTGATGTTGTCAGGAGATTGGATTAGTTTAGATATTCCTGAGAGACTGTTAAAAGTAGCACCGAAAGGGCTATTAGTAGCAATGGGCGGTGCGACAGAAGCGGCAATTTGGTCCAATTATTATGATGTCAATCATCCAATACCAGCAAGTTGGCGTTCAATCCCTTATGGAAGACCCCTGAAAAATCAGTTTTATAGAATTATTGATACAAGTGGGGAAGACTGTCCGAGTTGGAAAGCAGGTGAGCTGTGGATAGGAGGTGCCGGTGTAGCCAAAGGATACGTAGGAGAGCCACAATTAACTACTGAACGCTTTATTGAAGAGAAAGGTATTCGTTGGTATAAGACAGGGGATATCGGTCGATTTTGGAACAACGGCCTTATCGAGTTTTTTGGAAGAAATGATTCACAGGTAAAGGTACGGGGTCACCGTATTGAATTAGGTGAAATCGAAAGTGCTATTAGAAGTTATGAAATAGTTGAGGATGCTGCTGTCACGGTCAGAGGAGAGGAAAACCAATATTTAGCCGCTTATATTGTAAGTAGTTCTGAAAAAGAGCAAGCACAAACTATTAAATATAATAAACCAATGATTGATTGGTCTTATATTGTTCAATTAAAAGCGAATGGGGATTTTACTAAAACTTACAATGAGAATGAAAATCGTTATCGGTTGTTAAAGGATTATTGTGAATATCTTACTGTGGAAATGATTGGTAAAATAATTTCCAAATTAGGATTTCCGCTAGAAAAAGATGTTCGTTACAATATTTTAAAAATAATAGAGCGAGAAAAAATTAACAGCAGATATCAAAGTTTAATATATCAATGGTTTAGTTTTTTAGAAAAAAACAATTTAGTTTCTTGTGAAGGATCTACTATTCATAATAAACAATGCTTAATCGTTAATAGTGACGAACAGTTTAGTAGTTTAGAGAAAATGCAAACAACATATATAAGGGCGTTTGTTTCTGACTTTTTTGAAAAAAGCTATGCACTTTTAACGGGTGAACTAGAGCCTTTAGAATTATTGCTTCATCATAACATACATCCTTTAGAACAATTGACTGAAAACATGTCTGATGGAAAAAAACAGCAGGATTTAATAGCGACTCTGATTCAAACTGTTTTAAGTAATCGAACAGAACGCCAAGCACCACTCAAAATATTAGAGGTTGGGGTGCGTCATACGAACACACTTCGTATGCTAGCAGAGACTTTTTCAAAAGATGAGATTCATTATACTGCTACAGATGAGTCCAACTACTTTATAAATCGTGTTCAAAAAATAGTAGGTTTACAGCCCAATATCCATTTTAAAGTACTTGATATAAATAAATGTCCAATTTCTCAAGGCTTTATAGATGGTGAATATGATTTGATTGTGGCGTCGCACTCTTTGCATAGAGCAGTCCATATTAGAAATTCACTTAAAGATTTAAAGAAGTTATTAAAGCATGGTGGGCTATTCGTTAATTTAGAAATGACGGAGAATAATCCTCTGCAATTAGTCAGTACAGCATTTTTAGAAGATGGTTTTACACATTATAAGGATGAACGGGAAAAGACATGTCTTCCATTACTATCGGAAGATCGTTGGCTCTCTATTTTTAAAGAAGAGGGCTTCACAAATATTACGCTTCAGTCTATTGATACAGCCTTTACTCAGTATTTATTTGTAGCTCAAGTTGAAAGACAATCATTTTCAGAATTCCAGCTAGAGCCACTTAAACATTATTTAGAAAAACGATTACCAAGTTATATGATTCCTCATGTAATTATTCCATTAGAGGAGTTACCTATTACGGCCAATGGCAAAGTGAATCGAGCAGCATTACCAATCCCTGAAATTGAGCAAGTCAATTTAGCTACAAAAGAATTTATTGCACCAGCAACCCCAATCGAAATAAGGTTAGCAGAAATATGGACCGAAGTATTAGGGGTAGATGCAATTGGCATACGTGATCATTACTTTGAGCTAGGCGGGGATTCATTATTAGCTACTCAGCTTAGTGCAAAAATAAAAGAGCAATTTGCTGTCAAAATTAGCTTAGAAGCAATCTTCAATCAACCTGTTTTTCAACAGATGGCACTGTTATTAGGGGAATTAGTGCTACAAAAGACAAACGAAGAAACGGAGAAAAAGCTACCAACTATAGTGCCTAATGAGCGGGATCGTTTCGAGCCATTTCCATTAACAGAAGTTCAACAAGCGTATTGGCTAGGTCGTAGTGGTATTTATGCATACGGTGATGTATCCACTCACTGCTATTTTGAAATGGATTGCCCAGCTCTAAATCATGTAAGAGTGGAACAAATATGGAATCGTCTCATACAACATCATGATATGATGAGGGCCGTCATTTTAAATGATGGACAACACCAACAGGTTCAAGAGTTTGTAGAGTACTATTCTATTGCATCGTACAATCTTACAAATCTTTCAACAGAACAGCAAAAAGAACAGCTTACAATAGTGCGAAGTGAGATGGAGCATCAAACATTTAATCCAAGTGAGTGGCCATTGTTTGATATTCGAATGTCGACTATAAATGAACATAAAACAAGACTACATATTAGTTTTGACAATATTATTTTTGATGGTTTTAGTATGTTCTATTTATTTAAAGAGTGGAAGCGCCTATATGATGATTCTTCTGCAAAACTACAAGTGCTTCAAACTACATTCAGAGATTATATATTGGCTTATGAAAAAATTCGGGAAACAGAAATGTATGAGCAGGATATGCAATATTGGAATCAACGCATTGATAATATGTACCCTGCACCAGATTTACCACTACTTGATTATAAAGGAGATTTATCTAACTGTAAGTTTACGAGATATGAAGAGAAACTATCTTCACAGCAATGGCTAGCCTTAAAGCAATTAGCTACCAAAATGAACTTGTCTCCAGCATCCTTGTTAATCGCTGCTTATGCTGAAACTTTAGCAAGATGGAGTAGTCAACCAAAATTTACAATAAATCTTACTCGTTTCCATCGTGTGCTATTTGAACCGGATGTAGAACAGCTTATAGGTGACTTTACATCGCTTAATCTTTTATCTATTGATATGTCAAAAGGAGAATCTTTTTTAGAACGTGCTAGAAATGTTCAAAAGCAACTATTGCAGGATTTAGAGCATCCTTATGTGGGTGGTGTATATGTAGAGCGTGCAATAGCTAAAAAGTGGAATCGTCAAATGGGCATTATGATGCCATTTGTCTTTACGAGTGGATTAGGGCTTGAAAAAAATAATGGGGCAACAACAATGGGTGGCTATTTAGGAGATATTGTATATGGATTATCTCAAACTCCTCAAGTTTGGCTTGATCATCAAGTTTCAGAGCAAAAAGGTGAACTATGGCTAAGCTGGGATGCAATAGAGGAGATTTTCCCACAGCATTTAGTCATTGGCATGTTTGAGGCATACATCAGTATTTTAAAAGAGCTTTCTACGAAGGAAGATTTATGGAAAAAAAGAATTGGAAGTCTTGTGCGTTTACCATCTCAAGAGCAAGTAGGAAAAATTAAAGGGCAGGACACAGAAATATCAAATGAGACGTTGTTAAGTCTTGTTGAAAAACAAATAGCTGAAAATCCTACTAATATCGCAGTGTTCTCAGAAGAAAAAACTATTACGTATCAACAGTTATGTCATTTAAAAAATCATACTGCTCAATCATTACTTGAACGGGATAGTACTAAAGGGAAATTAGTTGCTATTGTTATGGAAAAAGGATGGGAACAAATAGTTGCTGCATTGGGGATTATTAAAGCAGGGAAGGCATATTTACCGATTGATTGTACAATGCCTATTGAACGAATGGAATTTCTTTTAAAAGAAGGAGAAGTTCAATCCATAGTAACACAAGCACATATACTCACACAGCTACCCTTCCTAAATGATTATCATGTGACGGTCGTTGATGCTAAATGTGCACATCAAGAATGTCTAGTCGATAGTCCTGACTTGTTGCCTTCAGATTTAGCGTATGTCATTTATACTTCGGGTTCTACTGGTAAGCCGAAGGGTGTCATGATTGATCATAGAGGTGCAGTAAATACAGTATTAGATATTAATCATCGACTTGCTGTTTGTACGGAGGATCGTATTCTTGCGTTATCTAACCTAACGTTTGATTTATCCGTATACGATATTTTTGGCATACTTGCTGCTGGTGGTGGAATTGTTATACCAAAAGCGGAGCATGTAAAAGAACCTGCATATTGGAAAAAATTAATACAAAATCATCACATCTCCATTTGGAATACAGTGCCGGCCTTTATGCAAATGTTAACAGAATATAGTAGGAATATAGAGTCTGCTCAGTATCCAACACTAAGGGCTGTGTTATTGAGTGGTGACTGGATTTCATTAAGCTTGCCTACAGATGTTTGGGAAATTGCGCCAAAGACTCGAATATTGGGATTAGGTGGTGCGACGGAGGCGTCTATATGGTCAAATAGTTTCGATATACAAACAGTAAATAGGGATTGGAAGAGCATACCTTATGGCAAACCTTTAGCCAATCAATATTACTATATACTAAATGATCAAATGGCAGCTTGTCCTGTGAATGTACCAGGGAAATTGTATATCGGAGGATTAGGACTTGCTATGGGGTATTGGAAAAATGAAGAGCGGACAAATGACCAATTTTTACTTCACCCAATTACAAAAGAACGTCTATATGATACAGGAGATTTAGGACGATATTTACCTGATGGCAATATTGAATTTTTAGGGAGAGCAGATTCACAAATTAAACTAAATGGCTATCGGGTTGAAATAGGTGAAATAGATTATCACCTAGCTAAATTGCCTACTGTGAATGAAGCGGCAACAATTGTTCATAAACGTAATGGAGCAACAATATTAGTGGCATATGTAGTATTAGAAGATGAACAAAATGGTCTAACTATTGAACAAACCAAAAATTTATTGGCACAAAAATTACCTAATTATTTGTTACCTACTGTGTACAAATATATTGATAAAATGCCACTGTCAGAGAACGGAAAAGTTAACCGTAAACTTTTACAACAGTTACCTCTAGAGCAAGAGGAGTCATCTGAATATAGAGAGCCTTTTACAGAGATGCAAAAAGAAATAGCGAAAATTTGGGAAGAAATATTGTCTTATTCACATCCTGGAATTGATGATGATTTCTTCGCATGTGGAGGTAATTCTTTAATGGCCATTCAAATCATCGGAAAAATAAAGGAGAAATTTAATATATCGCTTTCTATTCAAACATTATTCACTCATTCACGTCTTGAACAACTAGCAGCATTCGTTGAGGAAAACAGTGTCACTATGGAGGAAGGTGCTCTATGAGACAATATCACCTTTCTCGAATAATTTTTATGATTGTCATTTTGGCTTGCATAAGTGGGTGTAGTGAAGATACAAAAATGACCAAGCATTCTTCACTAAAAATAGGTGTGTTGCGTATCGATGATAGTCTGCCTCTTTATGTTGCAGAGAAGGATCAGCTTTTCCAAAAATATGGTGCCGATGTTGAGCTTATAGAGTTTGGCAGTGCCTCTGATCAATCGAAGGCGATGGAGGCTGGTGAGCTAGATGGCATGATGACTGATATGATCGTTCAAAATTTAATAAAAAAGGGGGGCATTGATGTTAAAACGATTGCATTAGCATTAGGTGCGACGGAGAAGGAAGGAAGATTTTTAGTCGTTTCTTCTCCACATAGCTCTATTGTTGAACCGAAGCAGCTAGTAGGGCAATCTGTCATGATCTCTGAGAATACAATGATGGATTATTTAATGGAGCAATATGAACGACATTTGAAACTAGATTCTTCTGAAATAACGAAAATTCATCTTCCGAATCTTTCATTACGTGTAGATACAGTATTAGCTGGAAAAGAAGCGCAAGCAGCTATATTACCTGAGCCATTGGCAAGCTATGCTGTTGCACAAGGTGCAAATATTGTCATTGATGATACAACACTTGGAGAGAACTTTTCCCAATCAGTCATCGTTATGATACAAAAAAACATAACAGAAAATAGAGCTGTGATTGAAAACTTCCTAAGAGCTTACAACGAAGCGATTAAACAGTTAAATCAGCACCCAGAAAAATACTTTGAACTTGCTCTAAAAGTGGCAAACGTACCGGAAATTTTAAAAGGGCATTATGCAGTTCCAGTTTTTACTCCTAATTGTGTGCCAGTACAAGAAAATGTCGAGCGTATATCTGATTGGTTAGTTTCTAGAGGATTATTGGACAAAGCTTTTCCATATGAAGATCTAGTAGAAACGTCATTGGAAGAACAATAAAAAGGGGGATATGTCGTGTATAGAATTCAGCATGTAGACTTAGCGTACAAGACAGCCTCAGGTAAGGTTAATGTTCTGCAAAACATTAACCTTCAAATATCTTCTGGTGAATGTGTAGCTATTGTTGGTGTTTCTGGTAGTGGGAAATCCTCTTTATTAAAAATTGTAGCTGGTTTGGAAAAACCGAGTAATGGAACCGTTTATTTTGATGGAAAAGAATTGAAAGGACCACAGCAGGAGATAGCGATTATTTTTCAAAATTACGGCCTGTTCCCATGGAAAAGGGTGAAAGATAATATAGCTCTCCCTTTAAAGCTTGCCAAACGACCTAAGCAGGAACGGGAAAAAGAGACACAATTTATTTTATCACAATTGAATATTCACAATCAGCAGTACAGTTATCCTTTTCAACTATCCGGGGGACAGCAGCAAAGGGTTGCAATAGGGAGAGCTTTAATCCAAAAGCCAAAAGTTTTGTTAATGGACGAGCCATTTTCAGCGTTAGATATTTTAACGAAGGAGCAATTAATACTAACATTGCAGAAAATACGTCATGAAAGAAATTTAACGCTCCTATTTGTGACACATAACATTGATGAAGCGTTGATGATGAGCGATCGCATCGTCGTCTTTCACGCGAATGGAAAAACAATTGCAGGCACCATTGAGAATGATTATCAGATAGAGGAGCGACGTAATCCTGCTTTCATGTATCGTCAACAACAACGAATTAAACAATTACTAAAGGGAGAGCCATGTGAAGAAGACATATAGTATAGTCATCGCTACCATTATCATTATTTTATTATGGCATCTATCTAGCATCTCATTGAATAAAGCTTTTTTACCTACACCTTTTGAAGCGGGACAATCATTTTTAACAGTAGTAACTAGTGGTGAATTAACACAGCATTTTTTCATAAGTAGTTATCGAGTAGGTATCGGTATAATCTGTGCTCTCTTTTTCGCGATTCCTACAGGTTTACTTATGGGGTGGAATAAAAAGATAGATCTTTTATTAAGTCCTTTATTATATGTGCTTTATCCTATCCCAAAAGTTGTTTTTTTACCAATTATTCTCGTGCTATTTGGATTAGGGGATGTCCCAAAAATCATGTTAATTGCCTTTGTTCTTTATTTTCAATTGGTAGTAGTAATTCGTGATGCCGCAAAAGGAATTCCTTATGCTCAGAAACAAGTTATTCAATCATTGAACGCTACAAAACTACAAACACTGTGCCATTTGACACTACCCTATTGCTTACCGAGCGTAATGACTTCCTTGCGAGCTTCATTAGGAACAGCATTAGCAATCCTATTTATAGCTGAAACCTTTGCATCATTTAGTGGATTAGGTTATTACATTTTAAATCGAATGGATAGTAGAGATTACTTAGCTATGTATGCAGGTGTAATAGGGCTAGCTTTATTAGGAGGAGGGCTATATGCCCTTATTAATATCGTAGAAAATACTATTTGTAGATGGTATAAATTGATGGCAGATAGCAGCAGTAATTAATAAGGAGATTAACTATGGATATACAAGAAAGTATGATACGTTCAACTATTCAAGGCTTTTCTACTTCTTATTTGCTATATACAGCTTGTGAATTAGGAATATTTGATGCCTTATTCGATGAACGAAAGCATGTAACGTTATTGGCACAGGAATTAGCGCTTGACGAAGAAATGCTCTTTCGTTTTATGCGACCATTAGTAGCTTTGAAATATATGGAGGAAGAAAATAATTATTTTAAATTACTTCCTTTAGGAGAGAAATTATCAGGACAAGCAAGTGATTCATTAAAGGATTTTTTATTATTCACAGGCAGACAGGCAATGCCTTATTGGTCGAAGCTTTATGAATCGATGAAAACGAAGAAAATCCCTTATCAATTAGTAGAACAACAGTCTTATTTTCAAGCGCAAGTACAGCAAAATGAAAAATTTGAAGTGTTTAATAAGATGATGAGTAAAACAAGTGAACGGCTTCAACTAGAAGCATATTTTGCAGAAAAAAAAGATTGGTACTGTATCAAAAAAATTATCGATGTTGGTGGAGGATCTGGAGAGATAATTGCGAAATTTTTGGGATTTTACCGCAATGCTCAAGGGATTGTAATAGATCTGCAACATGTACAACAAAAGGCAGAAGGAAAATTGGAGCTTTACGGCATCAACAGTCGATGTACATTTCAGGCAGGAGACTTTTTTCAAGAGGTACCTAAATTGGGTGATCTTTATATTTTATCTCGAATCCTTCATGATTGGGAGGATGAAACAGCAATTACAATTTTACGTAATATCGCTCAAAGTATGGGTGAAAATTCTACACTAACTATCATTGAAAAATTATTACCAGAGGTTATTGAAGGAAATGCCTCGCATTTATATATGACTGATTTAAATATTTGGACGATGTGTGGAGGTAAGGAAAGAACACAATCCCAATTTGAGGCGCTATTTCATCAAAGTGGATTAACGATCAAAGCACTTTATTTATTAAAAGAAGATGACTATCTAATAGAAGTTGTGAAAAAGGACTTCGAATATCAGGAGGGAATATTATAACATGAAAAAATTATTAGAGGAGTATAGCGAGCTGGGAGTGAACCTTTGGGTAGAAGATGGAAAATTACATTTTAAGGCTCCAACTGGTGTACTTACAAATGAACGTAAAGAGCGATTGAAAGAATATAAAGAGCAACTCCTTGATTATTTACAGAAGGAACAACAATCAATTATTCATGATACTGAAAAACGCTATGATACCTTTCCGCTTACTGATATTCAATCAGCCTATTTAGTAGGTAGAAGCAACAATTATCGTTATGGAGGAGTAGGTTGTAAAGTATATGCAGAACTAGTTGGCACTACTTTTGATCCTACACGGCTTGAAAAGGCATGGCACCAAGTCATAAAGCGACATGATATGCTCCGTGCGATAGTGTATCAGGAGGGTTATCAGCAAGTATTAAAAAACGTAGAGCCCCCAACTATACAAGTTATTGATTTATCAGATGAAGTACCTGAAGTAGCCAATCAACGATTATTACATGTAAGAAATGAGTTATCTGTTAAGCAATATGCTCCTGATAAATGGCCGTTGTATGACCTAGTTCTTACACAGCAAAAAAATCAAAGTGTTATTCATCTATCTATTGATATGTTAATTGCTGATTTTGTCAGTATCAATGTATTAATAGCAGAATTAGAACACTATTACTATACAGAAAATACTCCATTACCAGCTTTAGAAATTCAATTTAGAGATGTCATGATACAACAATATGAACAACATGATCGCTCGATTGCCAATGAAAAAGCTAAAAATTATTGGACTAGTCGTTTAGAGACTTTCCCAGAGGCGCCAGAGTTACCCGTTCAAAGCGACAAAATTGATAGCAATACAAATCGTTTTGAACAATTTAATTTCCTGTTACCTAATCATAAATGGCAATTTTTAAGTCAGAAGGCACAAGATCATCGGCTAACTCCTTCCAGTATTATTTTAACAGCTTTTGCTGAAATTATTGGCTTATGGTCAAAACAATCTCACTTTTGTATGAATATAACGATGCTTAATCGACCTAATATTCATGCTCAAATTCATGATGTAATTGGAGATTTTACGACCATCAATCTGTTAGAAATACATGCAAAAAGAGATAGAGCATTTTATGAGCATGCGGCTGAAATACAACAGCAGCTATGGACAGACTTAGAGTATCGTGATTTTTCAGGAATTGAAGTATTGCGTGAATTAAAGCGACATCGTAATCGTGATGTTATTATACCGGTAGTTTATACAAGTACATTAGGTGCAGACGCGAATAGTCATATGTCTGAAAATGAGCCTAAGTTGAAATTAGCATATAAAATTAGTCAAACACCTCAAGTATGGATTGATTGTCAAGTATCTGAACAACCGGATGGAATATTAATAAATTGGGATGTACGTGAAGGTATTTTTCCAAGTGGGCTAATCGATTCAGCCTTTCAATTTTTTGTAGATCACTTAACAAAACTTGCAACTAACGAAACAGCATGGACAGAACGTCAATTATTAGGTTTACCTGAAGCAATGCAAAAGATTAGAAATGAAGTAAATAAAACAACGATTGATTTACCTAAGGGGTTACTCTATGACAATGTGCTAGATGCTATTGCACAATATGCTAAAAATATAGCTATTTACGCAGATGGTAAATATTTTACATATGAGGAGCTCGGTCGTTATGTTTATGCCATTCAACAGGCATTGATTAATAAAGGTGTTCGGCAAGGAGATTTTGTAGCAATTGACTTACAGAAGGGTATTTGGCAAATTGCTGCTGTAATAGGAACATTAACAGCAGGTGGCGTGTATTTACCTTTAGATATTGAGCAACCGATTGCTCGTAAAAAAAATATTATAAGTGAATCACAAACCACTTTTATTTTAGGTCATGCTAGCCATAGTGATTTATACGAACAAGAATCTCTTTCCTTTATTGAAGTCGAGCAATTAAACACTGCTTTAGAAGCACAGTTAATTCCTGTACGTGTAGATGTAGAACAGCCAGCTTATATTATTCATACGTCTGGCAGTACAGGAAAAGCGAAAGGCGTTATTGTTAGTCATAGGGCAGTACTGAATACAATAATGGATATGAATCATCGTTTCCAAGTAACAGAGCATGATCGAGTTTTAGCAATTGCCAATTTAGCTTTTGATTTATCGGTATACGATATTTTTGGATTATTAAGTGTTGGTGGTAGCGTTATATTACCAGAGCATAAACGTCTTAAAGATCCAAAACATTGGTTGGAGCTTTTAACATCTCATCAAGCCACTATTTGGAATTCAGTACCAGCCCAATTGCAACTTCTTCATGCATACATGCAGGATACGACAACAACTCTTCATAAAAAATTACGTTTAGTATTTTTATCTGGAGATTGGATACCTGTTACATTACCAAAACAAATGGCACATTATTTTGAACAAGCGAAATTTATCAGCCTTGGTGGAGCAACAGAAGCAGCAATCTGGTCTATTTATTATCCAATAGATATAAATACTACCTATAAGAACAGTATTCCTTATGGTAAGCCATTAGCAAATCAATATTTTTATGTGTTGAATAAGGAGCTAGAGTCATGCCCTGATTGGACAATTGGTGATTTATATATTGGGGGAGAGGGGCTTGCCACCGGCTACCTACAGGATGAAAAAAATACTACAGCGAAATTTATTGTCCATCCTTACACTGGAGAGCGTTTATATGCAACTGGAGATATAGGGAGATTCCTACCAGATGGTGTGATTGAGTTTTTAGGGAGAGAGGATACTCAAGTAAAAATTAATGGGCATCGCATTGAGTTAAGTGAAATTGAAAGTTCTATGCAACGTATGCAGCAGATAGAGCATGCAGCGGTTATTGCAAGTAAAGATTTGGCAAGTAAAGAATTTAACATTTCAGCATTCGTGCAATCAAGGAAAAATGCAAATCAAATAAAAACATTGGTTTCTTCAGAAAGATTAACAACTGTAGTTAAAAACGCTGGAGATCAAGCGACCCATAATGTAGATCGAGAGTTATTTGCACAATGGTCTACAATTTCAAATTGGACAGCCGTACTAGATATTATGAAAACATTCCAAGACTTAGATATTTTTATAGATGATCGAGAATTTTCTATAAGTGAAATTCAGCAAATAGTCAAAGTACATCCATACTACCATCAGCTACTAAGAAGATGGCTGAATGTTTTATGTAAAGAAAATCTTATAAAGCAAAATCCAGCAACGTCAAACTATTATCTAGTCAATAAAGATTTACCACACAATGCATCAGAAATCTCTTGGCTAAAATGGAGAGACATTGAAGAAAAAATGCAGTATGGAAAAAAACTTGTGGATTACTTTGAAGATTCAAGTAAGCATCTTTTAGGTTTACTTCGCGGGGATATTGATTCATTAGATTTATTTTTCCCTAAAGGAAGCTTTGATATTGCTTTAGCGGCATATAAAGACAACCTAATTAGTCGTTCATTAAATCAAGTTACAATTCAAGCTGTCCATACAATTGTAGATGAATTTAGAAAGGCTTATCCAGAGAAAACGTTCCGAATTTTAGAGGTAGGAGCTGGCGTAGGCGGTGTAAGTTTAGAGTTAATACCAACATTAAATCATAAAAATGTAGAATATGTTTTTACAGATTTATCACAATTCTTTTTAAATGAAGCGCGAAAATCGTTTGAACCTTATAAGTGGGTTACATATGGTTTGTATGATATCAATCAATCCTATTGGTCTCAAGGAATTCAAGCATCTTCCTTTGATTTGATTTTATGTAATAATGTTTTACACAACGCTAAGAAAGCTCCACAAGTGTTACAAACATTTAAGGAAATGACAGTTGAAGGAGGAGCGTTAATAGTAGCAGATACGACTGGGGAAAACTATTCACTTCTTACATCAATGGAATTTCATGCTGGTCTAAATGATTTTGAAGACTTTAGAAAAAACAATGATCAAGTATTTTTCAATCGTGAACAGTGGCATGAGTTATTTGCAGCAACAGAGGTGGAGATAGCCGGTGTATATCCTACAAAAAATGATCCATTATCCGCTGCAAATCAGGCAGTATTTGTCGGTCAATTTATAGGTGAACGTAAGAGACTTTATGCGAGTGAGGTTCAGCAACATTTAGAAAGACAACTACCAAAATATATGATACCAGCGCATATTGAAGTGCTTCGTGAACTACCGTTATCTGAAAACGGCAAGGTGGATCGAGGTGCATTACAAAGTCGACTAGAAGCATCCAATCCATTTATTGCACAATCCGGTGAATCTCCGCAAGGTGACTTAGAGAAAAGAATTGCAGAAATTTGGGCGAAAGCACTAAATAGAGAAAGTATTTGGCGCAATGAAAACTTCTATCAAGCAGGTGGCGATTCATTACTAGTTGCACAAGTTGTGGCAGCAATGAGAGATACAATTTCAGAAGTGGAGCATTGGGAGTGGGATCAATTAATGGTAGAGATTTTACAAACACCGACTATTGCAGAAATTGCAGAAAAGATAAGTCACTCGCTTGAAAATCATCAAACAATGCAGGATGAAACTGCCTCAGATACGAAAACATCTTTCGTTATATTAGCTGAAGGAGAGGTTGGCGGAAAAATTAAAGTACTATTCCACGATGGAACGGGAACACTTACACCTTACAATCAATTGCTCCCTTATTTAATAGATGAACCTAACCGCAAAGACACGATAGCAGGATTTATTTTTGGTGATGAAGCAGATTATTTAGCCTATACACCTGAAACACTTATTCAAAATTTAGGGCAAAAATATGCGCAACAATTGTTAAAGCTAAACGCTTCAAACTTTGTATTAATAGGGTACTGTATGGGAGGGCTTATTGCTGTTGAAACGGCAAAGGTGTTACTTGCAGAAGGTGTTCAAGTTGAACCAGTCATTACAATAGATACTACGCCTTGTGATGCAAAGCTTCGAAATGATCTATTAATGGAAAGAACATTTGGTTTATTAATAGGCGCTGATCTTGTAAAAAGTGGTCACGATGTCGAGGATGAATTACTTAAAAAAGCACTACATGATTTAATCAAAAAAGAAGCGAATACCATTACAATTGAAGATTTATGCAATCTAACCGGAGAGTTTGCACCAATTGCACAATGTTATCAAAAGCTTGCTAGCAAGTCTCCTAAACAGAGATTAGTAGATTTATATACTACCGTCCCAGCTTTGCAAGGTGATATTTCAGCTTTTCAAAAGCAACGAATGGTAACGCTATATCAAATCTTCTGTCAAAGCTTTAAAGGTGTTGTATCGTATGGAACCGAGCCTTTCATGGGAGACGTAGTTGCATTTAGTTGTATTGATAAAATATCATCCTTTTTACCGGTAATTGGTACAAGAAACGAAGAATTTTGGAGAGATATTACATTTGGTCATTTAAATATCATTCCTATAAATGGTAATCATATTACGTGTTTGCAGGAGCCTAATGTGAAAGAGACTGCTCAATTACTGCTTAAAGGAGTAAGCCATGAACCATCAATTTAAAATAGGAATTATTGGCTACAATGGGGCTGTTGGACAAGCGGTTGTAAGATATTTAAAAGATAAATATCCATTACGCTGTGGGAGTAGAAGTGAGCATAAAGAACATTCTCAATTAGACAAATTTATGGAATATATGCAGGTAGATATATATGACCAAATAGCGCTAGAGACATTTTGTGCAGGTTGTACAATCGTGTTAAATTGTGCAGGCCCCTCGTATAGCATTATTGATAGAGTGGCTCAAGCTGCCATAAAAGCTGGGGCCCATTATGTCGATGCATTTGGGGCAGATTTGTTGGAGAAGAAATTTATACAACAGGAGCTAACAAATATAATGATTCTTTCAGCAGGAAGTTTTCCCGGTTTATCGGGGATTCTTCCTCGCCTATTAGCTCAAGAAGGATTTGATCAAATAGATAAAATAAGCGGCTATGCAGGAGGAGAAGAAGCATATAGTAAAGGCGCAGCAGCTGATATAATGCTTAGCTCCATCTATGGTTTTGGTACTGCGAATGCCTTTTATAAGGATGGAAAAATAGTACGTGATATAGCACAGACAGAAAAAATAAATGTGACAATTAATGGTGAGGAAAATACAGTCTATGCTCAAAGGTATATAACAAATGAAACAATTCACCTTGCAAAAAAGCTACATATAGCCGAAGCACATTGGCATAATATTTATCCAAATAAAGATGTTTTTTCATTATTACAACAAGCATGTATACAATTAGCAATGAAAAATACGCCTGAACATTTACATCAAATTGTAGATGACCTGATGGAAAAACTTATCATTTTCCCTGTTCGACAAACATGGTACACACTCGTCATAGAGATGATTGGAAAATTTAAGGGACAATCGATACGACGACAAGCTCAATTACTTTGTCAAAATAGCTTTACGATTAGTGGAATTATTTGTGCGTTATCTGTAGAAGCCATTATAGAAGGGATAATTCAGGAAAATGGAGTTTATTGGGCTTGCGACATATTGAATCCAAATAATGTCATGCGAGAATTGCATGAACAGAGTGTGATAGAAGATTTTATCATTACTTCACAGACAGAAAATCACCTAGACTTGGAGGAAGGGATATTATGATGCCATTAAGAGTAGTCGTTTGTGGTACGAAGTTCGGTGCTTATTATTTGCAGGCAATCTTAAATTTACCATCTCTTTATAAGCTTGTAGGTATTTTATCTAAGGGTAGTAAACAGTCGCAAGAACTCGCCAATACATTGAATGTTCCACTTTACACAACAGTAGAAGATATAACAAATGAGCAGGTGGATGTTGCGTGCGTTGTTGTTAAATCAACGATCGTGGGTGGAGAAGGGACAAATATAGCACAAGCATTTTTAGAGAAAGGTATACATGTTATACAGGAGCATCCTGTTCATGAGGATGACTATGTAAAACTAATTAAAAGTGCGAAAGTAGGTAATTGTAAATATCACTTAAATAGTTTTTATCCAAATGTCGATGCTGTACATTCCTTTATACAAACGGCGAAAACATTAAGAGAAGTTAGTGATATTATTTATTTAGAGGCGGCTTGTAGTATCCAAGTATTATTTCCAATGCTAGATATTATAGGGCAAGCCCTTGGTAATTTACAATCCTGTATATTTGAACCAGTTAATGACCCTACAGAGCATAATCCTTTCTATATGCTATCTGGACAAATACGGGACACCCCTGTGACATTACGTATTTTCAATCAAATGGATTTAGCTAATCCAGAAAGTAACATTTATTTATTGCACAGAGTGACTTTAGGAACGAATAGAGGAACATTGTATTTACCGGACACGCACGGTTCAGTGCATTGGATGCCGTGTATGAGTTCGTCATTAAACGAATCTCCTATATTAAATAAGAGAATAGACAATAAATTTCTAAGCTATCCAGTAGAGGAGATTGTCTTTACTGCACAAAACAATAGCTTCGAAGATCACTATAAAAAAGTATGGCCTAAAAGCGTTGAACGTTCTCTTCTAACATTTTATGAAGATATTTGGAATCGTTCTTACTTTAATCAAACAACACAATATTATTTAACAGCTTGTAAATTATGGAATGATATTGGCAGAAAAATAGGACCCTCTCATAAAGTTTACATACGGGAACGAGAACCATTAAGAATGAAGGATATCAAGGAGGATGAAGAATGGGTGTGGTAGACGTTAAAAAGTGGTTTCCTTTTGTGGACGAGTTAGATTACGAAAATAGTAATAAGCTTTTCTGCTTCCATCATGCTGGAGGCAGTGCCGCCGCTTTTAGAAATTGGAAAACATGGGAGCAGAACTTAGCTGTATTTCCGATAGAGCTACCTGGTAAATCAACAAGAATAAAAGAACAGTATATTACAGATTATCTTCATGTGATGCCACAAATTGCAGAAGCAATTAACAGAGTAACAAACCAAACGCGAATATATTTTTATGGTCATAGCATGGGAGCTATTCTTGCTTTTAAAACAGCCTGTTTACTAGAAGAAAAATATAAAAAAAAAGTGAATTTATTAATAGTAGCAGGTCGCCATGCACCCCAAGATCATTTCCCTGATGACTATCAAACATATATGGATGATAGTGAATTAGTTAAAGAATTAATACGAGTAGGAGGTACACCGAAAGAGTTATTGGAAAATAAAGAAGTTTTACAACATATTTTACCAATAGTGAAAAATGATTATCGTTTGAATGAGTCTTTTGATTATCGTAATGAATTATTTCATGGTCCGATTGTTGCTCATTGCGGAACTAATGATCCAGATGCACCAGCAAGTAGTATGAAAAATTGGGGAAATGTCACGACAAATTCTTTTAATTTGAAAGAGTTTTCGGGAAGTCACTTTTTCCCATATGAAAATAAACAGGATTATTATAAGAGTTTGGAGCAGAACTGTACACAGAGTTCTTCTAAGATTTGTATTAAGTAAAAAAATTTTAAAATGAGGGTATCTTAAAATTAGAGATACCCCCGTTTTGTATTCATATAAAGTATTTATTGAACCTGTAAAAGCTGTAATATATCCTTACCAATTTGCTCAGGGTTTGTCTACATCTACCCATTTAACTACCTCAATATTTTTCTTAGCAAGCACACGTTTTTTGTTATAAAAATCGTTTCTTAAGTCTTTAAATAAACCATCTACAACATTTAAATAGACCTTCGACATTTTTAAATTTTCAAGCGATGAATAGTCTTGTTGTAATGACTGAATGGCCATGTCTAATTTTATATAGTCGTATAAGATTGGTCGATCTTCGTGATTAATCATCAGTGTCCATCAGCTTTGCATCTTGTATATCATTAAATGCAATACGTTTTACTGATATATCTGTATCCAGTAATAGCTCCCTAAACAGGGTTAAATGTTGAATTAGAGGGAGTTCTTTTTTATAATAATTTCATACTTAGTTAGAACGATTGACACCATTTTAGTCATCGAATACTTCTTGAAGTGGGAGACTGCAACTGAATAAATATAAATATCTATTGGATTACTGTTGACAATTTAATTGATAATGATTATCATTATCGTATAAAGAATATTCCTTGACTACAATACAATGTAGAGAGGATGTACTTTAGCTACTTTTCTCCAGAGATTGGCTAGTTCATGATTACGAACCTGAAACCCCCCTTATATTTCGGGAACGTGAAAATTTCAGACGACTCACCTATGATAGGTAAGTCGTTTTTTTATGTACTTGAGCGCTCGAAATCTAACAAATTTAAAAGAAATAGATTGGTTATCAACTGAAGATTTAAGATCCTTAAAAGGAGTAGCTGGCTCAAAGGTTTTAGCTAATGAAATATTAAATTGTTTAAAAATCTAAAAAATGAATCTGCTGGAATGTCAATTATTATGAGTAATCCAGTACTAAAAATTTACCGGAATCGTAATAAAAAATATCTTTTTATATTAGAAATGCCCTTCTTAAAAATAGAAGGGTATTTTATTTGAGTATATTAACTTATTGGAATAATGATGTTTAATTTTTACCCCATGTAACTCCTAAAATAGTAATAGACAATATTACTTTTTTTGTACACAACTTAAATAATCATTGAGATTTTTAACTATCTTTGATAACATAATTGATATTGAAAATCATTATCAATTAAACGGAGGAACATTAATATGAAAAAAATGGCTCACTGTCAGTACTTTGGCATTATCACTAGTTTTAGTTGGCTGTGCAGATAAGGAAGAGAAAAGTGCTGACAAAGAAATTAAGGAAGAAAAAACAACACAACAACAAAAAACAGCAGATGCATCTGCTGCACAAAAGGATGAGTTTCAGGATGGGGTAGATGAAGAGGCCTTTCAAAAAGCATTAGCAAGTTTCCCTCCGACAGTACCAGAAAAAATTGTTACAACATCGGTTCCTTTAACAGAAATGTTACATCTTATTGGGATAACACCGGTTGGGGTACCAACATCAACAAATCCAATACCCACAGACTTTGATTCAATTACTAAAATCGGCTCACCAATGTCGCCTGATTTAGAGGTCATTTCAAGCTTACAAACAGATCTAATACTTGGAGCTTCTTCTCTTAAAAGCTCGCTAGATCAAGCACTTCAGGGAATGAATCTACCAACAGCTTATTTACCAACAGATTCATATGATGACTTGAAGTTAAGCTTTAAAGTGCTAGGTACGTACTTTGGTAAAGAAGAAAAAACGAATGAGATCTTACAAAATCTTGTAACAAAAGAAAAAGAGCTAGAAGCAAAAGCGAAAGGAAAGGAATTACCATCTGTGATGCTTGTCATCGGTACATCTGATTCCTTTATGGTAATGAACGACAAATCGTACTTAGGAAGCTTAGTCGAACGATTAGGTGCAGATAATATTGCAAAATCGGTATTAAAAGCGGAATCAACATATTCACCGATGAATCTAGAAGATATTGTTGTAGCCGATCCAGATAATATCTTTGTATTAGCATCAGGTGATCATGGGGCTAATGAAGATAAATTCAAGCAAGAAATTAAAAAGAATAGTGCATGGCAACAATTATCGGCTTATAAAAATGACAAAATCTATATGCTTGATTACAGTACATTCGGTGTTACATCGATTACAAATGCTGAGACAGCACTGACAACAATTTCAGATTATTTCTATAAATAAATTCGTGAGGTAGAGGTATGATTCATACAGCAAGAAGTCGCATGATTATTATCACGACCTTTGTGGTAACCATCTTAGCTGCAATTATAGCGATTGGTTTAGGCAGTGTTCATATTTCCATTCCTGATATTTTATCCACCCTAATCAATGGCCGTGATAAAGAGGGGGTTTATACAACCATTATATGGGATATACGCCTTCCTCGCGTGTTGTTGGCATTAATCATTGGTGCTAGTATTGCCATTTCGGGTGCTTTATTACAGGCTGTTATGGGTAATCCATTAGCCGATCCAGGCTTAACAGGGGTAACGAGCGGTGCAGCTGCCTTCGTTTTGCTAATTCTTTTAGCGAACCCTGAATTAACACATTTGATTCCATTTGCTGCCTTTATTGGTGGTTTGATTGCGGCTGCAATAGTGTATGCCCTAGCTTGGAGGCGTACAGGCATTACGCCAATCACCATTATTTTATCAGGGGTTGCTGTGAATGCATTGTGTGGTGGTGTCATTGGATTCTTGTCGATCCTTTATAGTGACCGTCTACCATCAGCGGTGCAATGGATGAATGGTAGTCTCGCCGCAAAAGGGAATGCATCTTTGCATATGATTTATGTGTATGCCATCATAGGTTGGATACTCTCTATTTTTGCGATCCGCAAAGCCAATATTATTCGTTTAGGCGATCAGGTCGCAACCAATTTAGGGGAAAGTGTAACCCGTATTCGGATTATGTTATCAATTTTAGCTGTCTTTCTTGCAGCGATTTCAGTTGCAGCAGTGGGCATGATTAGCTTTATTGGATTAATCGTCCCACATATGGCTAGATTACTAGTTGGCTCAGATTATAAGTACATGCTACCCATGAGTATGGCTATGGGGGCGATTGTCTTATTGATTGCCGATACTGGTGGGCGTACATTATTTGCACCACTAGATATTCCAGCAGGTATTTTAATGGCGGTGATTGGTGGACCTTACTTCTTATATCTAATGAGAAAGAGGGCGTTCTAATGTTAAAAATTGATCAGCTATCCATCAGCTATGAACAAAAGGAAGTTGTCCATAATTTTTCATTTGAAGTTAAACAAGGCGAGATTCTATCGATTATTGGTCCGAATGGCTCTGGTAAATCGACGATATTAAAGGCGATTGCACGAATGCAGCCGTACAATACTGGAGATATCCTGTTTGAGGGAGAAAATATGCGTCGACTATCCTCAAAGGAAATCGCACGCAAAATGTGTATGCTGAGTCAACAAAACCAAGCACCAACCGATATATCTGTTAAAAATTTAGTGGCCTACGGTCGTTATCCACATAAAAAGTGGTTTGAACGTCTAAATGCAGAGGATAAGGCCATTATTGATTGGGCATTAGAAAAAACCTATCTTTCACATTATAAAGAAAAGCCAATTGCTGCTTTGTCTGGTGGGGAGGCACAACGGGCATGGATTGCCATGGCTTTAGCACAACGGCCCCGAGTGCTATTATTGGATGAGCCTACGACCTTTTTAGATATTGCTCATCAGCATGAAGTGCTTGAATTAGTGCGAGAGCTTAATCGTGATATGGGTATGACAGTTGTGATGGTGCTTCATGATTTGAATCAAGCCTCTAGTTATAGCGATAAAATCGTGGTTGTAAAGGATGGTAACCGAGCACAAATAGGGACACCCGATGAAGTCATGACTGAACAGATGATCCAACAAATATATCGCATGGAAGCTGAAATTCAATATGTATCTTGGGATAAAGCTCCGAGAATTCAATTAAAAAATACTGTTAGAGTATAAGGGGAATTAATATGCCAAAAGCAATCGATGTTGAACAAGTAAAACAGGATTATGAAGCCTTTATACAAAGTAAAAAAAATTGTGTGTTAAGCTTCGTGAATGGGGAAGGTAAGCCTTTTAGCAGTACCACACCATTTGTGCGCCTTAACGGAAAGTTTTATGTTTATATTAGTCGAGTTGCGGAGCATTACCAACTAATGGATCATTCAGAAGTAGTTGACTTAATTTGTGTAGCGGATGAGGCCAAAACAGCTAATCCATTTGCCCTAGAGCGAGCACGTTGGCAATGTTTGCCTAAAAATTTAGGGAATGAAGGTAATGAGGAAATATTTGCCACATTCGATCAGCTGTTTAATGCCAAAATGATGGAATTATTACGCTCACTTGATTTTTCTTTATTCGAATTAACGCCATTAGAGGGACGTTATGTTGTTGGATTTGGGAAAGCTTTTACAATTGATATTGAAAATGACACACTCATTCATGTAGTTATTGATAAAAAATAGTTTAACTATTTTTTTATATGTAAGTGTTATTGATATACACCTTGGAGAAGCAAAGCAGGGTTTTACTATAAGGGCTAGCACCACATTGCCATCAAGTTAAGAAATACAGTCTTCCCCAAACGATAAAAACAAGAAACTTTTGTTGTGAGGGTATTATAAAATTTTAACTTGTTGGCCATGGGATGGCACCCAATTTCTTTATGCAAGTCTATATTAATCATAAAAAGAGCATTCGAACATTAATTCGAATGTTCTTTTTTATTTTTTACCAAAGGCTGATGAATGATAAATTTTTGGTCCTATTTTAGTTTGTCGACACTCTGAAGCCTCTCCCGCAGAAGGTTTTTTTATTTAAATTTTATGCTTGATTACGCAATTTAAATGTATCTAATAGCTCTTTTTTTCTTTATGGTTTAAAAGCCTTAGTGAGTATAAAAACTTCTTCTCTTCTGAAGAAAATGCCGTTAAGAAAAACTCAGAAAGATAAATATTATAAACTTGATCTAAAAAATTTCTTGTTATATTAAATTTTTCTAGTATTTCGTTTTGATTTTTTAATATCTGCTTAGGGATTAGATCTAAAATGCCCTTTAATCTTTCTGAATTAGTTGGATGTATTATAGATGAGTGGACATACCTCGGTAAATTAATAGAATTAAGCATAAGAGAGGACGTGTCCGACCATGAGTCAAAAAAAGTACAATAAAGAATTCAAACAAACAGTAGTCGAGCTTTATCGCTCGGGTACACCGGTCAATCAACTAGCTAGCGAATATGGTGTGTCAGAAGTCACGATTTATAAATGGATTAAACTTCATTCTCCAATTGAAGGAACTGGGGAGTTAACCGCAGCTGAAATAGCCGCTATCCAGAAGGAAAACCTTCGCTTAAAACAAGAGGTAGATATCCTAAAAAAGGCTATGACCATATTCGCGCAAAAATAGAAGACCAAGAGCTGATCGACCACATTACGAAAGAAAGCGGAAGATTGAAAGAGGCTGGGACATAACTAGCAAAAACCTTTAAAAGCGCAAGAAATCAATATTAAGAACGTTGATTTCTTGTGCTTTTCTGATGTGTAATTTTATAATTTTGCTTTAAAAATATACTTATGTCTCAGCCTTTTTCTGTTTACTTCTTATTAAAAATAGACTTATAACGAAGATCTTAGCTTTACTGTATTGGTTATTGTAAGAATTTCTTTTCAAAAAAATCTAACTGATATTCTAATGTTTTTGCATCATTAAAGTAAAATGTGTTTGCATTCACTTCATATAAATGACCATTCTTTACAGCTTTTATATCTTTAAACCATGCTGTATTTGTAAATGAAGAATCTTGGTCTTCTGGTACACTTAAAATGATATAGTCACCAGCGTATTCACCTAATACTTCTTGTGAAATTGCATAATACCCTGGCTTTAAGGCCACTTCCTTGACTTTTTCTGGCATTTTTAAGCCCATTTCTTGATATAAAATTTCTGTTCCACGGGCCCAGTTATCTCCAAAAACATATAACTGTTTATCAAAACTTTCTGCAACAGTAACTGTGGCATCCTCACCAATTTTTTCTTTAATTTGCTTACCTACTTCTGAAGCACGTGCTTTAAAATCCTTTACCCATTTTGTTGCTTCTTTTTCTTTATTAACAACTTTTCCAATTTCGATAAATTGCTGTAAATAATCCGCTTTACCGTATGTAAACAGTACAGTTGGTGCGATTTCAGCTAATTTGTCTCCATTTTCAATATTATTTAATCCAATAATTAAATCTGGATCAAGTTCAATAATTTTTTCAATATCCGTATTTTCAACTACTTTCGCATTTTTAAGGTCATCATGGAAGTTTGGATTATTTGCCTCCCATGCATCAACACCCACAACTTTAACTCCAAGCTGCAACAAATCCCCTGCATATGAGGATAATACTACTACACGTTTTGGATGAGTTGGTACTTCGATCGGACCTGTTTCTGATTGATAGGTAATCGTTTCCGCTGAAGAAGCTTCTTTTGTACCCTCATCATCTTTCTTCGAATTGTCTTCCTTATTGCCACACGCTGCTAGCACTAGTATGACCACCATCATCATTGGTAATAACCATTTTTTCATTGATCAAATCTCCTTTTAATAAAGTTCTAATGTAAAGCACATTGGCTTATTGGTACGTGAGTTCTTGCCAATAAATGCTTCAATATGAAAATCGATAGTAGAATACAAATCCTTCTATATAAAAGTGTATAGTTTCAGTTCCAATCGATTTAGCTTGTAAAAAACGTGACCTCACTTTCCAAGGTAATCGCAAAACTACGATAATGATAATCATTATCAATAAAGTTAGTCTAGTTATTCGAGAAGGTTTTGTCAAATACTTTTTTAGGATGTTTCACTAATACCTTCAGAAGTTTTCACCATTAGCTTTATGTGTCAATACACATAAAATAGACTAATTTCCCCATTAAGCACCCCCCTTAACTTAAATATTTTTACAATTGAATCAATTTCATAAATCATATTTTCCAAGAGCTTAGACTGCTCCTATTAAGACAAATTACGTTTTTTAAAATTATGCTGCTTGATTTTTTGTTTGTAATAAAGCATTGAGACGGTCCACTGCTAATTTGCAGGCATTATAAATAAACGTCATCAGGTTGAAAATGAAGTTTGGATTTTCTTCCTGTTCCATGAGGGATGTTGTTTAACTGAAAATATTGTTTTAAATAGGCATTCAGACGTTCTACGGCGGTACGTTTTCTTTATAAAAGTGTTTCTAGATACGTGAATTTTCGTAAATCAGCGTCACGTTTAATTTTGAAAATCTTCTGACAGAGGGAATCATCACGTTACGGACAGGTGCACATTCCTTTGGTCGTGTGAATTTTAGTGTTCGATACCATAACAGTAGCTGTGTTCACGTACACATGTCGGTCTGAATGCTTATCAAATTTAAGTTACTCGCATTCATTGCGGACATTATAGGGAATGACTGCACGCATTTGATACTCGTATGATTGACAAAAAATGGGTTCGAATCCCACGGAGTTCACCCAACGCCACGGCCTTTTAAGTGCCAGAAGATTTTTTTAGTTTGTTAACAATACTAAAGAACAACATTTGGAATAGTTATAAAGTAAACCAAGTTTGCTTTGGGTAAATGAAATCATTTCCTACAGTTAATCGATGGCAAGGAACATTTAACTGGTAATAGATATTGACCCAATCACAGATAGAGATATTTGCGAGTGTTGACCCAATAGAAAATCCCAGAATGATAAAGTAATTAGCAAACACGGTTACGAACCTATCTCTGACCCATATTTAAAAAAGCCATATTTTATAATGATGATGGTACGACCTATAATAAAACCTACACAAGAATTGATTTAAAGAAGTTAATGAACTAAAGGGGGGTTTTACTTGAAGATCATAATCGATGAATTCTATTCAGAATTAGCTGAAACGATTGATACCGCTATCATTGCATGTACAGATTTAAATGTTGTTACAGATAGAAAATCCAATGATATTTCCTTTGTTGATTCATCAACTTTTCTCGCTCAAGCCGTTGTACATAAATATTTATCATTAATGGACAGAGGTTAGTCTTTCCTATGATAGTTTTTTCGTTACTTTTTCACTAACTAGCGCGATCGAAGAATAACATAGGTAGAAATAATCAAACTTTTTTATAAAAGCCAAACTTAAATCAATCTGCTAGAGAAGAATCCAGTTTGATTAATCTTTTTTCAAAATGGATTCTTTTTATTTATCGTAAAACTTGGGATTGCGAGGTATTTTTGATTAAACATTATTTCAAAGCTACATATGTAAACTGCAGTGAAAAAATAATTTCACCAATTTTAAAAACGCGTCAAACCGTTGATATATCAATGTTTATAGAGGGAGGTTGATTTTTTCGTCAATAAGAATTGACTTTCATTCTTGTTGTAACTATAATGGTTACAACAAGTTGTAACAGCGCTTGTTACAGGTGGAGGAGCAATGTATATTCAAGCACGTGCAATTCTACGAGCAAAAAATAGGTGAGGATTTATAAGTAACAACGAGATTGGTTAATAATAAATAAAGGTAGGCGTTTTTAATGGAGACAAAACAAGACACCCTTATATATGTATGGGATGCATATTGTGGATGGTGCTATGGATTTTCAGAAAGTATTAGAGGTTTTTACAAAAATCACCCTGAAATGCCGTTAACTGTTTTATCCGGAGGATTATTTTTAGATAATCTACCAATAAAAAAATTCTCATATATATCAGAAGGTAATAAAAGAATTAATCAACTTACTGGTACAGAATTTGGTCCTTCTTATCAGGCTTTGTTGTCAGAAGGTACTTTTACTATGAATTCAAAAGATGCTGCAATTGGCTTTTCAGCTTTACGTTCATTAGCACCGAACCGCTTGTTAGAATTTACTTCAGCTATGCAAAAAGCGTTTTATTATGATGGGAAAAGTCTGAGCGATCCTGAAACATACCGTAAGATAGCTATTGATCATCATTTGGATCCTGAACAAGTACTAGAGCGACTAAAATCTCAAGAAACTATAATAGATGTTCAAAATGATTTCAATAAAGTTCAACAACTTGGTATAAATAGTTATCCTTCTTTACTTCTACACAAGGATAATCAATTAATTCCTATTGGTGGCGGAATAATGACATCGGATAAAATTGAAGCGCGTTTTAAAGATTTGTATTAAAGATGGTTCAATTTTAAATTTCTATAGATTTAATACTTTCTCACAGAAAGAGGATAAAATGTAATGATTTTATGAAGTAATGGTATTTATAACTCATTTGCATCTAATAAAACTACATTGCTTATTAAATAACTTCATCAAAAAGGAGATAAAATTCTATGTTTAAAACAATCGAAATAAATCAAAATGATGTGAAATTGACGATATTTAGTTCTGAAGAAAAAAGTTTTATGGTGACTGCAACTTTAGTTGAAAAAGCAGGACATGCATTCTTAATAAATGCGAAATTTACTCAATCCGATTCGAAAGAAATTGTTGATTATCTGAAAAAAAATAACGTATCATTAGATAAAATTTTTATTATTCATGGAGATCCTGACTACTACTTTGGATTAGAAAGTATTAAAGCAGCGTATCCAGAAGCCATTGCGTATGCCACAGAATCTACTGTTGAACATATTGTTCATTCTGTCTTAGGGAAATTAAAAGTTTGGAAAGATGCACTTGGGGAAAACGCACCAAGTAATGTTGTATTGCCTCAAGTGTTAGCAGAAAAAACTATTGACTTTCAAGGTTTGACATTTGAACTTGTAGGCTTAGATAATTACAGAACGAGCTTATTTAACAAGGAATTAAAATTATTGATTGGTGGCATTGATATATTCAACGAAATACATGTTTTCTTAGCAGATACTAGCTCAAAAGAAGCAATGGAATCTTGGATTGAGAACTTGAAAGTGTTACAAGGATTAAATGCTAACATAATCGTACCAAGCCATGGTTCAATTGAAAAATCTTTAGATAATCAAGCACTTATTGCAACTATCAATTATCTAAAAACTGCAATTAAATCTTCTGAAGTAAGTAAAACTTCTACGGATTTTGTTGCAAAGCTTGAAGCAGCATATCCAGGCTATGCAAATAAAGGCGTATTAGAATTAAGTGCTAAAGTTGTAACGAAAGAAATTTCTTGGGGGTAATGTTATGAATAAATATCAAAAATTATTACATGAAACATATGTATTAACTGGTGAAGGCAAATTGGATGCCTTCAAAACGTATTTAAGCGATAACGTATCTTGGACAGAAGCTGCTGGATTTCCTTATGCGGGTACTTATGTAGGTCCAAATGAAGTAGTGAAAAACGTACATGAACGCCTTGGAACCGAATGGGATGGCTATTCTGCAAAAGATGAAATCTATGCGTTTAATAATCACACTGTTATCGTCTACGGAAAATATAGTGGGACGTATAAAGCAACAGGAAAATCATTTATAGCAGACTTTTGCCATCTATATGAATTTGATGAGAATGATAAGGTTAAAAAATTTATTCAAATCGTGGACAGCGCAACTGTCAATAATGCATTAAGTTCAAATTAGTTGTTTGTAACTTAACTTGTTAGACACTATAAGAAGGTGAAAGGCTTAGGAGATGTTCCTAAGCCTTTTTGAAGGTTTTCAATGAAAGAAAAATTATGAGAATCTATTTTTCACCAAAAACTACAATTCCCTATATGTAAAGGAAATTGTAGTTTTCATTTTATACATCAATTATTTTGTTTTTTAACATCGAAATGATACCAATAAACAATATCAAAATAATTCCAGTTAAAACTAATAAACCTCCAAATGGAAGTAAGTAGAACGGTTCTCTCAAAGTACCATCTGGTTCCACTTTTGTTCCAACCATGACATAAGTAATTAAACTTACAATACCTAAAATTATTGGTGTAGAAGCTAAAAAATATTTATTTTTCATTATACAATCTCCTAGTTTTAATCATCAAGACTCTTTTTTATATTCTAAAATATCACCTGGTTGGCATTCTAGAACTTCACATATTTTTTCTAGAGTTGAAAATTTAATCGCTTTTGCCCTTCCATTTTTTAATATTGAAACATTCGCCATTGTAATTCCTAATCTTTCAGACAACTCTGTAACACTCATTTTTCTTTTTGCTAACATTACATCAAGATTTACTACAATAGTCATATTTAATCACCTCAAATCGTTAAATCATTATCCTGCTTTATTTCACTTGCTTGTCTAACTAAATGAGACAGCAAAGAAGTAAAGACAGATATAACGACTGAGAAAAATAGAATCAATAAAATAATCATTAAAAGATCAGTTTGGTAGCTGTCAATTATGAAAAGATACATTAACGCAACAATATAAAAAATCCCTTCAATGATTGATAAAATACCAACATACTTCAATCTATCCGCATTTTTAATAGTAAAGACTTTGTCAGAAGCAATATCTGAACATATTCGCCACCCTAGAAATAGAGCAATAAAAAACGGAATCCCTGTGATCCAAATAAATCCAATAAAAGAATTATAAAAGTCCTTTAAAATTTTTGAATCCTTTAAAAAATTTTTTCCAATTTCAGGTGCAATATAGACGCAGAACAATACACCAAAAATTCCACATAAAATAATGATTAATTTTAACCACGCTGATAATTCTTTCTGTTTCATAAGATTTCTCCTTCTTAGTAGCTTACAAATATACAATAAAACAATGTATATTTAAAGTCAATAAAACTTTATTGTAAAACGATATATTTTTGTTGTAGAATATGTTTGGGTTTGAGTTTTTATTCTAAATTTATTCATATTGAGTACCTTGTTTTAATTTGCAAATAAAAGCATCCGAAATCATAGTGGTTTATAGTTAAATGATAAAAATTTATTGTTTTACGATAAAAAAACATTGACTAAGGATGTGTTGTTAGTTATTCTAATGTTAGAAAGCTGAGAAGGCGGTGAATCATGAAACAAAGGGAATTAACAAAGCGGTAAAAATGGGTGTTAAAGAACTAGCGGAAAAACTGGGTATCATAATGGCAAACATCACAATATTAAAAATGAAAAAGAAAAAGTGCCAACCAGGTGATATCTTGGAAAATAAAAATAATTAAACTAATAATTTGGAGGATAATATTATGAAAAAAAAATATCTAATCGCATCTACACCAATACTTATAGGAGTAATCTGTCTAATTGCAAAAGCAATCATTGGAACTGAAGTAGGTCCAGATGGTATTTTACAAGAACCTTTCTTCTTGGTTCCACTTGGATTTTTATTATTCTGTTTAGGAATAATATCTTTAATGTTTGTCGCATTAATTTCAATGTTTAAAAAAACACAAGTTTCAAATTAAATTTTGAATAACAGGCTACCAACTATATAAAAAAACGACCAGGCGCTCATCAAAAGGTGAGTACCTGGTCGTTTATGTTTATTCCTCTGCTTTTGGACTAAATGTTAATCAATTCATATCGTAGGCGTTCGGTACACCGAGAGTGCGGGCACATGTACCAAGAGACTACTTAAAAGTCTACAGTAGAAGAATTATACTTCTATTTGCAGACCAACAACACTTGGAATAGTTTCGGAGTAACCAATGGCTTTAAGAGGTTGCTTTGAAATGAACCCCATTTTCTACAGTCATTTTGATGAAATTGAATACATATCTCAAAAATTATTATTAATATAATAAAAAAATGTCTGCTTATGGTGCAAAGCAGACATTTTTTTGTGAAGGATTTCTAATGTGCAATAAAAAATGCCTTAGTTTAATTGTAATTTCAAACTGACCTTTGTGAGGATATCAGCCGAAAGAAAATGTTTAGCAAGGAAGGAGGAATCTTTCTGAACATTACTTTAAATATAATGAATAATAATTTTACTGAAGGTTGGATATTTTATTAATTAATGAAATCTTGAGGAACACATTCACGAACACCTGAATTTCTCATGGAGTTAAATAAAGCTGCACCGATTCTTAATAAAACATTGTTATCTGTTCCATTTTCTAAATCATAAATTACGTAGTATGCATTATCAACTGTAAAAATACATTTTCGTTCTAATTTAAATCCAGGTGGTACAGGTGGAAGAGTAATAACTGGTCGAATTACAGGTGTATCTCCTTCATCTCTGATAAAATTGAAAGTTTGTTGGTCAATCTCATAGATATTAACTGGATCAATCTCCACACCTTCATCTGGAATTGTAATTTCATCTTCAACTAATAGAAAAAAGCGTTCGTTTCGAAAATTAAAAAGACTTCTCGCTCCAATTTCAAATGATGCCATTTTATATTCACCTCCTCTTCTATTCAATATTTTATTCATATCGAATACAGTTGTTTGGACAAAAAGGAAGGCGGAGTGAAGAATAGTAAATATTATTTTTTCAATACTTATAATTATCCATTCTGTTTCTAGACTGAAGTCTAACCTATAGTGTACTTTTGAGTAAAGTAACTATAAAAAGGGTCACTTGGGATAGGAGTGACCCTCAGTAACAGAATCGGAGGTGTAAGGCTAAATTAGCTTTACCTTACTACTATTATGATGTGATAGCTATGTTTGTATAGTGAATTGTCTGTGAAATAGATTTAAAAATAAAAAAGTCGTCACGTCGTCACATGCTATATTAAACTATTGAACAATATGTGTATTAAATGAAAAAAAAGAGCGACTATAATATCGCTCTAAAGAATTCATAAAATCCCATGTCCATAGGAATAGCCCAAATTAGGAGTCAAAAATTTAAAATACATTAGGCATTAACATTTTTTCTTTAGCTTCTTTTTGCTCACTTGCTGAAGTTTCTTCTTTAGATGCAGCTTCATCCTCACTACATGCAGTTAGACAATACTCCTAGATAAAATATTTTCTTCATTGTATAACCTCCCTAGTATTATCATTTTGGTGAATGTATCCTACAGATAAAAAAACAGACAAATGTAATTAGTTATCTGTTTTGGTATCTGTACAAAGTTGTTTATCTGTATTATTTACTTCCTCAAAAGCTGCTTTAATTTGTATAGTAGAGGACAACTTTTGAAGAGTCCAGTACCGATTTTGGAATGGTAGGAGTAAAATAGCCGCTATAAATGCTTAAATGCTCTGAGTTATGTGAACTAGTTTAGTAAGAGAGTAACTATTTTTTATGTAGGGATAATGTCCTAGTTCCTTTCTAAAATTAGTTAGAGTATCGAAATAAAAAAATAACCCCAAAAATGTTCAGTATAATATTCGCTTAATTTCCAATACTAAACCTGTATTAAAATAATATTAAATTAAGGAAGGAGGCTTTTATTAGTGAGATTTCTAACATGGGGTGTAATTGGAGCTGTTATTTTGGGGGTAGCTAGGGGATTTCAAAATGGTACACTTCAACAGTTCACAAAAAATATTTCGAATAAATTAAATCTACAGAATGCTCAACAAATGATGCAACCAATACAACAAATGGCACAACCATTGCAGCAAATGTCTCAACCTTTACAACAGATGAACCAATCTTCACAACAGTCGAAGCAACCTCAACAACAAGCAAACCAGTCTTCACAACAAATGAATCAATCATTACAAAATACAGCCATTAACTCTTCAACTGGTAATTCATCAAAATAATAATATTTACAAATAAACAATTGCTATGAATGGAAGGAGTCTGACGGAAAAAATTTATTCATCAGAATGTATTCATAGCAATTGACTCTACATATTTTTTTAGTATTCACTCTAAAATCTGGTGGCTTTCGGTACATCGAGTGCTGGCAGACATAATCTTAACTCAACAGGCAAGAGACTACCTAAAACTAAAAGTGCCACAGCAGAAGATATTTTTCATTTTTAAAATGGTTACTAAACAACAACAATTGGAATAGTTTCGGAGTAACCAATGGCTTTAAGGGATGTTATGTGAATGCAGCAAAAGCAATAGCAAGTCAAACTAAGACAGCTAAATTGACTAAAATTCTGTAGATACATTATAGAAGAAGGGGCTGGGACATAACTAAATGGTTCCTTCATAAAGCCGAATAATCTCTTAATTAACAAAACGCGATAAATAGAAAAACCGAACTATTCTGAAACACTTCATGAGAGTTTCATTGGATAGTTCGGTATTTTTGTTGGCTGAAACACATTTGTCCCAGCTTCTTTCTTTATGTTTTAAGGTTGGTAGTGGTGTTGTTGAATTGTATACTCAAGGTCTTTGAGTTTAGCTGTCAACAGAATTTATGTTTTGGCGTTGGATTACAATATTGTTCCATTAAGCCACCCATTAATAGCAATAAGGTCCATAAGTACATGTAGTTCAGTACCAACTAGAGCGGAAATAAAAATGACCTTATATGATATGCTTTGTTTATAAGTAAATAAGAACATTGCTTTAGGTACTGTCTTAAGACAAAACATTATTATTAAAGATAAAAATGCTGCACAAATCAAACCTCCTATGAAACTTTCATCTAAATTACCTATAAGAGGTACTTGACTAATTAGCTCAGTTACAATATCTGGAAATGCCATACCTGAAAATAGAGTTGCGATATTTAATTTTTTTCTATATGCTAAAGCAGCTGTTGTGGTAACAACTGTATGTCCTATAATACCAGCCATTTAAGATTCTCCTTAATAAATTATTTTATAATTGATAAACCTTTTGAAAATTTTATACCATCGGAATGGGTTAAAATTTGTGTAAATTCATTCTCTGTTTTTACTGATTTGGCATCATTCATATCAACAATTCCATTATTATTTCCATAGACCTTATTAAGTTCTAATATCCCCATATCTATTTCTTCTACAGGAATTTGATTAAATATAGAATTGTTTACAATTAGAATAACCTCTTCATTTGCCATATCCCGACTGTGACCAAACCAAGCATTACCCCCATAACTTACTGTTATCTCTTTATCAGCAATTTTTATCTCTTTCTGATTTTGATATTTTTTATCTGCAAGTAACACCGCATCGTTATTTTTTATTTCAGGTAATGTGTGAATTGGTTCTGATACTGGAATATTAGAATTTTCCCCTTTTCGGAATACTCCTTTTGTTACTATATCTTTCGCTGTTTTTTGATCCATAATTAATACTGGATGGCCATTTTGTTTTGTTATCTTGACTTTATATAAATCAGTAGATTTAACCTTGTTTTTTTGGTCTACTTTTATTTCTTCTATTGTTTGTTTGTCACCTAAGATTAAAATTGCGTTTCTTGGTTCAGTAAAGGTAAATGCCAAATATAAACCGAATAATACAGCACCAAATACACAAAGATTTTTTATGATATTCATTTTTTCCCTCCATATTTAAATAGATAAATTTGATCTAAATTCTTCACTACTATTTAATTTATTTTGTTTTTCTAATATGGAGTTTAATATTAGTACCTACTATTTCCTATCGAATTACCTATAACGTATCTAACAAAAATTTTAGATTTCTAAAAGTTTCGTTATAGTAGGTGATTGCTCTAAAAAAAATCTGCTAATTTAAAGGAGGTGATGTCTGTATCGTGCAGTCGTCATCTTTTTTAAGTTCCATTGGTCAATATAATGGTTGTAATAGGACAAATAAACTTCTTATTTTTTTATTACATCTTCTAATGTTTAATATTTGTTTCATCTTTAAAATACCCAAAAAACGATTCTTGTGATGGGTTATCCCAACAGTTGCCTCGTTGTGACATGGATTGATTTAGTCCCATTTTCTGTACAAGCTTTTGGAATTGAGGTTTGGAATAGTGGAAGCCTTAATCCGAGTGGATAAATATACACTTTCCGTTAGTTTGATATCATTCTTCTTCAAATTCCTTATTGTATTCAGGGCGGTATGTAGGGGCTCTATTTTCACTTGAATGATGAAGACATGCAAAAATAGAAGGTTTTATGTTAGAAAAATCAAAAAAATGAAATAGGGGTTTTGGATTTAAGTATTTCGTCCGATAAAAGCTTTGGGTGGAAATTTAAACGATAAAAGAAGGGAAGGTTGTGAACAGAATAGGGGTGGTATTCTTTTTGCGTCTAAAAAGAAACCACAAAATTGTACAAAATACGCATCTTAAAAACTAATAAAAACAAAAGGAGAACGGTTTATGAAAAAAATATTTGGAACATTTAAGGGTAAGCTGTACACATTATTTGCTCTTATCTTACTGGTACCAGTTATTTCTGTAGGAAGTTTATCGTATCTTTCAGCAAAAGATTCAATAAAAGACGAAATACTTTTTAGTGCGAATGAAAGTGTAAAAATTTTAAATACACTAATCGATCAAACCATTAGTGAAAAAATAAATGATATCACTGTTTTTAGCGAGGATATTGATTCTTCTAAGTATGAACAGCAGGGGTTTGCAGTACAAACAAAATTTCAACAATATATAAAGCTGCATCCGGATGTTCAGAGCATTTATATTGGGACAAATGAGGGGGCATTTTTTCTAGAACCAAAAACGAATAGCGCCGATTATAATCCTTTAGAACGAGACTGGTATAAAGAGGCTACAGCATTAAAGGGAGAAGTCTTAATTACGAATCCTTATATAGGTGCAGGAACTGGAGATTTAGTCGTAACAATTGCTCGTCAGTTAAAAGATCAATCTGGGGTAATAGCAATTGATATAAAATTGACAAATCTCCAAAAAATTGCTAGCTCTATCGCTATCGGAAAAAATGGATATCCTTCTATTTTTGGTGAAGATAAAATGGTCATTTCACACCCTACTATAGAACCGGGTAGCGAAATAAAAGAAAGCTTCATCGACAAAATGTACGACAGCAAATCGGGTACGTATGATTATGTCTTTAACGGTGATGACCGAATTCTGTTCTTTACAACGAATGAACTAACAAACTGGAAAATCACTGGAACTATTTTTGCGAAGGAAATTGACCAATCAGCATCATCTATTTTGTATCAAACGTTTCTCGTACTAATCGCTGCAATTGTAATCAGTGCGATTGTATTCTTCTTTGTCATGAAGGCAGTTATAAAACCGATTAAATTGCTCAAGGATAGTGCAGTAACCATAAGTAAGGGTGATTTAACTGAGAAAGTGACGGTAAAATCTCATGACGAGATTGGACAGCTAGGGCAAGCCTTTAACGATATGCAAGACAGCTTAAGAACTCTTATTCAAAAAATTGAACAAAATGCTGAAGAAGTAGCCTCGTCAGCAGAAGAGCTAACAGCCAATGCTAATCAAACAAGCATTGCTACAGAAAAGGTGGCTATATCGATTCAAGATGTTGCTTCGAGTGCAGACACGCAAACGACGAGTGCGAATAAGAATGCAGAATCGTTACAGGAGCTTTCGAAGGCTATTCTTCATATCGCGGAGATCTCATCTACTGTGACGGATCTTTCACAGCATGCAACGCTACAGGCTGATGAGGGTGGAAAGGCAGTCCAAAATACAAAAGATCAAATGCATTCTATTCATTTATCGGTAACAGATTCTAACACGAAAATTCAATCATTACATGAACGCTCTAAGCAAATTACATCCATTTTAGATGTGATTACAAGTATTGCAGATCAAACGAACTTACTTGCTCTCAATGCAGCGATTGAGGCAGCAAGAGCAGGGGAGCATGGTAAAGGTTTTGCAGTAGTTGCTGATGAAGTAAGAAAGCTTGCGGAGCAGTCGCAGGAATCTGCACAACAAATTTTCGAGCTAATCCATGGCATTCAGTTAGAAACAGAACAATCTGTAAACATTATGGCAAAAGTTACAGAGGATGTTCAAAATGGACTACATGTATCGGATGAAGCCATCTCGAAATTCCAAGTCATTAAGACAAGCATGGATAAAATTACTCCTAAAATGGAAGAGGTATCTTCTGCCTCAGAACAGATGTCAGCAAGTGTACAAGAAGTGACAGCTGTGACGGAGGATTTGGCATTCTCAGCACAAGGAAATTCAGCTGCTTCAGAGGACGTTGCAGCGTCTACAGAGGAACAATTAGCTTCGATGGAAGAAATTAATGCTTCTGCACAAGCTCTTGCGCATATGGCAGACGTATTAAAACAGCTAATTAGTCAATTTAAATATTAACAGAATCAGATATAACATTCTTTTTTACATCTTCTAATGTTTTGCGTTTAAATAAAAGAGGCTGGGACAAATGTGTTTCAGCCAACAAAAATACCGAACTATCCAATGAAACTCTCATGAAGTGTTTCGGAATAGTTCGGTTTTTCTATTTATCGTGTTTTGTTAATTTAGAGATTATTCGGTTTTATGAAGGAACCATTTAGTTATGTCCCAGCCCCTTTTATAAGGATGGATTTTTATTTTCTAAGCTCAATTAAAAAACTACATAATTTCTTTATAAAGATAACGAAGGTAGCGCCAACGAACGATAAAATAGTACATAACTTGTAGAGATAAAAAGAATGTTAGTAAGAAGACAGAATCCATTACAATAGAAAATGAGACGAGCTTCTGTAGTGCAATAAATGCAATAATACTATGAAGTAAAGCTATTACAATTGGTAAAAAGAACATGATACAAAGTTGGCGTGTAATTACTTTTTTTAGTTCATTTTTTGTTAATCCAATTTTCGCGATACTCATGTATTGATGTTTATCTCTTTCTAAATCAGTATATAGACGTGAGTAAAGGAAACTTGCAGCAAAGGTGAAAAATAAAATTCCAACTAGTGCACTTGTAATAATTAACATTCCATTTTCCTGTTTTTCAACTAACCATTGTACTACCAAAGCTTTAAAAGCATATTTTCCCGCTTCATATATAGGAAAAGCATTCTCTAATTGTTTAGTGACTGCTTCTGATTTCTCCCAATCCTTGATAGTAAACAAATGATAATTCAATTGTGTACCCTCATTCTGACTTGGTAGGATTTTTTCAAACATTTTATCAGAAACAACTATCATTCTTTCACCAGCGTCTTTTCCATCCCATCCAAGGTAGGGAACTGTTTTTTTGACACGTAAATGAATATCTGTATCTTTTTGAACTAAGTCGATGGTTTTATTAATATTTTCTTTATCTTTGAATTTCTTTAGCTCAGCAACTGTAGTAGGAACTAATATGGTTTGATTGTCATCTTTAAGAGCTTCTTTAGGTTGTCCAAGTATAGTAGCGATATGGTTAAAATCCGTTAAACTAAAAACAAGGAGATTGTTTTGAATTTCTTTAGGAGCAACTGTCACTGTACGATATGAAAATTCAGCTTCTTTTAACTTTTTATTAATTTCTAAAAGATGTTTTTCTTCTTGTTTATTTTCAGGAGAAGAAATGTAAGTGTAGGAAAAGGGATTAGTCATCTCAGATAACCCTGGATTTCCGAGAGACATAAAGGTGCCGATTCCTGTAAAGGCAATAGCTGAAATAATGGAGGGATGAAGGGGATCAATGAATAACATGATAGGGTCATTTAAGATTCTTTTGTTGGGCTTTCGCTACTCAGAGTGCCAGCAGACTTGAACGTAACTCAACAGGAAAGAAACTACCTAAAAATCCCACAGCAGAAGATTTTATTTTTAAATATGGTTATTAAACAGTAACACTTAGGAAAGTTTCGGAGTAACAAATGGCTTTATAAGTGGTGGTAATTAGTGAAATATGAAACCCTTCTTAAATTCCATTAGATTCTTATGGGGTAGTTGATTTCTTATTGGATATTTATGTTAATATCACTATAATGATTGTGAAGAAATGTACTTAAACTACCGAAACAGGTTAGTTCAAGAAGGAGTACAATGATTTTTTTGAAGAATATAGTTCTTCAAATGGAAAATAGGGGGGAATTGTGATTTATGGATAGAACTGAAGAACTTTTAAAAAATTTTGGTTTAGTACCTGAGATTGATTTTGTGGATAGAATCCGAAATTTATTAAAAGAAGAAATAGAGAACGAATCATCGGAAAATAATGAATACATAAAAACACTATGTATTCAATTATTTGCTTTAGGATATGTTGACGATACTCTGTTAATTTGGAGAGCAAAGGAAAAGGACTTTGATACACATAGTTATATTGATGTTCAACTATTATGTGGTGCAGGATTAGAAAAGACACTGGGGTATCTCCAAAAAATTGATACTTTAGAGGCAAAGAAAGAATTAAGCTATTTATGGAAATGTAAAGAAGATTTTGAGGATTTTAATGTAGAAGAAGTCTTAAATTTTTATAAAAAGTATTACGGGATTTAGGGATTTTTGTATAAGGTCATTATAATTCCTTGTTGAAAGATTGGAATAAGGATTGATAGTTACTTTACCATATTTAGATGATTTCAATTCAAGTGTTACACAATAATGAAAGAAATATAAAAAAGGCTGGAACTTAAGTATTTTCAAAATGAATTCGTAAAGCGCGAAAAATCAATGTTTCTAAAATTGATTTCTCGCGTTTTTTAATGTTTTGAGCAGTTATATATTATCCTAGCCATTTTTGTGCTAGGCAAAAGTAAAATATGTGTAAATTTTCAGAAGAAAAAACTTTCTTTCGAGAAAATTTTGTAAAGGGGTTGATTTTTTTTCGTATTGGGCATATATTTTTCTTTAAGGAAACAAAATATCATCAAGGAAATAAAAATGTGTAAATGAAAGAATTTGGTAATTTGAAGCTTACATTTTTTTCGTGAGATATTTCACCGATTTTAACATTTTGTAGAAAACGTTCGAGTCTGTCGAAGCGGGAATGATGATAATTGATAAGCTGGCGACAGCTTGTAAAAAAATCAGATAAAATAGGCTACTGGTGATATGAACTAGATGTTGACAGCATGCGATTTGGGGGTATAGCAAACAATTGACCTTCTGAAAAAAGTGATAACAGGAAGTAGCGCGATATTGCCCTTTAAAGATGTCTAGTTGTCAGATTGATCATATCAACTACGGATTATGCCTAAAATATAAAGAGAAAGAAGAGGTATTGAAATTTATGAAACGCTTTTTAGGAGTACTTGTTTTATCATTTTCACTATTGCTATTTGGTTGTTCTACTGAAGTAGAGGGTGAAAAGAAAGGAGTTGTGGTTGCAACAACTGGTCAAATTGCAGATGCAATTAAAGAAATTAGCGGCGATCATTTAAAGGTAACAGCTTTGATGGGACCAGGGGTAGATCCCCATTTATACAAAGCTACACAAAGTGATTTGTCAAAATTAGATAAAGCAGAAGTTATTTTTTATAACGGATTACATCTAGAGGGGCAAATGCTTGATATTTTTGAGCAAATGTCAAAAAACAAAACTGTGCTCGCTGTTGGTGAAAAATTAAATAAGAAGGATCTACTCGTTAGTGATGATGAAACTTTGATACATGATCCACATATTTGGTTTGATATTGAACTTTGGAAAGGAGTCGTACAGGCAATCGGAGACCAACTTCAGGAAGAATATCCGCAATATAAAGAGGAATTTGAAAAAAATGAGGAAGCTTATTTGAAAAAGCTTGATGAATTACAAACATATGCAAAGGATCGAGTAAACGAAATCCCAGAAAAGCAGCGTATATTAGTAACAGCCCATGACGCGTTTAATTATTTTGGTAGAAGTCAAGGATTTGAAGTGCGTGGCTTACAGGGGCTAAGTACAGATTCAGAATATGGTGTGAAAGATGTGCAAGAAATGGTGAACTTTTTAGTGGTAAACAAAATTAAAGCCATTTTTATTGAATCAAGTGTCTCCGATAAAGCAATGAAAGCTGTTATTGAAGGTGCAAAAGAAAAAGGTCATGACATTGTGATTGGTGGAGAATTGTTCTCGGATGCTATGGGTGCTGAGGGAACAAAAGAAGGTACATATATCGGTATGTATCAACATAACATCGATACAATCGTCAATTCATTGAAGTAGGTGAAAAAATATGAATGCATTAACAGTTGAAAATTTATCAGTCGCATATGATAAGAAAACAGTATTAGAAAATGCCTGTGTTTCAGTTCCTACTGGACATCTCTCAGCGATTATAGGTCCAAATGGAGCGGGGAAATCTACATTTTTAAAGGCCATCTTAAATCAACTACCGAATAAGGTAGGAAGAGTTGAAATTCTCGGGAAAATTTTTGAACCAAAAAGCTTAGTAGTTGGGTATGTACCTCAACGCAATGCTGTAGATTGGGATTTTCCAACTAATGCTCTTGATATTGTACTAATGGGACGTTACGGACATACTGGATTATTTAAAAGACCAACTAAGAAGGATAAAACTTTAGCACAACAGGCTCTTGCTAGTGTAGGCATGCAAGATTTCGCTGATCGTTCTATCGGTCAACTTTCTGGCGGACAACAGCAACGGGTGTTCTTAGCAAGAGCGCTAGCCCAAAATGCAGATATTTATTTCTTAGATGAACCATTTGCAGGGGTAGATGCTGCTACAGAAAAAACGATAATCGATATTTTAAAAGATTTAAAAACTCAAGGCAAAAGTATTTTTGTCGTACATCATGATTTACAAACAGTAAAAGAATACTTTGATTATACAATTCTTTTAAATAAAACAATTTTAGCATCAGGAGCAACAGAAGATGTTTTTACACCGGAGCAATTACAAAAAACTTATGGTGGTAAACTATTCATGCTGCAAAATGTATAAGGAGGGAGAATATGTTAAGTGGTAACTTGCTGTGGGTACTAGTCGGTACGATGTTACTTGGAATAGCTGCAGGTATAACTGGGACCTTCTCCTTCCTGCAAAAGCAAAGTTTGGTAGGCGATGCGGCGGCACATGCTGCACTACCAGGAATCGCACTTGCCTTTCTATTAACAGGGCAAAAAGAATTACCTATTTTAATGCTTGGAGCGGGCATTACATCTGCTTTGTCTGTGTATTGTATACAATGGATTGTTTCTTTTTCGAAATTGAAAGCAGATGCAGCGATTGGGTTAGTTTTAACTGTATTTTTTGGGATTGGCGTTGTATTTTTAACAGTTGTCAATCGTAGTCCATTAGGCAATCAAAGTGGTCTAAATAATTTTATTTTTGGGAAAGCAGCGACGATGACAAAAGCTGATTTAATGTGGTTGCTTTTAAGTGCAACCATAATTATTGTGGTCAGTCTGCTTCTTTATAAAGAATGGAAGCTCCTTATCTTTGACCCTGTTTATGCCAAGGGAATTGGCTTACCGATTGAAGCTTTAAAAGCTACCCTAACTGTTTTAATTGTCATGACTATCGTCACAGGCATACAGGCAGTGGGTGTAATTTTAATGTCGGCATTATTAATCATTCCAGCCGCTAGTGCTAAATTATGGACAAGAAAGCTGAGCTCAATGCTTGTACTTAGTGCAGCAATTGGTGGAGTGTCAGGTATTACTGGAACCTTTATTAGCTCAATACGAACAGGATTATCGACAGGTCCTATTATTGTATTAGTAGCAGCTGTCATTTTCTTTATTTCCTATTTCATTAGTCCAGCTGGGCAATTTAATAAATATCGTAGGAAAATGCAGTTTAGAAAGCAAGGTGAGTTAGGTTGATTGAATTTTGGGTTGTTTTTACCGGCATATTAGTCGGCATTACATGCGGGATTGTAGGTGTCTTTCTAATTTTACGAAAAATGTCGATGATAGCAGATGCGATTAGTCATACAGTATTGTTTGGCATCGTCATGGCTTATATTATTACCCAAACATTAAATGGTTTTTGGATGCTTATTGGTGCGGCGATTGCGGGCATACTGACAGCCTACCTTGTACAATTGCTACATTCATCTGGCATTCAAGAGGATGCCGCAATTGGAGTAGTCTTCACTTCTTTGTTTGCTGCAGGTGTTTTACTGATTACATTATTTGCTGGCAATGTTCATTTAGATGTTGAACATGTATTGATGGGTGAAATTGCATTTGTACCTTGGGATAAATGGACATTGCTGTCGATTACAATGCCAAAGGCTGTCTGGATGCTACTATTCGTGTTAATGATTAATATAGGTTTTCTTCTTCTATTCTTTAAAGAAATGAAGTTAGCAACATTTGATCCAATTTATGCTGCCTCTATTGGTATTCCAGTTATGTTCCTTCATTATGGATTTATGACCTCTATTTCTTTTACCACAGTTGCTGCATTTGATAGTGTAGGTGCCATTTTAGTTGTAGCGATGTTGATTGGACCAGCAGCAACTTCCTATTTAATTAGCAAAACGATTAAACAAATGTTTATTTATAGTATGCTCTTTGGTGCTTTAGCATCCGTAATGGGATACTATTTAGCGAAGCTTTGGGATACGTCTATTGCAGGAATGATGGCAACAACTGTAGGTTTAATATTTATTTTTACATTAGTCACTCAAAAAATCGTTGAGCATAATAGAAAATCGCACATAAGTAAATTAGAAGTTATGTAAGAAGGTGTTGGGACAAAACCTCACTAAATAACAAGAAGCCCGGAAAATTTTACGAATAGTAAAGCTATCCGGGCTTTGTATTTAAACATATTTGAGTTGGATATGGAGAAAGGTCAAATTCAGGTGGCAAATATGGATGTTTCTGAATCCAAATCAAAAGACTTAGCAAAAATAAAATTGCGCCAATACATTTCCCAATAAAGTATTATTATATGATTTAGAAAAATGTCTGCTTATTGGAAAAGTAGACATTTTTATGTGAAATTTTGGATATAACAATGTACCTCTAATTGTAAATGGATAACATTTTCTAGATATTATATGTTTATATTGCAAATTTTAAAAGAATCTTAAAAAATAAAATGCATGCCGTAATAGAACAATGGTAAAATTTCTAATTATTTTTTAGTATTTTCTGTAGAATTTAAATTTAATATATCTATAACTCATTTTGATACAATGAATTTAGAGGAAAAGCATAGTAAAATTTATAAATTGAAAAGTATAGAAATAAAAAATAATGTAATTATAAGAGAAAGATTGGAGAAAAATAATGCAAAAAACAATTTTAATTGTAGAAGACGAAGATATTTTACGTGAAATAGTTAAAGATTATTTATTAAATGAAGGTTACGATGTGTTAGAAGCAGCAGATGGAAAAGAAGCTTTAACCATATTTGAAGAACACGAAGTACATTTAATTATTTTAGATATTATGTTGCCAGAGTTAGATGGATGGTCTGTTTGTAGAAGAATACGTAAATCATCCGATGTACCCATTATTATATTGACGGCTCGTGTGGATGAAGATGATACATTACTTGGTTTTGAGCTGGGGGCAGATGATTATGTTACAAAGCCTTATAGTCCACCAATTTTATTAGCAAGAGCGAAACGATTAATTGAAAGTCGATATTCTTCTGCAGATAATGGATTAAATGAAGATATTTTAACTAGTAACGGCATCCATGTACATTTTCCCTCTCGTACAGTAACTGTAGATGGGGGAACTATAAATCTGACACATACCGAATTTGAAATATTAACGTATTTAATGCAAAATCGAGGGATTATTATTACGAGAGAACAATTAATAATTAAAATTTGGGGTTATGAATTTGCTGGGGATGATCGTACAGTCAACAGTCATATCCGTAATTTACGTCATAAATTAGGACATAAAGCAACTTGTATTGTAACTGTTGTCCGGGCTGGTTATAAATTTGAGGGGAATGTATGAAACAAGGAATTGTATTAAAATTATTTTTGCTAACAACAGCATTATGTACACTTATATTAATTACTATTTTTATTGGACAAACCCTGTTTTTTAAGCAATATTATGCTAACAGAAAGGTCAATGATATTAAAACAAGTATTGAGTCTTTTGAAAAAGCATATGTAAAGGCTGAGTATGATTCTAAAACGATTCAAGAATTGGAACAAAATTTCTACCAAGAAAATACATCATGGATAACAACGTTAGATAGTTTAGGAAATATTAAAACTGCAAATGATTTTTCTTTAGAAATACAATTAGATCCTTCTCAAAACAAGAATTTCTCTAATCGTGTAATTCATATCCCATTGTATAGTTTTATCGATTTAGAAGATATACATCGAACTGTGTTTCTTTTAGAGCAGGGGAATCAAATCGTTATTGATGGAGTACAAAAAGGTGAAACAATAGTTCCTGCAATTTTAACAGTTGAAAATGGGAATGTTGTTCTAGAGAATAAGCAACTATCAGAAATGTTATATGGAAAACAAACTGCAGAAACTACTCCAAAATCAGACTCACAAATATATTTAGTAGGTAGTATTAAGAGAGTACAATTGCCACAGGGCACTGTAGGGACAAACTTTCTTTATACCAATCGCTTATTGCTAAATAGGGTAAAACAGTTTCAAGTGAATTTAATTATGAATGAAAATCATAATAATGTTGATTCTACAGAAATAATGGATTATGAGGAGAATGGTGTTAAATATAAAATAATAATTAAACCGACAAAAGATTCAAATGGTAAAACAAATTATATTTTTGCTATGACATCATTACAACCAGTTGATGAAGCTGTACAGATGATTCAAGATTATTATGTATATTTAATTATATTTGTATTGATTCTTATCGTTTTAGTATCATTCTACTACTCCAAAAAAATTGCTAAACCATTGTTACAAATAAATAATACTACAAAAAAAATCGCGGATTTAGATTTTTCGGAAATGATACCTATTACTACCAAAGACGAAATTGGCGATTTATCGCACAATATTAATACACTTTCAAAAACTTTGAATTCGTATATTATTCAGCTACAAGAAGATATTGAGAAAGAAAAACAATTAGAAAATACACGTAAAGAATTTATTGCCGGTGTTTCACATGAATTAAAAACGCCTTTAAGTATCATGAAAAGCTGTATTTCCATTTTGGAAGACGGAGTCGCTAGTAATAAAAAAGATTATTACTTTAAGGCAATGTCAAAAGAAGTAGATAAGATGGATACGCTTATTATTGATATGCTGGAGCTAGCAAAATTTGAGTCCGGTACGTATAAGATGGAAATGGATGTTTTCTTTATTGATGAGATTATAGAGTATATATACGAGCAAGTAGCTTTAGACATAACAAATAAGCAATTGCATGTTCGTAAGTATCTTTCTAAAATTGAAGTAGTTGCAAATCAAAATAGAATTGAACAGGTTATTACGAATTTTATTACCAATGCTATTCGATATACACCAGAAAACGAAAATATTATTATTTCAACTATTGAAGAAGAAGAACGTGTGAAGGTGCGTGTAGAGAACAAAGGAACACATATCGCTCCAGAACATTTAGAGAAAATATGGGATCGTTTTTATAGAGGGGATACCTCCCGTCAACGTTCTAAAGGTGGGACAGGATTGGGGCTTGCTATTTCAAAAAATATTTTAGAGTTACATGGTGTACAATATGGTGTATCAAATACTGAAGATGGAGTATTATTTTACTTCTATTTAAAGAAAAACGTGTAGATGTTAATTTTACACGTTTTTTAATTTTAAACAAAATCGATCTTATCTGCATTTTATCTTTATCAGTATTCATTAATATTTTCATTAGAAAATGAATTGAAAACTGATAAGGAGATTGTTGAAATGAATAAAAGAGCAATATTGTTTATAATAATAATGTTAATAATAGGGACAGGCTTTAGCTTGATAAGTGCTAAAGGACAGAAAAATATATCAAAAGAAGATTTGCGCTTGAGTGGAAAAACAATTGTAATTGATCCGGGGCATGGTGGAAGAGATAAAGGGACAGAAGGAAAGTTCCTAGGAACAATTGAAAAAAACCTTAATTTAAAAGTAGCTCAAAATATAAAAAAAGAGCTAGAAGATAGAACGGATGCAAAAGTTATTTTAACACGTGAACATGATACTAGTTTACTTCCAGAAACGAATCAAAAAGAAGAATTACAAACACGTGTCAATGTAGCGAAAGACCATTCAGCGGATCTTTATATCAGCATTCACCATGATGCTTTTGAGGATACAAATGTAAAAGGAATAACAACTCATTATGGAGCTAATAAAAGAAAAGATAAGCAATTAGCTAAAATTGTGCAAAAATCTATTTTTAATAAAAAAATAGATACTCGGGACAGAGGTGTTCAAGGTAGTGATTTTCTTGTTTTAAGGGCAAATTCTTCACCAGCAATTTTAATTGAGTTAGGATTTACTTCTAACGAGGATGATGAAAGAAGAATGAATTCACCAGAATTTCAAGCAAAAACACAACTGGGTATTGTTGATGGTATTATTGAGTATTTTATTAGTTAACAAAATAATTAAATTAAAAATACAATTCTTTCTATGATTTAATCAGAAAGAATTGTATTTTTTGTATGTTGAATATTATATTGCTCAAATGAAGAAAATTAATAGTAGAGTTAACTGCACAGTCACTTAAGGAAATCTTTAATCTCCATGATATTCTGATTCGATTTCAGCTAGGATAGATTGTGCTTCATTTTCAGCTTCAAATTTACCCTCGAATAAATTTAAATAGTGCATTGATAGAGAATCGAGGGTATTAAAGTATAAATGTCTGTATCGAAATGTACATTTTTGCTTGTCTAAGCATGTACACTTTCGCTCAAAATGCGCTCCTCTATACATATGTATGAATAATTACAACTTAACATGGAGACCTCTACTCACATGATTCGGCAGCCAAAAGCCCGCTATTACAAGGGCTGGCTGACCGAACAAGGTTATCATGCTCGCCCCTCCATGTAAAGTTGTAATATACAGTAGGAATCAAAAATGTACATAGTTAACCGAGCGTTTTTGTACATACTAATAAGCGCATTTATATTAAAAGTTTCTTTAAAGAGTTTAAGGAAGTTTTCTAAATCCTCTACTACGTTATCGAATGTATTGATATAAAATTGTGGTTTGTTAGAGTAAAGACAAAATGTAATACCATGAAAAGTTTTATTGTTTCCTTTCTTATGTTTAACTGTTCATTCGATTTTTCCATACAATTCATCTATATAGGTATATAGGTAGGTTATATAACATATTATAAATACTGTTTTATCATTTGATTTATTTCTTTTTTTAAACTCGACTACCTTTGTAAATAACCCTTTTAAATTATGAGTATTGTACGGAATATTTCCTTCACTTGTCAGTCATTCTCTTAATTAGTTTTCGCCGTCTTAACATTTTTAGTTATTCATTGTTAACAGGGCTTCTTCTTTATGAGTGAATTCACATAAAGAAACCTCATTGATTAAGTCCGTTAATACCGATGGATTGAAGAAATACCATTAAAACTGGGGAAGAGAAGGCATAAAAAGCAGTTGATTAAAAAGGAATTCAAGTGGTCAGGCTGTATAGTAAAAGAAGCAAAGATGAATAGCTATATAAGCATTTAAATACATTATCGCTGTGGTAAGTCCTTAATACAAGAAAAAATAGAGAGTGGGGAACACTCTCTATTTTAGTCAATTTTATTTAAGGGCTTTATCAAAGGTTTTTTCTATTTCATCAGAGTCTTTTGAAATAGCTAAGAGAATATAGCTATCTTTGGTTTTTAAAACATGTTTTTCTATTAAGAAATATTCTTCTGGTAGATAGTCTTTAAAGCTTTTTGATTTTTTTTCGATTCTATTTAAAATTTTCTCTTTCATGTTGTCTATATTTTTCATATCTTTCACTTTAATCACAGCAATTTCATCCGCTTTAATGTTTGTAGGGGCAGTAAATAGAACAAAATTTTCAACTTCATCAGTATTTATGTTATATAACTTTTGAAGTTTTTTATTATCTCCTTCTTTCATTTCTTCTAAGTTAGTAGCGTGACCAATTTGTTCTCCTATTTCTATAGCAGAAAGATTACCAGATGTTTCTTGTTTTCCAGAACAACCACTTAAAACTACTAGAGTAATAGTACAAATAAAAATAGTTATAACAGATTTTATATTAAAAGATTTTATTAAATTTCTCATAGGTTTAATTCTCCTTGTCGTTTATTCGGATAAATCAGTTATAGATGAATCCTCAAAGAAAGTATTTGCATTGTAAAGCAGTAGCATTTCATCGATTTTGTTTTTTTGTATAAACATATTTAGGTTATCGTTATAGTATCTAAGATCAATTACATAAATTTCACTAAAATGAGATAGTAAAAAAGGAAGTAAGGCATTTGCATAAGAATCTTTTACAACTAATAAATTTTTTCCATTCGTATTGTCAGTTGTTATCTTCACTAATGGATGATTTCCGTTGAAAAAGACAGTATATTTATCTTTTTTCTTGATGTTATTCATCTCATAAAGGGATCTAGAGGTTTTATCTTCATCGACATATTCCACTTTGTAATTGATAGCTTCCTTAGGCTCGTATAATTCAATGCTATCAGGATCTATATGTCTAAAACCTGCTTTTGAATATAGTGAACCATAGAAACTATTAGTAATTTTTTTTATGTTGAAAGACTCTTTTGGGGTAGGAGTAAATTTCATATTTTTACTCAACTCTAGGTATGCATAATACGCGCCTTTAGTAGTCCAATGATGATCGGTTTTATAATATATATATTCATTCTTTTTTGAACTCAATATAGGATATACATCAATAAAATTGATTTCCTTATCCAAGGATTTCTTTACTTTATCAATATACGTAACCTCATCATCATGAGAAACATAATTAGGAAGTTTATTATCTAAAATACTAATTGCCGTAGGTACCAACATGACGTGCTTTTGCACATTTGGATTTGCAAGATGAAAATCATTTATTGCTTCAATTTTACTTTTCATATCTTGATCTTCAGGTTTATTAAATTTTTGAAGTAAAAAACCATTCTTACCGATATATACTCCGTTATTTTCTTTTTTTCCTATTGTTCGATCTATATCAGATTTCATGCTTATCCAAAGATCTCTAAATGCAAACTGATCAGAAATATATTTTTCATAGTTAGGAGTGAATTTTTTATCTAAAAGATTTTGAACAGAGAACGTTGGTAACTGTTCTAAGTTTCTATTCTCTGATTCTGAAAATGATTTATTTGGAGTTAATAAATTAATAATGAACATGCCACCTATAAATAGCGACAACAAACCCGCCATTGTGTATTTGTATATTTTTTCGTACTGATTCAAGCAATTCACCTCTTTCAAACTAAATATGATATCTATGTTCTATAGATAAAAATTAAAATCTAAAATATAGGAATGGATTATATGTGTCGTTTACTAAATATGCAGTTGACAGACCTACTAGTATTACATAAAAGATTGGAATACAAATAGCACCTGGCAATTTCAATTTTTCTCTTAAATATACAAATGCTTTTTTGGGGAATGGTGTTGAACAAATTGCTAAGATACAAAATAGTGTAAAATTAGTTGTTAAATAATAGAGTGTAGTCTTATCCAAGAAAGCAGTTTGATTAAAGCCAAACATTGTTCCAATGTAACTAATTGCTACTGATAAGTTATCAAATTCAAAAAATACCCATCCAATTAATACGATGATAAGTGTGTACACATGTGCAATAACACGCATTCTATTTTTAAGCCATTTTAAAAGAAATAGCTTTTCTAATGTTACAAATAATCCAAAATACAGCCCCCAAACAACAAAATTCCAGCTAGCTCCATGCCATAATCCTGTTAAGAACCAAACTATAAACAAATTTCTAAGCTGTTTGAGTAATCCTGACCGATTCCCCCCAAGAGGGATGTATACATACTCTCTAAACCAAGAGCCTAATGAGATGTGCCATCTACGCCAGAATTCGGTGACACTTTTGGATATATAGGGATAGTTAAAGTTTTCCGGAAAATCAAAACCAAACATTTTCCCTAAACCTTGAGCCATAGCTGAATAACCTCTAAAATCAAAATAAATTTGGAAGGCGAAAGCAATAATCCCAAGCCATGCTGTTAGAATAGTAAGTTCTGACATAGACGTTGTTTTAACACTTGTCCAAAGAAGTCCTATATTATTAGCTAAAAGTACTTTTAGTGCAAGTCCTCTAATAAATAGTTCCATTCCTTCGCCAAAACGATCTAATGTTACTTTTCTATCTTGTAATTGTTTATCAATATCGCTGTATTTTACAATTGGCCCAGCGACAAGTTGTGGGAACATCGTTACATAAGTACCGAAAGAAATAATATTTCTTTGTGCAGGTACATTACCTAAATATACGTCTATCACATAAGACATGGTTTGAAATGTATAGAAAGAGATTCCAATTGGGAGTGGGAGAGTCTCAACGTGAATATTTAAGTTAAAAATGGTATTGATGTTGTCCACTACGAAACCATAATATTTGAAGAATCCAAGTATTCCTAAATTTATTATGATTGAATTAATGAATATAGCTTTTGAAATACCCTTATGACTTCTATATTTGTCTATAAGTACTCCATTTACATAGTCAAATAGGGTAGAGAATATCATAATTACTATATATACTGGCTCACCCCATGCATAAAAAATTAGACTGACTCCAAATAATACAAAGTTCCGAAGAACCTTAGGGGATATATAGTATAAAAGAATTGCTAATGGTAAAAATAGATAAAGAAAAATTAAGCTACTGAATACCAAGATTCGTCACCTCCTAAATAGTTAAACTTTACTTTTGAAAAAATTTACAGTCCCTCTAATAGAACTGTAAATTTTTTATCTATGGCCACTACTTAACAGAAATCTTTAAAAGGTCGAGTAGCTGCGTATAATAATTAGCTTTAAAGTGTACTCCATCTTCATCATGTAAATCTGTGTTTTTGTCAAAAATTGGGGATAAATCAATGTATTCTGCTTTTTCAGCTTTTGCTAATTCTTTAAGTTTCGTATTATAATCATTAATATATTTATATTGTGGATACTCCTGTAATGCTTTATCTGTAACAGGTGTTACAGATAAAATGTGGATATTTGCATTTGGAAGTTTTTCCTTTACTTTTTGTATTAGTTTGGAATAATTATCTATTGAATACTTGACTGGATTATCGATAGGGTTACCCTTAAGATCCATTCTCATCAGTAAATCATTAATACCAAAACTCATAAAAATGTGTTCTGGCTTTTTTTCTACTACTTTTTCAACATCTTCTTCTATGGCTATAACTGTAACTTTACCTGCATCAGCGATAACATTTGTATCATCGATTAATTCTTGGTAATTAATTCCTTCTGTAATAGAATCTCCAAAAAATAAACTATTTTTAAAAATAGATTTATATATGTCATCCGATTTTTTTTCATGAGCTGTATTTTGTGTGACTGTATTCGAAGTTTTTTCAGTCCCATTATCTACACAAGCTGCGGAGGTTAGTGCAATAGCCCCCATCATTAAACAAGTACATACTTTCTTTAACATTTTTTTCTTCCTCTCAAATCCTATATTTTGTAAGCGATAGTCACTTGCATAAGCATGTCGTTTACAAAATATAGATTAATTGTTAGGGGTAAAGATAAGATGCAGATAAGATATAAATCATTTAAAGAATAGACAAAGTGAAGGAAGGGAACTTTAAAAAATATAATGTTGCTATCTCTAAATAATTATTCGGAAGCTAATCAATTTAGAGAATTTGAGTTGTGATAAATAAAAAGGAAGTGAATTATTGCTTGTAGCATTAGTTCGCTTCCTTTTGTATTAGTTTTAAATAATACACACTGTATTTTGTATGCCTTTTAGGGTTTATTTCAATTTATTTTTTAAGTAATCCAACCAAATTGAGTAAAATTCAGGCTTAAAATGTATGCAGTCCTTCACATACAGATCTTTTGAATATCGGAGATAAGTCGATGAAATTTACTCGTTCGTTTTTCGCTAACGCTTTAAAACCTTCATTAAAATCATTAATATTATGATAGCGCAATACATTATGCGCACGTTCCTATGTAACGGGTGTAAGCGATAGGATATTTATCTTCGTTCGGCTTTTGGTTAACTACTTGCTCAACATCTTTATGAGCATCTCCAATTGATTTCCCCATAGCACTTACTACATTAGCCTCGTCCAATAAAACAAGATCATGAGTAATTGAATCTCCTAAAAATACACTTGTTTTAAAAACGGATCTAAATGTAGAAGAATATATATTTGACACAGAGGAGGATTCTTTTTTCAGTTACCTAGATAGGCGCATTAGGAGTTAAAATACGCTATTGTAGCAACTTTGGCACTTTCCCGAGCACAGTCAAGCAAAATGGAAGATGAATAAAAAAATCATATCCCTTAGTTATTTATAAAGAAAAAAAGTGAAATATTATTTATGAGCGGGGAATTATGACAAGTGATTAATAGGCATAAATGATGTGATTAATCCAAGGGAAAAACGCAAATTGGTATAGTGAATGGCATTAATTATTGCTTACTAACAAACACACTATTCTTTCTATAGTATAACAAGGAAGAATAGTATTTTTTTAGTATAGATATATTAAATGTAACGCAATACACATATATTTATTGGAAATTAATTAGTGATTTTTGAATTTGAGAATAATTTAAAAGTGTAAATACAATGGATTATTCTTTAACTGATTTCGACATTATCTACATTTTATCTTTATCTTTCTCTATTAAGCTAATTATTGTAATAAACGGTTGAAAATAATGAATCCACGAAGAAAGGGTTAGCGTTATTAACAATTAATATTAATAGTCAATAGAGAAAGGATAGACAAATAATGAAAGAATCAAGGAATAAAATAAATGTAATAACTAAGGTGGTAATATCATTAGGAATTGCTCTAGCAATATCTTTTTTCATATTCTCTTTAATTGGAAAGAGCAACTCTATTCCAACGGATACGCAACTACATGAAAAGCTAAATGAATCATCACCAAAAAAGCAAGAAATACCGGATGGAAAGCCAGTTGGGAAAGTTGTTTATTTAACATTTGATGACGGTCCTACTGCATTAACAAGTCAATTTTTAGAAGTACTAAAGGAACAAAATATTAAGGCAACATTTTTTATGATAGGTGGTAATTTACAAAATACGAATTATCAGGAAAATGTAAAACGAGCAGTAATAGAGGGACATTATATTGGAGCACATAGTATGTCACACAATAGTGATAAACTATATAAAAAAGGACAATTTGTATCAGAGATGAAAGAAACGTTAGCTCTTATACATGATATTACAGGTACAAATCCTAAACTAGTTCGCCCACCGTATGGTTCTGCACCAGGATTGAAGAGTAAAGAAATTCGCAATCAAATTGCAAAATCTGATATACGAGTATGGGATTGGACAATTGATTCTCGTGATTGGGAATTAAAAGATAATCCAAATCAGATAATAGAAAATGTAAAAAGACAAACAACAGAAGATGTAGAAGTTGTTTTGATGCATGAAAAATCACAAACATTACAAGCGCTTCCTGAAATCATTAAATTTTATAAGGAGCAAGGATATAAATTTGGAGTATACAACGATGCAAACCATTTTTATCTAAACTTCCAAAAGGATCACAGAATATAACATAGAAATATTATTTTTAAACAGTCGGTCCTAATAAAAACAAAGGCGAACTTTTAATCCTAAATCAATAATTAAGTCTAATGTTAGCATTGATTGTTTTATGTATTTAAAAAGATTCCTTTGTTAGCGTTCGGTTTATAAAATGGTTACTTAAGGGGGTGTGGCAGGGCCAAACTTAGTAGATATTATGGTGAAATTTGCTGTATCCATTGGTGTTCCGGTACTTGCATGTCCATTTATATTATCAGCAACAGCATTTATTTTAGCAGGTCTTGTCCTGTTTGTTATGTTGCGTCCCGACCCATTAGAAATAGCAAGAATGATAGAAGCGGACAGACGAAGAGAATGAATATGGAAATAAGATGGGATCCCTAAGTGAAAAAGCTATCAATAAAAGAGGTCTTACAGTCGGTGCAACGGTGATGGTACTTACTCAGATCGTAATGGTTGCTATCATGTTGATGACACCAATACATATGAAACATCATGGTTATGGCTTATCGGAAGTAGGAATTGTATACAAGTCTGGCGGATGCCACGGAATTATGCTGAGTATAATTGATTGGTTTAAATCACAAAAATGATAAAACTTTTTATACACATATAAAACGATAAAGTAAAAATCCATTTTGATCAAAGTTTTTTCAAAATGGATTCTTTTGATTTGCCGTAAAATATAGGCATATGCAATATTTTGATCAAACTGTATTAAAAAGCTACACCAAACAATAGATTATTTTATATATAGGATTCCTGTCTGAAAAATCGCTATTTCCCATTTCGTTGTGGTTACAAAATATTCTTCTAATTCTTCTCTTGCAATTCCTTGTTTTTCAGCCATCTCTGTAATTTAGGTTCTTGAGGCAGGCAATTTGAGCACCTGCTGAATCGCCTCCAATAGTTAGTTGATTCATATCGTGTCTATCCAGCCTTAATCTATTTTTACTTAAAGATAAATTCCTAATCCTTTCACAAGTAACGGATGCAATTAGTTTCTTCTTTCCTATAAATATAAATCTATTGAATAGAAAATGAGGGTGACTAACATGAAAAATAACTACAATTCAGACTTAGCCTTCATTTTGCATTTTCCTAATCTCAACAATTTTCTTCCAGATCGCCTTATCAATTTTGGCAAAGCTACTTATGCTTGGCGTTGTATTTACTTCAAATAATATAGGTTTTCCTTCAAGATTTATTCCGAAATCAATGCCATATTCTCTACAAGGAAAGTAGGATGCTATTACTTCAGATGCTAAAATTGAATTTTCTTTTAGAGAATCTATTGTTTTATCTTTCTTTGTATTATCCATCATCATATAATCAGATAGTAATTCGTCAATCGGTATTACTTGAGAACCCCGATTTGAATTGACAATCCCATGATCCTCAGTTGCGATCCTTCCGTAAATCCCACCAATTCTCCATTCTCCCTTTAGATTTTGAACATGAACACGAATGGATATTGAATGCCCATCAGGGGTTAGACTCATGACTCCCTCCTGTATAATATAATTTCCGCTTAATTTATTGTGTTTCTCATATGGATGTAGAACTTGATGGAAATCCTCAATTGCCGCCACACACATATTTATTTCTTCACCTTGCATGGTAAATCCGTTAAAACAATAGTGTCCATCTTTTCTTTTGTAGACTTTATAAATTGCTCTTCCTTGTCCAGTGCTAGTATGTTTCACATAAACATACTCATACCTATTTAATATATCGATTAGGTTTTCAAGACTGTAAAGTGTTGATTCTGGAATGAAGTTAGTTGTTAAAGGATTTTGATTTAAAAGTAAGAATTGCTCCCATTTTCCAAGTCCCTTTTTCAATGAATTCACCTCATTTAGTAAGATATTTTTATTTCTTTTGTATTCATAATGTAGCCCTCACCACTTATGGAGGTTACTGTATTGTATGTAAATAGATTTATCTTGCATGGGTGAGTGGGACTTGGTTACGCGATTAATCTCTCCCATTTTTCTGCTAGAGTCCCAAAAAAAATTTACTACACTAGAAAAGTAGCCTTATGATTGTTCTTTATATATCCATTTTCGATTTCAAAATCATTAGTTTCTAATGTATTTGCCCTGTTAATCTTTACTTTTAGTCATATGATAATATGACATGTTGGGTAAGGAGATGGAAGATATTGAAAAAAACGACCAAATTAAAAAAAATAATATATTCAGACAAACTTGAATTTTTAATGGAAGCCCATAACGGTCTTTCCGCAAAAATTGTAGAGGAAGTCGGTTTTAAAGGGATTTGGGCGAGTGGTCTATCGATATCAGGATCATTGGGTGTAAGAGATAATAATGAAGTATCATGGACGCAGGTATTAGATATACTTGAATTTATGAGTGATACGACAACAATTCCCATTCTCTTAGATGGGGATACTGGATATGGAAATTTTAATAATGCCCGGAGGTTAGTTAGAAAACTAGAACAATTGGATATTGCTGGAGTCTGCATCGAGGATAAAATTTTTCCGAAAACGAACTCATTTATTAATGGAGAAAAACAGCAACTCGCATCGATTGAAGAATTTTGCGGGAAAATAAAAGCAATGAAAGATACTCAAGAGGATGAGGACTTTATGGTTGTAGCTAGAGTCGAGGCTTTTATTGCAGGCTTGGGATTAGATGAAGCCCTTAAACGTGCGGAAGCCTACAGGAAAGCGGGTGCTGATGCAATTCTTGTGCATAGTAAAAAGTCAGATTTTAAAGAAATTGAAGCATTTATGAAGGAATGGAGTGGAAGGCATCCAGTGGTTATTGTGCCTACAAAATATTATACAACACCAACTAATGAATTCAGAAAAGTAGGAATAAGTACGGCAATCTGGGCTAACCATAACTTAAGAGCTTCAATCACTGCTATGCAGAACATCTCAAAACAAATCCAAAAAGATGAAAGTCTCATTCAAGTAGAGAAATCGATCGTAAGTGTGCAAGAGATTTTTAGACTCCAAGATGCTGAGGAGCTTCAAAAAGCAGAAAAGAAATATTTGCCACCAACTAATAACCAATCACAACCCGAAACGGAGTGATGATATGTTAAATACAAAAGAATTTGGAAATGAGCTTAAAAGACTTGGTTTTGATTTTTACAGTGGGGTCCCGTGTTCATTTTTAAAGAATCTTATTAACTATTCCATAAATGAGTGTGAATATATTGCTGCAGCCAACGAAGGTGATGCTGTAGCAATTGCTTCAGGAGCATACCTTGGGGGAAGGAAATCAGTTGTTTTAATGCAAAACTCTGGTCTAACCAATTGTATTTCTCCATTGACTTCCTTAAACTACCCCTTTCAAATACCTGTACTTGGGTTTGTTAGTCTACGTGGAGAACCCGGGTTGAATGATGAACCCCAGCATGAATTAATGGGACAAATTACGACACAATTATTAGATCTCATGCAAATAAAATGGCAATTCTTATCTGAGGATGATAGTGAGGCAAAGAGACAGCTTGAAGAAGCTAACAAGTGGATTGAAGTAAACCAACCATTCTTTTTTGTAGTGAGAAAAGAAACATTTAAAAGTGAGAAATTGAAGATAGAGCAACGTCTTAATCATAAAAACATGATAAAAAGTGAAAAAACAGACATAGACGAACTGCCAAGTCGTTTTGACACTTTAAAAGTGATAAATGGACTCAAAAATATGAAAACAGTACAAATGGCGACAACCGGTAAAACAGGAAGGGAACTATATGAGGTCGAGGATTCGGATAATAATCTATATATGGTGGGCTCCATGGGCTGTGTTGGTTCTTTAGGATTAGGATTAGCCCATACGCGAAAAGATATAGATGTAGTTGTTATTGATGGAGATGGTTCCCTCCTTATGCGAATGGGAAGCTTATCTACAAATGGCTACTATCAACCTGAAAATATGCTCCACATTCTTCTAGATAATCAAGTTCACGATTCAACTGGAGGGCAAAGTACAGTTTCCCACAATGTTAATATTGTCGATATTGCTGCAGCTTGCGGTTATGAAAAGTCATACTATATCCATAATTTACACGAATTTGAAATGTGTATTCAAGAATGGAAAATGACAAAAGGGCTGACTTTTATTTATTTGAAAATCTCAAAGGGATCTAAACAAAATCTAGGACGCCCAAAAGTAACTCCAAGTGAAGTTAAAACTCGTCTACAAAGATTTATTAAATAATTGTTCTGAAAATGTATATTAGCAGGTTGGTCTTGCCTATAAGAAGCCTCTTTACAGTACTAAAACTTAGTTGGAGGGAGATAATTCGAACGACGTATAAAAGTGAAATAAAATTAAAGGGAGGAGTACCGTGAAGAAAATCAAAAGAAATATATTACTGAATCCCGGACCTGCTACTACAACAGATACGGTTAAATACGCACAAGTGGTACCTGATATTTGCCCTCGTGAAGATGACTTCAGCCAATTATTGCAATTTGTTACTTCTGAAATTACTAATTTAGTTTCAGAAGAGAATCAATACACAACCGTTTTATTCGGTGGTTCAGGTACTGCTGCTGTAGAGTCAATCTTGAGTTCAGTTATGACTGATGGGGTTTTAGTAATCATTAATAATGGAGCCTATGGGAAAAGAATGTGTGAAATTGCAGAAGCTTATCAGCTGGATTGGATTGAGTTTTTAAGTCCACCTGATCAACCTATTAAATTAGATCAGTTACATTCATTCATTCAAACAATTCCACGAAAAGTTTCTTTTCTAGCTGTCGTGCATAATGAAACAACAACGGGATTATTAAACGATATAGAATCGATTGGCTCCATTTGTGAAGAAAATGAGATTAATATGATGGTAGATGCAATGAGTTCGTTTGCAGCTATTCCTATTGATATGAGTAAAATGAACATAAGTTATTTGGCGGCTAGTTCCAATAAAAACCTTCAAGGAATGGCAGGAGTCTCTTTTGTTATAGCAAAAAAAAGCGAACTAGAAAAAGGAAAAACGAAAAAGCCGACAAATTATTACTTGAATCTTTATTCTCAATATTACCATTTCATCGAGACAGGACAGATGCGTTTTACTCCACCTGTGCAAACTATCTATGCGCTAAAACAGGCGATTGTAGAATTAAAAGCAGAAGGAGTGAAAGAAAGATATGAACGATATTCTAAATGTTGGGAAACCTTAATAGAAGGCCTCTCTAGACTTGGTTTAAGATATCTCGTCCCTGTGGAGCACCATTCAAAAATTATTACAGCAATAGTAGAGCCCGAAAGTGAAAATTATAATTTTCAAGAAATGCATGATTATTTATATGCTAACGGAATAACGATATATCCTGGAAAACTTAATCAATTAAATTCTTTTAGGGTAGCCAACATTGGAGATCTTAGCAAAGATGATATCGAGCTCTTTTTAACTTTATTAGAAAAATATCTTCAAACCTGAATTATTCATGGAACAGTGGAAACTACAACTTATGTAGGTGATAGTAATTACTTATTTTTAATACTTTTCCTTATTCAACTTCCATGAAAGAACGAAATAATCTTTCATTCTCTGTAGTGTAACGCTGGTTTTTACGCTACATGGACGGCTAACAGGTGCGTTAAAAATTGTAGTAAGGCTCTTACCTTTTTTTAAGTTGGTCTGATGTACGTTAGACACTATAAGGAGATTGAAAGGCTTAGGAGATATTCCTAGGTCTATTATCCTTCGTACTTATTCCAGTTGTCATTTGGTCCAGAAGGGCTTGAGATAAGTTATATGAACTAAACTCTATTCCTATTCATTTTCGTTTAGTACTTCCGTTTTAAATTGACAGCGAATATCGTTGTAGCACCTTGAATTTCCATGCCAAATAGACCCGCAGTCGATGCCGTATCGTACCCGTGTCTGTTTTTTAATTCACTATTCTCCGCTTCTACTTTGTAGCGATTTGCGGCTAATTGCTTAAATGCTTCCGTATTTTGAAATGCCTCTTGTTCGGCATGTGTATCCGACTTTTAATAATAAGTACTTAAACATACGAATTGGAGGAATGGCATTACGTCCATTGTCTACACAATATTTTGTTTTTAACTCTTCTAAAATGAATGAAAAATCAACAAGTTCATTGATTTTGCGAAGTATATTATCTTTTGGCACAACAATATCGTAGATTGCCATATATGGACTTAAATGAAGGGTCTCTTGATTTGAAATCATCGGGGGCACCACCTGCACATTTATTCTTTAATTATAAAGGAAAGCGTGACTAAAATAATAGTGTAATACATTGCGTTGTTTGGAGAAGCATCACTCGACTCCTGCGGGAAGCGAGACAGACGAGTCCCCGTACGAAGCGAAGCGTAGGAGGAGGCTCGGCGCTCGCCCGCGGAAAGCGAGCGGAATGCTTCGGAAAACAACAGTAGAGTCACAGTGCCAAATGAAAAAAGCGGGGTATTCAACGATTTAATCATTGAATACCTCGCAATGTGAGAAGATATAGACTTTTTCAGTGCACTCCATTTTTGGCGGCTGTTTTTATTAAGCTAACAAAGCAGGTAAGTTATTACTTTAACGTTAAGAATTTGTCTATGATTTAAACTTTACATAGAGGAATCTATATGATATGGTACTCATTACTAATATTGACAGGAAAGAGGTGGAAGCAATGATAACAGTTTTTAGAATTTTGTATGGTAAAAATGCAAAAATTGGAAATCGCTTGGCGTACAAAGGGAGTAGTCTGTCCTTTTTTAAGCCAAATAACCATACAAAATCAGTTATCGGAGCTTTTTCTCTACGGCAAATAAACTATAATTCAATGACATAATGTCCTTGTTTATTTGTGCATGATTTTATTAAGCTAACACCGATAATTGTGTCGGTGTTTTTTTTGTGCCTAATTTTTATAAAAAGGTTAGATGATAACTCCCTTCTATTTACTCAAACAAACGAGAGTTTTATGGAAGGATGAGAAAACATGCAACAAAAAAACAAGTATATAAGAATTCAAGAGTTCTTGAAGCAGCATAAATTTCCTAATTTTAGAATGAATCAAATCACAAATGCTATATTCCAAGGGAGAATAAATAATTTCAATGAAATAGCGGTTCTTCCTAAATCTTTAAGAAAAATGTTAATTAAGGAGTTTGGAGAGTCGATTTTAAATATTGCTGTTTTAAAAGCACAACATTCTGAACAAGTTACTAAAGTCTTATTTGAAATTTCAGGAGACGAAAAAATAGAAACGGTAAATATGAAATATAAAGCTGGTTGGGAGTCATTTTGTATTTCCTCGCAGTGCGGTTGTAATTTTGGCTGTAAATTTTGTGCAACAGGAGATATTGGTTTAAAACGCAATTTAACATCAGATGAAATTACCGACCAAATTTTGTACTTTCATTTAAATGGACATTCAATTGATAGTATTTCTTTTATGGGAATGGGAGAAGCATTGGCTAGTGTACAAGTATTTGATGCTTTAAAAGTACTTACAAATCCGGAGTTGTTTGCTTTAAGTCCTCGCAGGTTATCTATTTCGACTATAGGTATTATTCCGGGCATTAAAAAAATGACTCAAAACTATCCACAAGTCAACCTGACATTTTCATTACATTCTCCTTTTAATGAACAGCGAAGTAAGTTAATGCCAATTAATGAACGCTACCCATTATTGGATGTAATGGACACATTAGATGAGCATATACGTGTGACCTCAAGAAAAGTTTATATAGCATATATTATGTTGCCTGGAGTCAATGATTCTATTGACCATGCGAATGAAGTAATAAATCTTTTAAGAGGTAGATATAAAAGAGGGAACTTGTTCCATGTAAACATCATTAGATATAACCCAACTGTTAGCTCACCTATGAGATTTGAAGAAGTAAATGAGAATCAAGTTGTAAACTTCTATAAAAAATTAAAGTCAGCAGGAATTAACGTTACCATTAGAAGTCAATTTGGCATTGATATAGATGCTGCTTGCGGGCAATTGTATGGAAACTATCAAAAAACAATAACCAATAAATAAAGGTGAGAGTAATGTTTAGAACGTGGGAAGTACCCTAAGAGCTTATTACTAACAATAAATATTAAAATTAGTAGGAGGATATTTATGATAAAAGGAATCTTAGGAAGAAAAATAGGCATGTCTCAAGTGTTTAGTGATAGTGGAGATCCCATAGTTGTGACAGTTGTTGAAGTAGAAGAGAATGTTGTGTTACAGAATAAAACATTGGAAAGTGACGGATACGAAGCAATTCAAATTGGATTTTCTGATAAAAAAAATTCTAATAAAGCGGAAATCGGAAGAAGTCAAAAGGCAAATACCAATCCTAAAAGATATGTTAAAGAAATTCGAGGAGCATCATTAGATGTTGGAACACGTATTAGTGCAGATATATTCCAAGAAGGCGACATAGTAGATGTTACTGGTATATCTAAAGGAAAAGGATTTCAAGGTGTTATTAAAAGACATGGATTAAGTGGAGGTCCTGCATCTCACGGTTCAAGATTCCATCGAGCTCCGGGTTCCATCGGTGTAATCGCCAAAAATGATGGCATGAAAGTAGACAAAGGGAAAAAAATGCCCGGACGAATGGGTGGAAAACAGACCACTATTCAAAATCTTACAATCATAAAGGTTGATAGTGAACGCAACTTTTTGTTAATTAAAGGAAATATCCCCGGAGCTAAAAAGTCGTTTGTAATAATAGAAACTGCAGTTAAAAAATTGAATGAAAAATGGTGATGATTCGTGTTAAACAAAAAGAATAATTCCAGCCAAAGTATTAGTAGAGATAACGTAGTCATGACGGATTTTTTTATGTTAACTGACAATGAGACAATGCAATTACCGTCCATCGTGGCAAGAGTTAACGATTATGAAATAAGTTTAAACTATTTAAATATTGAGTTGATTAACGACATGAAGCTGGGTATCATACCTTCTGAAATGTCTTCATCAGATCTTCTTGAGAGTTATTATTATGCTCTTGAATCAGTCATTGAACATGAGCTTATTGTACAAAAAATGAATGACGATAGAAGCATTTCTAAATGGGAACCTGATAAAGAACAAATTACTGATTGTATGCAAGAATTATTTGACGAGTTTGGAATAGATGTATCAGAAGAATACTCTAAACAGGAAATTGAAGAATTAGTATTGCAAGAATTACGTATGCAACGATTTATTGATAATCAGTTGGGTGACTATAGTGTATCCAAGGAAGAGATTGAACGCGAATACCAAAATTCACCTGAAAATGGGGAAATGCAAAAGGCATACATTCGAGTTATCCTTGAATATGAAAAGCGAGACGAGAAATATAAAGCCTATGTTCTCGAATTGAAAAAAATAGCTTCAATTGAAACTTATTTATAATTGCACTTTTCTAAAATTGAGTAAACTTCCTAAACCTTAACTACATTCTAATGAAGACTAGTATTATCCCCTTTAAGTAGACAATGAACCTACAGTAAGTAGATAGCATTTTATTTAAAGGGGATTTTTTAAAAATGCCCTACAAGTAATCCAGACTATTGAAAATTAGGATGATTCCAACAATACACATTATCCAAGAAAGGGTTGCCCCTGTATTATTAGCTATTTTCACCCGAAGTTTCTTCAGAGGTTTTTGCATCCTCCGACCAAACAGGAGGTAAAAGAGAAACAGCAAGAGGGAAGGCATCACCATGATAAAATTGTATCCAGCTAAAATAGAAGACCATTCCATCCATGATAGATTAGAAGTAGTCATTATTCCGATTGCTGCAAAATAAGGGAACGCCATACCTACTTCAATTAATGAAGTAGTGAACCCCAGAGCCACAATGGAAAGAATGCTTTTTGATTTTGGAGAAGGCAGGTCTGAATTTTTCTTTGCTGGAACATAAAAACTTGCGATGAACAAAATTGCTCCAATAATAAAGACTATCCAGCTTACAATTCGATTTTGAAATACACCAGAAATAATCTCGAATAAAAAACCTAATCCTAACATAAGTGAAACTCCAACAGCAAAATAAAATCCTGCAACCGTCAATAAATAAATCAATAAACGTTTGGTTAGTTTCTCTTTATCTGTTAAAAGTAGATACACCGTTACACCTAATGTGGCAGGGCTTAATGTATCCAGTATAGCCAAACCTCCTATCAGGAGAAGTAGTTCTGTACTCACCATTCTTTCCCCCTTATTCCGGTTGAGGCTTATTCTTTTCGGCCATAAAAACTACATATGCCTCGTTCAACAACTTAAGTACATCCTGATCAATCGGATATAATCCCAGTTTCTCTGACTGCTTTTGCGACATCCTTATTTCCCACAGCTTATCTAAAAATTCATCCTCACCATCAAATTCCTCTAAACGCTTTTCATCCATTCTTCTAATGATATTTTGAACTTTGGTTGATTTAGGACCGTCCTTAATATAACGCTTTAACTGACCTATCAGAGCAATCCATTCCAGTGAATCAGAACTGTCACTTGTCATATTGGGAACCTTTTTCCATAGCTTTATTTCTTTTTCTTTAAATATAGATTCTCTATAATTCTGCTGTATTTCTTTATCTTTACTGGATAATTGCATGATCTTCTGAATCGCAACCCAGTTTTCTTCACCTTCTATAGCAATTCCATGTATCAATTCCCGTAAGGATTGCTCTATTTTCTTTAAGTTTTCCTGTTCTTTTATGACAAAAGATAATTGACTCTTTAGACTATCCGACCAATCCCACTCACTGGAAGCGAGCATGTTCTGAATCTCATTTAAGCGAAATCCAATCTTTTTTAAAAATTGAATCTGCTGTAGTTTTTTTATTTCATTATTCGTATATAAACGATGACCACCTTCTGTTTTGGATGGTGGTTTTAATAATCCGATTTTGTCGTAGTGACGTAGTGTTCTTACTGTAACACCTGTCAGCTCTGCCACTTTGTTAATGTGTATCAACTAATAAACCTACCTTTCTGTACGTTAATACCTTATCGTTAACAACTGTTATATTGATTCCACTTTTATTCTTCTTTACTAAAAAAAGATTTAAGTAAGTACCCTGCTCCCAAGCCAATCAGTACACCAGGAAACGCATGATCCATAGTCAGTCCAATACCAGCACCTATAATGACACATCCATAAATAATTATATCTCCCTGTTTCATCTAATCCTCCTTATTTTTCTAATTTATTTAGATATTGCAAAAAAGTAGTTACTTAACAGTATACAAAATGACGTAACGTAAGCTTCAAGGTTTTTTTAGCTTTTATTAATTAATTTATAGAAACCTTGAAACTGACGAGGGGTCACCTTCTATAATGGAATCCAAAGAGAGGAGTGCTGAAAATGAAGAAATACTATATGGTTATGTCGTTTATTCTTACTATTGTGTTTTTAAGTGCCTGTTCGGGAGGGGAGGAAAGAGAAGACATTCAAATGGCTTCCCTTAAAGATATAGATAGCATTTATATAGAGAATGGAAGCACCAATATAGATGTAGTATCAGCGGAAATAGAAGAATTGGAAGCATACTTACTTTTATATGACAATGGTCCGGGAGTTGTAATGGAAAAAGGGAAACAAAAATTAACGATTCGATTAAAAAATGATATAAGCCGTTTGTTTAAAATCGACCGAATGCCTCATTTGGAAGTTCGAGTTCCAAATGAATTCAAAGGGAAAATCATTGTAAAAGGCTCTTCTGGTAACGTCGTTGGTAAGGATCTGCAAACGCACGATCTCCAAGTTAATGGTAGCAGTGGTAACGTAAAACTTGGCTTCCTTGACTTTCATAGCGAGGTTCACGTTACTACAACAAGTGGAAATGTGGACATTGCATTGAATGAGGATGAACCTGATGCTACGCTCCTTCTTAAATCCAACAGCGGAAGACGTTCAGTCGGCATTGTATTAAAAGATAAACAACAAAGTAAAAAAGAAACAAAAGGGGTATCTGGGACCGGAGATTATGACGTGCAGCTGGAAACCTCTTCAGGAAATATATCATTGAAATAAATACAGAGACTACTTCAAAATGCATAGTTAAATAATCACAAAGTATAAGTTAATAAAATGTCTGCTTAGGGCGTAAAGCAGACATTTTTATGTGGGAATTCTACATAATGAGTCACTATGGATGTATCACCGTAAGTGTTGCGACTATGGTGATTAAAATTGATATGAGAATGTATCATATTAACTATTCCTTAACTTTTTGATAAACTGAATGTAGAACTAAACAACTATGTTTGAATGGGGTATTTTTGTGGTATAATTTCCTAAAAAAGGAGTGGTGTTTTTGGGAATTCGAAATTATTTTAAAGTAATAAAAGTTCTAGTATGTTTATCTGTTAGTTTATGCATCATAAATTATCCGATTATTTCCTTTGCTGAAACACTTGATACTAATGTTAGTGAAAAAAGTAAGTCTAATGACATTGATACTGGTATAGGAAACTTAAACTATAATAACAGCGAAGTTTTAGCAGTGAATGGTGACAAGGTTGATAGTTTTGTCTCAAAAGAAGGTGTTAACTCAAATGATAAATTTATAGTGGTTGAACGTAACAAAAAATCACTTACAACTTCACCTGTAGATATTTCAATTATAGATTCTATGGCGAATCGTACATATCCAGGAGCATTACAACTTGCCAACAAAGCTTTTGTAGACAATCAACCTAGTTTATTGGTGGCCAAAAGAAAACCGCTAAATATTAGCATAGATTTACCTGGCATGAAAAGGGAAAATACTACGACTGTGGACAATCCAACATATGGTAATGTATCCGGGGCAGTAGATGAGTTAGTATCTACTTGGAGTGAAAAATATTCAACAACCCATACTTTACCTGCAAGGCTACAATATTCAGAATCTATGGTTTATAGTAAATCTCAAATTGCAAGCGCTCTGAATGTTAACGCCCAAGTTCTTGATAATTCACTAGGAATTGACTTTAATGCAATTGCGAGTGGAGAGAAAAAAGTGATGGTTGCGGCATATAAACAAATATTTTATACCGTAAGTGCAGAACAACCTAACAATCCATCAGACCTTTTTGATGATAGTGTTTCTTTTGAAGAGTTAACTCGTAAAGGGGTAAGTAATAATGCTCCTCCCGTTATGGTATCAAATGTAGCGTATGGCAGAACAATTTATGTGAAATTAGAAACAAGCTCTAAGAGTAAGGATGTACAAGCTGCTTTTAAAGCCTTACTGAAGGATATCAATACTAATGTAGAAACTAGTGGGCAGTATAAAGATATTTTTGAAGAAAGTTCCTTTACTGCTGTAGTATTAGGTGGAGATTCACAAAAGCATAACCAGGTTGTTTCAAAAGACTTTAATGATATTAGAAAAATAATTCAGGATAATGCAGAGTTTAGTCTTAAAAATCCAGCATACCCAATATCATATACAAGTGTTTTCTTAAAGGATAATTCAATTGCTGCTGTTCATAACAATACAGATTATATTGAGACGACAGCTACAGAATATTCTAAAGGCAAAATTATCCTTGATCATTATGGTGCATATGTTGCTCAATTTGAAGTAGCTTGGGATGAATTTTCATATGATGAAAACGGGAAAGAAGTACTAACCCATAAAACTTGGGATGGAAGCTGGAAAGACAAAACAGCTCATTTCTCTACAGTAATACCACTTCCGCCTAATTCAAAAAATATACGAATTTATGCAAGAGAATGTACAGGTCTTGCATGGGAATGGTGGAGAACGATTATTGATGAATACAATGTTCCATTATCTAATGAAATAAATGTTTCAATTGGAGGAACTACATTATACCCAACAGGTAATATTAATTAGGTATAAACTTCCGCCCTGGAAAAACAAACGGCTGAGACTCTTGTTACACAAGAACCTCAGCCGTTTTTATTTGCTCAAACATCTAGCCTGATTTATGAACACCAATGACTCCATCAAGTGCAATGCCACCATAATGGCGACAATAAAATGCAGTCCAACTCTACTGTGAACGGATTGCATCTGATAGTATCTTCACTATTTAATGATTGTTATTTAAAGCAAGGGGAATTTAAAAGTGCCGAATATTGTTTGAAAATAAGAAAATTGCTACCAAACCTATTACTATAATCATTAACATATTTTTAAAAGAATCTTTAATACGTATCTGTGCCAAAACACCGCCGATAGCTGTACATGTTTTTAGAAGCGCACCAAATGCAAGCCAACTTGCATCCCAATAACCGATAATTAGAGCGACTGCGGATAGGAGTTGAAACCATGCTTTTACCATTTATGTACTTATTATTAAAAGATTTACTCGGGGATATAGTTAACATTCAATGCTCAATAACACTTGTTTAAATTTATTGAAACTAAAACTTACAAAATTATAAGTTTCATGTAACCAAAATCATATTGTTAAAACTAAAATTGTGTTTTAAAATTGCTATTGTTGAAAAAATCCTTTATACAACTTAAAGTGACCCGTAACTAAACACAGGTAAGAGCAAAGTTGAACAATTATATTGAAGATTGCAATCCATAGAAGAATGTAATAATTAACATAAAAAACCGGAAAATACTGCCGTCGCAACGTTTCCTTTATTTTCGAGTTTAGGATGAATTAAATGAATACTGTATATTAAGCAGAAAATATGAATAAACTTATGGTTTAAAATACCCCGTAAAAAAACTCATATGCGCACGGTTTTTATGAAAGTTGGTTTACAATAATAGGAAGAAATGTACTTGCTGTCTTCAATTATATTTAACACCTTGACAGAAGTCTATATGGAGAGTAGTATACAATAGTTACGAAAAAACTACTGTGAAATAATATATTTTTAAGTGCAATATATACTTATAATCTTAGTTAATATACATCTAGATTTAATATAAGTAAGTAAAAGAGGTGCAAAAATGAAAAATTTATTAAGTAAAAAAGATAACCTATTAAACAAATTTTTAGGGATATATTTATTAGCGGTTTTAATGTTATGGATTAAAACATACATCACTCAAACAACACAATTTAAACTAGGAGTAGAAGGATTTCTTCAACATTTCCTTTTACTAATAAATCCACTAGGTTCAGCAATGCTGTTTCTAGGAATATCATTTTTATTTAGAGGAAAGAGAAAATATACATCACTAGTTGTAGTTTACACTCTGATGTCTATTCTTTTATATGCCAATGTTGTATATTACCGATTTTTTAGTGATTTCATTACATTACCTACAGTTACCCAAACGCAGAACTTCGGAGATTTAGGTGGTAGTGTTCTTACTTTAATAAAACCTATTGATTTATTGTTCTTTGTGGATGTATTTGTAATGTTTTACTTACGATTCTCAAAAAAAATACAAATAGATAGTAATCGTTTTGGATATAAAAAAGCAACGGCAATCATTACTTTTGCATTAGCAATATCAATCCTAAATTTAGGACTAGCTGAAGCTGATCGTCCGCAACTTTTATCTCGAGGTTTTGATAGAAACTATATTGTGAAATATCTAGGAATGTATAACTATACGATTTATGATTCAGTAGAAACGATGAAAGCATCTTCACAGCGAGCTTTGGCAGATAGTAGTGATATTACAGAAGTGTTGAACTATACAAAATCTAACTACGCCAAACCTAATGCAGAATATTTTGGTAAAGCAAAAGGGATGAACGTCATCTATTTACATTTAGAATCATTCCAAAACTTCCTGATCAACTATAAATTAAACGGTGAAGAAGTTACACCATTTTTAAATTCATTAACGAAAGATAAGAATACATTGTATTTTGATAATTTCTTCCATCAAACAGGTCAAGGTAAAACTTCCGATGCAGAATTTATGCTGGAAAATTCTTTATTTGGGTTACCACAAGGATCTGCTTATATTACTAAGGCACAAAATACGTACCAAGCAGCGCCTAGTATTTTAAAAGATTATGGATATACATCAGCAGTATTCCATGGTAATAACGGAAGCTTCTGGAATCGAAATGAGATTTATAAATCATTTGGATTCGATCACTTCTTTGATGCTAGCTATTATGACACGGGTTCTTCAGAAAACATGGCTGAATATGGTTTGCTAGATAAACCATTCTTTAAACAATCTGAAAGTATGTTAAGTTCGTTACCACAACCTTTTTATACGAAATTGATTACAGTAGGGAACCATTTTCCATATAAAATGGATCAAAGCTTAGTTACAATTGATAAAGCTAATACTGGAGATTCAAGTGTAGATAATTATTTCCAAACAGCACGTTATGCAGATGAAGGGATCAAACAAGTATTCGACCAATTAAAAGAATCAGGATTATATGATAATTCGATGATCGTTCTTTATGGTGACCATTACGGTATTTCAGATAATCATAATGATGCGATGGAACAAGTCATTGGAAAAGAAATTACACCGTATGAAAATGCTAATTTGCAACGCGTACCATTATTTATCCATGTACCAGGAATGCAAGGTGGAACTAACCATACTTATGGTGGTCAAACAGACCTACTTCCAACGTTATTACATTTACTAGGAATTGATACGCAACAATTTGTTCAATTTGGTTCCGACTTATTATCAAAAGACCATGATGAAGTTGTACCATTTAGAAATGGCGGTTTTGTCAGTCCTACTATTTATTCGGTGAATGGGAAATTTTATGATAATAAAACAGGTTTACTACTAGATGATAATCAATTAGAGTATGCGAAAACTCTTAAAAGTAATGTAGATCGTAAATTAGAATTATCTGATAAAGTCGTGAATGGTGACTTATTGAGATTCTATACGCCAACAGGTTATACTCCAGTTGATCGTTCTAAGTATAATTACTCCAAAGATAAGTAAACTTTTAAAGAAAAATTAGAAAATTTCACATCAGAAAAGCGCGAGAAATCAACGTTTCTAAACTTGATTTCTCGCGCTTTTTAAGGTTTTTCCTACTCATCCTATATATGTTTTACCACCAATCAATTAGACTTGTTAATGGGCTTCCTCTTTCAGGATGACGAAAGAAACTTTGTGTTCAGTATGTCTCTTTGGGAGCGAAATGGCCGATTCCCTTTAATTCAAAGTCAAAAAATTTAAGAATTAATTCATTTTCAGTCTCAATACAGTAATATTTATCAATATCGGCTTTTCCTCCTTGTAGAATAAATGTCAGAATAGGAGAGAAAAGCGATAAATCGGTCAAGCTTAAATGTTTTGCCCCTTTGAAATGAGTAATATATGCTCCTTCGAACTGTTTATTGTTGAGTTTGTTCGCTACATAAGTAGGAGTACGATCCAGTTGAACCCAAACATCGTCCGAATAAATGTTAAAAAGAGGGGTTGTGTAGGCTTTGCTACTTGCCATAAAAGTATCATCAGCTTTGTTATAAACAAGTTCACTAAAGAAAGGGGCATCGATATTTACTACTGCACTTACGTCATCGCGTGCTCTACCTAGCCACACACTTGCAGCACCTCCCATTGAGTGTCCAAACACACCAATTTTCTCTGTATTGATATGTTGATAAATAGGGTCATTGTCACTTTTAGCTTTTGTAAGTATTGTATCAATGACAAAATTCATATCGTCTGTTCGCAGTTTCATCCATTTTTGGGTAATTTTGTACCGTTCTTCATTCGAATAAACACCTTTATTCGTATTTTCGACTTCATTTTTAAAATCTGAACTGATCATAGTTACTATTCCATCCTCTGAACGAGTATAGAAGGAATGATAAGGATGGTCGATGGAAACGACTATATAACCATGGCTTGCCAGCTCAGTATAAGTAGAACTGTTGCTTGTCTTGATACCATATGCTCCATGTGAGAATACTAATAGAGGGTATGTTCCATCTGCGTTTTTTGGATACCAGAATTCCACATTAACAATTCTGTTGTCCACCTTGTCAGAAAACTCCTCAATACGATTTTTGTCAATAAATGTGTCAGTAGCGGTTGCGACTTCATATTCTCCTGTCACTTTTGGTGATGGATACTGTGGAAAAATAATAACAGGTGAAAGAACAAAGACAAATATCAATATCATCATAATGGACTTCCACACAATGTTAGAAGTTTTGTATTGTTTGATATTCGTTTTCTTAAGGATAAGAGAAACTGTCCCATTTACGGCTAATATGAAAAGTAGGATAGCAAGCATTACCCAGCTAAAACTCCAGACAATCACCGATGAAACAGTAAGTATTGCAAATACAATAAATACAGCAATCCTAATCCAATTCTTTAATTTTTTATGGTTTTGCTTAGTTGCTATGCAGTAGATTGCAAAAGCAATCTCGAAAATAAATGCCATGAATAATAGTAAAGTTCCCATAGTTGTTTCCTCCACCTCATTGGAAAAATTTGTTGTGAAATCATCATAATAAATGGATGGAAGGATGTATAGGGAAAAACGGTAAGTTGTATTTATAAGCCAATAAGATGCAAAAAAACGGTAAGCTCAAATGCTTACCGTAAAATAATCTATCACAGCCAACTACTGTACTGTGTATTGATTTTCTGACTACTCACCAACGTCTTTCTTAAATATCTTAAGTTTTTCATTGATTTTTTTTGCATCTTTTTTATCATTTTGCCATGTCAGTAGATGAACAATGATATAAATTACCGCAATTTGCAGTGCAAGAATGATTATACCCGAACCAGTTACAAGATTCATAGCGCTGCCAAGGACAATCAATAAAATCTCCAAAGTGAAGAAATGAATAATAATCCTTATACGCATTTTCTTCTCACTTAGATCATTAGGAGAATATAAAATAAATCCCGTTAATGCACCTAAACATGAAAATGCCATAAGAATATAAATCGACTTCAAATCAAAGGCCATGTCAGGATAAAACATTTGTCGCAACAAAGTAATTATCATGATTATGGATGCGAAGATGATAAAGAAATTCTTAATTGTCTTTTGTACAAATTCTAAAAAATTCATATGTATCCCTCTTTACAAACCAAGCATATTTTTAAGGACAGGTACATACTGCCTTGATATAACAGTACGTTCTCCGTTATCCAGCACCGCTTCGAATCGACCACTTATGGTCGGATAAACAGATGAAATTTTCATGATGTTCAAAATTGTTGATTTCGATGCGCGAAAACAGTTTTTTCGTTTGCATAATTCCTCTAACTCGTAAAGTTTTTGCTTTACCTCAAAAACGTTATCCCTGCAGTAAATAAACACTTTTCCCTCGACCGCCTCGAAATAATAGATATCACTAAGCTTAATGCGGTGTATACTATCATTTTGATGTCCGAGTAAAATAGGGTTTTCAGTTTTCAGCTTGTTTATGATTTCATTTATTTCGTGATCAACTTCATGACACCTAATAAGAATCTCTTCTTCTAATTCTTGGCTTATTTCTTCTATTGAAATTTTCAAATCATCACCCACGAAAATTCAAATTATTTCAGTTTCACTTGAATTCTGTATAAACTTGCAAATGAAACATGGCTAAAAAGGTTTGTTGAACCAAATGATAACATCTCCATATACCGATACTTTTTTACATTTTATACCGTTTGGATTTTATTTTATAATAGTATCCAGAATCTCTCCTAGTCAAGTGCGGGATAAAGGGCTCATTAATAGATAAAACTATAATAAAGATAAAGAAAATTTCACTCGTTATGATTAGTATCTTTTCTCTCCAAGTTCTCCATTTTCCTTTTTAATTGCTCTATATCTCTTATTTTATTTATTAAGAATTTAATTGATAAATAAACAGCAAATATTAATAAAATCAGTATAATAGCGATAATAATTGACCCCAACATTAAATCACTTACCTTTCTTGTTTTCCGCTTTTCTAAAAACCCATTAAGTAATGACTCCTCACAATTCAATATTACTAAACAAAAACATGCTAGTAAAATGAATAAAAAGGGAATTTTCTGTAATTATGAAAAGTCACGATATTTTCTATTTTGAAAAGCAAAACGAGAAATTATGGAAATTAGACAAGTTGCTAAATTAACCTCCAAGACTCTATTAAATGAAATATTGTAATTTGTATATAGCAATTGCTATAAATGAAAATCTAAACAGCCTATAACCGAGTTTAAACATTTGCTCCTCCTCCTTGATTGATGGTTTTTATTACATAACAGATACCGATACTTATATTTATAGTTAAAGGATATCTTAGTTAATAAGTATTTAGAATATTGAATCAATTCGATCGCTGAATACTCTGAGCTTTAAGTGTTTAAGTGGTATAAGAACAAGTATAAGAAATGACTTTGAATTATCTGTAAGTAAATTGAAGTAAATTGAGGTGAAGATGATGCTTGGATTGTATTTCAGGAAAAAATTTGTTATTATACAATTACAATGATGAGAGGACTGATGGATGGACAATGATTAACTAATCTGTATTTTTATTTGAAATGAAAAACTTCAAACTACAAAATATAGGATTAGTCTGTCCATTTTTATAAATCAGTTTCCACTTTATTTGTCATGGTTCCAATGGCAAATAAAGAGCTTATTTACTATAAGTGAAAGACTAATCCTTCCAATTTACAAATTGGGAGGATTTTTTATTCTCTCATGGTTAATCTTATTATCAGTAACTTTTAATAAAGAAAGGAGAGTTAAAAATGAGCGATTCAGATACGATTGTTACGCATGTATTACTCCGTACAAGTCGTTAATATCCATCAAACTTATACGGAGAAATTTAAAATGGATGGATATGCCGACTTTGTATAAAAAGTAAAAAGTATTGATATACAAAGGAGGAATTATTATGTCAATGATACAAGTTCAAAATTTAACTTTTTCTTATCCAAATAGCTTTGACAATATTTTTGAAAATGTAAACTTTCAAATAGATACGGATTGGAAACTTGGATTTATCGGTAGAAATGGACGAGGAAAAACAACATTTTTTAATTTATTATTAGGGAAATATGAGTATAGTGGGAAGATCAATTCTTCGGTGGAATTTAACTATTTCCCTTATCCAGTTTCTGATAAGAACAAGTATACTCATGAAATCATGGAAGAAATTTGCCCCCAAGCAGAAGATTGGGAAATTCTTCGTGAAATATCCTATCTAGACGTTGATGCCGAGGTCATGTATCGACCTTTTAAAACATTGTCTAATGGAGAACAAACAAAGGTGTTGCTTGCTGCACTTTTTTTGACGGAGGGTCAATTTCTATTAATTGATGAGCCAACCAACCATCTTGACACGGAAGCACGAAAGATGGTCTCTGAATATTTAAGGAAGAAAAAAGGGTTTATATTAATTTCACATGACAGAATCTTTTTAGATGGATGCGTTGACCATATCCTATCCATAAATAGGGCCAATATTGAAGTTCAAAGTGGTAACTATTCTTCTTGGAAATTAAATTTTGATAGACAGCAGGAACACGAAGAGGCAACTAATGAGCGACTACAAAAAGACATAGGGAGATTAAAACAGTCTTCAAAGCGTACATCAGGATGGTCAAATCAAGTGGAAGCTTCCAAAAATGGAACAACGAATTCAGGTTCTAAGTTAGACAAAGGTTTTGTAGGACATAAAGCAGCAAAGATGATGAAGAGGGCAAAAAACCTTGAATCAAGGCAACAAAAAGCTATTGAAGAAAAGTCAAAATTGCTAAAAAATGTGGAAAAAACGGAGTCATTAAAATTAGAATCATTGGCGTTTCATTCAAATGAATTGATTGTTTTGGCTGATGTGTCTGCTAAGTATGAAGACCAAATAGTGAATAAGCCAATAAGCTTTAAACTGGAACAAGGTGACAGAATTGTGCTTGATGGAAAGAATGGAAGCGGAAAAAGTAGTATCCTCAAACTAATTCTAGGAAGTCCGATACAGCATACAGGCTCGATGTATGTAGGTTCAGGTCTCGTTATTTCCTATGTCCAACAAGATACTTCTCATTTGAAGGGAATGTTATCGGACTTTATTGAAGAGCATGGGATTGATGAAACGTTATTTAAATCTATCCTACGTAAGATGGACTTTGACCGAATTCAATTTGAGAAAGATATATCTCATTATTCTGGTGGACAAAAGAAAAAGCTGCTTATAGCCAAAAGTTTATGTGAAAAAGCGCATATCTATATTTGGGATGAACCGTTGAATTTTATTGATATTTATTCGCGTATGCAAATTGAAGAGCTTATTCAAAAATTTAATCCCACGATGGTGTTTGTTGAGCATGATCAAGCATTTCAACAAACAGTTGCAACCAAAACTATATCTATGTAGTTAAATTTGAAAAATTAATATGTAAGTGTAGAATCCATTTTGATCAGTCTTTTTCAAAATGGATTCTTTTATTTGTTGTACTTTACTTTAAAGCAACAATGAAAGGAATGGGTGACAAAAGTATCAAATCAGCTACAACTCAGTATGGTGAGTAATTGGTTTGCCTAAAAGGTCATGGAGATCCATTTTTAACGATGTTTTACGACTTGAACATTATTCAACTGTAATACAAAAGAAAAGTATTTGAAATTCAAAAACGAATAAGAACGGCCGAAGCTGAGCAAAACCTTAATATGAGGATAGACTTTCTGCTTATTACCATTTCATTTCGATAGATAAACTTTACAAACGAATGATTGCATTATATAATCAATAATCATATTAACAATATTCATATGATTATTGGTTATATTCATTATGTGAGGTGTTTATATTGAAAGGAAGAGACGTTGTATTAGGGTTACTGATGGAAAAAGAATTATCTGGTTATGATATAAAGATTGTTTTTGAAGATGTATTTACGCATTTTTTTGATGGTAGTTTTGGAATGATTTATCCAACTTTAAGACAGCTGGAAAAAGAGGGGAAAATAAAAAAAGAGGTTGTCATGCAAGAAGGTAAGCCAAATAAAAAAATGTATTTCATAACAGATGAAGGAAGGGAAGAGTTTTTTCAATACATGAACACAGATGTAGAGAAGGATGTTCTACGTTCTGACTTTTTAATGCGGATGTATTTTGGGAATTATAGTGATACCAATACAATGAAAAAGTGGATTAAAGAAGAAATTGAGAGAAAAGAGGCGTATGTTACAGATCTCCATTTAAAATATGAAAAGTGGAAAGATGGCATTACATATGCAGAAGAGATTTCATTAGATGTTGGGATTGCATCTTATACTGCACAAGTTGAAACATTAAAAAAAAAATTAGCGCAATTAACAACATTAGAAATAAGAGATAAAAAGTAAAGTTTCATGAGAGGGAGGAATTTATGGAACAACCAAAAGGAATCAAAATCGTTTTCTTAATGTGTTTAGGGATTTTCTTATGTATGATTGATACGACAATTATGAATATTGCCTTACCAGCAATACAGACTGATGTGAACACATCTTTGGAGAAAATGTCTTGGATATTGAATGTTTATACGATGTCAATTGCTGTATTAGCGATACCACTAGGGCGAGTCGCTGATATCTTTGGAAAGGCAAAATTATATATTATAGGTTTAATAGTTTTTGGAGTTGGTTCAGCGTTATGTGCATTTGCAAATACGGGGGGTTTTCTTATTTTTTCTCGTTTCATTCAAAGTATTGGAGCTGCCGTTTTGTTTCCAATAAGTATGATTATTGGAGTATCCGCAGTTCCAATGGCAAAAAGGCATGTTGCGTTGGGGATTTTAGGGGTGACACAAGGGTTATCGGCAGCCATAGGACCTGCACTAGGAGGAGTTATTACACAAAATTTAGGATGGAGATGGGTATTCTTTGTCAATATTCCGATTTGTGTAATTGGTATTGTTTTATGTTTCATTATGTTAAAGATAAAGAATGAGGAACGAGTAGTATCTAAAATTGATTGGACTGGATTAGTTCTTTCTAGCTTAGCTATTTTCTTTTTTACACTTATTTTAGTGAAAGGGAATACCTGGGGTTGGTTGAGTAACTTTGCATGGGTTTGCTATTTCATCAGTGCTATTTCTTTTATTCTATTTATCTTAGTTGAAAGAAAAGTTACATCACCGATGGTAAATTTACAGCTATTTAAAGATCGAACTTTTGTTGGAGCTTCTATTGTCGTTATACTTAGTAATTTGTTTTTAATTGGTGTAACAGTTTTACTTCCAACGTTTCTCACAAAAATACAACACCGAACAGAAATGGAAGCAGCTTTTTTAGTGACACCTATTTCTGCCATGATATTTTTAGTTTCGCCTTTCGCTTCACTGGTTATGAAGAAACTAGGCAAGGTTCAGGTTATTTTAGTCGGGTTTATAGTTATGAGTTTTGCTTATTATTGTTTACAGATGATAGGAGCTGAATCAACAAGTAGAGAAATTATCATTCCGTGTATGATTTTAGGTGTTGGATTTGGTTTAGTTGTTGGGCCAATTACTATGTTAACAGCTTCCACATTTGAGGGAGAATTACTAACCGCCTCCCAAAGTGTTGTGTCCATGCTCAGACAAATTGGAATTGTATTGGCTGTGGCTATTTTTGTATCAGGATTAACTCATAATTTATCAATAAATAAAGAAAATGTTTATCACTATGCTGAAAAAAAAGTGCATGAACTTCATGTTGATCAAGCGGAGCAAGAGCAAATTTTAACAGTAACAAAGGAAAAAATACAAAGCGAAGGCTTAGAGTCTAATATAGAAAATAAACAAGGAACTAATAATATTGGCATAAGTCAACAACAAAAGGAAAGCATGATTAATGAGAAAGTAAACAATGCTTTAAATGAAGTTCCGGTAGAATATAGAGAAATAAAACGGGTAGAAATTACAAACCAAGTAACGAAAGCAGTTGAAGAAAAAATAGAGGACACAAAGAGAGAAATGGATGCATTCTCGGATATTATTAGTCATTATGCTGAAAAAGAGATGGCAAAAAGTTTTACAGATTTATATAAAGTGAGTGTACCAATTATTTTACTCTGTAGTTTAGTTGCTTTTGTGTTTCGTAATAGAAAATTTGAAGTTGATAAGAAGATAAGGCAAAATGTATAGTAAATTTCTTATAACTTCTAAAGGGGTTCCTTCAGGTATTAATATGGCTTTATATTTTGGTGAGAAAATTATGGTGGAATCTGCAATTAATGAACAGCTAAAACTATCGAATTTGTACTATAATTTTTTTTCTTCTTACTGCAAAATCATGTAAACCATGACCAGACGCTCAAACACAATTGAGCTCCTGGTCTTTTTAGTTGTAAATTGAAAGGTTGGATTTATTCTTTAATCTACACACTTGAAATTAAATGTTCCAACAATTAATAAAATACCACGCCAAGGCGGTAAGATCTTGCTGCTAGTTATTAAGATTCCGAATAATAACATACCTATGACGAAAATCAGTGATCCACTTTTAATTATAGTTGGAACATTTGAGTTAAACACTTTACTTACGTCAACACCAGAAGCTCCAGCAATCTCGACATATACGACTGCACAGACAATGATTGTGCCTATTATTCCTAACAACATTCCTAAAACGCTCATTAAATTTCTTTGTTCGCTCTGGACTTCGTAGAGTCCAATGAATACAAATACGGCGAGTAATTGCGTTTAGAAACCATGTATTTTATGGCAGCTATATAAAAAACTAAACTTTCGTATCTAACCAAGTGTAATCTTTCGCTTGTTGATGAAATAAGGGGTAAATTGAGTCATTGAACAAATACTAACTGTGAAAAGACTATATTTTATTGAACAGCAAAACCTTATTTATTTATAATTAGTAGGATAAAATAGGTTGACCTTAAAAAACAATATTTCTTAGAAAAGGAGGTCGTACATGGAGCTCTTAATATCGATATTAATTCTACTTGTATTATTATTAGTGACCAATGTCCTGGCACATTATATTTCTTTCATCCCGATTGCTTTAATTCAAATTACAGTTGGAATTATAGTTGCTTTAGTAGCAAAGAATTTTACCATTGAAATCGAAGCGGAATGGTTTTTGCTATTGTTTATTGCACCGTTACTTTATTATGATGGCGCACATTTTCCTCGTGAACAATTATGGAAAATGCGATTACCGATTTTAGGCAACGCTATTGTATTAGTGTTATTAACAACTATTATTGGTGGTCTGGTTGTACACTGGATGATTCCGTCGATTCCTTTAGCGGCTGCCTTTGCTTTAATGGCTATTTTATCGCCTACTGACCCAGTGGCGGTAAATAGTATCGCCAAACGAGTTCATATTCCAGATCGTATAATGAATTTAGTTCGAGGGGAATCATTAATCAATGATGCATCGGGGTTAATCGCGTTTAAATATTCAGTAGCGGCGATTGTAACCGGTTATTTTTCATTGAAAACAGCAACAAGTGATTTTCTATATATGTTTTTTGTTGGTTTACTTATAGGGATTTTCGGTGCATTAGCAATATTTTGGATACGACTTCATCTTCGCCGTATAGGGATAGTGGATTCAACATTTTACGTCTTGCTACAAGTTCTAACACCTTTTATTTTATATTTGATAGCAGAAGAAGTGTTTCATGCTTCAGGAGTAATTACAGTTGTAACAGGTGGAATTATTGCGGCAATTGTTAAAGAAAAGACCGAAAGTTTCATTGCACAGGAACAGGTGGTAACAGAACATGTTTGGTCAATTGTGACTTTTATATTAAATGGGGTTATTTTCCTTCTGCTAGGGCTAATGTTACCTTCTGCTACAAATTCTATACTAGTAAGCGAGGAAATTCACAATAGTATCCTGATTTTATATGTGCTAGGAATTGGCTTGATGGTGTTAGTCATCCGCTTTGCTTGGGTGTTGTTCTTTCATGTAGTAGATAAAAAAATATTTAAGAACGAAGAAATAGTGACCATGAAAGATCATATTGTGACAACGCTTGTTGGCGTGCGTGGTACGATCACGATGGTAGGTATATTATCATTACCTCTCGTAACAAATCAGGGAGAATTATTTCCGGATCGTCAATTACTCATCTTTTTAGCTGCTGGTGTTATTTTATTCACCTTGGTAATGGCAACTATATTTTTACCTTTATTAAATGAACAAGAAAAAGCCCAACAGCCAAATTTAATGAATGAAAAAAGAGAAATGTTAAAACATGCGATTCGTAGTATTCAACGTGAAACAGTTGAAGAAAATGCTGCTATAGCGCTAAAGTTAATGAATCAATATAACGCAATGTTATTGAATATTGAACGAAAACAGTCAGAAGAAGCATTTCAAGCATACAGACAGCAAATGTTGGAAGCTAGAAAAGTTGGGATGGAATTAGAATTAATTTATACGAAGCAATATATGGCTGAACTTGGATTAAACGAATCAATTCAACAGGAAATTGACTATATTCTTAAAGAAAGAAAAGATATGTTAAATAACCGAACATTTACTTTGTTAAAACGTCGTTTACGTCATTTTTTACGCGAACGGAAGATGAGCAAACTACCAGCCAATGTTGTAGAACAAATTAATCATGTAAAAAAAGATTTAAAAGATTATGTGACATCATCAATTATCAAGCATGTTCAAGAAACGAATGAATATTCTTCAGATATTGCGCAAAAAGTGGAAATTTATTATCGTCACTTCCAATATTCATCTTATAAAATGGATTCTTCAGAGCGGGAAGAACAAAAAGAATACTTAGCTTTAATAGCTATTGAAGCACAAAGAAATCTTATAAATGAATGGTATCAAGCTGGAGAAATAAATAATGAATTAGCTAAAGAATTAAGGAGATTTATAAATAATCTGGAAAGTGTTATTTTACTTGAAGAGGAAGAATAAATGGTGGCTGCCCAGCATAATTTGCTGGGCTTTTTATTTGCTTTGGTACTTTGAGTTAGCTTAGGCTAATCAGTCAAAAAAACAATTGGCAATGGCTGCTGGTACAACTATTGGTGGCATTTTTGTTGAGAAAGTATCACTATCTTCAGTTACCTGGATAGGCGCATTAGGAGTTACAATAGCTATTGTAGCAATTTTTAGTACTTTCTCGAGAACAGTCAAGCAAGATGTCAATAGAGAAAAAAACAAACAGTAATAACGAAAAGTTATTGATAAGCATAATGATAGGCTTAAATCCGAGGCATTAGTTCACCGGAATTCCAGAACGAAACGGAAATAGAAATAGTTAATGGTGTAATTACTAATAGATAAATGAAAATACTATTCTTTCTAATTATAAATAAGAAGAATAGTATTTTTTATTTGTTTGTATTGATTTATCAATTGGAATCTTCTACACATTTACTTATTGGAATTGTTACTTTAAATCATTTCTCACAAAATGTAGCACTGAAATTGCTTCACGTAAACTACCGTATTTCTCTAGATAAACTTCGTAGTATCTCCATATAAACTACAGATTACCCTTCTATAGTTGAACTATCAAGGAGGTAATGAAAAATGAATTTTATCAAACGTGCATTTTTAAGTGTTAAAGCAAGGAAGGGAAAATCGCTAATATTATTTACTGTATTTTTAGTAGTTTCCAATTTAGTATTAGCGGGTTTTGCAATTCAAAATGTCGCACAAAAGGCGAATGATCATGCTAGACAAACATTAGGTGTAGACGTAAGTCTTAGAATCGATGAAGAGAAGCTTATGGAAAATGTGGCGAAACAGCGAGAAGAGAATCCGAATGGAAAAATAAAGCATCCAGAACTTTTAGTAGAAGAGGCAGACCAGTTAGCTAAATCACCTTATGTAATAGACTACAACTATCTTAAAAGTGAAATGCTAGTAGCAGATGATTTTGCACCTATTAATAGTGAAAAAGATGATGAAGGGGTTGTTGGAACAGTAGGTGGCGGTAACTCTGGAAATATGAAAATGCCTAATACATTTATCCAAGGTGTAAGAAGTTCTGATTTAATGCAAGATTTTACAGATGGAACGAATGAAATTATTGACGGTCGTCCAGTTACATCAGAGGATGCGAATAAGAAAGTAGCTCTGATTGAAAAACGATTAGCTGAACAAAACGAGCTTCAAGTTGGTGATAAGTTAAAAATTAAATCACCCGAAGAAACATCGGAGGTTGAGTTAGAAATAATAGGGATCTACAAAAATTCCGGGATAACTGACTTCGAGGAAAATTTACCAGCTATGATGCATCCATCGAATAAAATATACACTACTTATGATTCGACGAAAGAAATGGATGAAGAAAATGATAAAAAGGATGTATCTATTAACGAAGCAATTTACTACTTAAATGATCCAGAAAATATTGAGGGTTTTAAAGCAGACGCAAAGAAGACAAAGATTAATTTCGATCTATTTAAGTTAGATGCGCATGATGCTTTATATCAAAAAATGGTAGGTCCTATCGAGAATATTGCGGCTACTTCCAAAATGATTGTCTATTTAGTATCCATTGCAGGCTCAATTATATTAGGTCTTATTATTATGTTGACCATAAAAGAGCGACGTAAAGAATTAGGTATTCTATTGGCCATCGGTGAAAAAAAGAGGAAATTAATAGGACAACTGTTAGTGGAAGTACTATGTATAGCTGTTCTAGCATTTGGCATTGCTATCATTACAGGTAAAACAGTGTCTCAAAAAATGGGCGACAGTTTATTACAGCAAGAAGTTATTGCTGCCGAAGATCAACAACAAGAATCAAATACTTTAGGATTCTCGTTTGGCATGATAAATAAACAAGATAAAGATGTGGAACCGATCGACAATATTGATGTAAGTATATCATCACAAGATGTGTTGAATTTAGGCGGTCTAGGGTTATTAATTGCGATTTTATCAACACTTCTACCAGCATTATCAATTCTTCGCTTAAATCCAAAAGAAATACTATTAAAAGATGAGTAGGAGGAGTCATATGGACATCATATTACAATTTAAAAATCTAAATTACTATTATCAAAATAATAATGGAAAGAACACTTTATTAGAGAATGTTAACTTTACTTTTGAAACAGGTTGTTTCTATAGCATTTTAGGTCCTTCAGGTTCAGGAAAAACAACGGCACTTAGTTTAGCAAGTGGATTAGACAATCCTAAAGAAGGACATGTGCTATACAAAGGAAAAGATATACGGAAAATTGGTTTAGATAAATATAGAAATAAATATGTTTCGATAATCTTTCAATCTTATAATCTCATTACGTATATGACGGCTTTTCAAAATGTCGTCACGGCAATGGAAATTACAGGAGTGAACATAAATGATAAAAAGAGAAGGGCGCTTGAGTTATTAGAAATGGTGGGCTTGTCGGAAATCGAAGCAAAAAGAAAGGTTTTACAGCTTAGTGGTGGTCAACAACAGCGTGTAGCCATAGCTCGTGCTTTATCTTGTGAAGTAGATTTATTAATAGCGGATGAACCAACCGGTAACCTAGACGAGAAAACTTCGGATGAAATTGTTAAATTGTTCAAGGAACTGGCTCATAAAGAAAATAAATGTATCATCGTTGTTACACATTCCCAGGAAGTCGCTAAACAATCTGATAAGGTAGTTTATCTTGAACAACGAAATTTGGTTTGTAAAAATTTGAAGAAGAAATAGTTTGTAAAAATGTGAAGAAGAAATAGTTTGTAAAAATGTGAAGAAGAAATAGTTTGTAAAAATGTGAAGTCAAATATTAAAATTGGAGTGGAAAAAATGTGGACGAAAATAGCAGCATCCATTGGCTTGGTATCTATCGGAATAGCAATTGGTTTATTTGCGAATTTGATTAATTTCGGTGAAAACCTGGATCAAAGTGGAGCCAATTACCAAAAGAACAACACATATTCAGAAGAAAAGATTCCCGATCAGCGGCAGTGGGAATCTCCAAATCCAAGAGGAGAAATGACGCCAGAGCAGTGGGAGGAGTTCACATCAAAACCAAATGAACGGTCACCAGAACAGTGGGATCCTTTCTCATCTAATTCAGAAGAAGATATGATACAAGGTTCTACAGCTCCTAATTGAAATTCTTTGATGCATTAAATAAATTCTATGATACTTTAGCTCGTCAGATTGACACCCAGGCATAAATGAACAGTTACGAATAACATATGTCCCCCTAGGATAAACAGGTGAAATTAAAACATGTTTATCTTAGGGGGAACTTTGTTTCTTAATCAAGATTTTTCTAAGAAATCTACCAGTAGAGATTTTTAGAATTGAAGCTCTAAAACGACTAAATCCTTATTGGTAAGAAAGTAAATGAAGGAGGATGTATAAAAATCTAACGCTTAAGGCTGAAATTATTATCCGTTATTAACTTAATAAATAAATCTTTAAACGACAAAAGAAGAATCCATCTTTTTCAAAATGGATTCTTCTTATTATATTAATAATGCTTTTAAGAGATTTTAATCATTATCATATTAATAAGGGACTTCATACTTTTAAAGAAGATATCCTCTGCTCCTAACGCTTTAAGCGATACGTATGTTAAACACGAACACAATAACAATGTAAAAACGACCAATAATATCAATGGGCGTAAATCAATTTTATACATAAAACCTTCTCCTTAGTTGAGTAAGTTGAAAGAAAACTGCTGTATAGACATATAAATCTAGTCGTTTCCATCCTATTGAAAGTACACATATAATAGAATCAATTTTCTTCCTAACAACTAATGTACATGACCAATATGGTATCTGTGTGAAGATATTGAGGTGTTTATGTAGAGAAGTTGAACCCAAAAGCTTTCCTTCCAGTCGATTGAGTTGATCTCATTGATGTTACAAAACAAAGTCGTAAAGAACCTCCATATTTGTAAATGAGATTGTCTAATATAATTTTAAAAGGTGAGATATCTTCACATAAACTACAAATTGAACGGTTATAATGGCTACGAGGGGGATCTATCGATGAACTATCATATTCTTGTAGTAGAAGACGATTTAGAAATTCAAGAATTAATTAAACAGTTTTTAATGACACAAAATTATACTATAGAGGTTGCCTCAGATGGGCTAGAGGGAATGAAACGATTTAATTCTCAAGCCTTTGATTTAATACTTCTTGACGTCATGATGCCAAACCTTAACGGGTTTGAAGTTGCCAAAATGATTCGTAGTGAGTCAAGTATACCAATTATTATGTTAACGGCTTTAGAAGAAGAACAAGATCAAATGAAAGGCTTTGATCTAGGGATTGACGATTATATAACAAAACCTTTTTCGTTTCATGTGTTGATTAGACGAGTACAAGCGGTTTTAAGAAGAAGTTATGGTAATAATAAGGAGAATCATTTAAGTTTTAATGAACTACATGTCGATTGTGATGGATATAAAGCTTATGTAAATAAGATTGAAGTACCATTAACAACAAAAGAATTCGAAATTCTACAACTACTACTTCATAATGAAAAAAAGGTGCTTACTAGAGAAATCATCATTGAAAAAATTTGGGGCTATGATTATGCAGGAGAAACACGAATGATTGATACACATATAAAAAATTTAAGAAAAAAATTAAATATACCCTATATTAAAACAGTAAAGGGTATTGGATACAAAATCGATGAATAGGCTTGTCAACATCATAAGGATGAAAAAAATAACCTATAAGCTCTTCATGATTACGTCTCTCATATTGTTATCTTTTGCAGTCTTGATTTATTTAACTTTATATTTCTTCCTTCCAACATTTCATGAACAATATAAAACTAATCAGCTCCAATCGGGAATCGAGGAAATAATCCATAATTCTAAAAATTTAACATTGACAAATGCGATACCGCTTTTTGACGACTACATCAAAAATAATAATGCCTTTATTTACCTACAAACTAAAGAAGGAACTATTATATATTCGCCTAATTTTATGATGCAGGGAATTTCACAACTGCCGAATGCTACTGCAAAAACAGCATTACAGAATCAAGAAACACCTAGAAATGCATATTTTGTTACTTTGCCGATTCAATTTCTAGATGAAGGTAATTTAACGGTTACTGTATTCGCGACATTTCAACCTATTGATGAAGCGTCGCAGGTCTTAGTACGTTTTCTACCTTTTATAAGTATGATTGTAGTGGTTATTGGATTGGGGAGTGCCTATTTATATTCAAGGTTCATTACAAAACCGCTCATTTATATTAATGAGGGTGCGCAAAAGATGGCGAACCTGGATTTTTCCGAAAACATCGTAGTCCGTTCAAATGACGAATTAGAGGAACTATCTAATAGCTTGAATGAGATGTCGAATAATTTGCAACAAACTATGCTCGATTTACAAAAAGCAAATGAACAATTAAAAGACGATATTGAAAGAGAACGAAAAATTGAAACAAAACGAAGAGAATTTTTTGCAACTATTTCACATGAATTAAAAACGCCTCTCACTGTAATGAAGGGATATTTAGAAGGGATGATTTATAATATCGGCCCTTATCAAAATCGTGACTTCTATTTAGAAAAAAACCACGAAATAATCGAAAGAATGGAGCAATTGGTTCGAGAAATTTTGAGTATGTCTAAACTAGAACAAGATACCTTCAAACATCAATTGGAGGAAGTTGGTCTTTTTGAATTATTTGATACAATAACGAAAGATCTCGGTTTTTTTGCATCTCAAAAGGACATTCAGATAATAACACAAATTTCTCCTTACATGAATGTACGTACAGATCGTGATTTATTAGAAAAAGCCTTTAAAAACATAATTCATAATGCAATTATTTATTCACCTCAAGGAGAAACAGTATTTATAGAGGTAACTGAGCTTCCTAAAGAAAGTCAGATTGAAATAAAAGTAATTAATTCAGGTGTTAAAATTAAAGAAGAAGAAATCCAACAATTATTCGAGCCATTTTATCGAATCGAAAAGTCAAGAAATCGAAATACAGGTGGAAGCGGTCTCGGTCTATATATTGTAAAACAAATTTTTGAATCTCTATCTGTTACCTATTCAATAACTAATAGCGAAAATGGCGTCCAATTTTTAGTTAATATACCTTGTTCCCGTTGTAATGGTTAAAACGTAAATAGAGGACTCTTTATCAAAATGACTAGGCGCTTATAAAATTCCGAACTGCTTTTTACATGTAGACAACGGAAATAATAAAATTGTATTAAACGGCTTGAGTCCTATAGAATTAAGGCTCAAGCCGTTTAATCGTTTCTGGTAGCCACAATGAAGGTAAGGCGGGGGAGTTTACTCTTCTGATTGAAACAATGATTGTTTTAAGATGTCTTCTAATACTCTAGTTAAAAAATCCAATTCATTAGAGTGGTATTGATTTAAAAAATGAATTACATTCTTATCTATATGCTCATGAAGTTCCTTGTGAACCTCAAACAATTCATATCCGAGTGGTGTAATAGAAAAGAGTATTTCCTTTTTATTATCGGGCAACTGCTCTTTACTTATGAGGTTTAAACTCTCTAACTTACGCGTAATTTTTGAAACAGTTCCTTTGGGAATTTCCATTTCTTTAGAGATCGTAATGCCGTTGACGGGCCCGAATTTTCCAATTGCATCTAAAACATGTAACATCATTATCGTTATATTCGGCAAAAGTTGTCTTAAAATTGGATTTTTAACCTTTTGGGCCATCCACTGTTTTTCCTCGTCATCTCCGTCTGTAAATTTTTTCGAAACTTGCTCTGTTAATTTAATGATTTGAAAAACAAGGGCATCCTTTTCTCTGCTATCGTACATCGTTTATTCACCTTTTCATTAGTTTATTAAGAAATAGCTCTGTTTCTATAGTATACAAGAAATAAGTACTCTCACAAAGTTTCTTAGAAACCATATTGACATCGATTCCTAAAATGGTAATATGGTTTCTAGGAAACAATATTGAAGGAGAGGATAAAATGAGAAATCAAGAAAAGATGCAAGTCGTTCGTATTTATGAATATGGTGGTCCTGAAAAAATGCAGTTAGAATGGCTGGATGTCCCTAAAGTAGGTAAAGATGAGGTGCTCGTCAAAGTAAAGTTTGCCTCTGTGAATTTCCTTGACATTCAGATGCGTCGTGGTGATCTGGTAAAGCAACAATTTTACGGAAAGGAAGCAGGTTTCAATAATAGCCTGCCAATTACGATTGGTAGTCAATGTATGGGTGTTATTGAAGCGGTAGGTGAAAATGTTGACCATTTAAAACCTGGAGATAGGGTAATCTGTGGAGGTGGGGGAACCTATGCAACCTATGTAGTTGCTTCAGCAAAGAGAATGGTTCCAATAAATATAGATATTCCTGATCAACAAGCAGCAGCCGGACTGACACAGGGATTTTTAGCCTATGCCTTTACACATAAAGCTTATCCTATTCAAGGGGGAGAATGGTGTTTAGTTCAAGCAGCAGCTGGGGGACTTGGTAGTTTAATATGCCAAATGACAAAGCTCCGAGGAGGAAAAGTAATTGGGGTAACATCAAAAGAAGAAAAGGCGAAATTTGTGCTTGAAGCTGGTGCGGATATCGTTTTGATTTCCACCAAAGAGAACATTCCTGAGAAAGTTAGAGAAATAACAAATGGAGAGGGTGTTCGTGTGGTATATGATGGGGTTGGCAAGGATACCTTTGAATCAAATTTGAATAGTCTTGGTTTAGGAGGTTATCTAGTGATGTATGGTCAGTCAAGTGGATATGTTCCGCCATTTGATATAATGAAACTCCAAGAAAAAGGGTCTCTATTTTTAACAAGAACAAATGGACTTCCGTATATGAAATATTGGCCCGAATATATGGAGAATTTCCAAAAGTGGGTAGAGAATGATAGTATTTCGATAAAAATAGACCATGTGTATCCCTTAAAAGATGTAGCCAAGGCGCATTCTAGAATGGAGGATAGAAACTCGATTGGAAGAATTTTGTTGAAGCCTTAAGTAATTGATAACGAAAAAAGGAATTCCATTTAATCAACAATTATTTATCACATTGTGAATTTAAAAGAGTGATCCTTGCAAATAATTATTTTATTAAAGAAAAGTCGTTTCGTTATTAGAGAAGCGGCTTTTTACTGTAGCTAATCTAGCATATCAATGATGTGGCTTTTTAAGATGCCTTTGAAAGTTGAGTATGACATAGATAGAGGAAATATTAAAAGGGCCACCGGAGGATTGTGACCCTGTTGAGATTTGGAGGGAAGGATAATTTTAAGTTTAAGTTTGTATTAACCTAATAGTTATGAGCATAAGAGGCGGTATTGGTATTAATATGTTCTCATGAAACTAGCGCCGACAATAATTAGAAGAATGAATAGAACAACAATTAACGCAAATGCTGAACCAGTGCCATAACCACTACCACTACCATAATATCCAGACATAGTTACTCCCCCCCCTTTCTATAATTTATTATATGTATCGTTGTCAATAAGAACTGCGATATTTATCTTAGGACGCCCTAGTAAAATGTTAATAAAAAGGTATTCATTATCAAGAACAATGTTAGGCGCTAACTATAGTCACATAAAACTAGTGTGGCTTTTTATTATGTCTAGGGGGATGAGTAAGAAGGGTCACCGGAGGATAATGACCCTGAGTATTTGAAGGTGTAAGGTTAAATTTAGTATTACCTTACAATAGTTATGAGCATAAGAGGCGGTATTGGGTATTAATAGACTCTCATGAAACTAGTGCCGACAATAATTAGAAGAATGAATAGAACAACAATTAACGCAAATGCTGATCCTGTACCATAACCACTACCACAAGACATAATTATAACCCTCCTTTCTTTAATTTATATTATGCATAGTATTCGAAAGCGATATTGATAATTATCTAGTTGATGTTTATGTATTTTTAGAAAAAAATGATGAAGATTTGGAAATAGCAGAAGGTTGGTGATAAGTTCGTTAACAAAGATGACTGTAATAACATTGTGAACTAAAAAAGAGCAGAGGGATAGATTTGTATCTGAATTCAAATTATCTGTTGCAGGTTAAAATTTAAAGGAGCACTTTAGTAAAAGTGATCCTAGAATAAGGAGGAGTTATGTTCATTTGCTATATCCTATTTTTCAATGTTGTGAACAAAAAAGGTTGACTAAAGGAAAATAATGAAGAGCTCTGCACCAATCATGGTGGGCTTTCCTGTTCGGAAAATCTGTAATGATAAATAAATTGGAAAGCAATATCCTCAAATTTTTTTCAAGGGGGTAGTGTGCCCATTTTTCTCATTACGAAGGAACCGAGCAACCCTGTAGTCTCAATGCGTCAGGAGGTCCTTGTGTAGGATCTCCTTTTTTATTTATACAATAAATTTTACATTGTACTGCGAGATATCCAATTAGATGCTTGCGTACCTTTATCTTAAGAGGTGAAGGATTAATGTTAAATATTACATTCCGCTGGAAGCTTTCTCAAATACCAGAACGAACTGTCAAGAAGCACTGCAAAATGTGTGGGAAATTATCTATTTTTACGGATACAAATGTACGAAGGCATAATGCAAATGGAAAAAATATATACCAATATGCAATTTATAAATGTGAGAAAAATCATACGTGGAACAAAAAGTTAGCAATTTATAAAACGTTCTCAAAGCATGTTGCTGAAGTTGAGGAACAGAACGAAGCATCTTCAATATTATCAACGATTCCGATAATCTGCTTAGTAGAACAAGGAATAAAGGTGATACACATTGTATTAGATGATGTGATTGGAAAACATCGAATTGATAAAGTGCTTGCAATCCAAATTGAGAATTGGAGTCGTTCACAGATCATAAAGAAAATTGTAAATGGAACGATTCAATTAAATGGTCAAATCATTAAACCTAGTGCTAAATTGTCAAAGGGTGAACGCATTTCTATTTTTATTGACTAAATAATGTACTTTCAAGGTCGCAACATGTGAAGGGAGACATTCCTTACACGGTTGCGACCTTTTACTAACTGATCTGCATCGTTGAGGCTTCGCTTCCGCACAAAAAACATCTGTTGCTGTCGCTGCGTTAGCACTACGCTTTCGCACAAAAAACATCTGTTGCTGTCGCTACGTTAGCACTACGCTTTCGCACAAAAAACATCTGCAGGCCTAAGCATAAAGCCGATTCCGGTCGCAATTATGTCGAGGGATTATCGATTTCCCTTAAAATGGTTTTTTTGAAAAATGATGAAACTTATTGTGGTAATTCTCGTCTATTAACCGAATCATCATTTTAGGAGGAAATATGTGGATAACAAAATAATCTAACAACTCAGTATTTTATGGATTAATTGATGATAAAGCTGCTCTTAGTGGCTTGAAAATAAACGATACTTGGTAAGCCTAGTTTTCTTACCGCAAAGGATAAGGATTACAATATGGTCAAAAGTCTAAAATATCAAAAAGTTTCAGTTGATTAAGGATAGGGAAAAATAAAGGGGGCTAATGCCATGAAAAAAATACTATTCACTTTCATGCTTTTAAGTTTCAGTATAGTAAGTGCATGCTCTGATAAAGAAGGGCCTGGGCCTAACAATTCTCAAGAGGCGCAACAATATAACATGCCGAACAAGTCACATGAAGAACAACCATCTAATACGCCGAATAAATCACAAGAAGAACAACAACCTAACGTGCCAAACAAGCCACAAGATGAAGAACGTCAATCACAAGAAAATCAGCAGAAACCCAAAACAAATACGGGAGACACAGTAGCATCTAATACACAGGCTGGGGCATTAAAAAATATTAAGGACCAGCTTAAAACTAATTTACCTATAATTTTACCAAAAGGGTTTCCGATAACAAATGGTACATTTTTAACTGCAACAACGAAGAAAGAAGCTAATCAAGTTGAAGTACTATTCTTTGAAAGTAAAGAGGTTTTGCCAATCAATGATAAGAAGCTTAAAAATTCACAGACAGCTATGATTATTGCAAGACTAGTAGTAAAGCAATATCCGAATGCTAAAGAAGCAAATGAGCAAATTTCATATCAGAACTTTAGTCAAAATGGTGGTCAAAAGGTTGATCTTGGCTATAACATTAAAGGTTATCAGGATGCTGGAGCGGGTTCGTTATGGACTGGTTGGAATGAGGGAAGATGGGCATTGGCGACACATACACGAACAGACAATCCAGAAGCAGGTGTAAAGCTTGCTAAACAGGCAGTCCAATTTTTAGAAACACATATGCTTCCTATTCCAAAACAAAATGGTTTTGCGCACTTAGATGTTTATAAATCAGGAAATACAATTGTTTGGCAGGACGAAAAACTTGTCTATACGCTTGATTCAATCAAAGAGCCTCTAAAAGCACTTGAAATTGCCGCAGGTTTTTATCATTAATAAAATTCTAAATTTGGTTCTAGATAAATTCGCAAAGACAGACGTTATGTAATAAAACTTTTTTATTTATGTTAAGCGCCTGAGGTTGAATCGACTCAGGCTCTTTTGTTGAGTATTGCCTAGAGCAACTTGCAAAAAGTACATTACACGTCATTGCAGTAGTGGTATTGCATGATTAAGTTAAGGTTTCGCCACATCAGAACGTATGCTGCAACATATGCTAATCCAATATATATATAACATGAAGTAGTTTATTAAAGAATGTGTATGTAAGGAATAAAGCCCACATTAGCCATCCATAAAGCGCAAAAATAAGCACTTCACAACAGAAAAAGTTCTTTCATGGGAGTTTAAGTGTAATAGTTCACAATCTTAATATTTATTTCTTCTATATGCATATCTTCTTTAGTTTTATTTATTACAGAAATACTGCCCTTTAGTTCAGGAAGAATTTTCAACTATAATCGAAATCGCATACATTTTTAGGTTACTTAACAACAGACATGGTAATGAATACTTGGTTCTAGATGCCAATTGGAGAGTAGTTATATAGGTAGCGATTTGCGGAACATTCCAAAATCATTACATGCAAACAATGCAAAGATCTCAAATATGGGTCTTAGTCTAAGTCTCTTCATTAAATAAACATATCCTTTACTAAATCCTAAGAAGGGAGGTGAAAAGTGTTAAATCCAATGCATTTTAATATAGGACATCAAATGTTTCTCAGTTTTCCTAGATACAAAGGAATAGGAGGATCCCATGAGGGTTAAATAATTCTGATAGATGTTATGTAATACACAACGATAACAATTCTTCCAGAAGAATATACATAAAAGAAGGAACCCATCCCAGCTGTCCCTTTCATTTTTCTTTCAAACTTGGACTTCGATAGGAATAACATATAAAAAGTTAACTAGTAAGAACTAGTTAACTTTTTATACAGACGCACTCAATAGTCCATTGAATAACATGAAGTGACATACTCTTCAGATAGCGAAAAATCACCAGAAGTTTTTAAAAAATAAGTCATTCCAAAAGGAGTTACTGCTCGTGCGTCGTTGGATTCGCGAAGTACGACATACCCTGCTCGTGCGTCGTTGAATTCGCGAAGTACGACGTACCCTGCTCGTGCGTCGTTGGATTCGCGAAGTACGACATACCCTGCTCGTGCGTCGTTGGATTCGCGAAGTACGACGTACCCTACTCGTGCGTCGTTGTTTTCGTGAAGTACGACGTACCCTGCTCGTGCGTTGGTGGATTCGCGAAGTACGACGTACCCTGCTCGTGCGTCGCTGGATTCGCGAAGTACGACGTACCCTGCTCGTGCGTCGCTGGATTCGCGAAGTACGACGTAATCTGCTCGTGCGTCGCTGTTTTCGTGAAGTACGACGTACCCTGCTCGTGCGCCGCTGGACTCGTGAAGTACGACGTCTCCTGCTCGTGCATCGTTCGTTACTAATAGGATCCTGGTGCATGAAGTGACCTAACCCTGAGTTGTTAGCCAATGCTACTGCATTCTGTATAAAAAGTGACATATTCCAAACCTCCTTTCATCTTTATTAGAGAAAGAAGGTAGATTCCTTTTTCAAAAAGAATCAAACCTATGCCTCTGCACATTTCTTTCCCTAATCGTAATATATGAGGTTGCACTAAAGATGTTAGAGTCAATCACATAGTTTTCGAAAGGAAAATATAAACTCTATATCTTTTTGTGGAATCTTACATTTTGTTTTAATACGAATAATTTAAAAATGAAAGGAAAGAATTCGCGTGGATAATGGCATAATAATACCTGAATATCATCTTTTTATTCATCCTTTAGATTTAAGTGAACTTCGGAAAGATATATGGTGTGACGATCCTATTGCTGCCAAGCTAACGATTAACAAAAGAAAGCATGATATTGATATCGCCTATCGTGGCTCCCATATCAGGGATTTTCGAAAAAAGTCGTATCACATTTCGTTTAATAAGCCAAGTACGTATAGAAATACCAAAGAAATTCATATCAACGCAGAATATAGAGATCCTTCTCTATTAAGAAATAAACTATCGCTCGATTTTTTCAATGAAATAGGGTGCTTATCGCCAAAGTCCCAATTTGTAAATATGAAATTGAATGGGAAAAATGAGGGGCTTTATTTGGAATTAGAATCAGTGGATGAGTATTTCCTTAAGAATCGACAACTACCGCAAGGACCAATATTCTATGCGGTTGATGGCGATGCTAACTTTTCGTTGATGAGTGATCTTGATAAAGAAATAAAGAAATCACTTAAAGCTGGCTATGAACTAAAATATGGGACAGAACAAGATGAATTTCATTTACAAAAAATGATTATTGAAATTAATACCATATCAAAGGCAGAATTTGAAAATAAAATTGTGAAATACATCAATGTTAATCAGTATCTTAGCTGGTTGGCTGGTGCTGTTTTCACCCAAAATTTTGATGGTTTTGTTCATAATTACGCATTATACCAAAATAGCGAAACAAGGCAATTCGAAGTCATCCCGTGGGATTACGATGCAACATGGGGAAGGGATGTAAACGGGAAAGTGATGGAGGAAGACTATTTACGAATCGAAGGATTTAATACGCTTACCGCAAGAATTCTCGACGTAAAAACATTTCGACGTCAATACAAAAACTTGCTAAAAGTTATTTTAAACAACCAATTTAATGTAGACTATTTGAAACCGAAAATACAAGGTATGCATAATTTAATAAGACCTTATATTCAAAAAGATCCATATAAAAAAGACGATATCCATTTATTTGATAAGGAACCAGAGTATATATTGGATTTTATTGAAGCACGGGCGAAATATATAAGAGGGAAATTAGATTCATTAGATTAAGTTATTGCATCATCTTACAAAACCCTCTTTCCATGTGATAAGGGGGTTGTTGTCCCTTGAATTAGCACACAATTATCTGTACTGTAAACTATAGTAAAATCGTTTAAGTGATGTTCTTCTTATGTGGTCATATTATTTTATTTTAGGTTTAGTTCATCAGCAAAGCGAGTTACTCGGAGATTATCTCGTGTAATAGTGAAGTCATTTTAGCTTCCTTTCTTCAACTTAGCTGCACCGTTAGTTGAATAACAGTAAACAACTGAATCCGCTTAAAAAGCATCTGATAAATGGTGCTCTTTATCTTTTCTTAATGCTTCAACAGTGAAATAGTTAGATTTTTGACAAGCTGAAATAAGCATTTGCTCTACCCGATTTTCAAATGCTAAGTTTTTATGTAACTAAAGCCACCGATACAGTAGAGGTAATTATCCAAATAATACATATCAACGCTTTGAAATTGTTCCATCCATCCTTTCAAACGGCGATGGAAGTTATTAACGTGTTGCATGTGGAATATCCCTTTTTTTACTCGGTGATTTTGATTAAGATTAACTGTTTCGTGTTTGAGGTTTTTTGCTGCTGTAAATTTTTTGTAATTGGTAGCTGTATCCGTACATAACAAAGAAGAATGGGCTATATAATCCCCGATAACCACATCAATTTCTTCTGCTTTTACACGACCTCTACCCGCCATCTTGAATTGAAATAAAGTCGTACCGTTTATAAAAATTTAATAAAACTCCATTTTGACTAAATTTTTTTCAAAATGGAGTTTTTTGCATTTGCCTTAAATAAAGGATGAAGGAAACTCTTTATCGAATAAAACGATACGAACTATGCCTTTTATGTTTGGATATTAATTATACTTTTTAGTGGCTTAAGGATGTTATTATCTACAAAAGCTCTTTCAATCTTAATTCCTTTTGCAAAATGTTTATTCTTACTAAAGAGTAAGAAAAGAGAATAAATAGTTAGACAACAGTTATTCAAATATGAAGAATATCTAGTCTATAATTTAGACATCAAGTAAATAAGGGGAAATAAAATGAAAAAAATCATTGGCTTAGTTTTAGTTATCGCCATTTTTATTGGTATAGGATTTGGAGTAAAACGTTTTATTGAAGGTCCGCCACAATCAGTCAATGGAATATTAGTTATCGGTACAGAAAAAGAAGTAAATACAGTTAAGCAGTTGTATAAAGATATAACTAAACAAACAGTTGACTACAAAATGAAGTTCATAGTAACAAAAAAAGGTGAATCAAATTTAAAGTATGCAGTTATTAACAAAACTACTGCTGAACAATTAGTTCAGAAAGGAATTATTAGGGCAAGAAAAGATCCAAACAGTGCGTCTATCATTTCAGAACCTGTTCAGGAAATTAAAGAATTATCCGGTTCACTGAATTTGTTCTATTCTTTTAGCGATGGGGTTATGGAATTTCACCAAATAGACTTGAATGGACAAATGATACCTGTACATTATGTTAAACACCAAGCATGGATCGGATATATTCCCATGGATCTTGTTATTCTAAATGACCAAACTTATGATGAATTAGCCGATTCTGAGTCTATGCTCACATTGTTTCAGTTAAATAGTGGTAGTAAATTCGATTATAAGGATAAAGAAAAGACAAACCAAGTTTTCAAAGAAATAGAGAGCGTCTATCCAAATAGCGAAGATAAAGTAAATTTTGTAGACATACAAGATTGAGTTTTAACTTATTTCAGCAATTGTCTTTTGTACCGAAAGCGAAGCGGCAGCTACAATTATGCCGAGGCATAATTGATTGAGGAGAGGATGGATCATATGGAAGTTGTACGAATGGAAAATGTAGTGAAAAGTTATGGGGAAGGTACTAACAGGGTAGATGCATTAAAAGGGATTGATCTTTCTATTCAGCAAGGTGAGTTTGTCTCAATTGTCGGTGCTTCTGGTTCTGGAAAAAGTACACTACTACATATTTTAGGTGGGTTGGATCACCCAAGTTCAGGAAAGGTGTTCATTGGGGACAGTGATATTTATAAATATACAGATGATGAGCTTTCCATATTCAGAAGAAGAAAAGTCGGGTTTATTTTTCAATTCTTTAATCTGATACCAGTTTTAAATGTCCAGGAAAATATTGCTTTACCTACATTATTAGATAGTGAATCTATAGATATGGAATATCTAAATGAAATTGTTACTATCCTGGGGCTTCAAGAACGTATGAATCACTTGCCTTCCGAGCTATCTGGAGGGCAACAGCAACGGGTTTCGATTGGTAGGGCGCTTATTAATCGTCCGCATTTGATTCTTGCTGATGAGCCCACTGGTAATTTGGATACTCGAAATACGAAAGAAGTTATGGATTTATTAAGATTCACGGCAAAAAAATACAATCAAACCATTGTAATGATTACTCACGATCTATCGATAGCATCGGCTTCAGATCGGATCATCACAATACAAGACGGTAAAATCATTTCTGATCAGCGACTGACTGAGAAAAAGTTACAGACTGGGGGACAATGATTTTGATTCATAGTTATCAGCAATTAGGTACAAGGTATTTAAAGAAGAATATGAAACGAACCATTTTGACCTTGGTTGGAATCGTACTCTCTGTAGCGTTAATTTCAACGATTGGCCTCTTTATGAAAGGATCACAACTTACCCAAATTGAGAATTCCAAGAAGTTAAGCGGAGTTTCTTTTCATGTTGGTATTTCAAATTACGATGAAGAGCTATTAAATAAAATCAAATTTAATCCTCAAATTGAATCGTTTGGTTTAATGTCTCAGGGAGACATTGTTCCAGTTGGAGATGTTTCTGTGCAAATGAATTTCGCGGATCATCACGCCTTGAAATTTTTATCCTATAGCCTTCTTGATGGCAAATTACCAACCAATGACCATGAGGCAGCTGTCGATTCCTGGGTACTTCCTTATATTAAAAAAGATCTTCAAATCGGTGATTCATTTGAACTGGATGGAAAAACATATCAACTGGTTGGTTTACTGAATAATAGAGAGTTTACACAGAAAAATAAAGAGGGACGATTATTAACATATAAAAGTGAGTTTGCTATTGGAGAAGGAAGGATATTAATTGAAATTATCGAGAAAGCAGACTTTAACGAGGTTTTAGACGAGCTTAAATCAATGACTGAAGACAATAACATTGATATTAATACTCAATTGATTCAAGCTTTGAAACCGGAATCGGATCATTCGGTTCTGGTCATTCTTGTTATTGTTGTCAGTATAGTTGTCATTTCTACAATTGTTGTCATTTATAACGCATTTCAAATCAGTGTCGTAGAGCGGATGAAGCAATTTGGCTTGTTGAGAAGCATCGGCGCTACGCGAAAGCAAATTAAACAAATTGTTATGAAAGAAGCTGTTGTGCTGGCTGTCATCGCTATACCAATTGGGATTATATGCAGTTTATTGGCACTTGCTATTCTCCAAACTATTTTCTTGATTGTATTAGAAAATGGTCAGGATATTTCGATATTCAATGTCGATTGGAAGATAATTTTAATCAGTTCTCTTCTTACCCTGATAACTGTTTTAGCGTCTAGTTATTACCCTGCTTTTTTTGCAGGCAAAATATCTCCATTGCTAGCAATCAGCAGCAGACTGTCAATTAAAAAAGAGGCAATCAAAAAACAAAAGAATACCGCTCTGAGAAAGCCTTTATCTTTTCCATTGAGCATGGCTTTGAAAAATGTAAAAAGAAATAAAAATCGTTATATGGTTACCATTTTATCAATTATTATAAGCAGTGTATTGTTTATTACTTTTTCATCGTTGATGGATATCGCATTTGCATCCAAATTTATGAATGATCCTTCCACTAAATCGGATCTTACAATCTATCTGCCAAATGACAATCAAGCATCTTCTGAGAACCTGCAAATTATAGATCAGTTAAAGTTAATTCAAAATGTATCCGAAGTTTACGAACAGGACTTAAGTTTTAAAATTGTATTGAAGGATACAGCTCAATCTCTCGCGACTGTTGAGGACATCCAGGAGACTTTTGGAAATAAACACTCCATTACAGTGGGTAATCACTTAGAAGAGAATAAAGCCAAGAAGGAATCCGTTCTCGTGACCAAAATTCTTGTCTATGCTTTTATTGTGGTCATTGCTTTAATTGGTAGTTTAAATATCCTCAATACGATTACTATAAGTATCATGATTAGACGAAAAGAACTGGCTGCACTAAAATCCATAGGCATGTCTCAAAGGGATTTGAAAAAAATGATTACCTATGAAGCACTGATTTACGGTTTTTCTGGAAGCTTGCAAGGCATTTTCTTCGGTTGTATACTTTCATATATTATTTATTTGGCTGCTTCCGGTGTCTTGAAGGTTGTGTGGACGATTCCCTATGAGGCTTGTTTCATTACGTTTGCTGCCGCTTTATTAATTAGTTATGTATCTGTTTTGTTACCATTGAGAAGAATCAAGCAAGATAATATTATAGATACGATAAGGGAAGAATAATACGAAAGGCCTGACTATTTATAGTCAGGCTATTCTGATTTGGCGGTAACTGCTAATATGGAGTGAGAGGAAGGAGAGGGTATATTTGAAAAAAATATTACTGGTTGAAGATGATGAGGCTCTTGGTTTAGCCATCGAGTTTTCATTAAGAAATGAAGGGTATGAGGTGATTAGAGCCTCTAGTGTAAAAGAAGCGAGAAACCAGTTTGATCATACTATTTTTAAGTTAGCTATATTAGATATCAACCTTCCAGATGGAAATGGCTACGATCTATGCATGCACTTTAAAAAACAAAACGATGCCATGTCTATTATTTTCTTAACCGCCCTTGACGAAGAAGCGAATGTAGTAATGGGGCTAGATATTGGTGGGGACGATTATATAACAAAACCTTTCCGAGTTAGAGAACTTATGTCGAGAGTAAGAGTGCAATTGCGTAAACAAACTAAGTTAGAAGAAGCTTCATTGATTTTAACATCTGAGAATATAAAAATTGATATGAACCAAGTCAAGGTTTATAAAAATCAAGAAATTGTCCCATTAACGAATTTAGAATATAAGCTTCTGTTAACTTTTATGCAAAATGCTTACAAAGTATTAAAAAGAGATGAAATTCTTCAGAAAATCACGGAAGATGATGAAGTTTTCTTTGATGAAAATACGTTATCTGTATATATAATGCGTTTAAGAGATAAAATCGAAGATAACCCAAAAAAACCACAGTTTATCATCACCCAAAGAGGATTAGGATATCGTTGGGATAAGGATGTGTGCAGACAGTAACATGATAAAAAATACTGAGATAAAAGGCTATATGATCGTAATGTTTGCTTTATTTTTTCTATTTGTAATCTATCAGTATATGACACATCAACTATTTTACGATCATTTAAAAAGTGATTCTATTACAACCTGGGGGGAAATTACCGCTAGATTGGTTGAACAAAATCCTGAGAATGAAGCAGAAATTATGAAAGTCTTAACAAGCAATTCTTCTGATTCCAATGAGTATCAGGAAAAAGGAAGAGAAATCTTTAGACAATATGGAGTATATGAAGATTTGGAGACAGAGCTTTTTCCACTTTTAAATAACCATATTTTTAGCCATAATCAAACAATTTTTTTAGGGTTGATTATTTTCGGTTGTCTATTGTTTTTGGCAAATTACATACAATACACTATTTTCTTCAATAAAATCAAACAACTTACTTCGACTGCCAAAAAAATAATCGAAGGGGATTACTCGGCTACAATAAATGAAAATAAAGAAGGCGATATTGCCAAACTGGTGGTTTCACTGAGTTCCATGAAAGATATTATTAGAAAAAGCATGAGTGATTTGCTTGAAGAGAAGAAGTTTTTAGGTCAAATATTACAAGACATATCCCATCAATTAAAAACACCACTTTCGACTATATCCATCTACAATGAATTGTTATTGAATGAAGACTTACCCCGTCAGCAGCAAGTTCAATTATTGCAAAATAATGAAGGTCAAATCACCAGAATGAATGTCTTGATTCAAAACTTGTTAAAAGTAGCGAAAATTGATGCTAGAGCTATTTCATTTGATAAAGAACCTTTAAACTTTGTGGAGACCATTAATGAAGTTTTGAATCGTTTGGAAACTATGATCAATGAAAAAGATTTGTCAATTGACTGGGACGAGCCGGAGGAAATAGTAGTTGTTCACGATAAATTATGGATGCAAGAAGCATTGATGAACTTGCTAAAGAATGCGATTGAGCATTCCAAACATGGTGATAAAATTACACTTCAACTCAAAGATAACCCCGTTTATACGGAGCTTGTGATTCAAGACTTCGGAGAGGGGATTGCAGTTGAGGAATTGCCGCATATCTTTAATCGATTCTACAAAGCAAGTAGTTCTAAAAAACATGATTCAACAGGAATTGGCTTGGCGTTAACAAAAGCAATTATTGAAGCGCATCAAGCTTTAATAAAAGTTGAAAGTGAGAAAAATGTTTATACAAAATTTACAATTACCTTCATCAAATTTTAGAATGTAAGAAGATGTTGATTCAAGAAGAATGAAAGTTCTTTTAAAACTGTACTTATTTTAGGGTGAAAAATAGCGGGATGTCTACTAGCGATGGCTATTTGGTTGAAATATTAAAGTTTATCTAAAACGAAAGATTCATAAAAAAAGTCATCTTTTCTAATTTAACTTGATTAGAAAGGATGACTTTTTTTGATATTTGGGAAAGCAAAATCTTAAATACATGCCTCAGTTTTTCCTGATCAAATTAAAACATAAAAGACCTTCTACAGTAATTTTACAATTTAGTAAGATTAAATGTCATATTGTAAGGGGACAGTCATTCATTTATCAAAAGATAACGTTTATGTTTAAAGTATTAAAAATAAGGAGCTGGCAAAATGAAAAAAACAGTAGCTTTTTTATGTATTAATGCTAAAAAATATAATTTTCTATTAGGGGATTCTGAATGAATAAACTAAATACGTATGCAAGAATAGACACTCTGGATTACTTACGTGGATTTGCCTTGTTGGGGGTACTTCTTGTGAATAGCTTTCAGGTTATGAGTTATTTGTCCAATTATAATGAATTACACTATGTATTTTATTCTATATTCAACAGGAAATTTTACCCTATTTTATTCTTCTTATTTGGATTTGGGTGTTATCTTTTTATGAATCGTTCCAAACAAAAAATAAACAATAGATACCTTTTGTATTTCCGCAGAATCGGTCTTTTATTTGTACTAGGACTGATTCATACATTATATGCACCGCCAGGGATTAACGATGTATTAATGGTGTATGCAGTACTTGGCCTGTTAATGGCAATATTTTTTAAAAGAAGTAAATGGAACAACTTAATAATAACGATTACACTAATAGCCTTATCTATAGTTACATCTTTTTGTCAACCGTATTATGGTGAGAGAATCATATGGCTAGAAATACTATCCGACATAAGTAAATGGTTTGCATTGATGATGCTAGGTTTTACGATGGGGCAATTTAAATTTTTTGAAAATATCCGTGGGAAATTAAAGTATATTTCGATTTTTTTAATAGTTAATATTTGTACTTATGTATTTTTATTTTATATAAAGATGTCAATTGACATTCCTCTTTCAGGAACTGAAATGCTAGAAGATTATACAGTTGCTTTTATGATGATGAGCAGTTTCCTTATTATTTTAAAATGGAATAGGGCAAAAATGATATTATCTCCATTAAAATTTTATGGACAAATGTCTTTAACAAATTATCTTGCACAAAGTGCCTTACTAATTGTATTTAGCTTCCTAATTGGTGTTACACCTATCAATTCATTAATAGTGTGCTTCATAATCCACGCTATTTTAATTACTTTTAGTATAGTATGGTTAAAGTATTTTAAAATGGGGCCCGTTGAATTGTTATTACGATGCTTCACTTATTGGGTGAAAGTTCCGAATAAGAAAAAAATCATTAAAGGAAGTTTTAATGAAGCTTAATTTACCTAATAAAAAATATGCTGAAAATTAATAACGTATAAATTCGTTTGCTGATAGGGTATTAAAGGGTCACTAGACTAAATGTGACCCAATGCTTTAAAAACTTCTTATCTGTTTTAGTAAGGTATTAAGTTCATTCGCCTCTTTTTTAGTCTTAGTAAGTGTTATGGTCCAAGCAAACAAATAGAGTAATAGAAAACCACCAAGAAAATCTATGCTTAGAAAATGATCGGACCACTTGTTATAGAAAGATATAGAGAAGACTACTAGAAACATCATGATAAAATGGATGACTAAAGCAAACAAATAGTTCATTTTTTCAATGTCAAAAATGATTGTAAAAATACCTGCACAGGCTGAGATTATGAACACACTAATAATCTCAGCTTCTGAAGAAATGAAATTTTTTCTCGATAGTAAAACTATCATATAAATAAATGCACCAGTGCCTAAACCTGAAAATAGTCTATTTTTTAATTGCAACGAAATGTCTTCCTCTCAAAATAAGATAGGTTTGTTTAATTCTTTTTGTACATAATAGGTATAAAGAATTCCCCCGAAGAAAAGTCCGATAGATAGTCCACTTATGGCAGAATAAATGATATTAAATGAAATGTCATTATAAAATGATGGCGAGATGCCTAAAGTTACATTTAAGAGATACTTCACCAAAAAATTTATTAGAATAACGATTAATGGAAGATAGCACTTCTTTCTGATGATTATTGATTCCAGTTTGAAGAACATTTGATATTTTTTGTACAACAAATAACCAATTAAAGTCCCAGGAAATATGAAAAAGAAATAGCTAATCAAACAAAATTCTAAGTGTGAAAATTGAGAAATCATTTTTTCATATCCCCATATCATAAATAGGAAAGGAACTAAAAACATTTTAGATAAATTGATTGGTCTTTCCTGGGAAATAGCGATACCTCGTTTTATTAAAATAAATAATAATACCCACACCCATAGTGGCGTTCCTAAAAGTACTTCTTTACTAATGTTATACATTCTTTATTGCCTCCTTTGATGTAATTCATAATGGCATCAAAGAGGGAATAAAGAAATACGTCTAAACATATGTGGTGAAAATCAATACATAAGTGGACTTTTGGAATATCTTGTTAGTGTCTTTTTCAAAGAAGATACATATTTTCTTGACACAATTACTTTCTCTTCATTCGATAGGATTGCTTCAAGATTACCGTTAGGTTTAACCGAAAATTTATTTAAAAAATGAATATTGATCATGATCGTTTTTGAGATTCTGATGAAGTTATTGGGAAGATCATGTTCCAATTTATATAAAGGGCTTTTAGTTTCAAAAATAGTATCATTTGTATAAATGAATATTTTTCGTTCAAGATATTCTAAATAAAATATATTGGAATAAGGAATTTTTTCTTGTTCGTTTTTTGATGTAGATTTTGCTAGTAAATAGTTGTCAGAGCTTTTTTCAAGAGTTGATGCGATATCTTGAATAAAAGATGTTACTTTGTGAATGTTAAATGTACATGATTCTTCTTTAAGTTTTTCAATAATTTTAATGTTAACCTTCATTTAAGACATATTTTCCTTTCAAAATTGTTTCTTAGTAATTTAAAGTGAATGTAAAGAGTATATCAAATGTTTCTCTGATTTTTATATAGTAGTAGGAAAGTTTTTACCAAGATAATGTATATAAAAGACTAATAAACCTATGAAATAAGCTATTTCTAAGCAGAGGAATCTGTCCGTAGAAATGGCTTTTTTGTTGTATGTAAAAATTTGTTTGAAAAATTCAGTCTTGTATCATTTTTGAAACCTACAATGAAGTCAAAGGAAAGGAGTAGTGTAGATGAAGATGAAAAAAATTAGTCTTGTTGCAGTTCTCATATTGGCAGGTTTTATAACGAATGACGTAATCGTATATGCAGATGATCACGAACATGAAGATAAAAAACATGAAAAGTATAAAGAATATAAGGACTATAAAGACGACGATGACGATGATGAGAAATATTACTATGACGATGAAGAGGAAGGTGATACTTATTACTTTCAAGACGCTGTAAGTGCAAAAGGTACTTGGAATATTTGGACACGAACAGTTGCTGCAGATAAAGAAGTGCTACCTTTTACAAACTCTCAAAAAGTCACGTTAAAGGTAGAAGGTACAAATAAGGAGCTAAGCCTTTTTATTGTACCAAAAGACGGGGAATTTTTTGTACCTGGAAAAGCTGTGGCACAGGTTCTAGGAGCAAAAGCAACCTTTTATAAAGAAAGTAAAATTTTGGATATCCAAGATGGAGCAAATGAATTAATTTACCGAGCTGGAACTAACGTTGTTTATGATAACAATGTGAAAACACCATCTCCTGCACAAGTATTTTACATGAATGAAGAATTATATGTACCTATTAGTACAATAACGAATGGCTTAGGTTATATAGCAGATTGGCAGGAAAGTAATCAAACATTTATCTGCCAACCAATTACAAATTAGGGGGGAGCATTTTGAAAGATCCAAAAAAGGCAAAATGGGTATTAGGGGCGTCAGGGATACTTCTATCTGCAGCGATATTAACCCAAATTAACAGCCCAACAGAGGCCGAAACTACACGCACAAATAATATTCAGGAAGTAGATCAGAAAAATATGACGGAAAAAGAAAAAGAACTAGTACAGCTGGATTGGACAAACTTTGAAATTACAAGTCAACCTGCTGTCAAAAGTGAGCGCAAAACGAAAAGAACTTAATGGAGTTGGTCGTGTGGATACACTAACTTTGCAATTAATGAACACTGAATTTTATATAGCTATGCCAAGTGTTCATTTCGAATGGAAAGAAAAAGCTGAGAAATGGCTACAATACGTAGCAAAAGAATGGTCAAGATTTCAATCACATAATGAATTATCACAACTTAATGATTTAGCAATTGGAGAAACGCTACGCATTAGTTCGTTACTATATGATTGTTTAATGCAAGCGGATCAATATTATCAACTTTCTAATGGTTTATTTTCACCGTATCTTAAACGCCAATTAGAACAGCATGGCTACAATCAATCTTTCCCATTTGATGCAGCTAAAAGCAAGGCATTTCAAAACAAACCTCTGATTGCAGAACAACCATTTCAATTTCTAGGCGATGAACAAGTAATGAAGGTAACACAGCAGGAAATTGATTTAGGTGGATTTGCCAAAGGGTATGCCATTGAAAAATTGGCGAATTGGCTTGAAGAAGAAGTATCTCCCGATTACGGACTAATAGACGGGGGAGGGGATATGAAAATGTGGTCATCTGGGGAAAAGACTTGGACAATCGGTGTTGCAGATGCCTTCGATATCGACAAGGAAATTAGCTCGATTAAGTTGAAAACAGGTGCCATCGCTACATCCAATCGAGTTTATCGAAGCTGGATGCAAGGAACATTGAAGAAACATCATTTATTAAACGGACAAACAGGTGAAATTGCCAATACAGAAGTCTTACAAGCTTCAGTCGTAACGTCCTCTTTATGTGATGCAGAGGTTGGTGCCAAACTGTGCTTTCTTATGGATGAGGGTGAATTGCAGCAATGGTTCGAAAATAATTGTCAACAAAGTGCCCGTTTCATTGTTAAAGAAGGGCAAGTAGCAAATTGGATGATGACGGGGGTGAAATAAATGATCATGAGTACGTGGGAATGGATTCGATTATTAGGGTTTTTAGCGTATTTCTACTTTACAATTTCCATTATATTTGGGTTGTTAAGAAAATCATCATTTGTCAAATCGCATAAAAATTTAGTTTATCATATACATCAAAATGCGGGATGGCTAGGATTAATCACCGTAATCGCGCATATGTTAGTGCTGTTAATCGACCATTATGAACCTTATAGCATAGCAGGGATTTTAATTCCGTTCTCAGCAAAATATCAGTCTCTACCATCGGCTCTTGGAACAATAGCATTTTATTTATTTTTAATGGTAATCATGACATCGGATTTATGGATTCGAACAATGAATCGCAACTTATGGAAAAAACTTCACTTTCTTGTGTTACCAGCATGGGCATTATCACTTGCTCATGGAGTGCTAATAGGAACGGATACAGAAAATACGTTGATTATTATGTTTTATGTAGTTTCTGGGGGGATTACGATGTTAGTGTTGGTAGCGAGAACAATAAGCCAGTTCATGAATAGAGTAAATATTTCAACGTCACACACTAATTAAAAGGAATCGGGGCTGTCGTTAAAAGCCCCGATTCCTTTATATTTAAATAGGGAATTCAATATGAAATGTAGTGCCTTTATCTACTTTACTAGTCGCATAAATTTTCCCATCATGCTGCTCCACTATTGCTTTTGCTATGGCAAGACCTAAACCAGTGCCATTGCGTTGACGAGCAGCATCACTTCGGTAAAATCGCTCAAACACTAAAGGCAATTCCTGTTCAGTCATACCAACGCCGCTATCAGCAACAGTAATTTTTACAGAATCTTTATTTTTTAAAAGCGTCAGTGTTATTGCTCCACTATTTGTATATCTTATCGCATTATCTAAAAGAATATAGAGCAGTTCTTGTAACTTTGAAGCATCACCAAACAGCTCGATGTTTTCTTGGATTTCAGTAGAAAACTGGATGTCAGGAGGCATAATCCTTTGGAATTTCGTGCCCACTTTTTTGAGTAAAGTTGATAACGGTATGGTTTCTTTTTGAATGGAAACCTGCTGCTGATCATGTCTTGCTAAGAACAGCAGTTTATCTATGAGTTCTTTCATGATTTCAGCCTCATCTTTTAAATCCGTAATTAATTCTTTTCCAAAAGGGCTTAATTGCTTTGCTTCCTCTACTTCTAAAATTTCAAGTGAACTATAAAAAATACTTAATGGTGTTCGTAATTCGTGGGATGCATCGGATACGAAATTTTTTTGTTTATCGAACGACCATTGAATAGGTACCATCGCTTTCCCAGCCATATAATAGGACAGCAAACCGATTAAGACCGTTGAAATACAAGTTAATAATATTAGTAAATACTTTGTCATTTGGAAAAAATGATGCTGTGACGACACCGATTTACCAACGATTATATAACCGGCTACCGTATCGTCGTTGAAAATTGGCTTTTTTAGAAGTAGAAAATGCTCTTCTTGCCATTCATAATGCTGTACGAGGTCCTCATCTGGATTTCTATTGCCAAATGCTTTTTCAATCTGATTTTTCAGTCCCTTGTAAGATTCGTCACCATGGACAAACTTATGATCCTTTGTGTAAATATAGTAAAAAAAACTGCGATTTGGATCATAGCTTAAAGTTTTAGTGTTGGCATGAACATGTTCAAAGAAATCGTGCTCTTGTCGAACATAAAAATCTTCTAATTCGTTTATTTGTTGATTTTCCATTAATTTTACGAGGGAAAAGTATAGAACAATAACGAATAGTGAAAATAGCAAAAAATAAAGTGTTGCATACAAAAAGGATAATTTTTTTTTCGTTTTATGAAACATTAGTTTTCCCTCAGTTTATAGCCAATCCCTCTAACATTTTGAATACGTGATTTGGATTGACCATCATCAATTTTTTTTCGAACAAGCTTGACTAAAGCATCTAAAGAATTATTCGAAACATCGTAATCGTAGCCCCAAATATAAATACAAATTTGTTCTCTCGTTAGTACACGACCTTTATTGATAAATAAATATTCTAACAGTAAAAATTCATTTTTTGTTAGGTCTATACTTTCATTATTGTACAAAAACACACGGGAATCTACATTCAGCTGTAATTGATCGATCTGGATGACCTGTTCTATCACTTTGTCTTTTCTTCGTAGTAATGCGCGAACTCTTGCTAACAATTCCTCTATTTTAAATGGTTTCACTATGTAATCATCTGCGCCGCTATCAAGACCTTTAATGATGTCCTCTGTGTCGTCCTTCGCTGTTAGCATTAAAATACTACCATTGAATCCAGTATTTCGTAGCTGCGGGCACACTTGAATGCCACTAAGGTGCGGCATCATCCAATCTAAAATAACAAGATCGTATTGTTCTGTAAGCGTATGGTCTAGCGCTTCCTGGCCATTCTCCGCTTCTGTCACATGGTGAAATTCTTTCTTTAAAATATGAACGATATTTCTTCTTAATCGTGCATCATCTTCTGCTAGTAATATTTTCAAGGTAGCTTCCTCCTATTTACTATATTCAACTAAGTATAAGCATAAAAAAATGAAATGAAACTGAAAAAAAGTTCCTTCCTCGACTATTTGTATTCCATACTTCGATAAGAGTTGAAGTTTTTCCTATCTATAATGTTCTTAAATATAGAAATAGGGGGACAAATAATGAATATTTATAAATTTACAGCATTGTTAGTTTTAACGACCTTTTTAATGGGATCATCGTTTGCCATTGTTAAATTGGGATTGCCTTATGCATCTCCACTGTTATTGGCTGCACTCCGATTTATACTGGCAGGGATAATGATGGCTGTCGTCGTGATAGTGTTAAAAAGACCTCATCCGACTTCAAAAGAAGGCTGGATGAAAATTTTAACGATTGGGGCATTTCAAACTGCTGGTGTAATGGGCTGTATTTTTTTAAGCTTACGGACAATTACGGCAAGTGAATCCTCTATTCTAACATTTACGAATCCGTTGCTTGTAGTCATATTTGCTACAATATTTACGAAAGCTCGTTATCGATTGTATCAATGGTGTGGTGTTTTCTTGGGGTTAATTGGTGTTACAATTACAATGGGTGTGCAAATTGAAGGAAAAATAGGCATTCTTTTTGGTATTCTTTCAGCTGTTTTTTGGGCAATTGCAACATTACTGGCTAAAAAATGGGGCGTTTTATTTGATACGTGGGTGCTATCGGCCTATCAAATGCTTTTTGGTGGTTTACTACTTTTATTGGCAAGTTTCATGTTAGAACAACCATTTTTTACTGTAAATATTCATTCAGTATTCATTTTATTATGGCTTAGCATTTTCTCGTCAATTGTTCAATTTGCCGGCTGGTACTATCTTTTACAAAATAGTGATCCTGGAAAAACGAGTGCCTTTTTGTTTTTAGCTCCTTTTTTCGGCGTGATAACAGGTTGGATACTATTAAATGAACCATTAAAACCTTCGCTAGTCGTAGGAGGGCTGTTTATTATTGCTGGTATTTACTTAGTGAACCGCAATTTTACAACGAACGCTAAAAAAATATCCGCGGAAAGTCGAGTATAGACTATCCGCGAAAAGAAGGCAGTGCACTGTGCTAGTTTAAACATCTAATTGAAAAACTTCCTTAAAGCCAGCCCTTCCTTTTTCAGTCACTTTTATGGCACGAATAGACGGGACGCGAGTCACCCAACCCAAACTTAATAAATGTGCAAGGATCCCTTGACCAAGAGCACCAGCAAGATGATACCGTCGTTCACTCCAATCTAAACATGCAGGGGAAAATGATCGACGCTTTCTTTTTAAATCAGCTAAATCAAGACCGAAATCCGTAAAAAATTGTGCACCATCAGATGTTATAAGAAACTGTTTTTCTTCCAGTTGTAAATAACCCGCGTTAACCAATGAATCTGTTAATTGAACACCTAGTTTACCAGCTAAATGGTCATAGCAAGTTCTTGCACCCTGTAATAATTTCATTTGACTAGATTGTTTTAAAGAACGTACTTCAGGGGGAGGAGAAATCGCTAAGAAAGATTCGAGTAAATGAGCAATTTCTTCGTCTGCTAATTGAAAATATCGATGACGACCTTGTTTCTCTACTTTCACAAGTTTACCATCTACTAACTTTGCAAGATGAAAGCTAGCAGTCTGGGGCTTAATGGCTGCCATATAAGCTAATTCACTGGCAGTATGAAAACGACCATCCATCATACTAGCAAGCATCGTAGCTCTTGAAGTTTCTCCAAGGAGCGAAGCAATTTCAGCCATATTTGGATTAATACTCATTTGTCACAATCCTTTCTGCATTCCATATTTCGGTTTCGTATAAGTATTTATCGTTTACAATAATACATAAAAAGGTGGGAGTAAACAGCTATGAAAACATATTATGCCGTAATTTTCACATCACAAAGAACAGACGACGATGGAGAAGGCTATGCCAAGATGGCAGAAATGATGGATGAACTAGCACAAAAGCAGCCTGGTTTTGTCCGTGTTGAAAGTGCTAGAAATGCTGAAGGGAAGGGCATTACTGTATCCTATTGGGAATCACTAGAGGCCATTCAGGCATGGAAAGAAAATTCAAAACACCTAGTAGCACAGCAATTCGGAAAAGAAAAATGGTATAAGCAATATAATGTGGAGATTTGTAAAGTCATAAAAGATTATTCTTTTATAATGTAATTAAATCGAACGCCATTTCCTATGGCAATTATCTGTAGCGAAAGTAAGTTGACGGCTACATTGTTTTTCTGCGCGAAAGCGAACGGCAGCGGTAGATGTTTTCTTTAGCGAAAGCAAAGCGACAGCTACAATTACGCTAAGGGGAAACGGTTCTGATAAGGAGGAGGAGAATTGGACAATTTTTTTCAACGGTATATAGATTCATGGCGTTTTAATGGTTGGTTTATCCACGATATCTTTTTAGGCATTGTCATTGGCGTTGGGCTTTTATTATTATTGTATGTTTTATTCAAACGCCGACTTAATCTTGCTCTTGTTATAACTTTTATCCTGTACGCTTTTTTAGGTAATCTTTTGATGATTGTTTTTGGCTTAGCTGGTCGAAGCTTCCCAATCAATTCCGAATCACCTATATATACAGATGATGCACAGAAAATTGCTGTCCAAATGGTTGGAGGATCTGAAAATAACGGTACAAGTAATGGGATTACGCAAATTATTTCACATCATCAAATTGTAGCAATTAATTTGCAAACAGGTGAAAAACAGTGGTCCAAATATTCTTCAAGTAAAGAGACACTGATTGGCAATTTTATGGGGGGACTTCTTGTTCATCATCGTGACGGTGAGTACGGGAAACTTTCATTATTAGATATGCAAACTGGAAAAGAAAAACTATCTGAAAAGGAATTTGCGAAAAAACATAAACAGTTAATAGATGTTTTAGAAAATGGTTCCCATAACATAGTCTTGTTGCAAAATAATCTTTATTTAGAGGGTGTTGATGGAAGATTTTATCGCTTTGATGGCAAAAAATTAAGCGAAGATAACAATGCCGAAAAATATCTTTCTACAAAATTTTTCATAGAATCCGATATTCCAGGTTATTTCGCTTCGCATAATCAACCGTTGGAGGATTATGGTGAGGTTCGAGAATTTAGTAGCAATGTATTAGCTGAACCTGCTATTCAAGCATACAAGAATCTAGAGCCAGCTGTATTAGATGTGGATCTGCAACAACAAACAGCTATTGTATCTTATCGACAAACGAAGCGAGAAAGTGCAGACAGTATCGTATTATCATATGACATGAAAAACCATCGCATTATTTGGGAAGAAAATATAGGTGTTGTGAACGCTGAGCAAAAAAATCCAGGTGTTCGTACATTAGAGAACTACTATGCGATTCAAGCAGGAGATGAGTTTTTATTATTAAATAAGGACACGAAAAAGGAAATGTTCAGATATCAGCTACGTTGGAATCGCCCAGTTCAGTGAAAATTAAAGAGCGTAGAATTATTTACCCCCTCCAAGTAACGACTTGTGAGGGGATTTTTTATAGAGTTGCTCTATATATCATAAAATGATATATTATTTTATGATATATCGTTTTGTGATATATTGGAGGTGTAGACAATGAAATCATTAGAGCAGTTAACAGATTCTGTTTTTTATATTATGGCTGCCTTAACGGAGCCTCGACATGGCTATGCAGTCATGAGTTTAATAGAGGAGACAACAAAGGGTACTTTCGTAGTTGGCCCAGCATCTCTTTATACAATTATTAAAAAACTATTAGCTGAACAACTTATTCAGCTACATGATGATTCGGATTCTCGGAGAAAGGTCTATGTCTTAACGGATAAAGGTCGAGAAATATTGCTCGAAGATATTGAAAGAAGAAAGGTCATGATTCAGTTGGCAGAGCAGGGACTACAAAGGGGGCAAAAATAGTGCGAAATAAGAGATATATGGCATCATATGGTTTAGCTTTTTCTGAGGAACGCGATATGAAAAAATTAAGTGAAAAAGCGGCAAAAGGGTGGCATTTAAAAAGATTTCGATGTGCTGGCTATGGGCTAGAGAAAGGTGAACCAGAAAACGTCATTTTTAGTATTGATTATCGTAAATTACCGAAGGATGAAGAAGAGGAGTATTTTGAGCTATTTGCTTGCGGTGGCTGGACACATGTTTGTTCAAGTGCAGATATGCATATTTTTAAGGCAGCTCCAGAAACTACACCCATTTATAGTGACGCTGAGTCTTCTATTGATAAATTAGCGCGTCTTGCAAAGCCTGTAAACCTAGTAGCATCCATTGCTCTTGCTTTAACGATGGTTTTGTGGGTATTTATGACATTTACCACTGGGACAATTCATCACATTGCAGAGCAAGGATTTACATATTCCTTTGTTTTTACTGTTCCAGCAGTGATGACTTCTGGTGGAGTTTACTATCATATGTGGAAAAAACTACGATTAAAATCAAAGCATATATAAAGAACGAACAGCTGAAGCTTATTAGCTGTTTTTTTATGTTGTTGAAAATTTGTATGTCAATGAAATTATGCTATTAAATAAAATGTGGGCGTTCGCCAAAATGAGGGGGTGATTTCCGTTTCAACTAGGGCGTTCGATGAGCCGCTTGGTCCAACATGATGTTTTATGTGCGAAATCGTAGTGCTACGAACACTGAATCACAGGGAAAACTTACTTAATGTCGAAGTATTATATGTAGAATATAGATATCTAATTGCTTTTAAAATTCAGGGTGTTTTAGATCGTTATATTTACAATCTGGGCATGTCCAATATTTAATGACAATATAATAGTACAGTTGCCTACATTAATTGGTAGTACATTTGCAAAGTAGGAAAACTATAACTTACTACTCGTTGAGAAAGGATAGGATGGAATGAATATTGGGAATAGCGTAACGCTTATTGTAAGTCTGATTTTTTCAAGCATTTTGGTTCGTACCATATATCGCGTTTTTGTGAAAAAGAAAGTACCTACTATGAGCTATACACCATATGATGACGCCATGAATGGGGGAGGTAAACATGACAATTAAGTGAGTGGATACAAACATCAAATAGTTGAGGTGCAGGCTTCATATAACTTATAGTATAAAATATGAGAATCTACTATTTTTTCAATAAGAAATAATAGTAGATTATTTTTATTTTATCGATGATAAGATTTGTGAAGGGAGTTTTATCCTGTATTTGGTATTATTTAATCGAGGGACAGTCAATAATTTTGTGTAATGACAATCCAATCTTTTCTTATAGATCAAAGAATGATTTTGTTTTTGGGAAGGTTAACCCTTCCAACAAATTTTCGCTTTGCGCATATCAGGACCTTACCCTGATACTTATAATTCAAACTTTGCTCGTGACTGAATTGTAACTTTTAATGAGTTTTCCGAAAGAATTCGCCTTCCTCAATTCAAATAAAAAGACACACCTTGTTAAATGTGATTTTTGTCATCTCGCTTTAAATAGTCTATCTATTATTGAATTCGTTATAGTAACAAGGCCTAATAACAATAAAAATATCCAGATAAAGTTCAAATGAAAATCTTCAACCATATAAATAAAGAGACCAACAATTACTGCAATTATTAAAGATTTATATGCTGTACTCATTCATCAAGAGCTCCTTTTTTCTTCTTACCAATTATTTTACATCAACTTCTTAGAAATTCCGAATATATGCTAAAACAATATCGGTTCAACCGAACAAGAATATTAACTTTATTAATGGTTGTGGAAGATTCGGTCCGGAATCAGTTCATGGAGTAGGAGAAGGTGCCTCTCACACCACTGTAAGTACGGTTCGGTATACGGCGGTTCAAATCAGTTAATTAACGCAGTTGTTCATAGCGAGCTTGCAGACTTGCTTCAAAAAAAATCCAATCGTTTTGATTAGTCTTTTTTCAAAACGATTGAATTATTTTAATGTACAATCAATTTAAGTGATGAAGTTTAGGCTGTCTTTTTTGCTGGGTATCCGATCAGGATAGCGATGATTCCACAGATTCCTATAAGAATTGGATAGAAAGAGTATTGTAGCATGCTCACAGGTGATATTCCTGCTACGCTTGCGGCTGCTAGGAATTGGGCCCCGTATGGTAGAATGCCTTGAATCGTACAGGAGAAAATATCTAATATACTTGCGGACTTTCTTGGCTCAATCCCATATTGTTCAGCAATATTTTTTGCAAGCGGACCAGCAATTAAAATAGCAATCGTATTATTGGCCGTAGACAAATTAGTTAAGCCCACTAGGCCAGCAATGCCAAATTCAGCACCTTTTTTCGATTTAATTCTTCGTGTTGCAAGGTGAAGTAGAAAATCAATTCCTCCGTTAAACTTAATAACTTCCACCATTCCAGCTATTAATATCGCAAGAAATGCCATTTCATACATGCCTGACATTCCTTCGCCAATCTTTTGAAAAAGACTCATTAAATGATAGCTGCCATCCGCTAGGCCAACAGCCCCGGCGAGAACAATCCCAGATGCCAGAACAAGGAAAACATTCATTCCAGCTAACGCTAAAATAATAACCAAAACATAGGGAACAATTTTTACCCAACTATAGCTTAAATGTTCAACTTGTGCCGTCTCACCCATTGTGATAACCCCTAAAATAATGCTCGTCACAATAGCTGCCGGCAACACAATCCAAAAATTCACCTTGAATTTATCCTTCATTTGTGCGCCTTGTGAACGAACGGCAGTAATTGTTGTATCTGAAATAAAGGATAAATTATCGCCAAACATCGAACCGCCAACAATCGCTGCCATTACTAAAGCCATGGAAAGGTCGATATGCTCGCTTATCCCAACTCCGATTGGCGCCAGTGCAACAATCGTCCCCACCGATGTACCCATTGATAGGGAGATAAAGCAGGCAATGATGAACAAGCCTACGACAAGCAAGTTTGGTGGAACGACCGATAAAGCAAAGTTAACAGTGGATTCCACTGCCCCCATGCCTTTTGCTACAGCTGAAAAGGCCCCAGCCAAGAGAAAAATAACAACCATCAGCATGACATTTAAATTTCCTGCGCCTTTGCAAAAAATATCAACCTTTTTCGCAAACGATTCTTTTCGATTCATCGCCAGAGCTACAGCGCCTGAAATGGAAATGGCTACAATGACAGGGAATGCGTAAAAATCACCTGTAATAACCCCTGAGCCAATAAATAAAATCAAAAAAACAACAAATGGGATCAGCGCCCATGGATTCTTTTTCTTCATGTCTACCTCCAAAAAATAAAATTGGACACGTCTATTGTCCATTCTTTTTTACGAAAAAAAGGCCACTTCTTGTAAGAACAAGAAGAGGCCTTATATCTATAAAACACTCCTCTTATCTACCAAGCCTTTGCCTGCTGGATTTGGCACAGTAACTTACATCATAAGTTCCGCTGCCGAGATTTCATCGGGCCAGTCCCTCCATCTCTCTTGATAAGAAGCAAATATATTATTTTTTTTCACAATAATAAATATTATAATAAAAAGTCGATTTTTGCAACATATTTTTAATCAAGCTTGATTAAAAAGCTATATAAATTAAGGGAATTGAACAAGTAAGAGGATTAAAGCGTATTTTTGGTTCTGCTGTTCAAAGGGGAAAAAAGAAGGCGCCCTTGAGAGGCGCCTAAAACATTTGTGGTAAAAATTCCGTCATAAAGCGTTGATTTTTACGTAGCCATATTTTTAAAATCATACGATGTGTTAGGAGGCGTTGTCTTTTTTGTGGTCTAGCCTTTGCCTCTTTTAAACTTTGTAGTAGAGTACATGTTTCTGTTGCAAATGCTTGAGGATCGACGAGGACGTCAAGCTTATAATCAATTAGCTGTGCAGCCTGTACCTTTGCAAGTAATTGTGCAAAGCGTGTATTCATTTCTGGAAAGTTTTCTTCTAGTTCTAGGTCGATTAAAGTATATAGTGTTTGTTCAATTTCAGCTTCGAGTGCTTGTAATTGTTCAATGGATGGCTGTGTCAAAAAATCACCTCAAGTTTTTCAAAAATGCTGCTACACAAGGTAAAAACCAAGAGCAGCGAAAAGTAAACCGAATAAAACTGTAGTGCCTATATAAACAATCGCTTGTCTCCATTTTTTCTGCTCAAAGAGCTGCAAACATTCAAAACCAAATGTTGAAAAGGTCGTATAGGCTCCTAAAAAACCAAGCCCTATAAAATGCCAAATCCAATCAGTTGGATGTAATGCAAATAGAAAGCCAAGCGCAAAAGAACCCGTTATATTAATAAAAAATGTTGCCCATGGGTATGTATGGACAATCAATTTTCCTAGATAAAATCTTGTTAGTGCACCCAAAAAGCCACCGATACCAATAATTATCATACGATGCGCCCCTTTGCTACCTTAAATCCTAGCCATGCAGAAGCTAAACCGCCAAAAACACTCCCTAAAATATAAATAACCACTTGTAGCCATTTACTATCCTGCAAAAGTAATAGCGTTTCTAAAGAGAATGTCGAAAAGGTTGTAAAGGCACCAAAAAAGCCAGTACCAATTCCTAAAATTATAGGCGTACGCTTTGTAAACGTTGTAAATAGCCATGCTAAACAAAAGCAACCAATTATGTTTATACAAAGTGTCGCAAATGGAAAACCACCGTTATTTGAAAGTGCTAGACCAAGGCTATATCGACAGATGGCACCCAAAAATCCGCCAATTCCAACAGCTAAAAATGATTTCAACGTAAAGACTCCTTACTAAAATGTCTATATTAAAAAGTGTATCATGAGATCCACACTTTAGATATATTTCTATAGTTATATGGATTCAAAATTTAAAATGACATGATTTTTTTTATTATATCGTCGGCTAAGATTCTTATAGTTCCTGCCACAATACTTCGTAGTTAATGTCCATATATCATCTCTTAATATGTATATAACTAACAAGGAGGCATTAATCTCAGTAGTTCTGATCGAGAAACTCTTTAGTATTCAAATACTATTACACCGCCGACTGAAAATCCGATAACGGTTACTCCATTGACGGAAAACCCGCTAACGGAAAAACCGTCACTACTAATTAATAATAAATTACTAAATAATAAATTACTAAATAATAATTATTATAGTAATAGACCTGATGCCTTTAGAAGCACACTGTAAAATTCAAAACAGTAAACGATGTTTCAGTTTGGCGTTCGTGTCTCTTATATTCAGCTTGCACCGATGGATGTTGGAGTGAGCAAAGGTGGGCGTCATTTTCACACCCTTAATGGAAAACTCGCAGGAGTTAGCTATTCTTTGATTTTATTGGGAAGATGGGCGATAAATTAAAAATGTTGGGTGATAAATTAAAGTTGGTAGATAAATTTAAAAAGTTGGTAGATAAATAAAAGAAGTTGGTAGATAAATTTAAAAAGTTGGTAGATAAATTTAAAAATTAGGGCGATAAACCTTGGAATTGTTCCGATAAATCAATAAATTGTTCCGATAAACCATAGGATTATTCCGATAAATCCAAAAAATGTTCCGATAAATTAGTTTGGACCCTATCAAACTAGCTTTGTTCGATAGAGTCTTCCAGCAATGATTCAATAACACGTTTTAATTAAAAAATAGAAGATTGTTGACTTTCACTCTTCTTGTAAATAAAGACAGTTTCTATTATTTTGTTTAACTGCGTTGGAGTAGTAATAAAGATCAACTATTTAACATATCAATCGTATTGTCTATTTGTAGGAATCAAGGATACTACTTACCGATTTTATTTCCTTCATCGTAAATAGAACTTGATTCTTTTTAACCTTAATTATGAGGCATAATTGATTATGTTTGCATACCATTCCTTTGACTTTTCAATATTTCTTACTTTTAGCTTTACGAATAAGGGCATTTGATAAAATTCATTCATGTTTCTTTCCTCCTTTAGGTTCATACAAACTAACCATAAAGGTTTACGCAGCGTGAAAGTCAATACTAGTATTTAAGGTACCCCGTTTAATTTATTCCTAGATTGTAATTTTAGCGATTCACTGCTTTAAAGCGTTAATTATTTCCTGAAAAACGTAAAAAATAACAACGAGTTAGTTGACAAATATTTCTAAAGTGTGATAATCTTCAAGAACACTATAACAATTAAGTAAAGGAGGGCATGACGATGTTAATTTTACCAGTATCATATCAAAGCACAACTGCATACATTGTCCATGTCTTCTAACTTTTTTATTTTGCGATGCAAATAAAGGGCATGGGTAACTCCTGGCCTTTTATGAAGAGACACATGCTCTTTTTTGGGTATGTGTCTTTTTTGTTGCAAAAAAGGGTTGTAGTGATCATGAAAAAGGAGTGCATGTGTATGCGAAACAAAGTACAAAAAATGATTTTCATCAAGGTATTTCTGGATAGTGGGTAGCACAGCTTTAACAGCACTAGAGAAAGAAGGTTATAACGTATGTTTGATGTTTTAAGTAAATTAAGCTGGTTTTTTAAAAAATACTGGAAGCAATATACAGTAGCCGTTACGCTATTAATGATTGCGAGTGGCTTAGAAGTTGTTCCACCGTATTTACTAGGGTCAATTATTGATATATTGACTGCTGGCGAAATGACACCAGCTCTTTTAACGAAGTATATTTTGATTTTTGTGTGTATCATGATTGGGGGTTATGTCCTTAATTTTGTGTGGCAATTCAGATTATTTGAAGGGGCTATTAACCTCGAGAAAATTTTACGTCGAAATCTTATGCAGCATTTTTTGCGTATGACACCAACGTTTTATGAGAAAAACCGTACCGGAGATTTAATGGCACGTGCGACGAATGATTTAAACGCAGTGTCGTTGACGGCTGGCTTTGGGATTATGACACTCATTGATTCCACAATTTATATGGGCTTTATTATTTTTGCTATGGGTTTTATGATTTCGTGGAAGCTTACTTTTTTTGCAATGCTGCCAGTGCCGATCATGGCCATCCTTATTCAATATTTAGGGAAAATTGTGCATGAACGCTATATGAAAGCGCAGGATGCTTTTGGAGAGCTGAATGATAGTGTTCTAGAGTCGGTTGCAGGTGTGCGAGTTGTACGGGCATACGTACAAGAAAAAAAGGACGAATCAAATTTTGCGGAAATGAGCGAGATTGTCTATGAAAAAAATATGCATACCGCAAAAATTAACGCCTTATTCGGACCGATTACAAAAGTCGGTACTGGGATTAGTTATGTTGTAGCGCTTGGCTATGGTGCTCATTTAGTAGCAACAGAGGCTATGACAGTTGGGCAGCTTGTAACGTTCAATGTTTACTTGGGGCTAGCAGTTTGGCCAATATTTGCAATTGGGGAACTTATCAATGTCATGCAGCAAGGTAACGCTTCTCTTGATCGTGTACAAGAAACGCTAAACTACGAGGCGGATGTTCGGAATATTGCGAATCCACGAACGATCGCGACACCGAATGCGATTGGCTTTGATGATTTAACATTTCAATATCCGATGAGTCAGGTGAAAAACCTCCAGGAAATTTCGCTGTCGTTGAAAAAGGGTCAAACACTTGGGATTGTTGGTAAAACAGGAGCGGGTAAAACGACCTTCCTACGACAATTATTACGTGAGTATCCAATTGGCGAGGGTCAGCTATCGATTGATGGAGTCGATATTACTTCACAAACGAAGGAGCAGTTACTCGACTGGATTGGTTATGTTCCACAGGATCATGTTCTATTCTCACGTACCATTCGTGAAAATATTTTATTTGGGAAAGAAGATGCTACACAGTCTGAATTGCAGCAGGCGGTTCGTGCAGCATACTTTGAAAAGGATTTAAAAAATTTACCAATGGGCTTAGAAACACTTGTTGGTGAAAAGGGTGTATCTCTTTCAGGTGGTCAAAAGCAACGTGTTTCAATTGCGCGTGCTCTTATTAAAGACCCTGAAATTTTAATGCTTGATGACTCGCTTTCTGCTGTAGACGCCAAAACAGAGGCAAGAATTATTGAGAATATTCAGCGAGAACGACAAGATAAAACGACAATTATTACAACGCATCGTTTATCAGGAATTCAGCACGCCGATTTAATTATCGTGCTAGATGAAGGCCAAATTGTAGAGCAGGGGACACATGAGCAGCTTCTTTCACAACAAGGATGGTATAAAGAGCAATTTGACCGTCAGCAGCTAGAAGGAGGTGCCTCATGAGTACGAGTCAACGTTTAACACGCTATGCAATGTATTTTAAAAAACCGATACTACTTGGACTATTTTTCTTAACAATCGCCGTCTTTACGGAGCTTGTTGGGCCATTTATTGCGAAGCATATCATTGATAATTACATGACAATTGGCTACATTGAATTAAAACCAATTACTTGGCTACTAGTTGTCTATTTACTTTTAGCAATAGCTACAGCTGTTTTACGCTATTTTATGTATATCTATTTACAAATGGGTGCCAACCGTGTTGTACAAAAATTACGTAAGGATGTATTTGAGCATATTCAAACATTACCAATTCAATACTTCGATAATTTACCAGCAGGGAAAATTGTAGCCCGTGTCACGAATGATACTGAGGCTGTTCGTAATTTATATGTTCAAGTACTTTCAAACTTCGTTACGAGTTTAATTTCTATTGTGGGTGTTTATATCGCACTCTTTATTTTAAATTGGAAAATGGCGTGCCTAGCATTGGCTATGGTACCAGTCGTTTATTTATGGATGATTTTATACCGTAAAGTTGCTTCGAAATATAATGATGTTATTAGAACGAAAATTGCCGATATTAACGCAATGATTAATGAATCGATTCAAGGGATGACGATTATTCAAGCATTCCGTCGTGAACAGCAAATGACGAAGGAATTTGATGACATGAATAATGAGCATTATGCATATGAACGCAAGCTGCTTTTCCTTGATTCTGCAACATCCTTTAACCTTGTTAATACATTGAGACTTCTTATGTTTACGATCTTTATTTTCTACTTTGGCACACAGTCATTTACGGCAACGGAAGTTATTTCTGCGGGGACATTATATGCCTTTGTTGATTATTTAACGCGATTATTTAATCCAATCACGAATATCGTCAATCAATTTTCTCAGCTTGAGCGCTCACTTGTTGCTGGAAAGCGTGTCTTTGAGGTGTTAGATATTAACGGGGAGCCAGTATCTGAAAAAAGTTTACCTAGATATAAAGGAAATGTGGTGTTCGAAGATGTTTCCTTTGCTTATAAAAATGATGAATACGTATTGAAAAATCTTTCATTTGAAGCGCACCAAGGTGAAACCATTGCTTTAGTAGGACATACAGGATCTGGGAAAAGTTCTATTATGAACTTATTGTTCCGTTTCTATGATCCATCTAAAGGGAAAATTACGATTGATGGAATTGATATCACTTCTGTTCCACGTCAAACAATGCGTGAACATATGGGTATTGTTCTACAGGATCCATACTTATTTACAGGTACTATTGCTTCGAACGTCAGCCTGAATAATCCAAAAATTTCACGAGAAAAAATAGAAACCTCATTAAAGGCTGTTGGTGGTGAACGTGTTTTAGCGAACTTACCAAATGGCTATGATGAGCCTGTTATTGAGAAGGGGAGCACACTGTCATCTGGACAGCGCCAGTTAATTTCCTTTGCACGTGCGCTTGCCTTTGACCCGGCTATTTTAATTTTAGATGAGGCTACTTCTAATATAGATACGGAAACAGAGGAGATTATTCAGCATGCGATGGATGTGCTGAAAAAAGGACGTACAACATTCATTATCGCTCACCGACTTTCTACTATTAAAAATGCAGATCGTATTCTTGTTTTAGATCGAGGTAAGATTGTTGAGCGTGGTACACATGATGAGCTATTAGCACAGGGCGGCATTTACGAAAAAATGTATCAAATGCAGGCGAATTCATTGCAATAATTTATTTAGAGAATGGTATAAATGAAGCCCCACTTTATGAAAAGTGGGGCTTTCTATTCAAGATTTTACATTTTTAAAGACATTGACAACAAAGAACAGCACTGAAATGGCCACTGCGATACCGCCACCAGATACAAAGAGTTCAAATAACCAGCGTGGTACATCTATATAAACCATCATCATACCGACTAAGAGGAATGGCAATCCGATATTGTAAAACCAAAATTGTGCTTTGGCTAATCCTGTCTCGGCGGCATCTTTATATACGGAATAAAGTAAGCCGATAAAACCAGTTGTTAGCCAACCTACTACACCAATATGTGCATGCGTCGACTTCCATTCGAGTTGAATTGTATAATGCATAAACAGTCCAAAGGCCATAACAATCACTAAATATAAAACTGAAATCTTTATCCATTTAGCACCCATTCATAAACAACTCCTTTCCCGAAATGACTTAGCTAGCTAATACAGTTTATTCTTGTCGAATAAAAAAGATGACAGATTATCTTTTGTAAAATAAAAAAGTGTTTTATTGTAAAATGCTAATTTTTTCCGTAGAATAAAACCATGAAAAGTAGAAATTTGCCAATTGGAGGGTCTATGAAAAAGAAAATTAAATTTTTAATAATGATTTTAATGGTCTGTTACTCGACCATCATCTTTGTTGAGAAGGCAGGTGCTAGTGAGCAAATGATGACAACAAAAGTGAATAGCATTATTGCGAAAAATTGGAAGAACAACGAGTACAGCATTACTGTACGAGATGTAGAAACAGGTAATGTGCTCTACAATAATAATGGTGAAAAAATGATACGTCCTGCTTCTACGCACAAGCTTTTAGTTAGTGCCGCTGCATTGGATTTATTAGGACCTGATTATCGCTTTGCTACGAAGACATATGTCGATGGATCAATTGAAGATGGTGTACTTTACGGTAATATTTATTTACAGGGTGGGGGAGATCCAACGCTTTTACCTAGTCATTTAGAGTCATTCGCCAATGGCCTGAAAAAAATGGGTATCTCTAAAATTACGGGTTCTTTAATCGGGGATGATACTTGGTTTGATGCAGATCGCTTACCGAAGGGTATTGTACCTCAAGAAGAGGATCAACCTTATGCTTCACGTATTTCAGCGTTAACGATTTCGCCAAATGATCAATATGATATTGCAAATGTGCAAGTGAAAGTGACGGGCTCAAAGGTTGGCACTACAGCTAATGTACAGCTTGTACCGTTTGCAAGTACTATCCCGATTGTTAACAAAACAAAAATTGTTAAAAAGGGCGAGAAAAGTACTGTGAAAATGACAAGAGAATATGGTACAGATCGAATCATTGTAACGGGTAACTTACCAGCAGGTTCACAGAAAAGTACATATGTAACTGTCTTTAATCCAACTTTATATACACTCGATGTATTTCGGGAAAAATTAGTAGCAAAAGGTATCCAAACAATGCCTCTTGAAACTGGGAAGGTACCTGAAAATGCACAGCGAGTAGGTATTTCGTATTCAAAGCCATTAACTGAGATTAACTTTAAATATTTAAAGTTAAGCATTAATGGCATGGGTGATATGTTGACAAAACAACTTGGACGAGAGCTACTCGGGGAAGGAAGCTGGTCGGCTGGCATCCAAGCAATTCGTACATATGGTAGTGATAATGGGCTTACTATGGATCAGTGGGATTTTGAAGACGGTTCAGGTTTAAGTCATCGAAATCGAGTTAATAGTATGCAAGAAAGTCTTTTATTATATAAAGTTCGAAGTAAATCCTGGTATAACTCATATTTAGATGCATTACCGCATGCAGGAAGAAAAGGCAGTCTTGTTGGTGCAACTTTAGAAAATCGTATGAAGGGCTATAGTGTATCTGCTAAAACAGGCTATATTTCTGGAACATATTCTTTGAGTGGTTATGTAAAAGGAAAAAGTGGCAAGTGGTATATCTTTAGTATTTTGACACAGGCCAATAAAACTTCAGCTATCCCGACTATTGATGAAATCGTCAAACAGTTTGCAAATGAAATGTAAGCTTAATTGCTTGAATGCGTATGTGCAAAGACGATAAAAGTAAACATCTCGGTAGTTCGCTTTTGTGATGATGAAAAAAGCTATTCTACAAAACAATAAGCTATTTTTAAGCTGAACTAATTTTTGTATTAGTTCAGCTTTTATTTATTAACGGTGTAGGTTAGTTCAATATTTATGATTTGCATTGTTCTAGAAAAAGATTAACCATAAAGATCACACATCACTCTGTTTTGTTATAATTAACAAAAAAGGGGGATATTATATGAAATTAACCATTTTAGTAGATAATAATACTTTAATTGATCGCTATTTTTTAGGGGAACCTGGGCTTTCTTTTTTTATTGAAGAAGATGATAAACGTTTCCTTTTTGATACCGGATATTCTGATGTCTTTATAAAGAATGCAGATAAAATGAGAATTGATTTAAGAAATCTCGATTATGTTGTTTTGTCGCATGGGCATGTGGACCATACATGGGGACTGACGCATTTAATTAGACTACATATGGAAGCAAAAAATGAAGAAATCCTACACAATACTCCTAAGATTATTGGACATCCATTGGTTTTTAACACTAAACTATTTGATTCTGTAGGAGAGATAGGGAGTATTTTATCTCATGAAAAGTTAAGTAGACACTTTCCGGTCCGATTAACTAAAGAACCATTATGGCTAACAGATCGACTAGTATTTCTAGGGGAAATTAAAAGAATATTTGATTTTGAAGGAAAAGATTCTATAGGGCAAGTTGTGACAGATCAAGGGAGTGTTAACGACTTCGTTTTGGATGACACAGCAATCGTTTATAAATCTTCAGAAGGGTTAGTTATTATCGTTGGATGTGCACATTCTGGGATATGTAACATTATTGAATATGCCAAAGAGGTATGTCAGGAAGAGAGAATAGTTGATATTATTGGAGGATTTCACCTATTAAATCCGACGAAAGAGCAGTTAGATAATACAGTTCGTTATATAAAAGATCTTAAACCTACTAAGCTTCATGCTTGCCATTGTACAGATTTACACTCTAAAATAGCCCTTTCGACAGTTGCTTATTTAGGAGAAGTTGGAGTAGGATTACAACTTTCATATCTATAGTTTTAACTTAGTTAGCTAATAAAAGCGCTACCATTATTCCGCTAATGAAGGCATGAGTTTGAGATACAGCTACGGAAGTCAACTTTTCTTATGAAGCTAAAAAAGCAGGTTTATTCAATTCAAAAAGAGGGCTATTATCAACTTTTAAGCAATAAAAACAATATCTGCTTTCTCACGCCTACAAACTTTCCTGTAGTTTCAAAATATTGGACAATTATCAATTTGGGCTAGAGAAATTGGTGAAATACCTATTATTTCAGATTTATTAATTAGAGATGTATAAATAAGACTATTCTCGACTTTTCGACAATCCGCACAATACGCCATCGCACATCAATCTAAGGGCTTGTGCGTAAAAACACACAAGCTCTTCTGTTATGCTTCCTTCATCACCTCAGAAGTAACAGTTAACCTAATTTGTTAACGTTTCATACCTAATCAAAATCAAATCTGTAAACACTTTACACAATACCAAACAAATGATTATATTCAGTTATTCAATTAGCGGGGAGCTTTAGTTGAACAAGACGAACACAATCTTTTTGCTATTTTACCTTAATTTATCCTTCATTATCGTAAGTGTTCCTTGTAAGATTGAGCTTTGGCATATAAGTACCTCCACCTGCTACCATTTCTTTTGTTTCAACATCATAAATTGCATATCTACCTCTAAATTCTTTGTCTGTGTCTTTAAAGGAATAAAAGAAATAAACTTGTCGATCAGGGCTAACAGTCTGATGGTAGTTAATATCTATATCAGGGTAGGGACGAAGAATATTTCCATCAATAGTTATATAATTTAATCCTTCTACCTCATTAAACAATAATTTTTTTCTAATATTTACAGATTCATCAGGCATTTCTTTAAAAAGTACAGTATCCAAATCTCTTTGCTGTTGCTGTTGCTTTGGCCTCTGCTTATATCTTTGATAAAACTCCTGATGAATAGGATACTTTAAGTCTCTTAATGCCTGGTAAAATTCATCTACTGTTTCATCAAAAATTTTTTCCTTATTTGCAGGATATAAATATTCAATTTTTTCTGAAGATGTAGTTTGTGAATAAACAGCATTTCCTAATAACATGGAAAGACTGAAAGAAAATATAAACGTATACAAACTAATTAAGAATAGATTTTTCATGTACGTTACTCCTTTTTAGAAGTAACGTACCCTAAATGTTCTTTAACTATCCTGCGCCGTTAGTAAAAAAGCGTTTCAATTTATTATAGAAACGCACCTGTTAATTTAACAATACATTATTCATTTGGATTAAATTCAATTGATTTTGCTTGATACATTTTATCCTTAAACATGTACGTAATTTGAATATCCCCAATACTCCCACCTGCTGGAGAAATTTGACCCCCAATTTTTGCAATAAGTTGTTTGTCATTTATTTCAAAGTTGATAAGATTGCCAAAGTATATATCAGGAAATAAATGATCAGGTTCAATTTTTAAAGGTTTGATATTAATTGTAAATTTCTTTTTTCCAATACTAATAGTGGCTTTGTTAGGTAATAACTCAGTCTTTACGTTTTTTATCACTATTGCAATCGGGTCATCAACAAGCACTTCAACAAGCTCCTTTTTTATTCTTTGATTATGGATATGGAAAACGTGAACTTCTCGTTCTAATATTCCAGTACCAGTACCCTTGGTCAAAATGATGATTAACTCATTTTTTCCATCTTTATTGATGTCCTCATCGATAATTTGAGGTGACCATGTAGGACTTGTTGTATTGATCCAATAAGGTCTTTTAAGGACACCACCTTGAAAAACAATTTTAAAATCTATATATACTCCATTCATCCTTTTAGCATAGAGGGTAACATCTGCTTTATCAGATTTTGTAATTTCCTCATATTCATTTATCATTGCTTTAGTTTTTGATAAAGTGGCAAAAAGAGAAATGGCAATAATTAATATAAGAACTTTTTTCATAAGACAACACCTCATATTAGTGTTCTCTATAACTGACTGTTCATTCCACGATACTGTTTTATCTTATTCTCATCAACATATCTCAGACAAAGAATTTGAGAAGTTAACTAAATATCCTATGGGCCAGCCTTATATACAATTGGATAGTGTCAGTCCTTGATAAACAATCTGGCCTGATTGTTGAACACAAGTTAAACAACACTCTTAAACTAACATGCTTCGTTAGTTGAATAACGGATAGAAAAAATAAAACATAGTGGAATCAAATAAGATTTTTTGTCATAAAGTTAGCTGACACTAAATAAATGAGGGGTATTTACAAATAAAGGAATAGAATGTCGTGCATTTAGTAAATACTAGTGTACGTCTTTTTTTCGTCCAATATGCATATAATTAGACCATATTAACTTTTTTCCAACTTAAAACGTCAAAAAGAGGGGTAAATTTTTTTGCAAGAGAGGACTTATGTATGGAAAAAAATATGAAACGCTCTAAGGAAAAAAAGAGCAAGAAGAAAATTTGGCTATGGATAGTAGGTAGTTTATTAACAATTTTTTTAATTTTTATAGGTACTGCTTATTATACAATCCAAAAAACGATGAATAAAATAAATACACCATTACTTGAAACGACAGGTGATGAAGATAAGGAACAAAAAATAGTTACGAAAAAAGACCCGTTTTCTGTGTTAATGCTTGGAGTGGATGAACGTAAAAATGATAGTGGCCGTTCAGACACGATGATAGTCATTACCGTGAATCCTGAAAAACACACGATGAAGATGCTCAGCATACCTCGAGATACTCGTACAGAAATTATTGGACATAATTCCGTCGATAAAATCAACCATGCCTATGCATTTGGGGGCGTTCCAATGGCGGTGAATACGGTAGAGCATTTTTTAAATATACCAATTGATTATTATGTGTTTATTAATATGGAGGGCTTCCTGCAAATTATCGACACGATTGGTGGAGTAACAATTGATAACGACATGGATTTAACTTATAACTCCTACCATTATCCGAAGGGTGAGATCACTTTAGACGGTGATAAGGCACTGATTTTTTCACGTATTCGTTATGAAGATCCCCGTGGTGATTTTGGTCGTCAAATTCGACAACGTCAAATTATTGAAGCGGTTCTGAAAAAAGCCTCTTCGACGTCTTCTATATTATTAAAGGCTACAGATATGCTTGATGTAGTAGGAGACAATGTCCGTATGAATTTTACAATGAAGGACTTAATCCAATTACAAAGTATTTATAAAAAAATGGATGGTAATATTGATCAGTTATCATTTAAAGAGGGAAATGGCAAAAAGATTGACCACATATGGTATTTCATCCCTGAAGAGACAGAGCTAGAAAAAATAAAATCGGAATTAAAAGCCAGTTTGCAATAAATGCTTAGGAGTGACAACTTGAGTATGATAGCTGTAAATCTTTTGACAATGAAGGGAGGGAGAACAATGAATGGGAGGACCCAGGTGCTTAGGTATACAGCTCTAAATAATTGCATGCAAAGCTATGTGCCTAAGCGTAAGGTTCAAAAAAGTCGAGTCAGTTCAGCTATGCGACATTTACAACTATGGTGTTTAAAAATTTTCATGTAAAAAATAAAAAAATCATTCAGGTAGGGTGCATGCCTAGTTGAATGGTTTTTTTACTTTTTTCAGCAGGTGTCCAAACACGCTGAAATAGAGGAACTCAGTCTAAGTACGTCGCGTCCTGTGGCATTACCGGAATGATCGACATCGTGTATGGCTTCATGTAGGCCTAAGCACAAAGCCGATTCCGTACGCATATGCCGGGGCATATTTGATTTTTTGGGTTAGATATTTGAAAAATCGGAAAATTGACGTATAATTTTATTAGAAATGGTTGAGGGAGTGATTGTGATGATTATAGGCACAATTTTATTAGCAGTTGCTTTACGTGCGGGTATTGTTTTAACAATAGACTTGTTTAATAGCAGCATCACTCTACTACACAAAGTAACCATTCATACTCGAAAAACAAAAGAATAGGATGCATCTAGGCAAAGTTATAAAGTAACTTTGTCTATTTTTGTGGCTCTCACCAAAAGTTAAGATGGCATTTGTTAATACGTATAAGCGGATTTTGGACTGACCGGATTAGTTTCTTTTGGGCCTAAGCAATCTTGGGTTGACCTGATCCGTTTTCTGTTTGACCTAAGCGTTTCCTTTTCACATGGACTGCAGCATCATAGATGAGACCCTGGAGCTCAAGAGAAGTGGATCTAACGACGCCTGTGGGAAAGCGTCTAGTTGGAACAGAAATCAACCTCACGTTATGCTGATGAGTCATTTTGGTGAACTTGGAACAATTTATGTGATTAATTCGTCAATATACTGTAGAAAATGTTATACTATAAAAAAACAGTATCGGGGAATGAGCATGCAAGAAGAGAAAACAAGTTTCAAAAAAGAATTAATATCTTATCTTAAAATTATTGTGATTACAGCTATAGTCGTTTTAGGCTGTAAGCAATTTTTATTTGCACCGATTAAAGTGCAAGGGGCTTCTATGTACCCAACTTATCATGACAAAGATATTATTATTGTAAGTAAAATGAGCAAAATTGAACGCTTTGATCAAATTGTTTTTCAATCACCAACAGAAGATGAACTGTATATTAAACGAGTGATTGGCCTGCCAGGTGATACAGTTGAAATGAAAGACGATGTTTTGTATGTAAATGGCAAAGCTTATAAAGAAGCTTATGTGAATCGTCAAACAGATGATCCTAATCAATTACGTATTACAGAGAATTTCACGTTAGAGCAATTATTAAAAGAAAAAAAGGTTCCTGAGGATATGTATTTTGTACTGGGGGACAACCGTTTGAAAAGTTCCGATAGCCGCCACTATGGTTTAATTTCTAAAGATGCCATCTATGGTGAAGCTAAATTAACAATATATCCGTTTAGTCGTTTCCATATCGGTCCAAAATAAAATAAATTAGGATTTTTAGTGAAAAAAGAGGCAGCGCTTGAGGAGGGCACTGAAAAATTTACGTTTTCATAAAAGCGAACCTTTTTCAGATAAAGATAAGGCACTTCTTGTTCAATTTTGAACAGGAAGTGCCTTATTTCTGTCTCTATTCCTTATTCATTTTCGTTTAGTACTTCCGTTTTAAATTGACAGCGAATATCGTTGTAGCACCTTGAATTTCCATGCCAAATAGACCCGCAGTCGATGCCGTATCGTACCCGTGTCTGTTTTTTAATTCACTATTCTTCGCTTCTACTTTGTAGCGATTTGCGGCTAATTGCTTAAATGCTTCCGTATTTTGAAATGCCTCTTGTTCGGCATGCGTATCCGACTTTTAATAATAAGTACTTAAACATACGAATTGGAGGAATGGCATTACGTCCATTGTCTACACAATATTTTGTTTTTAACTCTTCTAAAATGAATGAAAAATCAACAAGTTCATTGATTTGGCGAAGTATATTATCTTTTGGCACAACAATATCGTAGATTGCCATATATGGACTTAAATGAAGGGTTTCTTGATTTGAAATCATCGGGGGCACCACCTGAACATTAATTCTTTTATTATAAAGAAAAGCGTGACTAAAAAAATAGTGTGATACATTGCGTTGTTTGGAGAAGCATCGCTCGACTCCTGCGGGAAAGCGAGACAGACGAGACCCCGCACGAAGCGAAGGAGGAGGCTCGGCGCTCGCCCGCGGAAAGCGAGCGGAATGCTTCGGAAAACAACAGTAGAGTCACAGTGCCAAATGAAAAAGGCGAGGTATTCAACGATTAAATCGTTGAATACCTCGCAATGTGAGAAGATATAGACTTTTTCAGTGCCCTCCGCCTGAGTTGCCTCTTTTTTTCACTTTTTTAGTTCGCTGATAATGCTTTACAAACTTTATAAGTGGGGTAATAGACACAAACTGTTGAATTTTCAACAGTTTCTTTTATGGGGATTTGCTGTTTGCTGAGACTAGGAGAAATGATTGCTTGTTTATCGATTGAGAGCTCTTCTATTACTGGTTCTACACCATAAAACAACAATAAAAAATAGCATACTAAACCTAATATACGCAAACAATCACCTCGCAATGTTCTGTTATATTAGTATGTATGGTCAAACCTAAAAAAATATAAGTAAAATCTAAAATTTCTCTCTTTTGAAATGATTTATTATTCGGTAAGCGTTTGCATTTCATTGATCGAAAGTGATATAGTGAACCGATTTTATGAAATAAATGTTGTCATGCAAAATTCAATATGCTACTATAGCTAACGTAAATATTTGATCTGTATAACCTCAATGATATGGATTGAGGGTCTCTACCAGGAACCATAAAATCCTGACTACAAAAATTTTGCTTTATTTTTGTAGTCAGGATTTTTTTCTTTTATTCTCTCTACAAAAATGAAAGCGTTATAGAAGGGTGATTATTATGAATTGGAGAGTGTATATTCTTGCCGTTACTACCTTTGCGGTAGGATTGGTGGAATTAATTGTAGGTGGTATATTACCAACAATTGCAGAGGATTTAAATGTGTCCTTAGCAACTGCAGGACAATTAATTACAATATTTGCTCTTGTCTATGCAATATCTGCGCCTGTCCTTTTATCATTAACCGCAAAAGTGGAAAGGAAGCGCCTTTATCTTATTTCTTTATTTATTTTTACTTTAGGTAATCTGATGACGTATTTTAGTACGACATTCACGATCGTCATGATTGCTAGAATTTTCACAGCGATGAGTACTGCATTGGTCATCGTTTTATCCTTAACGATTACAACAAAAATTGTTGAACCAAGACATCGTGCAAAAGCTTTAGGGCTTGTTTTCGTAGGTGTCAGTTCTGCACTTGTCATCGGTGTGCCAATGGGGATATTTGTGGCTGAAGCATTTGGATGGCGAGCTGTGTTCTTAGGAATAGCGCTTCTTTCAACTGTATCTATGATTCTTATTGCGTTACTACTTGAAAAAATGCCTGTTGTAGAAGTTGTTCCATTAAAGGCTCAAATTAAATCATTAGCCAATTTAAAAATCTTAAGTGCACAATTAACAACACTATTTATGCTGGCTGGTCATTATATGCTTTACGCATATTTAACACCATTTTTAGTAGAAGCATTTGATATGAGTGCCTCATGGATTAGTATTTGCTATCTAATCTTCGGAATAGCGTCTGTCAGTGGGAATGCTCTAGGTGGTTGGCTAGGTGACAAAATTGGTACTGGTAAAGCCATTCTATTGATTGTATCTACCTTCGCCGTTGTATTATTTAGTATTCCTTACACGATTGTCGCGTTACCACTCTTTTTAGTCGTAACAATTTTATGGGGTGCACTTAGCTGGGCTCTTACACCTCCATTACAAAATTATTTAATACAAACTGATCCAAAAACATCTGATATTCAACAAAGCTTAAATACGGCTGCATTACAAATCGGTATATCTATAGGTTCAGCTGTTGGTGGAGCTATGTTTACTGTTACAGGATCTGCTATGCATTTATCTAGCTTCGGTGTCATTTTAGTTTTATGTGCGCTAGGCTGTGCATTTTTCTCTCTAAAAAGAGCGCCAGTTTCACATGAGGCTGAGCTAGGACTGAAATCGGCTCACAACAACTCATAGTCAAGAGTGGCTCATCGGACGCCCCCAGGAAAGCGCTGGTCGGAACAGAAATCACGTCATGGTGATGGCTAGAGTTTCTGGTAAAATTAGGTCTATCATCGAAAGTTGGGGTAGCATTTTGCAAAAACGTATGTCATGTGAATAAGTTGATTGGAACGGAAATCAGCCACACCTTATGGTGATGAACCTTTAGAGCAGAGTCTTTTTGGATTAAATATCCAGAAAATGCTACTGAAAAAGAAGGACAATTATATAGGGAGATAGAATGTAAGTTTAGAGGAGGTTGGTAAATACATGCAGATAGATTTAACAGAATTTAAAGGATCAAATGTGAAAGTTGTCGCAACGATTGACCAGACGCTTTATCGAAATGTGGGTGCTATTATTTTATATGAAGAGGATTCACACACTTTATCTGTACGAAAATTAAAACGAAAAATCGCTGATCAATATATACCAACAGACGAACTCGAAAACTTTATGTTCGACTCTCAAGCAGATGCTATAAAATTTACTCATAAGCTTACTAGAATGAGTGCACTCGATTATTTATTAGTTGCAAATAAAGAGAGACAATAAAATAATATAATAATTGCAAGACTGGCCTATAGGGGGTCTACGCATGTGACCAAGGGCATTTGGAGTAGCCATATTCCAAATGTCTTTTTTTGTGCTCACATTTGCCTTAATGGTCTTCACGAATTTCTACAGTGAAGATGAAGAAATCCCACTGATTCAAGCTTCACTTTATAGTATATTTTCACCTATAAACAAATATTTAATTTCTATATCGATTATTATCATACTGGAATAGGGCAAGGAATAGATTGTTGTAGTTAAAGTATTTTAGGGGCTCGAGTAGATAGAGAGTCTGATGATTCAATACTATTTTTAGGATATATAAGTTTCTCTCTGCCTAAGATAGATAATTCAAAGGGGTCTACTGTTGGGAATCTAACTTATTAACTAATAACAGTATTTTCTCCTGAATTCAGTCAGTGTGAAGGAATTCGGGATAGGGTGGCTGCTGTGAGTTACTTAATAATTTCAAATGGAGGGGGAATCGAATGTCAGACTATCATCAACAATCATCAGCTGAAGTTATGAAAAATTTGAACGTGACAGATCAAGGATTGAGTGATTATGACGTTCAAAAGAGGCAAGAAGTGTACGGCTATAATGTATTAAAGGAAGGAAAAAAAACAAGTGCATTCGCCGTTTTCTTTGGACAGTTTAAAGATTTATTAGTCATTATTTTAATCATCGCTGCTTTCGTTTCATTTCTATTAGGAGAAGTAGGAAGCACGATTGTGATTATGGTTGTCGTTATATTGAACGCTATCCTAGGCACTGTACAGCATGTCAAGGCAGAACAGTCTTTGGATAATTTAAAAGCCTTAACCTCTCCGATTGCCAAAGTAATGCGAAATAATCAGCTCATAGAGATTTCTTCGGAAGATATAGTCGTTGGAGATCTTCTGTATTTGGAGGCTGGCGATTATATCAATGCGGATGGGAGATTATTAGAAAGTCATAATTTGCATATCAATGAAAGCTCGCTGACAGGTGAATCAATCGCTGTAGCGAAAAGTATTGATCCTATTAAGGAAGGCAATGTAACGGTTGCTGATAAAAGGAATATGGTGTACTCTGGAAGCTTTGTGACAACAGGTCGTGGGATTGTCATGGTGACAGCTATCGGGATGCAAACGGAAATCGGCAAAATTGCAAATTTACTCGATACTGCGAAAGAGAAAAAAACACCTTTACAAGTAAGTTTGGATCATTTCGGAGAAAAATTAGCTTTAGGGATTACGTTAATCTGTTTAGCTATTTTCGTGATTGACCTTGTTAGAGGGCGTGCGCTAGTAGAATCGTTTATGTTTGCTGTTTCACTTGCCGTCGCAGCAATTCCAGAAGCATTAAGCTCCATTGTTACCATTGTGCTAGCTTTTGGAACACAAAAAATGGCAAAGGAAAATGCCATTATTCGAAAGCTTTATGCTGTTGAAAGTCTTGGAAGTGTATCTGTCATTTGTTCAGACAAAACAGGAACATTAACTGAAAATAAAATGGTTGTACAAGAGGTATATGTGGATGAAAAAGTTATTCCACATGATCAGCTACACACTGGAAATACAGTTGAGAAAGATCTTATGTTAAAGGCAATATTATGTAATGATGCTGTAGAAAGGGACGATAAGGAAATCGGTGATCCTACTGAGATTGCACTTGTGAAACTAGGGAAGCAATATGGTTTTGACGAAATGCAGATAAGAGATCATTATCCAAGAGTGGCCGAAATCCCTTTTGATTCAGATAGGAAGCTCATGAGTACTGTAAATAATATCAATCAGCAATCTATCATGATTACAAAAGGAGCATTAGACGTCCTTCTCCCTAAAATTATAAAAATAAAAACTTCAAAAGGTATAGTTAATATTACAAAACAACAACGCCAAAAAATCGAAGCGGTAAATCGTGATTTTTCTATGAATGGATTAAGGGTGCTAGCAGTTGCCTATAAAGAAGTAAAGGGAAATCAAGCAATTGATGCAAAAGCTGAAAAAGATTTAATCTTTGTTGGTTTAGTCGCGATGATGGATCCGCCAAGAAAAGAGTCTAAAGGTGCGGTTGAAAAATGTATAAAAGCTGGTATCAAACCGGTGATGATTACAGGGGATCATAAAATTACGGCAACGGCTATTGCCAATCAAATCGGGATTTTAAATGATCCCTCTGAAGCGATTGAAGGGCATGAAATAGAAGGCCTAACAGATCAGCAGCTTCAAGAAAAGGTTAATGATTTTTCTGTTTATGCCCGAGTAACACCAGCTCAAAAAATTCGTATCGTTAAAGCGTGGCAGGAAAAAGGACATGTCGTCGCCATGACAGGAGATGGTGTTAATGATGGCCCTGCCTTAAAACAGTCTGATATTGGTGTGGCGATGGGCATCACCGGCACGGAGGTAGCGAAAGATGCGTCCTCTATGATATTAACAGATGATAATTTTTCAACGATTGTTAAGGCTATTGCAAACGGTAGGAGTATCTATACGAATATTAAAAACGCTATTTTGTTCTTATTATCTGGGAATGCAGGTGCCATTTTTGTTGTTTTATATGCAACAATATTAGGTTTACCAGTCCCTTTTGCGGCTGTGCATCTATTATTTATTAACTTACTAACGGATAGTTTACCGGCGATTGCAATCGGTCTAGAGCCGAATAATAAAAAAACAATGAAGGACAAGCCCCGAAATATTCATACACCATTATTAAATAAAGCATTTACTACGCAAGTGGTACTCGAAGGATTACTAATTGCAGTTTCGACAACTATTGCCTTTGAAATCGGATTGTCAACGGGAGATACTTTAACGGCGAGCACTATGGCATTTACAACATTATGCTTGTCACGATTAGTGCATGGCTTCAACTCCAGAGCTAAAGAATCGATCTTTGCCATTGGAATATTTTCGAATAAATATACTTGGCTTGCATTCTTAATCGGTTTCTTAAGCTTACACGCAGTATTGTTTATTCCAATGCTTACAAGTGTCTTTGAGGTTGCCACATTAAGTACCGCACAATTAGGCTTTATTTATAGCTTGTCTGTGTTACCGTTCCTCGTGAATCAGTGGTACAAGCTGTTGTTCGTGAGAAGCCGATAATAATGAGTAAAAAACATTGAAGCTCTCGTTTTGTTGAAAACGAGAGCTTCTTTAGTGTTGAAAACAAATTTTTTGTGAATGTTGTAGTCTTTAAATTAGGGTAATTTCCGTTCCAGGCTACTCTTTCCTTTGGGCGAGCGTACATCTGATGTTGTTGACGTTTCGTTTTATCACTATAGATTAGAGTAACATGCCAGAAAATACTATGTGAAGTGGTTGATTGGAGTGGAGACTGGGCGCCCCCAGAAAAGCGCCCAGTCGGAACGAAAATCAACCACTTATTTTGCCGAAGACCATACTTTATTTAATATGATATCTTATTTTCATTGACACAGGAGCTTCTTAAATTAAATTGTATTAGGAGCTAGTAGCCAGCCTTTGTCATTACTAAGCCGTACTAGCTTTGCGCCAAGCATGGCATACCTCATATGAAGTTCTCCATATTTTGCAGTATGCTTCTTCTTAACGGATATTTCTAAAGCTTGACTAACTGAAATAAGTGAAGAAGCTATATTCATCGATAAAATGGTGCTAATTTTTGTATCATTAATGGCTTTTTTTCCTCGGGTATTGCCCATTTTCAACTGTCTGTAGTCGATTGATGTAGTAGGGGCAAGCACCCCGTTTTCCTTTAATAACACTGTTAGCTGTTTATTTTCCTCTTTTAAACATTGCACAAAATCCACGATAATAGCCTTCAATTTTTTATCAACGGCATGCTTGAAAAATGCATGATTTGAAGCTATATAGCCATTATTAACGCCGATCTGTGTCCATATCTTAAAAATTTCCCTATAGCGTAGTGATGCTAGATTCCCATTTACCAATTCCATAGTTACACTTCCTAACTCATGTTCTCGTTCATTTATTTGAGATTAGGATGTGTTAATAAATGAAATTCTAATCAATTTTTACAATATAAGAGCTGATAACTAAATGTTAAGGGATGACATTTGTTAAAACGTCTAGCATGTATATAAGTTGATTGGAGTGGTGACTGGGTGACTCCTCGGGGATTAGCGTCACAGATGAGACCCTGGAGCGAGCAAATATAGGAACGAAGGCTAAAACCATCACGTCCTGTGATAACGCCTTCGTGACCAACATCCTGTTGCCCCAAGCGGCTCATCGGACGCCCCCAGGAAGCTCTGCTCTGCGCGAAAGCGAAGCGTCAGCGGCAAAGCGCCCAGTCGGAACGGAAATCAACTCCACGCTATGAGCAAAAGGCCTATTCCTTTAATTTCTTACTTTTAAAGCTATTAATGGTTGTTTTTAATGCAGCAAAGTTTCCAATAGCTGCGTAACCATAAAAAAAGCCCATAAATATTCCTGCAATAAGATTATGTCTATGGCTAATAAAAATAGAAATAATCAAGCCAATAGCAAGGGCGATCGCGGGAACATATTTAGGCTGAACATGCATAAACACCTTAATTAGCTGTGTAATAAGTAACACAGCTGGCACGGCTATTACAGCATCCCAAAAATTTGTATGGATCACTGGAAATAATTCCATTTTCTACACCTCTTTTAGTAATAACGAAGCTATGACTTAAAATATAGATTTTCCTTTTTATTTATTTTTATGCGATGAAAGGTGTAGAGCTTATGATGTCGAGTCATACACTCGTATGAACGATTACGATTTTTCGTTTCTTCACTATTGCTTAATAATATGAGCCATAAGGATTCATATATGGATTCATATTTGGATAGTGATATGGATATGGTGGATATGGGTTCATAAATCGTGAAGGTTTATACTTATTTTTATGTTTATGATGAGGGTCTTTTTGCTCCTTTTGATCTTTTTGCTTTTCAGAAGTTGCTTTTACACGGTTGCAGTCTTTAGGTGGACCAATATATGTTGACGGTACAATAGGCGCGATTGTTTTCTTCCACTGATCTTCATCTAAACAATACGTGTGAGCCATAACATTGGAAGGTGTAAATTTCAATATATCTGAACCTAAAATAACTTCAGGTGTTGGAGCATCAAAAATAGCTAGTAAATGCGTGTCATTCTCAGTAGCTATTTCATAATGCCACCATCCTTGCGGTACATTGGCGACTTGGCCAGGCTGGATAGGGTAGTTTTGAAGCTCTTTTGTAAAGGGATTAAATATAGAAACAATGGCAGCACCAGAAATACAATAAACAAGTTCTGCTGCATTTTGATGATAGTGAGGCTCTATCACTTTATTCTTACTTAGAAAAATATCAAGCAAAGATATATTTTCTAACGTATTTAATTGTTCTACACCTAGAATATTTATAAAATTCCGATCATCTCTTTTAAAAAGAGTATTGTCATTTACATCAGAAGTGAACTGGGTTGATGACGAAGTATAGTCAATATTCGAGCTAATAATTACATCCTTTCTAATTAATTTTCAATACATGTCTTAAGCACAGAATATGTACAAAGGCTATTTTAGGCATACACGAACGCCCATTGTCTTCATTCAACAAATGTTTTCTGTGCGAAAGCGAAGCGACAGCAACAAATGTTTTCTGTGCGAAAGCGAAGCGACAGCAACATGGGCTGTAGGGAGGCAGAAAAGTGAGTTTAAGCCTGTCTTCGGACGTTTTTTTATTAGCAATATTCCTAATGTGAAAAAGAGTGCTAGGTTCTCATTGAATTCAGATTTGCTTTAGAACCTGCACTTAAAATTGTGTAGTGTGGCCGAGGCAAATTAAAAGAGCCAGCATCGGAGAAGACTTTATTAAACTTTTATTGAATTTTAAATGGTTTAGACACAGTATCCGTATATTTATGCCCTAAAAAAGGATTTTCTTCAACAGACTATCGCAATAGTCTTGACATTTTCGGACTACCGTAGTAGTATCAATGTGTGGCAAACTATTGCAATAGTCCACTATAGAAAAGGAGCATGCGCGTATGCAAGTTAAATTGTTTGATTCGGAATTACAAGTCATGAATATTTTATGGGAAGAAGGCGATTTGACAGCTAAACAGCTCTCACAAATGTTAAACGAACGAATAGGTTGGAATAAAAATACCACCTATACCGTCATAAAAAAATGTATAAAAAAAGAGGCCATTGAAAGAATTGAACCTAACTTTATCTGTCATCCAATCATCAGAAAAGAACAGATACAAGAACAAGAAACGACGGAATTGATTGATAAAATATTTAATGGTTCTAAATCTTTACTATTCGCATCCTTACTAGACAAGAAAAAAATGTCCGCGAGTGAGATCGAAAAATTAAAGCAAATTGTTAAAGATCTTGAGTGAGGAATTATGATATGAGTATTTTCAACATGAGTGTAGACGCATCTCTCCTCCTCATCATTGTGTTATTGATGAGAATGTTAGTAAGAAATAAAGTGCCAAAGCAAACATTTTTAATCCTTTGGGGAATCGTTGCATTTAAACTACTCATCCCCTACTCTTTTTATTCAAAGTTGAGCATACAGCCTATGCTGAAGAATTTATTTATTACGCTCACTCACTCAAATGATTCGGAAAGTATGCACAATACAATTGCAATCGCACATACATCAAACACGTTCTATGATCAGCTTTTGCTTGTGATGACAAACGATTTCGTTCAGTACCTTTGGGCATGTGGGGGTATCGGGGTTTTGCTATTCTTTATAGTGGCTTATATTAGATTTTATAAAGAATTTCAAACAGCCATCCCAGTGAAGAATAATGAGTATCTCGTTCAATGGCTAAACGATCATAAGTTAAAAAGAACGATTCAAATTGCAGTATCAGATAGAATTAAAACCCCGTTAACATATGGAATCTTTAAACCAGTCATCTTATTGCCGAAATCAACAAATTGGGAAGACGCTGCAAGTATTCAGTTTATTCTCACGCATGAATTAATTCATATTAAACGCTTTGACGTTTTGTGGAAAGTAATTTTAACGATTATGGTAGCTTTGCATTGGTTTAATCCATTAGTTTGGTTTATGTATTTTTTAGTAAACAGAGACATTGAATTGTCTTGCGACGAAAGGGTTATTAGACAGTTTGGAGATAAGGCAAAGTCAGCATATGCACTATCTCTCATCAATATGGCAGATGAAACCTATACGGTTACGCCGCTTTGTAATCATTTTAGTAAAAATGGGATTGAAGAAAGGATAGTGTCCATTATGACCTTAAAGAAAAAGTCAGTTTTAGGAACAGCATTAGCATGTACATTAGTCATTGGAGGGATGACTGTCTTTGCGGCAACTGGCCAAGAGCCACCAACGTTGAAAGAAGGCAAAGAACGAAATGCAGTTATTGTTACTGATGCATCAAATAGTACGACGGAACCACAGGTAATCGCAACAAATAAAGGCAAAGAACGAAATGCAGTTATTGTTACTGATGTATCAAATAGTACGACGGAACCGCAGGTAATCGCAACAAATAAAGGCAAAGAACGAAATGCAGTTATTGTTACTGATGCATCAAATAGTACGACGGAACCGCAGGTAATCGCAACAAATGAAGAATAAATAAGTTGCTCCAAAGACTAGTCCTGAAATCCGGGACTAGTTTTTTCACTTACTCCATCATTTTTTCATAATAAAACTCAAATGCCTTTCACTTTGTTGGTCTTGCCAATAGCGGCATAATTGATTACCTGTCTTAAGCGCAGAATATGTACAAAGCTATTATAGGCTTACACGAATACCCACTTGATCGATCCTCTAAAAACCTCCTTAAAAATTAGCTGAAATTCCCTCTTCTAATCAAGAACGTATGTACGTATGATGAGAATACAAACATTTGTTCTGTTTTAAAAACAGGTCTGTTGTGCTCACTGCATATAACAGAGCTAGTGAAAAGGAGCAACGAGGATGAAAGTACAGTTAATAAAAGCAATGCAGCGTCAACAAGTAGTTAGCATGATGTATGTAGCCAAATCTGGTGTTATTACGAAAAGGCGTGTGAAAATCATAAAGATTGTTGGTGATTCCTTTACAGCATTTTGCTTTACGAGGCAGGCAAAGCGTACGTTTATTATTAACAATGTTCTAGCAATAATGCCCGTTACACATCGAAAGCGTGAGGTGATATGAATTACGACACCTGCCACACAAGGACATTTTTTCTAGTCCACTCAACTACCCATAATTTACAAAAATGATAAAAAATCTGATACTATATGCGTTTAAACAAAAGTAGCCTCCAATTTGGAGGCTACTTTTGTTTAAATAGTTAACTTCCATATAGAGGGAAGCGTTGAAATAGAATTAAAGGGTACCGCATATATTGAACTTTAATCCTCAAACATAGGAGTGAGGCAAGTCATGGATATAGATGTGTTTCTAAAGAAATTACATTACTTTGATAAAAAATTTAAGATATTTATCAATCAAAACCACAATCATTTACTAGTTGAGTATTCAGAGTTGTGTGGAATAATTGATGAATATTCTTCCTTTATTATTAATCATGACAATCAAAAACAATGGAATAATTTAGAGCAATCAGTCGAAATAGTATCATTAGTCGAGAATCTAAGAAATAACTCTTCTATTTGTGTCCAAATTATGGAAAAATATAAAGCTTTATTATTAAGTCATGAAGAAGAGGAAACCACTAATTATTTTCTTAACATTGAAAACTGCATTGAAAAAGAATTTGGAGGTTTTCAAATCACTAGCCAGTCAAAGGTACTCTTGGTAGGGTCCGGACCTTTTCCTATAACATTATTAATGATTGCGGAACGAACAGGCGCAGAAGTTTTTGGAATTGATATTGATGATGAAGCGATTCAGTTGGGAAAACATGTAGTAAATAAAATAGGAAGTCATTTATCAATTCAAATTGACAATAAGTCAGTACGGGAACTCGCAGTTATTAAACAGATTAGTCATATTATATTTAGTTCAACTGTTAGCTATAAATATGACATACTAGACCAATTATATGATTTAACAAATAAAGATGTGCTTATTGCTATGCGTTATGGAAATGGTTTGAAGTCTCTTTTTAATTATCCAATGCAGAAAGTAGACGAAACCAAATGGCAGATAATAGAGAAAATTATTCACCCTCAAAGTGTATTTGATGTTATTTTATATCGAAAAGTACAATGATAAATAGATGAGGAGAAGATTATGACCTATTTTAATAAGGTTTTACTGTTAGGAACAGGGCCCACAGTAATTCAATTAGCTGTGAATTTCAAGAATTATTATAATGGTAAAGTAGCTATTGCTGGTCGAGAATCTTTACGTTCCAAAATTTTCTTTGAAACTATCGTTCAGCATCAACTTGCACTTAAGGTATATATACAAAATATACAACATCAGTCTGTTGCAGGAAAATGCACTATTGATGCGTTTTTTAAGGGTTACCATACAATATCTGGCGATTGGGATACCATTGTACTGAGTGTTACTACAGATTCTTATATTTCAGTATTAGCACAAATCGATACCAAAGTGTTGGAGGAGGCTAGCTGCTTTATATTAATTTCGCCTACATTTGGCTCTAGTCATTTAATAACTAATTTCCTAAAGAATTTATCTCCCCAGGCTGAGGTAATTAGTTTTTCCACATATTATGGAGATACTAGATGGTTAGGGGAAATTCCATCAAATGAAGTATTGACGACAGGAGTAAAGAAAACAGTTTATATTGGTTCAACTTACTCAAAATCGGATAGATTAGATAAATTATCTAAATTTTTTAATTGTTTAGGGATTCATTTGAAAAAAGTAGCATCTCCCCTTGAGGCAGAAACAAGAAATATTTCTTTATACGTGCATCCTCCCTTATTTATGAATGATTTTTCATTAAAAGCAATATTTGACGAAAAGAAAATAACAAAGTATGTGTATAAGCTTTATCCTGAGGGTCCCATTACTTATACAATGATTCGTCATTTATTAAATTACTGGAAAGAAATGATGGCTATTGTAAAACACTTCAATATTCAACCTCTAAATCTATTGAAATTTATGGTAGATGATAATTATCCATTACAGCCAGAAAGTATAGCCAGACAAGAAATAGAGGATTTTAACAAACTTGAGTCCATACATCAAGAGTATTTGCTCTATATTCGCTATGCATCCTTATTAATTGATCCATTTTCTAAACCAAATCAAGAAGGTCGATACTTTGATTTTTCAGCAGTTCCTCTTAGAAGGATTTTTAAAAATCATGACGGGGAATGGGATATTCCTAGAATGCCAAAAGAGGATTACTATCGTGTGAAAATCATTCAAGGGATTGCTAATGCCTTGAAATTGAAAAGTCCAACGCTGGATCATTTTGTACAAACCTATGAAGAAAAGTTACAACAAGTAGAAGCTTTACCTGAGAACAAAGTATATTCGGAAGCCTTTCAAGTAAAATCCTTTTCACAAGAAATAGAGATGATATGTAATGAATTAATTTTAAGTAAAGAGCAAAATTAATAGGTGTTATATAAAGACTAACGATTTTGAATAAATCGAGATACAATGTGATGAAGAATTTAAATACTGGAAATGTATGTGGAAATTAACAAGACTCTTACAATATCGGCTAAATCATCATTCAGTAAACCTGAATTAGATAATAATGCATATAGCATTTGTGATTTGTGTATTGCATTTGTTGCAAACCTTGCTAGACTATAGTTAATAATGAGAATCATTATTAACTATAGTCTTCATGTACAATGTTTGGATAGGGAGCAGGTGCACTATCATGATAGATTTGGATAAATTAGCCGAGATATTTGCTAGAGGTTTCTATGATATAGAAGGTGTTCACCGTTTAGTCATCCAGCCGAAAAGTATACTACGTGAATTTAAGGCTGTCCGGCATGGATTTCTTTTTGTAATTCGTGGAGAGGCTAGAATGAGTGTGAATGGAACTGTCTATGAATTACATCCAGGCGCAGTAATTCATGTGGCCCCTGGTATGCAACTGGACGCGCAAGTAATAAGTCAATCAGAGTACGAGTACTATTTACTGTTTTATAGATTTGACAAATTAGACGAAGTATATGGCGATCATGCATGCGGCTCTCATTTCAAACTGGAAGCGGGAGCAAATCCGAGAGTACTAGAATTACTTATCATGCTTCATCAGAATGCCAATACACTTAGAGGTATTGAAAAGCTTCGTGTCAAGGAGTTATTTTTAAGTGTCATGCATCAAGTTTTAGTGGGGTGTAAGCATCGAGAGAGTGGCAGTTCACCAAGTGAAAGGGTGATAGAGGAGGCTATTGCATACATACACCGGTATTATATGAATCCGTTGACACTCGACGAATTGGCGGAGCTGCATGCAATGAGTCCCAAGCGTTTTTCCTATTTCTTTCACAAACATACTGGATTTCGTCCAATCGACTATCTTATTAATTATCGTATGGAAAGAGCGAGTGACTTACTTAAAGTAAGTAATTTTCCCATTCACGATATTGCTATTAGTGTTGGTTATACCAATCCGCTATATTTCAGTAGAGTGTTTAAAAAGAAATTTGGTGTGTCTCCCTCTGTATACATACATAATTTAGATAATCATATAAATTGAGTTACTGATTGATAAATTACGCCTGCAACTGGTGATGAACCGGGAGTGCAGGCTTTTTCTCTATTGTCTCATTCTTTCCTTCCAGCTCTATTTTACATGTCGGCTAAATCATCATTCAGCAAACCTAGATTAGATAATAATGCATATAGTATTTGTGATTTGTGTATTTGCATTTGCTGCAGACCTTGTTACACTGTAATCGATAATGAGAATCATTATTAACTAATAGCCTTTTAGAGGTAACATCTGATCAGAGTATTTCATGGGCGCAAAACTATTTTTATATAGGAAGGATTGGTAATGTTGACTGTAAATAGACAATTATGTATTGGATTAGTCTTATCTGCTTGGTTGAAAGGAGGCGACTGGCGGCGCCCAGACAGCGGTGTGGAAAAAATGGATTCAATTGATCCTTACATTGACTTGGCAAAGATGGCGGAGAGGTCAAAGCTCGATTTTCTTTTCAGGGCGGATTATCTTTTTGTTAGTCCACAGATGCTTGGTGATTCCGCTAATTTCGGTAGTCCTGACCCTACTATGATATTTGCAGCGATTGCTCGTGAAACCGAGCGGATCGGGTTAGTTACGACTATTTCTACGACTTTTAATCCACCGTATGTTGTTGCTAGACAGCTTCAGTCTTTGCATTGGCTAAGCAATGGACGTGCTGGCTGGAATATTGTCACTTCTATTGAAGGTGCCGAAAATTTCGGTGAGTCACCTATGCCTTCATCACAAGAAAGATATGCAAAAGCAATTGAATTTACTGAGGTCGTACGCAAACTCTGGGGAAGTTTTCCGAATGAAGCCATCGTTATTGACCGTGAGTCAGGTATGTTTTCTGATTTGGATAAGATTTCTCCAATTAATCATTCAGGTGAGTTTTTTAGTGTTAAGGGACCACTTACTTTGCCTGCCCATAAATCGGGACCCATTCCTTTATTTCAAGCAGGTGCGTCGGATACAGGACGAAATTTTGCCTCTTCAATAGCAGATGCTATTTTTGCAGCGATGCCAGACCTTGAATCGGGAGTGGAATTACGAAATGATCTGAGAAGAAGAGCTATCGAGCATGGGCGCGATCCGGACGCCATAAAAGTTTTGCCAGGTTTATATTTTTTCTTGGCTGAAACTCGCGAGGAGGCCCATGAATTACATAAGACCGCACACGCACATTTGACTATTGAGCGCAGACATGCGTCGCTTAAATCCGTACTAGGTCTTGATTTGAGTAGCTTTGCTTTGGATCATCACGTAACTTCGGATATGCTACCCGATCCAAATCAGCCGGTCCGTAGTCGAACACATGCCGAGCTGTTGCGCCGGTATATTACAAATCATCAGCCTACAGTGGCAGAGGTATTAGCAAGGCCAGAGGTTGTCGGGTCTGCTCACTGGGTTTCCGTTGGAACGGTTGAAGACGTATTGAACGATATAATTGAGCGATTTGAGGCTGGAGCTATTGACGGATTTATAGCTATTCCGGGTGGTTCAGAAAAATCTTTGAAAATATTTTTTGAAAAGCTGATGCCGCAATTGGTTGAAAGAGGTTTGTTCAGAAGTGAATATACAGGTGTCACCTTGCGTGAGCATTTAGGGATTAATAATACTGATCATTATGATAGGGATACTGCTTTGAAAGGGGTTCAGGTGAAGAATGAATAAAAAGTTTATACTAGTTGGCATGATAACATTATTCATGATTGTTTTGGCTGCATGTGGAGGAGGAGACAAACAGAGCAAATCAAGCTCAACCTCCAGCAGCAACGGAGATCCAGCCCAATCTCAAGCGGACAATACAGGAACAAGCGAAACAAGAGCGATTGAGTATCTCGGTGAAAAGTATATCATTCCACAAAAAGTAGAAAAAATTGTAATTACTGGGGCTATGGAAGCGATGGAAGATGCGGTAATGCTTGACGTTCATCCAGTAGGGGCAATATCGGTGGGCGGAAAGTTTCCAGAAATATTTGCTTCGGTAACGGACAAGGCGGAATCAATTGGTGAAAAAAGACAACCTAACCTTGAGAAGATATTGCAATTAGAGCCAGACGTTATTTTAGGTTCAACCAAGTTCCCAAAAGAAGTAGTGGAGAAATTGCAAAAAATTGCTCCCACTATTTTGGTGTCGCACGTTTCTACAAACTGGGAAGACAATTTGAAATTAATGGCTGAATTAACTGGCAAGCAAGGTGAGGCAGAAAAAATTCTATCCCAATATAAAACAGATTCACAAGTAGTAAAAGCATCGTTAAAAGAAAAGCTTCAAGGTAAAAAAGTCGCTGCTGTGCGTATTCGCGGAGGGCAAACTTACATTTTTGCGAAAAATGTAGACTTTAACCCTTTTTTATACAATGACATTGGTTTAGAAATGCCAGATCAGATAGGCATGGCTAAATTGCAAGATGCAATCTCTGCCGAGCAATTGGCAGAAATGAACCCAGACTATTTGTTTGTGCAATTCGCTTCGAATGATAACAAAGATGCGAAAAATGCATTCGAAGACTTGAAAAAGAATCCAATTATCCAAAATATTAATGCCTTTAAACACGATCACGTATATGTCAATGTGGTTGATCCGCTTATGGAAGGAGGTCCTGTTTATAGTCGAATCAAGTTTTTAGAAAGTGTGCAAAAGCATCTGAACAAGTAATGGAATGGAGCAGGGAGGAATGAAATCGTTATGAAGCCATAAGTTTGTTCTAATTATCGTATGATGCATTCTGTCCAGTGTGACAATAATCGTGTCTCTTTTCTATGATTCGAGATCAATGAGTTATGAGATGATATGATAGGCGTTTTTTCATTTTGATTCAGAGAACATGGGCCATTTAATCATTCAAACTTCGCGCCTTCTTAAGTCCCGAAAAGTTTACAATACCATTTGTATTAGGGAAAATTGGATATGTATGAATCCATTAACTCCTGAGATATTGGGGAATTACAGGACTATAAATCAGCTTTAGATCAATAAAAAAGACTGATCTAAAAATTACCACTTCTAAAATAGAACGTTTGTGCGTATAATGTATACGAACGAACGTTCTATTTGTGTGTGGAGATTAAAAACAATGAAAGATCGGTTAATAAAAGCGATGCAACACAATCAGTTAGTAAATATGATGTACATTACAAAGTCTGGAGTCATTACAAAAAGGTATATCAAAATAATTAAGATAGTCAATAGCGTACTTTTATTCTCGATAATGTTCTTGTTATTGTTCCATGTCTATAAAGAGAGAGATGATACAGAGCTGAATGTTTTTATTAAAAAAGGTAGATGCGATTCAATTTGTGGAAGTTGATCCTTTACCGGTAGGGATATAGGTAAAAATTGAAAGTCTAGATATAGTGATTAGCCAATTTTAAAAATTGCGAGAGGTAATGGGAGGAAACTACAATGAGAGAGCAACTGATTAAAGCTATACAGCGCAAACAATTAGTGAACATGATGTATGTAGCAAAAGATGGTTCCATAACAAAAAGGCGTGTAAAAGTCATTAAAATTGTTGGTGATTCATTTCAAGCATTTTGTTTTACAAGACATGCAAGACGTACTTTTTTGATCAGTAATGTTCTAGCCCTTATTCCTTTTGTTAGTAAGGGACGTGAAGTTGTATGAATTATGAGAGTATGCCCAATAGACCTATTATGTGTATCGATATGAAATGCTTTTACGCCAGTATCGTAGCGATGTTACATGGGCTAGATGTTTTAAAAACGCCAGTTGCAGTAGTAGCAAATTTTGACCAGCCAGGTAGCGTAGTGCTTGCTGCATCCCCCTTAATGAAAGAAAAATTTAGTATCAAAACTGGCAGTCGTCGTTATGAAATACCTAAACATCCTGACATTAGATTGTTTGAGCCTAAAATGAGTTTCTTTATTCAAATGTCGATGACGATTACAAAATTAATCTCTAATTACGTCCCGGTTGATGCTATACATGTGTATAGTGTAGACGAAAGCTTTGTTGATTTAACCGGCACTGAAAAGCTTTGGGGTTCACCTGAAGAAGCGGCTAAGGAAATACAAAAGGCCATTCTTGACCAATTTAATATACCTAGTGCAGTAGGTATGGGACCAAATATGTTAATAGCTAAATTAGCTTTAGACCTTGAAGCAAAGAAAACAGGTTTTGCTAGATGGACTTATGAGGATATTCCAAAGAAATTATGGCCTGTACGACCTCTATCGGAAATGTGGGGCATAGGAAAACGAATGGAAGCAAATCTAAATGCTATGGGAATACAAACAGTTGGTGGTTTGGCTAATACAGACCTAAGAGAATTAGAAAAGCGCTTTGGTGTAATGGGCAATCAACTCTATTATCATGCATGGGGAATCGATTTATCCAAATTAGGGGAGCCGTTAATAACAAACGGAGCTTTAAGTTTTGGGAAGGGACAAATGCTAATGAGGGATTACCATACACGAAAAGAAATCTCTGTAGTGCTCCTTGAAATGTGTGAGGACGTAATGAAGCGCACGCGGGATGCAGGCTACGTTGGCCGTACAATTAGTATTGGTCTTTCTTATAGTCGAAATGCCATGACCAAAGGGTTCCATCGGTCTAAAACAATTGCAGTGCCAACAAGTGAAACTCTTGTGATGTATAAAACTTGTCTTGAATTACTGGATGAACATTTTGCAGGGGAGCCAGCTCGTCAATTATCTGTCCGAATAACGAACCTCGAAAGAGAGCATAGTATCCAATTAGATTTATTTGACGAACGCAAACCACAGCGTCAAATTATAGGACCTACTATGGATGCCATACGCAATCGGTTTGGAGCAACATCAATATTAAGAGCAGTTTCTTTCACAAAAGCCGGTACAGCTATTAATCGAGATCGCTTAGTTGGTGGTCATTTGGCATAGGAGTGATTAATTAATGATACAAGACAGAGGTAATATTAAATGGGCATCGATGATGTTGCCGGAGCATTTGGAGCTTCTTAGAGAGTACAAACAAGAGCGCACAGAACAGCCAAGAGAATTGGCTGAGTGGGAACTAGAAGAACTACAAAAAACAATTAATCAAGCTTTTAATCAGCAATTGGACATAAAATTAGAAGTGTGGAAGGACTACCAAATCACACAATGGACTGGAATAATTAAATCGATGAATACTAATGAACTCATACTTGAAACACTACTTAAAACGAAAAGTATTCCAATCCAAAGTATTCAATCAGCCCAACTGGATGCTGATTACTATGATTAAAGCCGACGAAAGACAATTACTTCATAAGTATCTTTTGTTAGAGCTAGCAGTTAAATCATTACAGGTTGATTATTGTAAAGTAGAGCAGTTTAAAATGAAAACGGTATTTCTTCCAATGATGGATTCATTGCTAAAGGATCTAAGACAAGAATACTTTAACCTCAAACGAGAACTTGCACAAAAACGTATACGAGTCGTAGGTTGGCAACCAGTAGATGAATACTTTAGTGACGTGCAAGTTGCCACTGCAGGTAATGATGTAGTACTCCGTTATGCAAATCAAGCTCTTAAATCACAAGTAGAAAAGCTGTTGACTAATCATATAAGCAATAACAAATGACAGGTATTAGTCTTGTTTTTTGTATAAAAAGCCACTAGTTTGAGCTTTGTTGTCTACTATTCATTGATTTCATATAGAAACTGTTTCTCTTTTTCTAAACCTTTTTTAAAATATTTGAGAAGATATTTAAGAAAGTCACAACTGTAGCTTTGTAATCAAGATTGATTATTTATAATAAAGATCGATAATTTGTAATAAAGATTGATTAAAATCATCTCCCCTCTGTATATTTCTTAGAGGTTAGATGATTTTTATTGGATATTTATGTTAATGTAATAGTAAAGATTGTGAAAAAATGTACTTAAACTCCCATGAAAGAACGTGATCATCTTTCATTTTCTGTGGTGTAGCGCGGGTTTTGCGCTACATGGATGGCTAACGGGGCAGGTTAAATCAAGCCCTTAAAACTGAAGTGGAGCAATTGCTCATTCAGCTTTGTCACCTGTGTAAACAAATATAAATTCAGATAGTACATTTTGGGGGATATTGGTTGTTGAACTTTAATTATAACCAAAAATTATAAATAAAGTATTCTTCTCCTTATCGGAAAATGATGCTTAACGAGCATCTTGACCTCGTTAGGTCATTTCAACAAGACTATTCATCGCTTGAAAAGCGAGATGCGATTAACTAAAAAAGCATGTACATTCTTCTTAGTAAAAATTAGCACACATAGGAACAACTAAATTAGCCAACCTAAATTTATGTCAAATTTCAGGAGGTTACCATGGCTAATTCAAGACACTCAAAACCAGATGATAGATCCAATAACGTTGAACGAATCCGTGATATCGTTAAAAACACTGAAGAAAAACTTCATGAAGCGGAAATTAGTTTGGAGTTTGCAGACCCTATGCAAAGTGAAATGATTAAAGAAAAAAATAAGCGACGTCAAAAGTCAATTGAAGGATTAAAAGAAGAAATGAAAGATGAAATGGCGGCTCGTAAAAGAGGAGAAGTGTAGAATTGGAGACTAGGAAGAGGAACTAACCTTATCTCCATTCTTTTTAATGATAAAAAAGTGCTTGCCTATAAAAGTAGATGGCTTAGAAGTTCTGTATTGGACTTCTACATAGCCATCTGCTTTTATTATGAGGTTGTAAATGACTTATTACAGCCCATTTTAGCTAATGTTTATTCTGAATTTTCAGAACAAATATTGACTAAGGAAAGGGTATTGTTTAGAATGTGTTTTAATTCTTATAATAGGAATGCATTACGTTAATCGGAAAGTTGGAGTGTGGACTTTAAAAGAAAGGTTCTATATTGAAAGGGTGTTGGATAGATGAGCTTTATGCCGATTTGTATTCACCATTTTCGAACGAGCAAATGGCAGAGATTCCACAGACTTCTTCAGAGCAGGTTGATGATGCTATCAGAAGTTAGCAGAAGATTGCTTGATGACAACTTAACGTGCGAGAATTTTAGAGAAATTAATATTATTGCTCAATGAAAAAAGAAATGAAGCAGCTAAATTAATGGTCCTTAAATCAACATACCGTGTAGACCAAATGCCGTATAGAGGTGAATGACAGAAACAATATTAATCGTATGGAATCAAAATTAATGGAGGATTCATGATGGTACTTAAATATGAGAGAAATAACAATGGTAAAACAACAAATGCTATGCGTATTGCATTGGCATTAGGACAAGGGAGGCAAAATATTTGTTCAAATATTCAATGCCTTGGTTTGCATTTTGATGGCAGAATGGTTGAATATACTTTTTCAACAGCGTGTACCGCAACGGAAAGTGGCTCGGCAAGTGCAGCAATTTTAAAGTAAATAATTTTATAATTAGAGGGGTTTAAGGATGAATATTTTTAAGGTTTTATCTTCTAATGATGGTTCTATCAATGAGCCTAATGTAACTTCGTTTCTTGCTTATTTGTTAGACCCTAATGAAAATCATGGTTTAGGATCAAGATTTGTAGAGAGTTTTTTAACACCAATTGTATTAGCAAATAAAGAGCAATATAACGAGCTTATCTACAATAATCGGATTCGAGATTTATCTCGAAATTCGAAGTATGAAGTAAGGGTTCAAGCTGAAGTAAAGGTCATAAGCTCAACGAGTGAAAGTGCTAAAAAAACAAGGGATATAGATATTGTAATTGAACTTTTTGACCAAACATTTTCTGATAGTCTTCCAAAATTTTCGTTTTGTGTGGAAAATAAAATTAACGATGGAGCTATTCAAAAAGGAGATAATCAGCTTTTTGAGGAAATCATCGGATTAGTTAATTTTTATAAAGTTTCCTCATTAGAGAAAGAACAACCTTTAGTTTCCTTTATATTTTTAACACATACTGGAAGTAAGAGAGCTTTAAATGAATTTAATGAATTATTATCTACTATAGAAGTAGAAAGGTTATCAGTACCTTGTTATCATCTGTCTTGGGGTGAAGAGGAACTAGATGGCTTGGAGATTACTATAGTTGATTTGCTCAGTAAGATTCTTAAAGAAGAAGCCATAGGAAAAATTGAACCGATTTATGATTATACGAAGCATACAATTAAGTCATTTATCTCTTTCATTTACTCAGGCTTTAAATCTTATAAAGAAGAAAAAAACCTTTTATTCGAGAAATCAGACTATGGAAAACCAGTCATTCAATACATAAAAGAATTTTATGATAGCTCACCGTTTGAAAAAGACATAAATCATGAGGATTTAAAAAAATGGGTAAGTGATATAGTGAAAGTAGCATCAGGCAAAACATTAAAAAATGCAAACTTTGACCGTTCGTACATTGTAAACGATCGAAATAGAAAGCACTACGGTGTGAATAGCGCACATAAAGAATATAAAAATTTATTTTATTATCCAGATGAAAACAATAAAAGAGTAATTAGAAAGTTAGACCTTTCTAATCCTCCTAAAAATGTGATGATATATTGGAAAGACGACAACAATCCGGACGGTATGGGATGTGATTTGCTCACGGAGATATTTGTTGAGGCAGTTAAATGAAAAAGGGATTAATTAGTAGGTAATGCTACTACACCAATTTTTGGAATTTGTACCACGTCCAACATATGCGGCATTGTAAGCTGTTGTGTGGTTGGAGATGAATTAACCTACTATAAAGCACAACTATAATTAAAAATTTATAGTTGTGTTTTTTATTGAGTATTAAAAAAAACACCCTTTAAAATTTTACGTCAATAATCGACATGTTGATTGTACTCATTGCAAAACTTTGTAAATTAATAGTGCATATTGTTACTACCTTGTGAATATAATAGCCACATGCAAATTAAGCTTTTAATTGATTTATTAAGGAATTAGGATGAAACAAAGGAGTGTAAAATTGTCGATTTCAAATCCTCAATACGCATTTTTAGAGGTTGATTTTCATAATCCTAATTTAACTCAAGCAGAACTGAAGGTTGAGAATATTTCTGAAGGGGTACGGGAAAATAATGAACTCGTAGGAAATACAAAAATAGCATCGAAAATAATACCACCTAATGTATATATAAAATTAAACTGGATAATAGGATTGCTCTTATTGATACCAATAGATATTTATTGTATTACGGCTTTGGTGGTATCTGAATTCTTATCAAAATAAAAAGTTAAAACCACCATTATAAGGGCTAACCCGATGGAAATCGAAAGAGATGGATCTAGGTGATGTTTACATAATAAGAAAAGCCCAATACACACCTTCTTCTAAGGTGAATATTGGGAGTTAGTTTATCACTATTAACGTTTATTTTCATTTTGAATACTACTGAAATCTACTTCCTCACCGAACTCTTCTCTGTTTTCATTTTTACGTTCTCTGTTAGCATTTTGATTTTGATTCTGCTGTTTTTTGTTGTCTTGAGTTTTATTATTTTTATGTTTATTATTACCCATGATCATCTCACCTCCACCATTAGTGTGAGAGAAAGATGATTTTTTATCCGCATAACTTACAATTAATTAATGAAATATATGTGATGAAACAAAAGGTATGGATAAAGTAACATTTTCACCTCCACAACACTAACCACGAGTTTAAATTGAGCGGATCAATTTAAAAACTTCATACGGAATGTAGACGGTGGGGACAGCGATGTTCCCAAGTGGTTTAAACTACTTACGGTGTGGAAGCAAGAGAGCTACCATGAAAACTTACCAAATAGAGGAACACTTCTGAATAAAAATATTATGTAAACTATTAGAAGGAACTTGAAAATTTTATATGAAGTGGAATAATTCAATTAGAACTTCCAAAAGATAAATATTAAACTATAAAAGTGATAATTTACTAAAACTTGCGAAATTTCCATATCTATTATATAGTAAAAAGACTATTTAAAAAAAGGGTGAACTTTTTGTTAATTGTAGAATTCTAATCTGAATCAACGTTATAGCTTATTTTGTCGAACAAACCACCTATTTAGGGGTGTTATTTGTTGTGCAAAAAAGCAAGATTAGAATTAGTTGGCTTCGTATAAACATTTAGCGCGACTAGTTTTAGTCGCGCTTTTTCTATTCGTTGATTTAGACAATTTTAATTTTTTTCTTATTAAAATTGAGAGGACGAATCTACAATGCAAAAACAATTACAACAAATTACAGCTGATATGCAGCTTGAAGAACACTATCATACATTAGAAAAAGCCCTACTTGCTTTATATTTCCATAAAAATTGTACAACTAAATCTTTAGCTCATACGACAGACTTACCAATACCTATCGTTTCAGCAATGAAGAAAGAATTTGCCAAGCAGGGTTGGGGTAAACATAGTTTAACGAAAAAGGGCCAGCTTGCAATCTCGCAATATTTTCAACTCTCAGGTGCCGATGCTAAACTGTATCTTCAGTTAACGACAGATGAAGCATTTCGTACAGAATGGATTACACAAAATATAAGCGAATTAAACACTATTTATGAAGCAAGACCCACTGCTGACGTGGCAATTGATCAAGCAAAATGTACAATTGAGACAGCCTTAAAACGTGCATTGCTCGCACTTGACTATGCGATGCTACTCAATAAGCGTATTTTGTGTTTAGGTGATGATGATTTCATCAGTATTGCATTAGCATTTTTACTAAAGAAGATTGCTCCAAATTCTACCACTAAAATTGTTGTGTTAGATATTGATAGACGAGTTTTATGTATGATTAGCAAAATAGCTAAGGACTATGAGCTTCCGATTAAAACAGATTATTATAACGTTCAGGAGCCTTTGCCTAAAACATACGTCCACCAGTTTGATTGCGTATACACAGATACACCATATACCTTGACTGGCGCACAGCTTTTTTTATCACGTGCGATTAACGCATTAAAGCCTGAAGCAATGCGACATGTGTTTTTTTCTTATGCTAAACGTAGCTATCAAAAGCAGTGGCAGCTACAGCAAAGCTTATATGCTATGGGCTTCGTGATTGGCAGTATTCAATACGACATCAACACCTATGAAGGTGCGCAAATTTTAGGAGCTACAAGCCAATTATTCGTATTACAAACAATAGAGCAAATGACTCCTTATATCCCTAATCAGCGTAAATTTACGCGACCCATTTACACAGGAGAAATAGAGAGAAAATCCGTCGTTTATCAGTGTAGCCATTGTCAGCATGCCCTTACAGTTGGCGCTGGCTATCCATACACTACGATTGCTCAACTTCAATCTAGTGGTTGCCCGAATTGCAAAAATAACAAGTTTTCACAAATTAAGAGAACCGTACAAAAGACACAAACTCAGCATGCATTAGGGCATCATATTTTATTAGAGTTGCATGATTGCGATGTTGAGTTACTGAATGACGTGCACCAAATTAAAAAGATTATGTGTCAAGCTGCTCATAAAGCAAAGGCAACGATTGTAACCGAACATTTCCATCATTTTTCACCTTATGGGGTTAGCGGTGTAGTCATTATTCAAGAATCACATTTAACGATTCATACGTGGCCAGAGTACGGTTATGCGGCAATAGATGTTTTCACGTGTAACAGTAAATTAGCTCTACAAGAGGCTGTTCAATATATTACTGAGCAATTTAATGCAGGGAATGCCACACAACATTACCTGCATCGAGGTAGACCATAAAACTTAAAATGAAACAGGAAAAGAAAGACAAATTGTTTTCTTTTCTTGTTTCTATGTTTTCCTTGATGAGAGTTATCATATGAATTGCAAAATAAGAACTAGAGGAACAATTATTAGTATCGATAAAAATATTATGTTAACTAAAAAAGAGATTCAACTATTGGCAATGAAACGGAAAAAAATCTATTAAATAGGACCTAAAAAGAGGATTACAAGTTGTCATTAGACTTTAGAAAAGGGGAGAACAAAAAAATCACCCATGTCATGACGAGTGATTTTGAAAATCTATTAGATGGTTAAGTTCATAACAATTTGCTCGCCAATACGTCCCATTCTTCTTTCCCCGTTATCGACAAAGCCAACTTTTAAATACAAATTTTGAGCCGGAATATTTTTATGATTAACGACTAAAACAACTTCATTATATTCTTTAAATTCCCTCTTCATAAATTCAGACAATGCTAGCATCCCTTTTTTGGCGTACCCATTTCCTTGTTGTTTATGGTCAATAGATAATGCAGTAAGCAGCATAGCTTTTGGATTATTAGAGTACTCTTTTACTCTTTCCGTTGCGTGCAGGACAAAAAAACCTACAGGCACACCGTCACTCAGAATAACAATCGGATATTGACCAACCATCTCTATAGAAATCTCTTTTGGTAGGGCAGTAAATTGACTTTGGTCTTCCGGAAGCTCAAAGTCATTCAAAATATCCACATATTCTTCTGAGAAATGTACTAATTCAATGGTGTTCGTTTTTTGCATAAAATTGCCTCCTTTTTTATTATTCTAATACTAGAACAAATGTTCGTCAAGAAGCTTGCTTTATAAATGGTATGTAATCATCTTTAATTTGATGGTTAAATATAGTTAATCAACACTGAATTAGAAAAATTAGGGGGAATGAAAAATGGTTTTACTGAAATATGACGTAGAGGAAAACGAGCTAACAATGTTAAAAGAAGTTTATCAATCAGTTGGATGGATGAAACATGACGAACGTATAATAAAAAAAGTTTTCAATGCAAGTACACATCAAGTTTTCGCAGTAAAGGATCATAAAATTATAGGGTTTGCGAGAGCTCTTTCAGATGGAGTATTTAATGCTGCGATTTATGATGTTGTAGTACATAAAAATTATCAAGGAAGAGGGATAGCTAGAACTCTTTTAGAGGACATTATTCACCAATTAGAGGATGTTTCTTGTATTCAGCTAATTGCAACGACAGGAAATGAACCTTTTTACGAAAAGATCGGCTTTAAAAAATTGAAAACTGGTATGGCCATATACAAAAATCCGCAACTAACAGAGGAGTATTTGGAAAAGTAATAATCCTTGTGGAGGAAGATAAAAAAGCTGTAGCGTACGGTATCGCTACAGCTCATTTTGACTTGCTTAGGTTAGTCAGTAAAGAGATTATATCATACAATACGACAAACTAAAAATAACAACAGCTATATTTGATGAAGTATTTAAATCACTTGTTTTCATTAAAATTCTCCACAAACAATTCTAAATGAAATTTCACTCATTATCCTTTCGCTTCGCTACCTTATTTGAATTTAATCTCCAAAGCATAGATACAAAATCAAAAAAATCCAAACGCGAATTCTGATTGTAAGTATTTAATAAAAAATTATCATTTGTCCTTGAATCTCCAGTAGCGTCACCTTTTATGATGGATTTAGTTACTCACTTTAAAAGGTAACAATCAAATATGCTATTGGAGGAAAAGCACAATGAAAAAAGAGAGTTTATTAAACAGAGGATTGGCAAGTTTAATGCATCTGTTCTCGCTATTATTAACCTTTATTTTACCTATATTGGTATACTTAGTATCAAGGAATAAGAATAAATATTTTGCTGATCATGCAAAAGAAGGGATGAACCTTCACTTTACTTTCTTCCCCGTTTTTTTGTTATTAACTTTTATGTCTAAAAAATGGAGCGCAGTTTCAAACCTTTCTTTTGCACTTATTATTCTTGAAACAATATTAATTTTAATTGCAGCAATTTATACTTTAAATGGAAAAAAGTTTTCTTATCCCGTTATACGATACTTTAAAGTCAATCATTAAGGAGAGAATAATTTGTCGGAGAAAGGTATGTTTACGATAGGTGAACTTGTGCAAATGTCTGGTGTTAGTATTAGAACACTTCGATATTATGACAGCATAGACCTACTGAAACCAAGTGATTATACAGAGGGTGGACATAGATTATATACTACAGAGGATCTATCTACTTTACAAAACATTAAGTCATTACAGTTTCTAGGCTTGTCGCTAAAGGAAATTAAAGACATACTGCAAAAAAACACTGTTAAAGGTGAAATTATCTTAAAATCTTTAAACGATCAAAAACAGTTATTTGAAGCAAAAAAACTTGAAATTATAAATATATTATCTGATATAAACCACCTTATTGAAACAGTGAAAGATGAGGAAGTCATCAATATCGAGATATTTTGTGCTATGCTTCAAAAATTAATGTTTGCTGAAAATACTGAAATATGGTTTAAAGAACACTTTTCAGATATAACTGATGAATTATTTAGTATAAATAAATCCGAAGAAATCGATCTAGATAAAAAATGGACTAAAGTTTTATCAGAAATTAAACATTTAACACTTACAAAAGCCATACCTTCTTCAAAAGAAGCTCAAGAAACAGTTAAAACACTTCTGCAACTTATGAATGAAACCTTGAAAGGAAATTTAGATTTGGTGGAAAAAAAGCTACCATCCACAGAATCATTCAACTTTCCGAATCCTTTTACAGAAAAGGAGCAAATATTTTTAAAAGAAGCGATAAGTATATATCAAAATAATTGTTACAACACCCAGGCAACGATAAAGAATTGATATATGAAAACCCGCCAATGAAAAAGCCAGTTGAAAAATTACTAGTATGAAAATTAAACCCCAATTGTATCTAACAATTGGGGTTTAATGAAAAGCTTAATCAGTAATTAATTTCATTTTTCTAAAGAAGATTTTGATTGTTTCATCTGTGTTGCTACGAAACAAGTTATTATGACAATTACTGATAAAATCAAAAACTCCTTATGTAATCCAAAGGCAATGGCTTCTTTAATGCTTTGTATTTTTGAGTTGGAGAGTGACGTATCATGGTTATTATTGAAAGATGCAACTGATATTCCTCTTAACTTCCAATCAACCTCTGACTGAACTACTACTGTGTATGTTGTCGTAGCAAAGCCCATTCCTGCCCCAATGAAAGCTGTATAAATCATAAATAACCCAATAGGAGTTTCAATTGAAGCTGACGACAATCCAAGACAACCGATAAAAATAATAGTCAATTATGATAGTCTTTAACATTGAACATTAACTAAATGCCATATAAAGCCTCAAACTATACACCACATACTTTGACAATCACAGTTTATATCCTCTCGTACATACCTATAGAAAAAATCAGTAAATCACATAAGAATACGATTCAAGACATATAAATAAAGGTGGTGTAAAAACATAAGTCTAAAAGTATTGTGTTGATGAAAATTAAGGAAATATTCATTTTTTTCTAAGAAAAAAATGAACTTTGTTAGATATACTTATAAAAAAAGGAAATTTATGAAACCGTTTGAATATTTAAAACGTATTGGTAGTAGGAAAGAATATTGAAGTGGGTGAGGAAATGGCATACACCATTTACATAGTATTAACAAAAACAGGTACATTATTATCAAAAGCTATAGGCATGTATACTGGAAAAGAGATGAATCATGCGTCCATTGCTTTTGATGAGGAACTTTTTGAAATGTATAGCTTTGGACGTAGACAATTAAACAATCCTTTAAGTGGGGGTTTTTTGCAAGAGGATGCAGAAAGAGGGCTATTTGAAACAGCTGATTGTGTAATTTATCGTTGTAAAATATCTCATTATCAATACTTAGAGATGATGAAAATCGTACGTTATATGTATTGGAATCGTGATCGCTATAAATATAATTTTATCGGGCTCTTTGGCGTTATGATGCAAAAGGAGGTGCGAAGAGAGCGTGCTTATTTTTGCTCACAATTTGTAGCGACTCTTTTAAAGGTTGGCGGGCTGAAAGTTTATCAAAACCCAGCATTAATGACACCCCATTGTATCGCACAATTGCCTTATTTAGAAAAAGTATATGCTGGGAAGCTGGCAGATTATTTACAAAGTGTGCGTTCACCAGCAATGTTATACGGTTAAGGCGAAACCTTGAATCATTCTAATTATTTTTTATCCTCGCTATGATAACGCCTCGGCGCATCTAGATATCCGTTGAGGCTTCATATTTAGGCATGTCTCTAACAGATTGTCATAGAACTTAGTAACTTTTACTCAATATCCACCACCGATTAATGAAAAAAATCTAGTAAGATTAGAGGTGCTAAATTAGGTATTATTCTCTTTGGAGTGTGCTATATACTTTATAGTATAATTATAGATAATTTAGAAATACATAGGGGGCGTTGTTGATGAGAGAAGAAATAAATGCATCTGGCTGGGACGCGATTGATCAAGAAGTATTAAAAGTTTACGGGGACCAGGAGCCTAAGCATTATGGAACCGTGATTCCATATTTATTAGGAGGCGAAGATCCGCTTGAAGGAATCAGTGCCTATAAGAGTGAGACACCAGTTCCACACTGGCATTTTGTAACTTATGGATTTTCCGAGTTATATGAAAAAGAATCAGAGGATGCTGAATACAGCGGATATGGGTTTGAGTTAACATTTCGTCTTGCTCGAAATGAAGATGAGGAGGAGCCACCAGCGTGGGCGTTAAATTTGCTGCAAAACATGGGAAGATATGTTTTTGACAGTGGCAATGTTTTCAGAGCAGGCGATTATTTGGATGCTAATGGTCCAATCTGCGAAGGCGCTGATACGCTTTTAACGGCGCTTGCATATACGTTAGATCCCGAATTGCCTGCCATTGATACACCAAATGGACAAGTGGAGTTTATACAAATGGTAGGAATTACAGGCGATGAGCTTGAGGCGATGCAAACTTGGAATACTATTGGTGTACTAAATGCAGGTCTAGAATATATCCCGAGCTATGTTACGGACTTATCTCGTGCATCTCTTTTACAGATTTCATCCATTGCCGAAGCGGTAGAAAAAGGAATGGCGGAAGAAGGCTCGAACACCGGCTATTTATTTGTGGACCAACTAGCTTGGGAGCAGGGAAAAAAGGGATTGTTCAGCAAACAGCCTATTAAGTTAACGCTTGGGGCAAAGCAAGCAGGGATAATCGGTAAACTATTACTCGGACGGATTTTAAAAGGGAAAAGGCTAACCTTAGTTGGTCGAGAAATCCGAGTTGTATTTGAGCCAGGAGAAAAATGTGGGTATAGCGTGGAGGAAGCGGATGCTACCATAACTTTAAATGAAAAGGCAGTTATGGAACTCAATCAAAACTTGATGCCACAAGAAAAAGAATTTGAATTATCTTCTATACCGGGGCTTTCACTCCAAATTGAAAAAACGTATATTAAAGATCAGCAAGGAAACATTGTGGAAACAATCGGATGATAGAATATAATCTTCCACTAAAACGGACAGTATATCCAAATGATGTAACTTTGGATTCGTATAAAAGTGGGAGATTTTTTTATTATTTTGGGACGTAACGTGAAAGTTGGGGATATATCGGTTTACTCGAATCAACTGTAAGAAGCGTGAACGAGGTACCGATTTTATGTCACTTGCAACCTGGAGAGGTATAGATAGCTATTCACATGAAAAGATGAAGTATTACTTTGGTACCTTTCTGTAAGGGGTGATGTGTTCAAATGAAGAAACAGATGAAAAGAGCATTAAAAATCGTTGATATTGCCGAAGAGCCTTTAGAGAAAATACCATACATTACCGCTACATCAAAGGGAACAGGGATTTCTTATGAATGGCTTCCCGTTTATTGGGGAGAGATGCTTGAACTGCCGGAGGAGTTGGATGCACTAATTATTGCTTCTGATTTACAAGGAATTGTAGGTCATGAGCAAGAGCAGGTAGAAGAAGCCCAAAAGTTACTGGGTGAGGAACTTGCGGAAGTGCTTTCCCTTTTGTTTCAAATCCATTTACCAGATTTGGACCCAGACAAGGTGATGGTTTGCTTATGTGGAGATTTATACACTGATCTAATCAAAAGAGGTGCTAGCGGTAATCCTTTGCCTGTATGGAGAGCTTTTCAGAGTCATTTTGGATTTGTCACAGGTATCGCAGGAAATCACGATCTCTTGAAGAATGAGGAACTAGTGGAATTAGAATCTACCTCAGGTATCCATTACTTCTCGGATGGGGGTACGATTATGCATGCAAATCTTGCAGTTGCAGGACTCGGAGGAATCATCGGTAGGGCGGATAAACCAAATCGGATGGGAGAAGCCGATTATTTGGCAAAACTCAGAGACATTATAAGACAAGTTCCCGACATCCTGCTACTTCATGAAAGTCCGAAGATTAGCGCACAAGGTCTACCTGGTAATCCACATATTTGGAATGAACTACAGAATGCTGCTGAGCTTTTGGTCTGCTGTGGCCATGTTCATTGGGATACACCACTTGTTGAAACGAATGATGGGCTACAGATTTTAAATGCGGATGGTCGTGCTTTTATATTTACTGCTGCAACTCTAAATTAGAAATGATTTACTGTCTATGATTCTAGCTTCTTCCGTAGTTATTTGGAAAGCAAAGGGTAAGGCATTTGTAAGAAGTGTTATATTTTAAATATGAAAGGAGTCTTAAAATGGGGGCATGGGGATATAAGCCATTAGAAAGTGATGAAGGCTTGGATGTAGTGGACTTTTTAGGGGACTATATCCATAGTAATTTAGCATCAAATCATTTAGAGCTGTCTGAGGTTATCAATGCGATGAAACGAGAGGGGTTCTTTGGAGAGAGCTTCGATGAAATTGATTTCCTTTTCGATATAAGTGCAATGGCGCTTGCAGAGCTTTATGTAATGTATCTTAATACAGGGAAATTATATGATGCAGAAGACGAATTTGAAAAAATACATTCAATAAATGCGGATGAGGAATCATTGAAATTTATATTAAGATATTTAACTGATATTAGAGCTGAAGTTCCAGATGCTGATGGTATTAGGGAAATCGTTGAATTATGGCGTGAATCAGAATGCTGGATTGAATGGAAATCTAACTTGGAATTGCTAATTAATAGAGTTAAAAAGGAAATAATCTATTCCTTAAAATAATATTGGTATAGGATACTCAGTATGTATAGTGCTAATTTCCTCCCTTGAATATTTAGATATTATCAAGAGAGGAAAAGCTTTACAAAGAAGCAGAGCTACGCAATAGCATATTTATCTCGTCTACAGGGATGATTTTATTTCCCCCGTATACGATGTTATAGTGAAATCCCCATTCTCCTAATGCAATAAGATGATGTTGTTCATTTTTTCTTTTGATGAGAGCCCATGTTCCTAAATCGCTTTCCGTACTTGCATTTATCAATATCCATTCGTTGTAATGGAACACATATATATCCCTAAACATCTGAAAAGAATCCAAATGACCAGAACCGACTGAATCAAACCAAATATCGCAAGCTTCTTTTACGAGAACTACATTCAGAATTCTGATTTCAATCCACGCGCATTCTTCATTTCTAGACAAAATTTGCTCAAAGCTGCAATGAACAAATGCTGAGGAATTGATTTCACTAGGATGCTCTTCCCATCCGTTAAAGTATGAGAGAGCAGGCATAAATAACATCCAAAAGCTTTCACCTACTGTCATCTGAAAAGGATAACGGACCATTACGATTCTTCTATCTCCTTTGAGAGGTGGATTGTTTGATCGTGTCCATATTTTTTTATCAAAAGAAGGTAAATTGCTGGCTTGAAAATCGGACCATTCAATGCCCGTCTCAAATCCTACGATTTCGAAATTATTTTTGTTTAATTTTATTTTCTCAGGTATTTTATTACATGCCCGACATGGAAAAGCTATACTGTTATCATTCATTATAAATCCCCATTTCATTCTGTATTATTAATTGTAAAAGGAGAGATTGAATTTGTATTAAGAATTTTGGATTATGACATCGATTTTAGAACTAGTTCATTATCCCGACGAATGGAAAGATGAATACATACCTCATCCGAACTTTAAAGCGATTATGGATGCTATTGGTATTCGTGCACCAATCGAGGATATTTTCGAACGTTATTATAACCAGCCTGTACATAACGGTCATGTACTAGTGTTTTCTAATCAACAGAAGCCAGGTACGTGTATTGTTTTTGACACTTATCGAGACGCAACGGATCAGAGCGATATGATTAGATTCGGATGGAGAATCAGTGGAAAAGAAACTATTGAATCAGTAAAACAATTATCACGGCAACTTTATGATGACTGCGAAGATGTCACCGTATTTTACAAGGAAGGCCAGTCCGTTCTCTACGAGGTACTGAAAGAAGAAAACTATCCACGTAAAATTTATGATAAAAAGGTATTTAAACAGCAAATCAAAAGGTACATAGTTTGAGATTACTGTCCTGTCATCTCAAACCACACTACATGTGTATACCCATTTCTTTATTTACGGGAAGATAAGTAATCCAAATACTCTAACCGAGTGAGCCCAGCTGTTCGACGGTTGAATTCATCGTATGTAATATCCTCTGGAAAGCCAAATTCCGCAAGTGCCTGCTTGCGCTCCTTAGCATATAACGGATGCTCTAGTGAATGTAACATTGCTTGTTCTCTGCTAGTATCAAACCATTCGGCGTTGATTCCTGCACTTACGCCATAATTAGAAAAACGACTTGCCGTCTTAAAAGAAATTTCTTTTTCTGACTTGCTAATCGTTCCTGTTCCCCAGGAAAGGCGGTAGCGTAATTCTTTTCCATAATCGATGTTTATACCATAACCAAGTGGTAATAGAATATCTGTTTCGGTTAGCGTTTTGTGTCCAACCTTTTCGTAGCCACCACGCATAAAATGATCGTCCATAACAATCAAGGTTTGTTCAGATAAAGGAGCTGATGTAATATGCTCTATCCTTGGTAGGCGATTTGTTGTTTTGAACAGATAAGGTCGAATAAAAAGTGGCATCGTCATTACATCATTCCATAGACAATCTTCCGAAAACAAACCATCCTTTTGCATTTGGCGTAAATCTCCGATGACAAGCACATAGCCATCTGTGAATAAATCAATTTCAACTCGGAAAATATCTCCTGGAACAACTTTATAGCGCAAGCTTTTTTTGCTTGTCAGTTTGTTCAGCTTCCGATCATAATCTGAGGGCAAATTTGATGGATACTGATGTAGCCACTCTACGATTTCCTCTTTACTTGTTAGATTCTTTATAGTTGTTAGTGGCAGTTCGAAAAAGGTCTTCGCATTGCGAGCGATGATGTAGCCGGATGGCTGATCCCCGGTACGCACGCCAGCGGAGAAAACAACCCCGTTCGCTTTAACACTGGAAATATGGGTATAATTCATTTTTTTCTCTTTACCACGGGCAGTTTGAGGAAGAATTACTTCACGATTTCGTGTCGCAATTTCTACATCGGATTCTTGATATGCTTGCTCACTAACTGATATACGTTTTCGAATGATATCACCATCTATGTAGATGAAATAACCATCTCGTATTTCAATCGTATCCCAATGCTCTTCTACGGGATGTAGTCCGAAATAAGGACGGAGCGAATTTGTCAGCCAACTATTTATGGTAGCCATAAGATTACCTCCAATGCGATAAAATTAATTAATGAATTATATCAAGTATACTGAATGCTTCTTGCAACGAAAATAGTTTATATAAAAACATCCATGGAACAGTTAAATTCGATTATTTAGTATGATCGAATGGGAAAGAAGATAAGCATAAATCATTAGCACTGTATGAAGGTCGGTATAAATTTTCTTCAATTTTTGATTAAAACTTTTTCCAGAAAACAAACAATACTGCAATGTTCAACCTTATAGTTCAACCTTTTCTGCTATAATGAATGACTGTAGAGATAGGGGTGATAAAAATGCATATCGTCACAATTGAAGGCGTACCATATGATTGGTTGAAACAATTACAGGAAATTCATGCACATGTATTTGATGGGGCAAATCTACCTCTTGAAAAACTTGAAAGTAAAGAAGGACTCATTTGTTTATTAGCAGTAGAAAATGAAGATATCATAGGCTTTAAACTAGGCTACATACATCCTGATGGCGTTTTTTATAGCTGGTTAGGTGGTGTCCATGAAAAGCAACGGGGTCAAGGAATTGCCAGTCAATTAATGAGGCGACAGCATGAACATCTACAGGTACTTGGCTTTAAAAAAGTTCGTACATATGGTAGAAATGAGCGAAAAGCAATGCTCATCACAAATCTTAAACACGGATTTGATATTGTTTCAACTTTTGTGGATAAAAAAAATAGACATAAAATAGTGTTTGAAAAAACATTGGAATAGGAGTTTTATTATGAAGGCATACTTAGCAAATGGATTATTTTCTTTAGGAGATCGTTTAGTCAACGAGCAACTCGCTGCGGCAATTAGAGAGGCAGTACCAGGTATTGAATTATACGTACCACAGGAGAATGATGCGATAAATGATAAAACGGCATATGCTGATAGTTTGGCGATTGCGCAAGCGGATTTAGAGATGCTGCAAAATAGCGATGTATTAGTAGCCGTTTTAGATGGCGTTGAGATTGATTCAGGTGTGGCAGCGGAGATTGGTGCATTTGCGATGTTGAATCGACCAATCGTAGGCGTATTTACAGATGTTCGTCAACAAGGCCGGGACAATATGCTGAAAATAGAAGCACTTGTAAGGGACGGAATTGAAAATCAGTTTGTTTATCGTAATTTATTTGTGATTGGCTTAATTAAGCGCACGGGAGTGATTACGACTTCCATTGCTGAAGCAGTTAAAGCCGTTGAAAAATATAAAAAATAGGAGGAATATTGCATGTTACTATCAACAACAGATATTGTTGCTGGAAAAGAAATTGTAGAAACTATAGGTTTAGTAAAAGGTAATTCGGTACAATCGAGAAATATTGGCCGCGATATGATGGCTGGACTTCGCAATATTGTTGGAGGAGAGATGAAGGAGTATGCAGAAATGCTCGTTCGATCCCGAGAAACTGCTACGCAAGCGATGGTAGAAGAAGCCAGACAACTAGGAGCAAATGCAATTGTTGCGATAAGATTTTCAACATCATCGGTCATGGACGGCACATCAGAAGTATTAGCATATGGAACTGCAGTAAGAGTAAAGGAATAATCTGCAAAAGAATTCTATCAAGATTTTTACTTGTGTTGAAAAACAAAATGGTCAATGGGATTTTGTGAATGTTGCCCTTAAAATGAGAGTAAGACTACTCACTTTGGCACAGATATAATGTTGAAATTAATTCTATGTGAAGTAGTTGGTTGGAGTGGAGACTGAGCGACTCCTTGGGGATCAGCGATTAGAGGAACGGAGGCTAAAACCATCACGTCCTGTGATAACGTCTTCGTGACCAACATCCTGCTGCTGCCGCTACGTTAGCGCTACGCTTTCGCGCAAAGAACATCTGTTGGCCCGAAACCCTGCAGCGAAGCGAAACGGCTCATCGGACGCCCCCAGGAAAGCGCTCAGTTGGAACGGAAATCAAACTTTAGCTTTGTCTAAGGGTCATACTTTATTCAATGGACACATTATTTCATTGACATAATAATGAAGGACTTCAATCACCAAGATTGAGGTCCTTTTTATCTGCTAATACGGAATTAACTGTAAAAATAAAGTGAATTATAACAAAAGTATAGTATGTCGTGCCAATAATACCAATAAAATAGAAATTTAGTAGTTAAAAGGACTAATAGTGTCCAACTCTTTTTGTATAATAGAGAAGTAACTTTGAAGAGAGAGTGGGATATATGGTAGATTCACAACAAAATAAAGGCTATCGCGTCATTTCGATGTTTGACAGACTAATGGATGGTCAAGGAATTAACAAAAAACAAGAAGCATTTACACATAATGTTGGTGAAAAAACCATACAACGGGATTTGCATGAAATTCGAACGTATCTGGAAAAAGCTAAATTGGATTGCCATTTAGAATATGTGCGGACAGAAAATGTGTACAGGCTGACAAATATAGGGGAAAGTATTTTATCGAAGGAGCAAGTTTTAGCGATTGTTAAAATTCTCATCGAATCAAGAGCACTGCTAAAATCAGAAATGAACGATATTATAGATAAGCTTATTTCGATTGTTGCGGCTGATAAGCAGGAGTTTATTCACAATATCATTTTAAACGAAAAACATTTGTACGTAGATTTAAATCATAAAAAGTCTCTATTGCATTTAATTTGGGATCTTTCAGAGGCGGTCCAAAAAAAGAAAATCATAAAAATTGATTATTTGCGTGAAGGCGAAATAATTCCTACAGAAAAGATTTTAAAACCACTCGCCGTCATTTTCTCAGAATACTACTTTTATTTAATTGCTTATGATAATAAGCACGAAAAGGATTTGCCCATTGTTTATAGAGCCGACCGAATTCAACATTTTCTTGAGCTTGATAAAAAATTTCAAATACCATATGCCGAACGTTTTCAAGAAGGAGAATTTCGCAAACGTATTCAGTTTATGCATGCTGGCGAGCTAATGCGTATGAAATTTATCTTTAAAGGAACATCTCCGCAAGCTGTGTTAGATCGCTTACCAACAGCAAAAATATTATCCAAAAAAGGTGGGCAATATTTATTTGAAGCAGAAGTTTTTGGACATGGCATTAAAATGTGGTTGCTGAGCCAAGGGGCAAACATTGAAGTGCTAGAGCCAATTGAGCTTAGAGAAGAGATGATTGAAACGATTCAATCGATGCAGCAAAATTATCGCTACATATAAAAAATAAGGAAAAAATCCGCGTAGATTCTAATCGAGGCGGATTTTTTCCTTCTTAGAATGCATGAATTTTAAAAAAATATTACTCAGTGAATTCTAAAAATTCGCACATAGGTATTCTTTTCCACGCTATAATTGAGCATATACTGAATGGATAAAGGGTGGAATTAAATGACATATAATCATGGAGAAAAAGATATATTGTATCCAGATGGTACATTATTGTATCGTGGCGGTGTGAAGAAAAATGACTTTGGTCATGACATTTATGATGGAAAGGGTACGCTATTTGACCAAAAAGGGGAGCTTTTATTTGAGGGAGAATTCGTCAATCATATGAAGCAGGGTAATGGCATCATGTATTTAAAAGGCCAAATGATTTATCAGGGCGAATTTATTCAAAATAAAAAACAAGGTAATGGTATTTTATATAAAGAAGGTCAAATATATTATGAAGGACATTTTCGTAATGATTTAATGGAAGGTTACGGGATTTTGTATTATGAGGAAGATGTTATAGCTCCCTTTAAAGAGCTTCGTGTACAGTATCCGCATTTAAATAAGCCACAGTATGAGGGTGATTTTGTTCATGGCATGAAGAAAGGCAAAGGAACACAATACTATCCTAGTGGTTTTTTACAATATGAAGGTGATTTTATTTGGAATCATATGCAAGGTGCTGGAAAGCTTTACTTCGCACCAGAATCGCCAAGTGCTGAAGAGCTTGCAAATGGTGTAACATCCCTTCAATATGGGGGTTATTTCTTTGAGGATATGAAGCATGGAAAAGGTAAGAACTATTCTAGTCAAGGTGTGCTAGTATCGGAGGGGCAATTTAAAGAGGATGCTATGACGGGACATGGTACTCTTTATTATACTAATGGACAGGCTTCCTATATCGGAGAACTTGTAAATGGAGAAAAGCACGGTCGAGGAGATTATTTTAATGAAGAGGGAAAAATTATTTATAGCGGTGAATTTATTAACGGTGAACGTTTACGAATAACACCAGAAATAGAGCGAGAAATTGAAAAATTACAGAAGCAGCTGGATGGACTTGTAGGACTTCCAAATGCCAAGAAGGAATTACATAATCTAATTAATTTCATTAAAATTCAAAGCTTGCGTGTCGACCATGGTTTAACAAGCTTCCCAATCACCTATCATCTAGTGTTCTCTGGAAATCCAGGTACAGGAAAAACAACAGTGGCACGTATCATAGGCCAAATATATAAGCATCTTGGTGTACTTTCAAGCGGGCATTTTGTGGAAACAGATCGTGCAGGCCTAGTAGCAGGATATGTTGGCCAGACGGCTTTGAAGGTCCAGGAAGTTGTGAATAAAGCAAAAGGTGGCGTGCTTTTTATAGATGAAGCCTATTCACTAATTAATGATAAACAGGATGCATTTGGTAAAGAAGCGATTGATAGTCTATTAAAGTCGATGGAGGATTTACGCGATGACTTAGTTGTGATCGTTGCTGGTTATACAGAGCTTATGGAGGAATTTCTTCTTGCCAATCCAGGCTTTAAATCCCGCTTCAATCATTTTGTGAAGTTTGATAATTTTAGCACAGATGAGCTTTACGATATTTTTGCCATGCTATGTAAAAATAATGATTACCAGTATGGTGACGTATTTGCACACCATATGAAGGAGCAATTGCATCAAATTCCAGTCGAATCAATTCCAAACTTTTCGAACGGTCGTTATATCCGAAACTTATTTGAAAAGCTCGTGACTATTCAGTCAAACCGCTTAATTCGACAGAAAGCTATTACAAGAGAAGAATTAATGGAGTTTACAGAGAAAGACATTTTACTTGGTATAGCGGAAAATCTATTCGATAATACATTTTAACTTCTTTCAGCAAATGTCTTTAGTAGCGAAAGCAAAGCGTCAGCTACAAATGTTCGCTGAGACAGAGGAACTCAGTCTAAGAACGCCACGTCCTGTGGCAATTTATCTGTGCGAAAGCGAAGCGACAGCAACACGGTTTTATCTGTGCGAAAGCGAAGCGACAGCAACACGGTTTTATCTGTGCGAAAGCGAAGCGACAGCAACAACACACGACTGAGTGACCAACTTCGTGTTGGCCTATAGCCTCCGGCGGATGTCACGGGAATCGGAAAGGAGTTCAAAAAGGATGTTAGTCTAAAATCATCGCATCCATGCGATAACGGCTAACTGACCTGCATCCTGCTGCTGACGCTGCGTTAGCACTACGCTTTCGCGCAAAAAACATCTGCAGGCCTAAGCACAAAGTCGATTCTGGACGTAATTATGCCGAGGCATAATTGATAAGTTGTCATTGAGGTCAAGTAAAAAAACTTGGCCTTAGCTGTGAATAAATATGAATCAATAAACAAAAAGTGAGTTGAAATCTTAGTAACCACTCTCCGTGAATATTAACGTTCTTTATTTAAGAGGAATTCAAAGTAACCCCAAAAAAGGAGATTAAAGATGAAAAAACTTTTAGCTATTATATTAGTATGCGCATGTATTTTACCAAGGGTAATGACTATAAATGTAACAATCAGCAATAACATAAAAGTTCCTAAAAATAACAGATCGAATAATTGACAAAAAATGAAAGTAGTAGTAATCTAACACAAAAACATACGCTACCGTATCTAAGTGGAGAGATGACATGCAATTAACGAGGGAAGATTGGATAAAAGCAGGCTTACAACAATTAGCTGATGAAGGAATACATAAAGTTCGTATCGAAGCACTTGCTCGATTACTAAAAATAAGTAAAGGGAGCTTTTATCACTATTTTCGTGACCATCAAGAGCTGTTAGATTCTATGGTCGACTATTGGGAAATACATGCAACAAAGCTGATTGTTCAAAGTATGGAGCAACAGGAGGCCTCCTTAGAACAGCTATTACAAATTAGTTTTAATCGAGATAAAAAGATGGAAATTGGTATTTATACTTGGGCTAAATATGATCCTGTTGTTGCAGCACGTTTAGTGGATATTGAAGAACAAAGAATTTCTTGTATTGCGAAATTGTATCAAAAAAAGGGCATAGACAATGCTGAATCGATTGATAGAGCAAGACTTGCCTATTTAACGTATGTAGGATGGATGACAAGGTTTGAAGAAAATCCTAATTTTAATATTGATAGAATGGTAGAGCTTTTAACTTCTTTCAGCGATTGGCCAAATATCTGCTGAAATAGAGGAGCTCAGTCTAAGAACGCCACGTCCCGTGGCATTTATCTGTTGCTACCGCTACGTTGGCACTACGCTTTCGCACAAAAAATATCATGCCGAGGCATAATTGATTATTCGATAATAAATGTCCCTAATAAGGTTAAAAAACCTGAAGGGACAAAATTTTCACTATAAACATACGCTTGTGTATGTTTTGTTTGAATTAAAACATTGAGGGGCGAAAAAATGAAATTACGTTTAATATTAGTAGCTGTAGGGCTTCTGTGGTTTATCAGTTTGTTGCATATTTATTGGGCTTTTGGAGGTCGTTGGGGTTCTGCCGCTGCTATCCCTGTAAAAGAAGGAGAGCATAGACCTGCTTTTACTCCTAAAAAATGGGGAACATTATTCGTGGCTATTCTTATTCTACTGGCTAGTGCCATTATTGTTGTTCAAGGAGGTTATTTGCAGGTGTTCCAAGCAAATAGTTTATCTAAAATCGGAAGTATTGTTTGTGCTTTCGTTTTCATTATTAGGGCCATTGGTGATGTTAAGTATGTTGGATTTTTTAAAAATATAAAACGCTCACAGTTTGCTAAATATGATACTTGGCTTTACAGTCCATTATGTCTATTTTTAGGATTGATCTATATTATTCTATTGTTTTAACAAATATAAGTTTTAGATGGCAGCTAGCCTTAAAGCCTTCATTTAATGTTACTTTTATAGGTGAATTTAGGGCTTATCATCAAAAGTTGTGGATGACGTTTGTTAAAACATATGTAATGTATATAGGCTGATCTTCGTTCCGGCTGGGCAACTCCTTGGGGATTAGCGATAGAGGAACGAAGGCTAAAAGCATCACATCCTATGAAAACGTTTCGTGACCAACATCGGTGCTGTTGCTGTCGCTTCGCTTTCGCACAGACAAAGCGCCCAGTCGGAAAGGAAATCAACTCCAAGTTATGGGGATGAGGCGAATTTAGTATCATATTGATATATTTGGTTTTTTGTAAATATATTCAATATAATTAATAGAGAGTGACTGATATGTGGAGGAAGTTATCATTGTGCTTCTTCCAAGGTGCATAAATTCTAAATTTCATTTCACCTTGGTTGTAATTATTGAACAAGTTGTCAAGAAAAAGACGTTTGAGCATAACAATCGTGCAATACGGGTTCTTTGCGTGAACACGCAAAAATGATGCGTGTGTAAACCTAAAATTGACGGAAAATACGGATTCTGTTGACAGTGAAGTCCGCTATGATCAAGGAGCGTACTAAGAAATTAACGCTCATTTCGAGATTAAATGGAGGGGTTTTGTTATGTCTGTGGTTTACCGTAAATTCGTCGATTTTTTCAACTTGTCCGATCCGACTTACGTCCAGTTCGTCCGAAAGTTTGAAGCCAAGACAAAGAAAGAAATCGCTTTCTACTTGTTTCTTGGTTTGTTGCCAGGTCTGATTGCATATGTGTTCATCTATCCGCTTCGCGAGTCGATGATGGCATGGACCGGTTTATCGGCTCATTATGTGCAGTTATATGTGCTCATCCTATTGAGCGCCGGCTGGCATATGCTTGTTCCTTTCCTGATGCTGCGGTACAAGGACGGACTTTCATTCAAGGAATCGCTCGTATACTTAGGCTTCGCCAGACTTGATCTGAAAGGGCTGCTGCTTGTATTTCCGATTTTGACGATTCTGTTCACACTTTTATCGTTGCCTTATGTAAAATACGTCTATCCGCCATTGTTTGAATGGCTGAATGGATTCCCAGCTTTCCATATGGGTGAATGGCATGTTTTTTATCAAGGATATTACGACCCGAACTTTCCGTTTCTGATACTGCTAATTGGCCTAATCGGCAACTTTATCGGCGAGGAAATTTATTTTCGAGGCTATTTGCTACGTAAAGTTGGACGCCTTAAACATGACTGGCTATGGATTGCGATCATTTTTCAGTTCTATCACATGTGGCAAGTACCAATCAATTGGGCGTACGTTCCGTTAGCTGTAATTATCCCGGAAGAAATCTTAGTTAAGTTGCGCAAAAATATTTATGGCGCTATCCTGTTACATTTGTTCGTGAATTTTTTGTGGGGGATGATAAATATGTATTTGGTCGGCGTACGATAAATCCTAGCGTGTCGTAGGTTAGGTTTTCGCTCGACTTATTGCTTTTTTAAGAGTAACACACTCGAAGAGAGGTGATGCAATTTGCCGGAAATTGCACGGAAATACAGTTTGGCGGTATACAGTTCAGCTTTGTTATTCCTGCTTGTTGGGGTTTATATACATGCTACTACATTAAAGAACCCATATACTGGTTTAATGTTCCGTGAAGATGGGGGCACCTGGGTTGTCGCATCCATTGATCCGGCCGGCAAGGCGAGAGGATGGGACGTCCACATCGGTGACAAACTCCTGTCGGTTGGCGGCCAACAGCCGGAATTAATGAAGCTCGGTGATCGTGCCTATCTGAAACGATTGGGGGTACTTCAGTTCGAGCGAGAGGACTTGGTTCGCTTCGAATTGCGCAGCGAACCGGGGATGACGGATGTGTATAAGAGTTTGTTTGCAGCCTGCGCGGAGCTAGCTCTGCTCGTTATCGGACTGGCTGCTTATCGGAACAAGCCCGAGTCCTATATGGTTCGCCGCTTTTATGCGCTGAACGTATTCATGGCGGCGACGCTGCTATCGGTTTATTCGACAGAGACGGCGCTTACTGGATTGATATTGCCTGTCGTTACAAGTTGGTTGCCTTACCTGTTGTATGCTTTCTTCGTTGCCTTCGTGTTCCGCACGGTCCCAGGTTGGGTTGGTTCAGTGATGGCTGCCTACAGGGTACTGGCCGCCTTGTTCTCCGTGTACGTCTTATTTGTTTTCTCGCTGGGAACCATCCCGGGATGGACCCGGAGCGCTCTTCATACCGCGCTGATTGGCATATTACTTGCCATATTCGTCATTGCTGTCGTATATTGGCGCGCGATGGATCGCGCTGAAAAAAACCGGTTGCTGACATTTGTTACCGCGCTGACATTTGGTTTGATGCCGTATCTGTTTCTGTATGCGCTCCCAGATCTGCTATGGGGGGAATACATAGCGTTGCCGGAAATGACATTGGTAGGTCTTATTGTCCTACCAGCTTCCATACTAGCGTTGTGGGCCAGACAGAAGCTACTCGACATCCGCTTCTATCTTCCCATTTTAGCTATTCATGGTTTGTATGTAGGGCTTGTGATCATCCTAATTGCCGCGCTTATCCGTTCAAGTGCTTCTCTGACAACACTTACATTGTGCGGCGCGTTCGTTATTCTCACACTGCTACATCGATTCAATCTTGACAACTTCAAACGTCAGCGGGAGAAACGGGAAGTTCGTCTGGATCGTCAGCGGCTGGAGATGTCGATTAGGCTCGCCGAGCATCGCAATAGCCGCGATCTACTGCGAATGCCTGCAGAGCTTGTCCATAGTGTGACAGACATTGAGGGTCTTTGCTTTGTCTGGAATCGGGGAAGTGAGGCTATTATGTATGGAACAGGGCCATTTGCCGAGATGCTGGAGTTAACCAATTTCCGTCAATTTGACCCGAGTGTTTTTGCACAAGTGATTGATCTTATGCAGCCCGACGGAACGGTAATTGGCTATTTGGGACTTGGTTCAAAAAATAATAATACGTCCTTTACACCAGAAGAGCTCGGCTTAATCGAAAAAGTAAGGATGGAAACTGTCCGTCTGCTGATGGGTGCTGCCTTACTCGATGAACTACGAGGAGCGAGAAGTGGGTTACCAATGAAAACTTCGGAATACAGATTGCTAGAGGCACAGCAAGCAGAGCGAGTTCGAATGTCATATTATTTGCATGATCATGTTTTGCAGAATCTAATCTTTCTTGCCCGCGATTTGGAAGAATTACACGATACAGAACAAAGTGACAAGCGGTTAACCGCCGTCTGGTTAAAATGTTTGTATGATACGCAACGTGACATCCGAATGCTGTGTGATGATTTATACCCGCACATCATCGATCAGGCAGGGTTAGATGCAGCTCTGCTCTGGCTCGCACGTATAGTTAAGGAGAACGGAGGCCTAACCATCAAGCTGGAAAACAAACTGTCAGAGACATTGCCTGCGTTGTACAAAATGACGTTATTCCGGATTGTGCGAGAGCTTGCCAATAATGCGGTCAAACATGCGAGAGCACAGAAGCTGGAGATTTGGTTATGGGAAAAAGATGATACGTTCTGCGGACAGATTAGCGATGACGGCATTGGATTCGATCCAGCAATTATGAGCGGTATTCGGACCGATTCTCAAGGATTCGGACTTGTCACAATCAGCAGTCAAGTTGCCCAATTTGGAGGCGGCATCGAAATTGACTCGGAAGCTGGACGTGGAACGATTGTCCGCATTAGACTACCGAAACAGAGAGGTGAAGCAAAATATGGAGCAACCGATCAAGGTGCTGCTACTAGATGATCATCCCCTTGTCATGGAGGGATTGAAGAATCGGCTAGAGCGTGAGCAAGATATGCTGGTCGTAGGGACTTTCAGTGAACCTCACGAGGTGCTAAAACGTATCGGTACATTAAAGCCAGACGTCGCCGTTATTGACATTTCGATGCCATATATGACGGGATTCGACTTGGCGATAGAAATAAAGCGGACTTACGATACGGCAATCAAGTTGATCGTGCTGTCAGGTTACGTCTACGATGAATATGTGCATAAAGCTTATGAGATAGGAATTCACGCTTATTTATCTAAACAGGTGACCTATCCACAAATTATAAACGCCATTCGGCAGAGTATGCTCGGGTTGCGGCTCGTACCGGAGAAAATGACTACATTACCGAGAGCTGACCAATTGACGCCGACAGAGAAGGAAGTACTAAAGCAAATTGCGCTGGAAAAGACAAATAAAGAAATTGCTAGGGAGTTAGCGATGAGCAAGCGCACTGTAGAGTATCATATGGCGACTATTAACCGAAAGCTTGATGTCAAGACGAGGGTCGGTGCAGTAGCAAAGGGCTATGAGATGGGATTGCTAGAACGCTTATATGACTAGTTTGAGCAGCGAAGGGAAGTGCTCCTAATTATTATACTGTCATTTTTGTAGGTGTTGGGGATTGACAGTGAAACCATTTATATAATTCCACATCCGTATTTTTTAAAGTATGTTCAAGCGAGCGCCAGTTGTCACAAAAAGTGATGCTGGTGTTTTTTTTATAACCGAGGATCAAAATATTTCCGTTATTCGCAACAAGCACAATAACTATATCAATCTTTCATTTACCTTACAATATCCACATCTAAAAGGAATTGAAGATTGATACATAGAATACATTAAAGGATATGTGAAGGAGGATAGACTATGGCCCAAACTATATTGATAGTTGATGATGATCCCGATATTGTCGACTTGTTAAAGCTTTACTTAAATGCAGAAGGATATATTACATTAGAAGCGTTCGATGGCAAAACAGCTTTCAATCAGTTAAAAAATCAGGCGATTGATCTTGCCATTCTAGATATTATGATGCCAATCATTGATGGTTATCAACTTCTACAAATGATCCGTCAACAATATAAAATTCCAGTTATTCTGCTTTCTGCCAAAAGCCAGGACTACGATAAAATAACAGGACTGAAATTAGGAGCAGATGATTATATTTCGAAACCATTTAGTCCTTTAGAATTGACAGCTAGAATTCAAGCCCAATTACGGAGGTATTATGAATTTAATGACCCATTATCAGCTCAACAACCCTCTCAGCTAAAGTTGGGTGATTTACTTTTGTCGCACCACGAATGTGTGCTATATATCAAAGACAAACCGATTCCGCTCAGTGCTCGAGAATATGAACTGTTAAAACTCTTGATGAGTGAACCGGGACGTGTCTTTACAAAAAAACAAATTTTTGAACGTGCATGGAATGAGTTTTATATTGCTGATGACAATGCAATTATGGTCCAAATCAGCAGACTTCGTGAAAAAATTGAAGAATGTCCAAGGAAACCAGTATATATAAAAACCATTCGCGGCCTCGGTTATCGGTTTGCCAAGAAAGATGAGCTGATTCCATGAAATCTCCGAATCGGCTTCGGCGCTTATTAATTATTACATATAGTTATTTCTTCATTACAATTGCACTTATTGCTGCCTTTTCATTGTTTGTATTAAATGAGCAGATTCTTAATTATTTTGCGGACATTGCCCATAAAAACGGTACAGTCCTATCATCTGAAACGGATAAGATCATGGATGGCAAAGATTATCAAAACAACGAACAGATCTTTTACAAAATGCTCTTGCAAACCCTTCTGCTTTTTCTCTCTTTATTGACGATTGCTGTTTATATTTTTGGAAAATGGACGGCCTCCAGGCTTACCACTCCACTTCGTTCAATTGCAGATGGCATCCAAGATATTGCTCGAGGTCAATATAATAAGCGACTAAAATTTAAAGCAAGTTATGAGCTTGCCCAAATCCAAGATGATTTTAACGCCATGGCAGAACAACTGGAACGAATTGAAAAGGAAAAGCAGCACCTAGAAGAGAACAAGCAACGTATGCTCGTGGATTTATCGCATGATCTAAAGACACCGATTACTACAATTAGAGGTTATATTGAGGCGATGGAATTAGGGTTAATTAATGATGAAGAGCGAAGGCAACGAATTTTACGCATAATTTCTGATAAGGCTGAGCTTGTATCAGAACTCATTGACGACATTTTTGAATTATCTAGACTGGATAGCCCTAATTATCCTTTTGACTTTCAAATAGCAGATATAGCCGAATTCACGAGAGAAATCGCTGCAGAGTATTACGAAGCATTTGCAGAAAAAAATTTTATGTTTCAATTTGAGATTCCTAAAGGTGAAGTCATTTTTCCATTCAACTATACATGGTTATACCGAGCTGTATCTAACATTCTCTCAAATGCATTAAAATATAATCCACCAGGAACAACCGTACGATTGAAGCTTTTAACAACGGAAAAAGGGGTTGAAATTCATATTCAAGATGACGGGATCGGCATTCCACTGGCAATTAAAGAAAACGTATTTGATGCTTTTGTGCGCGGGGATCAATCGCGCAAGAGTGATGGTGGTACAGGGTTAGGACTAGCGATTGCCAAACAAGTTATCGAAAAACATGGTGGAAATATTAAGTTGGCAACGAATGGTGAGACGAGTTTTATACTCTTCTTGCCAAAAAAAGTTCTGACATCTAACTAATTTATTCTTCAAAAATATCCAAAAATAAATGTAAGATTATTGAAAGAAAGATGAAAGCTGGTTGAAAGAGTCATCCTGTAACCTACAATAGAATATTTATGAAATAGATTGTAGGTAGGGGGATTGAAAAATTGGAAGTATTAAAAAGGAAACTCAGTTATTTTGTTAGAAGGCTATACGCAAAACGAATTCGTATAGAGCCATTGTCATTAGGTTGGAAAGGTGCAGCTATCACTTTAAGTACGATGGCATTCCTATTGATTTTGATTCAAGGGAAGTTTTTATTAGTTCAGCGTAGTTTTTTAGATTTCACTATTGGAATGTTCGTATTTATTTTTTCCGTAGTGTTAATAAGTGGTTTTATCACTCTTCTATTGCATGGAGTGAAAAAAATTCCTAGTCGATATATATGGATACTCTTTAGTTCCCTAATATTTCTGTTGTTCTGCATTTTCGCTCCTTTGGAAGTAGCTATCCCATTTATTCTATTAGTAGCGGTTGTTGTTTCTTTGTGGGGTGCACTATTATACAAATGGTTAAAGGGTAGTTATAAAAATGCAAAAAAATATCAAAAAGTTAGCGTCCTCACATGTTTATCTATATTAACTATAGGGATTGGAGCATGGAGTTATTGGTTGATTCATCCCGGGGAAGCGAACACCCCAGTAGTTGTATTAAAGGAGCTGAAAACATCGAAACGGTATGACAATACTTTGCTTAGAAATCCAGCGAAACCGGGCAGCTATCCAATTAGAAAGCTCACATATGGCAGTCCGAATACTTATCGAAAAGACTTTAATCAAAAAAATTCTTTGACAACTAAAACAGTAGGCGCTAGCGATTTTGTAGAAAAGTGGTCTTCTGTTCGCACGAGAACACTTGGTTTTGGACCTGAGGCAATGCCGTTAAATGGTCATGTGTGGTACCCAGAAGGGAAAGGAGACTTTCCGTTAGTAATGATTGTTCATGGAAACCATTTAATGACTGATTATTCTGATCCAGGTTACGAATATTTAGGTAACCTTCTTGCGAGTAGGGGCTATATAGTTGTATCTGTAGATGAAAACTTTCTTAATGTTTCTCCCTACGATGATTTGTTTTTGGTTAGTCCGCTAAAGAATGAGAATCCGGCGAGAGGGTTATTATTGCTGGAGCATTTACAAACGTGGGAAGAATGGAACAGTACTGAAAACAATCCATTTTATCAAAAAGTGGATATGGAACACATTGCACTAATAGGGCATTCCAGAGGTGGAGAAGCTATCGCGATTGCAGCTGCTTTTAACGAAATGCAACATCCACCTAGTAACGGAAATATTCAATTTGATTATAATTTCTCAATCCGAACGCTTATTTCTATTGCTGGAATAGACGGTCAATATATGCCTGCTGGGAAACCACTTCCGTTAAAAAACGTAAACTATTTGGCACTACAAGGGGCGCATGATATGGACGTAAATAGCTTTGATAGCTCTAATCAGCAATATCGGATTTCCTATACGAATAAAGATGATTATATGAACGCGTCAGTCTATATTTATGGAGCCAATCATGGGCAATTTAATGAAGAATGGGGACGAGGCGATGTAGCTGGCACAGCTAACCAACTCTTTAACCTAAAACAAATTATGCCTCGTGATCAGCAAGAAACCATCACGAAAGTATTGATATCTGCTTTTTTAGATAGTACGTTGAAAGAAAAGAAACGATACAAGGAGATTTTTAAAGATTTAGGTTATGCTAAAGAATGGCTTCCTGACACACTGTATATCAATAATTACTACGATTCGCAAACATCTTTTATTGCTACGTTTAATGAAGATATTGATCTAAACACGACCACTGTCCCAGGCGGCAAACTGTTTGGAAAGAATTTGAAGGAATGGGAAGAGGGAAAAGTTAAAATGAAAAATGATGAGGCAGATTATAGTGCCGTTCGTTTAGGTTGGAATTCAAAAGACAAATTATCTCCAGCTTTTTATACATTAACTCTCCCCGAGAATGGATTAGAGATAGGGCAGAACAGTTCTATCGTATTTTCACTTGCAGATAATAGAAAGGAAGAAAAGGAGGGAAATCAGGGGGAACTAATTGATTTTACAGTTACTGTAGAAGACAGCAATGGTAACCGGGCGAGCCTGCCTCTTAGCTATATAGCCAAATTGACACCTGCCATAAAAGGAAAGTTACTGAAAAAACCTTTTTCCAATATAGGTAATACAACGGAACCAGTGTTTCAATATTATGGATTTTCATTGAACGATTTTAAAGAAGTAAATCCACAGTTTGATCCATTGAAGTTAAATAAGATCCATTTCCAATTTAATTTAACCAAGCAAGGGACGATACTAATGAATAATATTGGGATTAGAAATGAAAATATATAAAAATATTAGTAATAACTAGGGAGAAATTATAGGGGGAAACAATATTGAAGAACCAAACGATATACTTACTCCGTCATGGTGAAACTGAATTTAATACACAAGGACGATATCAAGGAGAGCTCGATTCTCCATTAACAGAAGTGGGTGTACATCAAGTACAACAAAACGCACAAATGCTGAAAAGTTTAATTGGAAATCCTAATGGGTGGAAAATTTTTTCGAGTCCATTAGGCAGAGCCATGCAGAGCACTGAAATAATTTGTGAAACAATTGGATATGATTTGAAGAATGTTGAAAAAGATGATCGTTTAACTGAGGTTGCAGTGGGACAGTGGGCTGGATTAACGATGAAAGAAATCGAAAATTCTTGGCCAAATCTTCTTCATCATACAGACGTATATAACTGGTATTTTAATGCGCCAAATGGAGAAGCTTATGACTCAGTAGTGAACAGACTAAGTGCCTGGCTAGAAGACATTCAACATATACCGAAAGTGATAGCTATTTCACATGGTCTAACTGGTCGTATTTTACGAGGAATATATGCGGATTTAATGAAGGAAGATACACTTAAGCTAGAAGTATCCCAGGATGTATTTTTTAAATTAACGAATAAAGACATTACGAAAATTTGTTCGGATTTCGATGATTTTTAACTTATTTCAGCGGGTGTATAAACACCCACTGAAATAAGTTAAGCCTCCGGCGGATGTCACGGAATCGGAAAAGAGTTCTTTGTGCAAGCACAAAGCCGATTCCAGACGCAATTATGCCGAGGCATAATTGATTGTCAAACCTTAAGAATTTTCTTCGTAAATTTCCTCCAGGAATATTCATAAATGCCTCCTATTATAATGTGTGGGAGGCGTTTTTTTTATGAAAAAATTTGTCTTATTTTGTTTTATATGTGCGGCTGCATACTTTTTTTATTATACGAACAACACTACAACGGAACAAACGCCAGTAGAGCTACCTTCGTTGCATAGTAAAAATGCTTTGTTGCTGAATGAAAAAGGAGATGTATTATATGAAAAAAATGCAGATGACATTATTTATCCTGCATCATTAACGAAAATTATGACAGCGATTGTTGCCATTGAAATGACTACGGATCTGCAGAAGCAAACAATAGTTAAACCACAAACGATTTCTAAATTTACTGCTCAAAATGCTTCCATGGCGGGCTTTAAGGCAGGAGATTTTGTAACGATAGAGGATTTATTATATGGTACACTGCTTGCCTCTGGGGCGGATGCTACAGGAACACTTGCGGATGCGATGGCAGGTAGTGAAGAAGCATTTGTGACATTAATGAATAATAAAGCGCATGAATTAGGGTTGAACGATACCCATTTTATCAATGCCAGCGGGTTACATGATCCCGCTCATGTCTCCAGTGTCCGTGATATAAGTAAGCTATTTCGTTATGCCATTAAAAATCCTACCTTTTATCAAATTTTGACTTCGAAAAGTTATATGACTCATGTCCCAAATGAATTAACGATAACAAGCTCACTATTAGCGAAAATACCAGGAGGGGAAGGTGCGATATTAGGAGGAAAAACGGGCTATACACCTGAAGCGGGTCTTTGCTTAGCCTCTATTATCGAAAAAGATGGAAAACAATATATTTTCGTGACGACGAATGCGAATGGGCAGGCTTGGACACCGCCATTCCATATTGAAGATGCTCTTACAGCGTACGATGCGCTGTAAGAGGAAAAAATATGAAAAAATAATAACTTTTTTAACGTTTCATTCGTCATATTTATAGGGTGCACTGCACAAGTACCTGAAAAAGGCGTCTTGGGGCCTTTGACAAATGAAAGTTGGCAAAATAGCTAACATAGTATTCATGCTTGGGGATACGATCGTTCATTATCATTTAAGAGGGGAGGTATTAAGGCCCATTGTTTTCATCATCTATTGCCAGCGCTACCACGGGGGATTTTTGATGAAGAAAAGGCGAAAATGAATTTAATAAAGTATCAGTAAACAATTTGATAATATGCAGTTCTTCCTATCTACAAAAAGCGTTAATAAAGAATTTATAAATTACAAAAACTAGTTGATTCCTACTATTTCCTGGAATAATTTATTATTCTATAATTAGAGTCGAATCCTATACTTTTATGGAAAAAACATATGAGAAAAGACATCTGTGAAGAAAAGGGCGGTGTAGAACAATGAAAAAACTTTTACCGTATGCTATTATTTTGACTTTTTTAATCAGTTTTGTGTTTGTAGGTAATACTACTTCTGCAAATGCTGAGGGTACACCAGTTATTCAATCAGTAGCTAATAACACAACAGTTTATGTAGAACCTTCCCTAGAAAGTGCCGTAATCGGTCAAATAGCGAAGGGTAGTTATGTAACAGCTACACCAGTAAGTGAAGAATGGACTCGAATTAAGGCGCAGCAGCTAGAGGGATATGTAGAAACGGCAGCATTAGTAAGCCTTACATCCGAAAAATATGTAGTGACGAAAAAAGATGGAACAACTTTATTTACATACCCTAGTCCAAGTGCACAAAAAGCAGGACAGATTTACGAAAATAGTATGATCTTTGTATATGGATCAGCACCCGGAGGTTGGTCATTTGTCCAATATGGCCATCAAACAGGTTATGTTGCAACAAATTCTTTAAAGAAACCTGTTGCGACAAAAAAACGAGTAAATGCTGCTAATGGCGCTGTGCTTCGTTTAACTGCTAGCCCAAGTGGCGAGGTTCTTGGTACACTTGCCAATAAAACAGTCGTTCAGCAATATACGATACTAGCAGGCTGGGCCTATGTAGAAGCTGGTGAACAAGAGGGCTATGTGAAAGCTTCAGAGCTGGCAAATATCCAAATAACTGATAACAAAGTATACAATAAAGGTGTACCAGTAACGAAAGGGGAAAAAAAGCGTGTGGCTTTAACATTTGATGATGGGCCAGATGCAAAAGTTACCCCACAAGTTTTAGCGATTTTAAAGAAATATGATGCAAAGGCAACATTTTTTATGGTTGGGCAAAATGTCTCTAAAAATTCAGCAGTCGTAAAGCAAATTTATGAGGCTGGCCATGAAATAGGCAATCATACATGGGACCATGCAAAGTTAACAGCCTTATCGACAGCAAATGTTAAACAAGAGGTTGATCGAACTAGCAATGCAATTTATGCTGCGATTGGTCAGTATCCAACGGTTTTCCGTCCACCATATGGTGCAACGAATGATAAAGTTCGATCTGTCATGACGATGCCTACTATTCTATGGTCAATCGATACGCTAGATTGGAAACATCGCAATGCTGATAAAATATTAACGTATGTGAAAGCGTCAGCAAAAGATGGCAGCATTATTTTAATGCATGATATTCATCAAACGACAGCAAATGGTTTGGAAAATGTCATTCTATACTTGCAAAAACAAGGCTACGAATTTGTAACTGTTAGTGAAATATTACAATAATCAATAAGCAAAAAAATAAGCCGTGCAATTGTCATTATTAGACAGTTGCACGGCTCATTGATTATTTAAATAAATTGATCGTCGTAATAATAATTGGAATACCGAAGACGTCGATTAAAAACGCTCCTACAATTGGTACAACAAGAAATGCTTTTTGAGATGGACCGAAACGTTGGACAACTGCTGACATATTGGCCATCGCATTTGGCGTTGCCCCTAAACCGTGACCAGCAAAACCGGCAACCATAACCGCAGCATCGTAATTTTTTCCAAGAATCTTAAACAATACAAAGATACTAAATAAGACAATGAAGAATACTTGTACGAAAACAATGATGAATAGTGGAAGTGCTAAATCAGCAATTTCCCATAACTTAATACTCATGAGCGCCATTGAAAGGAAAACACCTAATGTCACATCGCCGATTAAAGAAATACTCTTCATGTTAATCGCTTCAGGTTTTACTTTATCCATAATATTGCGCACTAGTACAGCTACAAACATTGAACCAACATAGCCAGGTAGTACGAAACCAGTAGCTTCTGAGAATAATGTTCCAACATATGTACCTACAGCCATACAGAACGTAATTAATAGTACTTGTGTAAAGAATGAATCGGATGTAATTTGTTCATTTTTATTTTCAAAGTCAACTTCTTCTGTTTCTTGTTCATTTGGCGTTAAATTATATTTACCAACTAAGTACTTTACGATAGGACCACCGATTAAACCACCAGCCACTAAACCACATGTAGCCGCAGCCGCACCGATTGTCATGGCTGATGAAATACCTAAGTCTTCTAATGTTTGTCCAAATGCTGCAGCGGCACCATGGCCACCTTCCATAGAAACAGCACCGGCCATCATACCGATTAATGGATGAATCCCCATTAGCGATGCAAGAGATACACCAATAACATTTTGCATTAATGCTAGGAAACCACAAGCCAACCAATAAATAATTAATAATTTTCCACCAAGCTTTACAAGTTTAAAGCTTGCTCCTAAACCAATTGTTGTGAAGAAAGTAATCATAAATAAGCTTTGTAATGACGTATCAAGAGAAATTTCTAATACGCCAGTTGTCTTTAGAATAGTGGTTAATGCGGCGAATAGTAAGCCACCAACAACAGGTGCTGGTATACAAAAACGCTTTAAAAAACCGATTTTATTGATGAGCCAGCCGCCCAATGCGAATAGTGCAACTGCTAGAAATACTGTTGTAATTTGATTAATTTCGATCATGAACCTTATCTCCTAAGTAAGTGATTTAGTGCTTCATAAACAAAATAAGCACCTAGTTTAACTGTTCGTCCATTCTCATCTAGTGAAGGATTTACCTCACAAATATCAAAAGAATGTGTATTTGGATGTGAAGTTACTTGTTGAAGTATCGTACGTACAGTTTTTGGATCTAATCCAAATGGTGATGGAGCACTAACACCCGGTGCAAATGCAGCATTTAGTACATCCATACAGAGTGTTAAGAGAATATAATCATGATTATCCATAAATTGCTGAAGGTCATGCATGATTTGCGCATTATTTTCTGGCGTCATATTTTCTTCTAACACATAATTCACATGCAACTCATCGGCTTTATCAAATAGCTCTTTTGTATTGCCGAAACGTTGTATGCCTAAAACAAAGTAGTCGGTATGCGCATCCTGTTCTAAAATCTGACGGAACATTGTACCAGACGATGGTTGCTCATCGTATGGTCGTAAATCAAAATGAGCGTCGATATTGACGATCCCGATTTTCGCATCTTTAGGTAACGATGCACGAACACCTAAATAGTGTCCGTATAATGTCTCATGTCCACCACCAAGCACGACACATTGTATTTTTTTATTTAGCAATGTTTTGACAATTTCACCGAGCTCACGCTGTGCTTCTTCTAAAGCGTGGTTAAGACAAAGAACGTTACCAACATCTATAATTTGCTGTTCACCATTAAATGTCCAAGGTAAGCTAGATAATGATTCACGCAGAGCATTAGGTGCACTTGCTGCCCCTACACGCCCCTGATTACGACGTACACCTTCATCACATATAAAGCCCACAATTCCGGCATGCTGATTATCTGAAGCGCTTACATCATTAATAGGAATTCTTTTCACTTTTTGATGTAAACGGAAACTACTCGTATTAGTAGTTGAATCTATACGACCTTTCCATTGTTTTTGATCTGTCATTGTATACATATCTTTATCAACTCCATTTCCAATATTATTCTAGTGAAAATATTGTTATGAATAAATTATATATTCACATAATTATTATTGCTAATATATAATTAATATTAATCTATAGTTTAAAACTATAAATGTGGAGGGATGTTGCTGTGGATTTTAAACAATTACAATATTTTTTAGCAGTTGTGGAGCAAATGAATTTCTCGAAGGCAGCTGAAAAACTGCATATTTCTCAGCCTTCTCTAAGTAATGCTATTAAAAAATTAGAGCAAGAAATTGGCTCACCTTTACTTGAAAGGAATACAAGAAATCTTCAATTAACAGAAGCAGGCGAGCTTTTATATGAACGAGCAAACGTTATATTGAAAAACATGGAAGTTTTAAAAATAGAAATGGATGAGGTAATTGTACGTGGCACAAGCGAAATAACGATAGGCGTGATGGAATCGATTAAGCATTGGCTCCCAAAAGTCATTACAGAGTATAAAAAAGAATATCCAGAAATGATGATTCATTTAGTAGATATTTTAGGAAGTAAGCGTGTTGAAAAATCGCTTAAAAGCTATAAAACACATTTAATTATTACAAATCAGATAATGGATGATGAAGATCTCGAAGTTCACTGCTTATATGAAGAGCGACTTGTAGCTGTTTTACCATTACAGCATCCGTTAGCGGAGAAGGAGAAGCTGACGATCGCAGATTTAAGTGGTGAGCCTTTTATTATAAGTACAGAGGGCTTTCAAACGAGACATGACATTTTAGATGCATTTGAAAAGGCTGAAAAAAACATAGATATCCAATTTGAAATTGAACGTTTTGAAACGGCTGTGTCTCTCGTTCGTGAAAATTTAGGGGTTACCATTCTACCAGAAAATTATTTGAAAGGTCCTACAGCTAAAACTATTGTACAAAAAGAAGTGGATTGCCCCAATTTACGACGAAATGTTTATGTGGTGTACTTAAAAAATCGTCATTTGCCTTTGGCTATTCACGAATTGCTTACTGATATTATGAAGATAGGCAAAACACTTTAGACTATAGAAAGCTAAAACGACAACGCTTGAAAAAAGCAATCATATTCTTGGGTTATGTTAAAAATTCGGTTGTCCATGTTTTCTACGTAAATTATCAATATATAAGAGAGGGGACAATATGAGAAAAATAGTAATTGGTATTCTAATAGTCTGTTTATACTGTTTTCCTTTTGTTTATTTTTCGATGTACCAAGATTTTATTAACCGATCAATGCTCGGCTACTTAATAATGATTGTAATGACTTCACTTCTTGCTTTTTGCGGCAAATTTCTATGCAACTCAATTCCTTTTATTGTCGGTAATATTGTATCAGTAGTTAGTTCCTTTTACTTTATCGGTAGGATGGAAAATACGCTAGGGATAGGGTGGGATGGTGGATATTTTAAACCTTTTTTTACCTTCCTAACTATTGGTAATTGTGAGTGCCTTAAATTTAATCCCTCAGCTTTTCGCTATGAAGTTAGCTAAAGGACACAAAAATAAAGTTAAAGATTAAATGAGTTGAGATGAGTGACTTCTTTTAAATAGAAGTTACTCTTTTTTTATGTTACTAATTGTTTCTTTACCTAATTTACCAATTTTAATGAATGGTTTATCACCCAAAATTGTAGATGATATTTGTTAAAACGTATACCATTTATAATAGTTGATTGGAGTGGAGACTGGGCGACTACTCGGGGATTAGCGGCTTATTGGACGCCTCCAGGAAGCTTTGCTCAGTGCGAAAGCGAAGCGTCAGCAAATGTTTTCTGTAGCGAAAGTAAGGCGGCAGCTACAATTGTTTTATCTGCGCGAAAGCGAAGCGTCAGCGGCAAAGCGCCCAGTCGGAACGGAAATCAACCACACATTATGTAAGACGTTATTTTGATTTGAAGATGCATATTATGGCAAAATAGTGTTTTGACTTGTATTTTTTTATCGTAATGAGATTTTCTATCTGCTCAAAACACTGTCTTAAGTATGAATTTTCTCTATAATTCAAATTTTTGTTTAATAGACATTGATTTACAAGAAATATAGCGGTAACATTTAATGTAAGAATAAAAATGAATATTCATTCATTTAGCGTTTTGATGTTCAAACAAAGGGGGCTTTTTTATGAATTTTTCTTATAGTGAAAAAGTAGTGGAACTACAAGAGAAGCTGACAAATTTTATGGAGCAATACATTTATCCAAATGAGGCAGTATTTGCTGCACAGGTAGAGACAATGGAAGATCGTTGGGGAGCGATCCCACCAATTATGGAGGAATTAAAGAACAAAGCAAAAGAAGCCGGCCTATGGAATTTATTTTTGCCAGATAGCGAATATGGTGCAGGTTTGACGAATTTAGAATATGCACCTTTATGTGAAATTATGGGACGCTCTTTACTTGCTCCTGAAGTGTTTAATTGCAATGCGCCAGATACGGGAAATATGGAGGTGCTTGTGCGTTATGGCTCAGAACAGCAGAAGAAGCAGTGGCTAGAACCGTTATTACGTGGAGAAATACGTTCCTGCTTTGCAATGACTGAGCCTGCAGTCGCATCTAGTGATGCAACAAACATCGAGGCAAGTATTGAACGGGATGGCGATTATTATATTTTAAATGGACATAAGTGGTGGACGACAGGAGCTGGTGATCCTCGTTGTAAAATCGCTATTTTTATGGGGAAACATAAAGATTCTACAGCACCAATCCATGAGCAACAGTCGATGATTTTAGTGCCGATGGATACACCAGGAGTGAAAATAGAGCGTATGCTTACGGCATTTGGCTATGATCACGCACCAGAAGGACACGGTGAGGTGACGTTTACTAATGTTCGAGTACCAGTTGAAAATATTTTGTGGGGAGAAGGAAAAGGCTTCGCGATTGCGCAAGGTCGTTTGGGACCGGGTCGTATCCATCATTGTATGCGTCTTATTGGAGCCGCCGAACGTGCATTAGAGGAAATGTGTGTGCGTGTTCAGGAGCGACATGCTTTCCATCGACCACTCGCAGACCAAGGTGTGATGCGTGAGCGTATTGCTGAGTCCCGTATCGATATTGAGCAGGCAAGACTCTTAACGCTAAAGGCAGCGTACATGATGGACACAGTAGGAAATAAAGAGGCGAAGGCAGAAATTGCGATGATTAAAGTAGTGGCGCCAAATATGGCATTGCGAGTTATTGACCGAGCAATTCAAGCATTCGGTGCTGCTGGGGTAGGACCTGATACGACGCTTGCGGCACAGTGGGCAAATTCCCGAACATTACGATTAGCAGATGGACCGGATGAAGTGCATCGTAACACGGTTGCCAAGCTGGAACTGAAAAAGCATGCTAAAAAACAAGAGGAGTTGGTGAAATGACGGTACTTGATTTATTTAGCTTGAAGGGGAAGACGGCCATCGTAACAGGGGGAGGACGCGGTCTCGGAGCTCAAATTGCACAAGGCTTTGCAGAAGCGGGTGCCAACATTGTACTGTGCTCAAGAAAGGTCGAGGCATGCGAAGCGGTAGCCGCAGAATTAGCTGAATTAGGTGTACAAACATTAGCTCTTGCCTGTGATGTGACAAAGCCGGAGGATATAGCGAACGTAGTGTCAAAAACGCTTGAGTCATTCGGCCAAATTGATATTTTAGTCAATAACAGTGGGGCGTCTTGGGGTACTCCAGCTGTTGAAATGCCGTATGAGGCTTGGCAAAAAGTCTTCGATGTTAATGTCAATGGCACATTTTTAATGAGCCAAGCTGTTGGCAAAATTATGCTAGAACAAAAGAGCGGAAAAATTATTAATATCGCCTCGGTTGCGGGGCTTGGTGGTACATTACCTGAATTCATGGATACAATTGGCTATAACGCAAGTAAAGGTGCGGTTATCACTCTAACAAAAGATTTAGCTGTAAAATGGGGGCCATATGGCGTCAATGTAAATGCGATTGCCCCAGGATTTTTCCCAACCAAAATGTCAAAAGTCTTAATTGAGCGCGGACAAGATTATTTAATGGGTGTGACGCCGTTAAAACGTTTAGGAACTGAAAATGACCTAAAAGGCGTTGCATTATTTTTAGCAGCGGCTGCCTCAGATTATATTACGGGGGATGTCATAGTGGTAGATGGCGGTATGAGCTCAATCGTTTAAGGGAGGGATACAATGGATACGATACAAGTAAGGGCAAGTGAACGTATTGATGAAGTGAAATTACATTCATTTTTAAAGAGTCAATTTCCGGAGTTACCAAAGGGGAAGCTAGAAATTTCACAGTTTAGTGCCGGACATTCAAATTTGACTTATTGCCTAAAAGTAGGCGAATTTGAAGTTGTTCTTCGTCGACCTCCACATGGACCAGTCGCCAAAAAAGCGCATGATATGAAACGAGAGTTTACGATTTTATCAGCATTACATCCATTTTTAGCTGCTGTACCACAACCTTATGTGTACGTTGAAGATCGAGAGATTATCGGCAGCGATTTCTTTTTAATGGAACGCAAAAAGGGTATCGTACTTGATACACATTTTCCACCTGGTACTAAAAATACCAAGGATTTAGGGCGGCTCATATCAGAAAAGATGATTGATTCACTTGTTGCTCTTCATGCAATACCATATAAGGAAACGAAGCTAAAGGATATGGTAAAGCCAGAAGGGTTTATGGAACGGCAGGTACATGGATGGATTGAGCGCTATGACAAAGCGAAAACGGCAGAGCATGCTGAAGTAGCGGCATTGACAAAGTGGTTAAAGGATCATGTACCTTCTAATCATGAAGCAACCATTATTCATTATGACTACAAGCTTAATAACGCCATGTTTACAAGCGATTACTCTGAAATGATTGGTCTTTTTGATTTGGAGATGACAACTGTAGGGGATCCATTAGCAGATTTAGGTGTAGCCATGAGCTACTGGATGCATGCAGATGACCCCAAAATGCTATTATACGCATTTGGAGAACCGCCAATAACGACTTTACCAGGGTTTTATACACGTCAGGAATTCATTAACCGCTATGCAGAGAAAAGCGGGCGTGATGTTTCAGCCATCGATTATTATATTACATTTGCCTACTTTAAATTAGCGGTGATATGTCAGCAAATCTATTATCGCTATGTGAATGGTCAAACAAAAGACGATCGTTTTGCACAAATGGATAAAATGGTAGCCGCCCTAATTCATCAGGCTTCCAAGGCACTATAGACTAAGGTATAAATGACGGTTGCTTGTAAGGCAGCCGTTATTTCATTTTTTCTGTCAATGAAAATGAAGATGTTGTATTATATAAGGTAAGGTTCTTTCTTGATATTACCAAAATGAGAAATAATTAGATTTAAGGAGGCTGAAATGGAATTAAACTTGAGTGTAGAAAGTAAAGTGAAAAATAATGATATAAAAACATTAATAGGGTTTCTACTCATATTTTACTTTGCGTGGACAATTAAAGAATTATGGTTAATCGACTACATTTATTCGTTCGGTGAAATTATCTCTCCATTATTAGAGGCGTTGGTGAAGGGGTTCGTATGGATTGTTCCAACGTGGTTATACATAAAATACTATTTACATACTAACCCATTTGATTACTTAAAAATGAACGTTAATGTTAAGATGGGTTTATTTTGGGGAGTAGTTCTTTCACTGTTAGTTGGCTTATATTTTGCTTTTGAAACTTATATCATTAATGAGCAATCATTTCAATTTTCATTATCTATTGATGATTATCTAAATGGTTTTTTTATGGCTGGGCTTGCTGAAGAAATTGTTTTTAGGGGATTAATTTTACAAGAAATTAATAAAAAAATGGCTTTTTGGAAAGCAAATATTATGACTGCTTTATTATTTTTAGTAATACACTATCCAGTTTGGATTTACAATGAAATCTTCTTTCATTTTGGGACGCATGTATATGTTTTTATTTTAGGCTTACTCTTTGGGTTTGTGTATAAAAAGACTGGTTCATTATGGTCAGTTATTATTTTGCATGCACTTCATAATTTTTTTGTTACTATTATTTAGTAAAGAAATCAACTAACGGTACGATTCACGAAATACTCAAATCAAAACAGCGATGACTCCACAAGTTTTTGTGAGTCATCGCTATTTTTTTATCACTAGGCAGCAGAACCAACAATCATTGAGAAAATAGCCTTAGTTTAAGATCAATTCGGAAAAAGACATCCCTAAAACGAGCTTACTGAACTTTTGATAAACGGAAAAATTGAAGTGGTAGAAATTACTGATGATTTCTCATCTTAAATTCTGGAAAAGTGTTAAAAATGATGTGATATGTTTAATATGGGATTTGTTAAACGGTTGTGATTGTTCAATAAGAACAGTCGCTACTTGTGCTAACGAGGCAGTTTAGTTGTTCTACACTTTTGTAACATTAAGCGAAGTAAGGATGTGATTATAGAGAACTAGGGGTGTGAAAAAATGTTCATGATGGGTTAGGAGCACGCAACTTATTAAGTTTTTCTACTTAAACGAACGTGGCAGATTAGTTGAACAACAGGTTGTCTTTTCAAATGTTGAGATATATTTCCATGGATTTGATTGACATAAAAAGTGTATTAAGCATATAATACATTACGAAGAGTGTATTATATGCTTAATACACTTTTATATTTTTGAGAATGGTGTATTAAGTTGTTAGTACACCAAGGCCGATTAGCGGGGTAATGGTTAAATAATAAATCGGGTGGTTCTTTAAAAGTACTTAATCCACCATTATGTTCAATCTGTATTAAGTGCTTAATACACGAAAATATGATTTTCTGGGAGTTGAGTTAATTGACTGTAAAGTTTAATAATCGGGATCCAGTTTATGTCCAGGTTATCCGGCATTTTAAAGAGCAAATCGCCAAGGGGTATTTTGAACCTGGTCAGGAGATTCCATCAAGAAGAGAACTAGCCAACCAGCTGAAGATTAACCCAAATACCGCACAACGAGCTTATAAGGAAATGGGGGAGCAAGGATTGATTTTTACTGAAGGGAATATGCCGAGCTGCATTACTAAAGATGAAGCGGTCCTTAAAAGTGTCCGCGAGGAATTGATTATCGAAGCGGTTGACTTATTTTTAGGTTCTATTAAATCCATTGATGTGCCGTTATCCGAAGTGTTGGAACTAGTTAAGAGAAAGCATGATGCCGAAAGCGGAGAAGCGGAGGAATCGAAATGATCGAAGTAAAAAATGTCATGAAAAAATACGGCAGGAAACAGGTATTAAAAGGACTTTCTTTTACTGCTGAAAAAGGTGAAATTACTTGTTTAATCGGTATAAACGGAGTAGGAAAGACGACAATCATGAAAGCTATTATGGCGCTCACTCCTATTAATAGCGGTGAAATTTTGATTGATGGAGAAAAAATCAGGAAAGAAAGCTTTGAAAAAGTTACCTTTATTCCAGATACGATTACGATGTTGCCGCAAATGAAAATTGGTGATGCCTTCGCGTTCATGGCGGATTTTTATAAAAATTGGGATCCTCAAAGGGCAGAAGAGTTGCTGCAATTTTTTAAACTAGACCCTACTGAACGAATTGCCAATTTATCAAAGGGGAATATGGCTAAAGTCAATATGATATTAGGTTTGGCACTGAATGTGGATTACTTACTCATGGATGAACCATTCTCTGGTATTGATATTTTCTCCCGTGAACAGATTGCCGAAGTGTTTACAAGCCATTTAATTGAAGATCGTGGTGTGATTATCACAACCCATGAAATTAGTGATATTGAACACTTGATTGATAAAGCGGTACTTATTGAAAACGGTGAAGTATTAAAGGAATTTAGTGTAGAGGAAGTGCGTGAAAAGGAAGGGAAATCAGTCGTTGATGTCATGAGAGAGGTGTATCGTGGATGAAAAACTATTTAAAACTTCTTAATTTCGAAGTAAATCGATTTTTCAAATTGTACCTAACTTTAATAGGATTGATAATTGTCAGTCAGTTCATTGGGGCGATTGTCGTGTCAAAAGTATGTATGAATGACGCAGATCGGGTGATGTTTAAAAATCAACTATCAATGAGCCAATATATTAAGGAGTACGGGGTTTTTTCTTTTCATTATTTCATTGAGTCAGGTTGGTTTCTGATGCCAATCTTTTTTAGCATCGCCATGTTGATGATTTATGTTTTCTTTATTTGGTATCGGGATTGGTTTGGAAAAAACACGTTTATTTACAGATTATTAATGTTGCCAACTGAAAGAATTACTATTTATTTCGCAAAATTGACGACAATTATGCTGTTGGTACTTGGTTTAGTTACCCTGCAAATATTGTTAATCCCGATCGAAATACAAATTTTTAATAGTATTATACCAACAGATTTACAATCGCATTTTTCATTTTATAATATTTATAGTTTAAGAATGTGGCGCTGGCTGTATCCGAAAACCTTTACAGAATTTATCCTGATTTATGGAGTCGGGCTAATCTCTGTAGCAGTTCTATTCACTGCCATTTTAATTGAACGAAGTTACGGTTTAAAAGGCATTTATTTCGCAATCGTTTATGGAATGCTTTCGTTCGGAGTCCTTTTGGTACCAATACTAGTGAATGAATTTGATAGTGGCTATTTTTACGCACTTGAAGTCTTTCTAATGGAACTGGTAATGAGCATCATCGTATTAAGCAGTGCTATTTGGATCGCTAATCATTTGCTAAAAAATAAAATTAGGGTCTAAGGGGGGAATGACAATGAAAAAATATTGGAAAACGATATTGATTAGTTTCATCATCGTGACGACAATCGGTACTTACTATATTCAACAGGCAATGGCAAAGGGTGTATCCTTTAAAATCGAAACAACTAGCGGAAATAAGGGAGAAATCGACAATCTTATTCTTCAAGCGAGTTATCAGAGCGGTGATATTAATCGTGGGTTGCATATATCAAAGGATGGTTCGACTAATCAGAGCAAGTCTTTTATTGGAGAGTTGATAGGACGATATAATCCTTTGATGTTTCAAAAATATATTGAAGAACACCGTAATTTTATGCGTGGAAAAGAATTAAATCCTGGTCAGTATTTTGAAGACGAAGACTGTTTGATTTACACCACTTTTCAAAGTAATGGTCGAGATAAGGGCCTAGGAAATTTGTTCACCCTTCAAATCGACACACTTGATAAACATACAAATGACAGTTCTTCATTTGAAATCAATATGCCAGACCAAGTGAGATATGACTGGATCAATGAGAGAGATGTCTATGTAGAAGATGGAAAAATAAAGATTTTAGCAACTAGCTATCTCAATGGTGAGGAAGAGTTACATATATATACGGTTGATAAAAACAAAAAGGAATTAGAAAAGGACTCAATACTAGCAAAAATAGAGTTAGAAGAGAGAGGCCAGGCCAGCATCCATATAGTTAATGACAATAAAAAAGTACAAAATGAAAATTATATCTTATATATGGTTGAAAAATACAAATACGTAGATGATGATAAGCGTGAAACGATCTCTGGCAACATGTATTTTTATAACTATCTTAATAATGAAGTGAAGGAATGGACAATCCCAGCCGAATTAAAACCACATATGAAGTCAATGATTCTTCATGGAACAGATATATTCATTCCTGTTTATTCAGCCAATGGGTTAGAGCTGAACCGTTATAATATTGAAAAGAAACTATGGGAAGAGACTTTAAACTTTAAATATCCAAGTATTGAAAATGATAAAGAAGAACCTTTTTTACAGTTTACAGATGGTAAACTATATTTAGTAGATCGTGTTTCTGACGGTCATTTGTTCATTATCGGTGATTTACGTACAGGTGAATCATTATATGAAGGAAAAATCATCATCGAAAACAAAGAAAATCTAGATGCAGATTACTCACTATTTATCGTGCAATTATATAACATTAATTAAAGAACATAAAATTTAGAATACTTTTGGGATGCTTTACTGAAGAACATTGAGTTGCTTAGGCAGCTCTTTTTTATTGGACTAACTATGCAATTTATATCAATAAGGTAAATATGGATGTGAGGTTGATATTATGGACCAAATAAAAGTTGGATCCTGGGTTATTGAAATAGTTGTTAAGAACAAAGAAATTTTATGATAACTATCATTTAATCACAGAAGGATGTAACTGTGATTGTTGTGCAAATTATGTTTTAGCTTGTGATAGGTTCCCATAAGAGATTAAAAGACCTCTTAATTCATTTAGCATTAACCCTCGTAAAAGGGAGAGCTTTCTGAATATAGGGAGAATAAAGATGGCACTCATTTATATGGAAACAATTACCATGCATATCGTATCAAATGTAAAAACGGTTTATCGGAAGAAATAGCGAAGTACCAGTCCTAATGTGGGCTGGCACTTTGTAAGATACAATATCCATAATGCGATTCTTGCTGAGCAATTTGCTTTATCTACTTTGTATTTAATAATAAATGTGTCAGTGCTTGTTTTAGAGAAGTAGCTTGACGATCTAATAAGAAATCTAAATCGGTGTGAGTGGATTCTAATCCTCCTTCACGAATACCTTTCTGAGTCATTACTAACATTGGAAGGTAGGCTTCAGGTAATCCGGCACCTTTTAACATTTCTTCATATGAAGCATCGTCTACTGCTAATAAAGGAACTTCTTTGCCTAATGTTTCATTTAAAGTATCAACAAATTGCTGTTGTGTTAAATTTTCACTAGAAAGTTCATAAATTTTATTTTCGTGACCATCAGCTACCAAAACATTCGCTGCTGCCTCAGCCAAATCTGGGCGATATACCCAACCGATTTTTCCTTCACCAGCAGAAGTTACCCAAGGGGCACCAGCCATACAGCCTCGAATTGTGCCAAGTTCATTTTCTACATACCAATTGTTTCGTAGAATCACATACGGAATACCTGATTCAATAATTACTAGTTCACGTGCTCTATGCAGACCAGCAAGGAAGAAGTCATTTCCTTCTGCCCTCGTAACACTTGGGTAAATAATTTGTTTTACATCGGTTGTTTTGGCAGCTTCTACTGCATTTGTATGCTGACGCATAACTGTTTCAAAGTCACCAAATGTTGACATAATGAATAAACGATCTACACCTTTGAATGCTGTAAGTAATGTTTCTGGATTTTCAAAATCTGTTACACGAACTTCTAGGCCGTGCTCCTTATAGCTAAGGGCTTTTTCAGACTTGTCGTCACGCACACCAACAATTATTTCTTCAACTGATAATTTGGTAAGCAAGTACTCAACAATTTTAAAACCCAAATTTCCAGTTGCACCAGTTATTAAGACTTTCATAGAATCTCCTCCACTACAGTGTTATTTGTGATTTTTGTTCCTAATGCATATACTATTACCAAAGAAAGATTTATGTAAGTAGGCACAATTTAATAACATAGTCATAAAAATAGTACCTAAAGAAAAGGAAAAGGAGGTTTTATTATGGCACGTTTTAGTTATCAAGATGAAACGGTCTCTGAAGAAACAATACAAGAAATCTGTCCATTAACAGTTGCTCAAAATGCAATAGCAGGCAGATGGAAAATCGTAATTTTGTGGCATTTAAGCCAAAAAGAAATTATTAGGTTTAATGAATTATTGAGGCTGCTACCTGGTATCTCGAAAGGAATTTTAACTAGACAATTAAGAGAGCTTGAAGAGGACAATCTAGTACACAGAGAAGTTTATAAAGTTGTTCCACCAAAAGTAGAATATTCATTAACAGAACAAGGGCAAAAGTTTATACCTGTATTAGAAGCAATACAAGTTTGGGGTAAAGATTTACTAAATAGAAAAATACAGATGTATGAAAAACTTGAGGATTAATAATAAATAGGTATCGAGTTTACATACAATCTCTTGTCTTGTTGAGCTAACGGGAATGAAGTACCCATATTAAGAGAACTTGTTGGATGGGATAGAAGAGAAAAAGATTACCCAACATTATTTAAGCGTTGTAATTTCTGGGCTGGGGTAAGAAATGAAAGTAATAAATTAATTGCTTTTGCCTATGTATGTGGGATGGGCTTAGAACACGGTTATATGGAAAATATAATAGTTCATCCTGAATAGGGCGAGGAATTGGAATAGAGTTAGTAAAGGAATTATTGAGAGAGTCATAACGTTTTGGATTAGGAATTTTAACTGTATCATATGGGGGAAATAAAACCAATTTTTATAAAAAGTGTGGCTTTACAACTGGTGCAGGTGGCGTATGGCAATCTGATAAATAAAATCATATTCTTCTAATGGAGGCGATTGTTCAATAGAGCAGTCGCTTTTTCATTATCGGAGCACTTTAATTAAATAGAAGGAATGCTTCTTACTTTATAGAATACATGTAATATGTATTATTTTAGGAGGTAAAAAGATGATTTTTGAAATAACCAATCAAGTTCGTGTAACTGATTTTAAAGTAGGACATGAGTGGTATGAAGTACTGCTAAACAAAAAAACTGATTTCATACCACACGACGGATTTGCTGAATGGGAAATAATCCCTGGTTGCTGGTTGCAAGTTGCTGAAGGAATACCATCAGAGGAAAGTGGACCTTTACGTTTAGGGGTAACTGATATAGTAGCCGAAAGAGATAGATTAGTTAAAGAGTTGGAAATTGACGAATTTGAGATATACTCCCGTGAAGAAGTTTCTGCAAAATGGGGGACTTTTACTGACCCTTGGGGGAATCGACTTGGACTATTTGAGTATTTGGATAAGAAAGAAGAAAATGACCGTATAAAAACAATTTTGGGAGTTTAAATATTTTGCTTGTTGTACTAACGGGTGCAAGAGTTTGAGATCAAACTACCGAAGTCAAAAGTAGCTTTTCTTATTGAGCTAATGTAGAGGATAGTTTAAAAAGAAAGGGAGATAACAGTGGGATATTGGGAAAGGGAATTACTTAATACATCACGTGGGACCTTTGAAATATTTATCAAGGGAGAAGGGGAACCGCTTTGTATGACCCATCATTACTCTGTATTTAATCAGACAGGAGATTATTTTGCGGAGACATTTACAAAAACAAACAAAGTATTTTTAGTAAATTTAAGAGAGACAGGACATTCAGAAAAAGCAATAGAGCCTTATCAATTGAGTATGTTGGAATCGATATTCGATTTAGAAGCTATACGTGAAAAATTAGGATTTGTTAAATGGGGATTTGCAGGGCATTCAACTGGAGGTATGTTAGGAATAATCTACGGAATATATTTCTCAAATAGCCTAGATTTCAATGTAATTGTCGGAGCAGCTGCAAGAGAATATATGACTTTTTCAAAAGATTGTATTTATAATCCTGAACACCCTAAATTCAACAGAATGCAAGAACTGATTGAAATCTTAAAACGCCCAGATTTACCAACAGAAAAAAGAAATAAACTAAAAACTAAAAGGACAAAGCTATCTCTATTTGAGCCTGATAAATATGATGAACTTTTTTCTCTAAGTATAAGTAAGGAAATATCTGCAATTCGTTTGAACTTTTTCAATCGAGAATTGCAAGTATATGATGTGTCGAAAAAGTTAGGATTTATATTAACACCAACTTTAATAATATGTGGTAAATATGATGTACAGTGTCCAGTAATATATTCTATTGAAATGAATAATGAAATACCAAACTCAAAATTAGTTATTTTTGAGAGAAGTAACCATTATCCATTCTTAGAAGAATCGGAGCAATTTATGGATGAATATAAGTTATTTATAAAGGAACAAAATTCTCTAATGGGACAGTATTCTTGAAGAAGGAACATATAGCAAAGAATATGCGAGAAAGGAGTGAGTTTAAATGAACAATATTAATTTTAGAGGTAAATAGAATTATTAATAAGAGAGTGATCACTAATGACAAAAATAATAATGGAAGATCGCATAGTGAATAATATACCGATTTTAAGTATTTATCAAAATGAATTAAAGAAATGTCCATTAATCTTTTATCTTCACGGATACGGAGGAGACCGTGAACAAGCGTTAGATTTTGGATATATGCTTGCCCAAAAAGGGTTTTATTATGTTAGTATCGACTGCAAAGACCATGGTATGAGAAAATCGAACACCGAAACTAACAAATTTTCTAAAGCATTTCCACCACATACTGGTCTTGATTCTTATGTTCATATGCATGAAGTAATAGAACAGTCTGCATTCGATATACAAAGTCTCATTGAATATTTTAAAAGTAGAGATGAGATTGATAAAAATAAAATAGGAATATCAGGTTTATCTATGGGAGGATATGCTACATTTTATATCGCAGCTAATAACCCTAATATAAAAGTTGTGATTCCAATAGCTGGAAATCCATCTTTTACAAAAGCATGGAAAGATAGTATCCTATCGACTGGTACTTATGAACAATGGAGAGAACCAATTCAGAATGACGAGAAAGAAATATCAAAAAGAACAGAGTATTTCCGAATGATAGATCCATATGAAAAGTTGAGTAATTTTTCACCAAAACCATTACTAATATAAATGTCAACACCAATATGTACATTTTTGCTCGTTTAAGGGTGTACAAAATTACTCGTTTTCCGAGGTTAAATGATGCTTTAATCGGTATGAATCACCGACGATTGTGACAACGCTTGCGTGAT
>NZ_BAAFHO010000006.1:0-253929 GCF_054665055.1 Lysinibacillus sp. CTST325 | reverse complement strand
TGTAGGTCGGGTAACCGGCGCGAGGGTTCAAATCCCTCCTTCTCCGCCATTGGCCCGTTGGTCAAGTGGTTAAGACACCGCCCTTTCACGGCGGTAACACGGGTTCGAATCCCGTACGGGTCATACTGAAATGCAGTAGATGTAATTTACATCTACTGCATTTTTTTTATGGTACTTTATCAAATAACGAATATTCCTTTCCGTCGAACCGATGTTGCAGTTAGAATAGCCCGCTCCACTCCATCGAGTCTGCTAATTCATACGTGTCATTCATTTGATAAATGTGAAAATATTCTTCCGCTTATCACGTTTAGAGACAATCGTGTATAACAGCCTTGGATCTAAACTTCCTAAAAAGCCGCTAAAAACCAACCTTAAGATCCACGTCTCTTTCAAAAATAAAACAATAAAAATAGGTAATTCATATAGAAAAAACTAAATATAATTAGTATTTGCTTTGTGCTCACCATTCATTGGACAAATAATCCATGGAAAATAGCCGTAATATTGGTATATCCTTTGGAATATATCTATCTTTCTTTTATAATGGGAATGAATAGAATTCATAGGAGGTAATAAAAGTGAAAAAAAAGCAGAGTAAATGGATTATGAGTGCAGCTTCTGCTGCTTTGATTGCTGCAGCTGTTGTTCCTACTGCAAGTGCGGCTAATTTTACAGACATTGCAAAAAGTGACCATAAAGAGGCCATTTTGGCACTAGCAGATGCAAAAATTGTAGCTGGATATCCAGACGGTTCGTTTAAGCCAAACGGGGTCCTTACGAAAGGCAATGTAACAAAATTTTTAGGGAAATGGCTTGAATTAGAACACTTCCAAGTGCCAGCAGACTACAATAAAAAAGTACGTTTTACAGACATGCCTACAACTGCAAAAGATAAAGAATTACTACAATATGCAGCGCTTATAAATGATACTGGTATTTTTAAAGGGACTAACAATAAGTTATTACCTTCCGAGTATATCTCGCGCGAACAAATGGCTTCTATTTTAGTACGTGCAATTGAAAAAGTTTACGATATCGATTTAATTGCGATGTATAAAAAAGAAAACTTTAAATCTTCTATTACAGATTTAAAAGTAGCTTCACCAGAAAATCATGAGGCCATCATCGCACTAGAATATGCCAAAATTACAAATGTAAAGACGTTTAATCCGAAAAACACACTAACACGTGGTCAATTTTCGTCATTTTTACATCGTTCAATGACGAATATCGGTGAAATGGTAAGAGGGCCTGAAGTGTCCATCCAAACAGTTAAAGTTATAGATGCAAAAACACTACAGGTAACATTAACAGATGGGACAAGCCATAAGGTAACATTAGCGACACCGCTTACTGAAAATGTGGAAACGAAGGTAGATTTCAAAATTAATGACAAACCATATTCCGCTGTTGTTACATATGAAGTGAATGAGTTAAATGTACAATCAATTGAGGGAATTAATGCTTCTCAGATTAAAGTTGTCTTCAACCAAGCAATTGACCCACTTTCTGTGTTAAAAGCAGATGGGAAATTACAGGATAATGTTGTAGCTTTCTCTAATGTGGATACTTTAAGAGCACTATCCGTTATAAAAACAGAAATCAGCGCTGATAAAAAATCAATCACCTTTACAATGAATGAACCATTAAAAGGTACTCATCGTTATGTGTTCAGCAACATCAAATCTGAAAAGGGCACAGTGCTTCAAAAAGTAGATGCGAATTTTGTTATTGCTGGAGATACACAAGCGCCTACGATTTTAGGAACAACGCAAGGAAAAAATTCTTCAATCGTTAAAGTGCAGTTTTCTAAGCCAATGGCAGCATTTCCAAATGAACGCATTCAATTTACATTAGCAAATGGTACAAAGGTATCGAATGTAGTTGGAAGTATTGAGCAAAACTCAACTGAAGCGACATTTGACTTATCAGCCGCAACCATGAATGGTGTGTATTTAGCCCCTGGTACAGCTGTTCAAATTACATTCGTAGCGGCAACAGATATGGCAGGGAACATCATTTCACCAAATCCTTCTACTGTAACAGTGAAAAAGGGAGATAAGGATGGTGTTCCACCGACACTATCTTCTGTTACGCAAACTGGACCAAATACGTTCCAGCTATTGTTCTCAGAGGAGATTCAACCACTTTATTCATATGATCTTTCAGTCAAAAGCGGTCAGACTTCAATTTCTGTGAATTCTGTAGAGAAAGATCCTAAAAATGGTCGTTTATTTAATGTAACGGTGGATCCAAGAAGCTCGCTTCAAGGAATTACAACGATTGGGACAGCTTCGAGTCGTGTAATAACGGACTTATCAGGTGAAACGGCAACATTCTCAACAGCGTATAACTTTATAAGAGATGACAGAGCGCCAGCCCTAATGAGTTCTGAAATTGTTTACGAGGATAGTGTAGAATATTTACAATTAACTTTCGATAAGCCTGTACAGTTAGGCGTTAACGCAAAAGCACAATTTACTGGAAAATTCGTTAATAATTACATTTTATATGAGATTTCAAGAGGACCTCAAAGTGATATTCAAATCGTAAAAGATCAACCTACGAAATTACGTGTTAAAATGGCAGGACTACTAGGTAGTTATGATACAAAGGGAGCTCTTTTCGATGGTAAATTAAATTTATTTAATGTTACCAATTTATACGGTGTGCCAGTCACTGAAGTGCAAAATGTTAAATTTACACGTAACGGTGATTTAAATATAAATGGCAATAAATTAGCCTTATCGCAATACAATGCAATTCAAACATCTGCAACAGATTATTCTATTAAAGATAATAATATTGTTTATTTAAATTTCAATTATCCTGTTGATCCAGCGCTTGCTCAAAACGTTCAAAATTATAGTATTGATAATGCTCAGGTAGAAAGTGCTGTTGTAGAGGGATCCAATTTAAATCGTATTAAGCTCACATTGAAAAAGGATTCAAATTATTTTAATGGCACACGAAACTTCACGATTAAAGGCTTAAGAGCAGCAAACTCTATGGAATCATTTGATGAGGTGCGAACATCCATTAACCTTAAAGAAAATATTGCACCAAAGGTTGTGAATGTTAATGTTAGCAATTCACAAACAATAGAGCTTGTTTTCAGTGAACCAGTAATAAACGTTAATAATTTGGATTTTAATATTACTGTGAATGGTTCTTCGGTAGCAGCAACTACCTATGGACAAGGTAATGATAGAGTATTAATTACAATACCACAGAATGGCTATTTATTTGAAAACGGCAGAAGTGTTACGATTCAAGCTTCACCGCGTAATGATATTAGGGATTTCAATGGGAATAAATTAGATTTCACTTCTCAAACAATTACAGTACAAAGATAAATAAAAAGGGATTAAGCAAGAATTCCCTACGATTTATCATTTAACTAAAAAATGCATGCTGGATATATTCTCAGCATGCTATTTTCTTATCTCTCTTTATTGCGATTACACTAATGAGAGATAAACGGTGCTTTATGCACGTATTTTTTATTATCAATATGATCAATGATAAAAGTGGCTATATCTTGATTCGTAATTTTTGTACCAGGCATATCCGTAAGGTTTTCCTTTATTCGATTGGATGTTAAGCTATCTTGTACAAACGGTAATCTAATTAGTGTCCATTTGATCTGTTTATTATTTGATAAAAATTGCCATTCCAATTTTTTATCCTGCATCATTTTCGAAAAGAAAACTTCAAACATCTTTGCTCCTAAACGATTCATCATGCTTTTTTTGTCCTCTTTAATCGTTAGAGAACCACCTGAAACACCTATATAACGACTTATGTTTAAATCATTCATCACATTAAAAATATTATTTGTAACTTTGCTATATATAGGTTTCTCTTTAGTTGGTTGACCAAATGTATTAATAACAACTTGACTATCTTTAAGAAGTTCTCGGATGTTTTCTATATCCTGTACCTGCCCTTTCACTATTTCAATTGCATCATTTTTATAGTGTAACTTTTCAGGATTTCTAACAAGCATCCGAACATGATATCCTTTTTGTATTGCTTGAGTTGCTATATGCCTTCCTACTTTCCCAGTTCCTCCAATTATCGCTATCTTAAAAGGATTATCCATTATATACCTCCGGTTGAATATGTTAGTAGATATACGATGAACCCTATTAAAAGGATTCAAATTTTTCTTTTTTTACTAAAGTATGTAATATGGTTTTGTTTTGCGAATCTATAAGCTAAGATGAAAATAGAAAAAAACTAGGGGGATATGGATGGGGAATTTATTGTGGACTAACAACCAACAATATTTGTTACAGAAGAACGTAGAACAAGTAACACCTTTTCTACGTCATTTTTCACTGGAACAAGTAAATCGTATTGGTAAATTTCAGCGTACATATGAGAAATTTGAAAGCACACCACTTCGTAACTTAAATGCTTATGCATCATTCGTTGGGGTACAAAGTATTGTTGTAAAAGATGAATCTTATCGATTTGGCTTAAATGCATTTAAAGTATTAGGTGGCGTGTATGCAATTGGGCAGTACGTTGCCAAAAAGTTAGATAGAAATATTGAGGAGCTATCGTTTGAGCAGCTTTCATCACCTGAAGTAAAGGAGCAGTTAGGGGACTTAACGTTTATTTCAACGACAGATGGCAATCATGGTCGTGGAGTAGCTTGGGCTGCTAGAGAGCTTGGTTTGAAAGCCCGCATTTATATGCCTGCTGGTAGTGCAGAGGAGCGCCTCCAAAATATTAAAAATGAAGGTGCATATGCTGAAATAACGACAATGAATTATGATGATACAGTTCGTTATACATCACAACTAGCAACAGAAAATGAATGGGTCGTTATTCAGGATACGATGTGGGAAGGCTATGAGGAAATCCCGTTATGGATTATGCAAGGCTATACAACACTAATAAAAGAAGTCGCCCTGCAGTTGGAAAAAGCGCCTACCCATGTATTTTTACAAGCTGGGGTTGGATCTTTTGCAGGGGCAGTTGTAGCTTTCTTACAACAATATTATGAGCAAAAGATTACATTTGTCTTAGTAGAGCCTTTTGTAGCGAATTGCTATTATGAAAGCTTTAAAGCAGGAGATGAACAGTTTGTAACGGTTGGTGGAGAGATGCATACAATTATGGCCGGTCTTGCTTGTGGTGAGCCGAATCCACTTGCTTGGGACCTGTTAAAGACTTATACGAAGGTAAGTATTTGCTGTGATGAGGAAGTTGCTGCAACAGGTATGCGCATTCTAGGAAATCCGCTAGCGACAGATGTACGAATTATTGCTGGAGAATCGGGAGCTGCCCCAGTTGGATGTTTTTACGAATTGATGACAAATGAGCATTATACAGAACTGAAGGAAACTTTACAATTAGATGAAGATTCTCGAGTATTGTTTATTAACACTGAAGGTGATACAGATGTAGAAAACTACAGAAATATTGTGTGGCATGGCAAGTATGCAAAAATTTAATTGAAGAAATGGCAAACTAGTGATAATAAAACGTTCTAGTTTGCTTTTTTCATTTACGACGCGCCCAGTGGAACAGAAATCAACCCAACGTTATAGTAATGTGCAAATTCCCCATAATTTTTTTCTTGACCTTAACGTAGCGTAAACATTTACAGTAGCATTAATGGAGGTGAAAAATGTGGAATATACAATTCAAGAGCTTGCTCAATTATCCGGGGTAAGCACTAGAACACTGCGTTATTACGATGAAATTGGATTACTGAAGCCAGCAAGAACGAATGAAGCGGGCTATCGATTTTACGGACAGTTTGAAGTTGATTTGCTCCAGCAAATTTTATTTTATAGAGCATTAGATATGAAGCTAGCAACAATTAAGGAACTTATTCAAGCGCCTGATTTTCAACATACAGAGGCACTCAAAACCCATCGTACAGCTTTACTGAAACGCAAGGAGCAGCTGGAAAAGATATTACAAACAGTAGAAAAAACCATTCAATCAATTGAGGAGGAACAACCAATGGCAAATGAAGAGAAATTTAATGGACTAAAAGAGCAGTTAATCGCGGAAAATGAAAAGCAATACGGTCAAGAAATTCGTGCAAAATATGGTGACAAAACGGTTGATGCATCAAATGCAAAGGTAATGAATATGACAGAGGAACAGTTTGAAGCAATGCAACAGCTAGAACTGCAATTATTTAATCGTTTAAAAGAAGCGATGGAAATTGGCGATACGAACAATGATGTGGCAATGGAGGTTGCGGAGCTTCATAAGCGCTGGCTTAACTTTACATGGTCACAATATTCTAAAGAGGCACATGCAGGTATAGCTCAAATGTATATAGCAGATGAACGCTTTGCAGCATATTACGATGAGCGTGTTTCTAGAGGAGCAGCACAATTTTTACATGATGCCATCATCAATTTCACCTTGGCGTAATTGTACTGAATGAAGATAAATTATACAAAAAAATAAGTGATTCATCCTCGTGCTTTCATGTTTTAGAAATATTATTTTAGGAAAAAATGAAAGCATGAGGAGGAGATTTTTTTGAACCCACAAGTAATGGAAAAATTAAAAAAGCAATTAGAACAGGAATTACAGGAAATAGAGAAGCAACTTGATGAATCAGAGCGTCCACAAGCGACAGAGCTATCTAATTATGATAATCATCCAGCTGACAATGCGAGTGATTTAACAGATCAGCTTACGGAAATGGCGATTGATGAGCACCGGGGTGACGATGCTGAAGAAATAAAAGCTGCACTACAAGCGATGGAGGACGGTACGTATGGTAAATGCGCTGTATGTGGTGAAGAGATTCCTATTGGTCGCTTAGAAGCTATGCCGAAAGCATTGACATGTGTTGAGCACGCAGAGCACAAAGAGGATAATTTAAGGCCAGTAGAGGAAGATGTGTTGTCTTCTACGCCAAGATCGGATGATTTCATAGAACTTGAGGAATTTGGCTCTTCTGATACACCACAAGATAAAAGTTAGTAAGCATTTTCGCTCACAGGCAGTATAATAGCTGTATGGGGTGAGAATATGGACATAATTGATTTACACTGCGATGCTCTATCGAAATTAACAACTTTAGAAGCGGCAAAATTTGAAGATGATGTACGTTTGCAAGCCAATCGCCAGAGATTACAATTAGGGCGAGTTAAGGCACAAATATTTGCTATTTTTATTAATCCTAAAATTCCGCAAAGTATGCGATTTTTAGAGGTAGTGCGGCAAATTGAAGCCTTCCATACACATGTATTACAAACTGAGGGCATGGTGCATATTACGGATTGGTCGCAATTAGATACTTTAGCTCCGCATGAAATTGGTGCAATTTTAAGCTTAGAGGGCTGTGGTCCAATCGGCGAAGATTTAGCAAAGCTTGCTGCAATATTAGATGCAGGTGTGAAGTTAATTGGCCTAACGTGGAATGAAGAAAATGCTGTGGCTCACGGTGCTGAACAGGATGCAAGCCTTGGTTTAAAACCATTTGGTAAAGAGGTTTTAAACTTGCTAAATGAGCGAGATATTATTATCGATGTCTCGCATTTAAATGAACAGAGTTTCTGGGATGTCTTACCACTAGCGAAGCATATCATTGCGAGCCATAGTAATGCACGTGCAATTTGTGATCATCCAAGAAATTTAACGGACGCTCAGGCAAAAGCACTGGTCGAGCATGGAGGGCACATTCATGTCGTTTACTACCCGCCTTTTATCCATGACAATGCTACGATAGATGATTTAGTAGCGCATGTGAAGCATCTAGCGAATATAGTAGGCGTAGAGCACCTTGGACTAGGGTCAGATTTCGATGGGATAGATGCTACTGTACAAGGTTTAGCACACGCAGGGGAGGCACAAAATTTGTTAGAGGCGTTACGTGAACATTTTTCAACCGAAGAAGTTCGTGGTATTGCAAGTGAAAATTTTAGATGCTATGTAAAAAATGCAGCAACCCGTTAAGGTTGCTGCATCTTTAATTATAGATCTTAATAAAAAAAATATTGAATTAATAAACCGATTCCTAAGAGGAAGCCGAAGAATGTATTTGTTTGCGCTGTAAATTTCATCGCAGGCATAACTTCTTTCGCTTCTTTTTTGTCGCGGAAAATTTGAATCGCACGAAGTGGCTTTGGCACACTTAAGAAAATAATTAGAGCCCAAAAAGTAATACCATCAATTGCTACAAGAGCGATTACCCATAAATATGAAACGATAAAAAAGCCAGATAGCACAGAAATGGCATTATCTCGACCTACTAAAATAGCAAGCGTTCGTCGACCACCCTCTGTATCGCCCACGATATCACGGATATTGTTGGACAGCATGATAGCCCCAACTAAAATCATACTTGGTACTGAAAGCAAAACAGCATCTAATGTCACAGTAAGCGTTTGAATATAAAAGGCGATTAAGACAATCCCCATTCCCATAACAGCGCCAGATACAATTTCTCCAAATGGTGAATAGGCTATTGGATATGGTCCTCCAGTATATAAAAAACCAATAAGCATACAAACAAGCCCGACAGCAGCAAGCCACCAAGAGGTTGAGGCACATATGTAAATGCCAAGCAACATAGCGATTGCATAAAAGCTTAAGGCAATCATCATAATTGTTTTTGGTTGAACACCGTGACGCACAATCGTTCCGCCGATACCGACAGAATTTTCATTGTCTAATCCTAATTTGTAATCGTAATATTCATTGAACATATTTGTTGCTGCTTGTATAAGCATACTTGCAATGAGCATAGCAAAAAATAGTCCAAAATCAATTGTTTGTTTTTCAATTGCTAAGGCAATCGCTGTTCCTAAAAATACTGGAACGAATGAAGCGGTTAAAGTATGTGGGCGTGTTAAATGCCACCAAACTTTAAAACCCCTATCAGCTTCAATGACTTTGGTCATAAGGTCTTTCTCTCCTTCAAATGTTGTAGACTATTCTTATTTTATACGAAGAATGAGAAAATGGGTAGGTTCACAGCTTATTACATACAGTTCAATTAAAAAAAATGATACAATAGAACATGCATTTATGAACTGAAAACAATAATTAAGATAATAGCAACAGTACGAAGAATAGGCTAGCAAATAAAAAATGACCCCTATTTTAATAAAAAAATATGATGTAGTAAAAGTACAAACGCTCACTTTATAATGAAAAACCAAAGCAGTTGATATAAATGACTGAAAGTGTAGAACGAGTACAAAACATACCGTGCGTCATTCATTATGTACATTGCAACAACGGAGGTAATTTTCATGCAACAGAAGTGGTACCAAGCCACAGAGGTAGAAGTGGACTCTTTGGGCCAAAGCCTTCATTTTTATATGGAAACAATTGAAGTTAGTCGCTTATCGGCGCTCGCATTTTATGCAGCGGGCGAGGAGCATTATAAAGGTGAACGATTTTATTGGCAAAATAGAGAAAAAACAATGACATTAGTAGGGTTAGGACATGCCTATACGATTCAAAATAACGCCAAAAATGATCGCTTTGATGCAGTAGAAGCAGAATGGAAAAATTTAACAAAAAACTGTGTGAAGGGACAAAGCGAGCTACAGCCAATTTTGTTTGGCGGATTTACATTCGATCCACAAAATAATGTAACTGGGGAATGGTCAGACTTTCCAGAGGCTTATTTTGCACTTGCAACCTATCAGCTTGTCATACGTGATGACAAAGCGTTTGTAAGTATTCACCTTATTTCAAAAAATGAGCAGGTAGAGTCCCAATTTGAAGCGCTACGTAAAGAGCGAGATCATTTAATTCATGCTGCTCAAGTAAAAGAAGTGAAAACGTATTCGAAGCCTGAAATCACAAGTTACTTTGAGCCATACAAGGAGCCGTATTTAGCTTCGATTGATCAAGTAACTGCATTGATTAAGCAGAAGAAGGCAGATAAAGTCGTTATTGCACGCTCACTAGCATTGCAATTTAAAGAACAAGTTTCTTCACCACAGGTACTCTCACAAATTATTCATGAGCAACCAGAGAGCTATTTATTTGGTTTAGAACATCAAGAATTATTGTTCTTTGGTGCATCCCCTGAACGTCTTGTAAAAGTAGAAGAGGGTCGAGCCTTTTCATCTTGTGTTGCAGGATCTATTAAACGTGGTAAGACAGCAGAGGAAGATGAAGCTTATGGACAAAGCTTATTAAATGATTCGAAAAATGGTGGCGAGCATCAATATGTTGTCGATATGATTGCGGAAACATTCCGTAAAAATTGTGTAGAGATGACAATACCGGATGGCCCACGCTTACTAAAAATTAGAGATATACAACATTTATATACACCTGTTGAAGGTCAGTTAAATAATGAGGCAACAATATTACAACTGACAAAATCTTTGCATCCGACGCCAGCTTTAGGCGGTGTGCCAAGGAAAGAGGCAATGGCAGCTATACGTAAGTATGAGCCTATGAATCGTGGGCTTTACGCTGCTCCAATTGGTTGGGTAGATGCTGACGGCAATGGGGAATTTGCAGTGGCCATTCGTTCGGCTGCTTTACTTAAGGACAAAGCTTATTTATATGCTGGTGGCGGTATTGTAGCAGATTCAGAGCCACAATCTGAATATGAGGAAACATTAGTGAAATTCCGTCCAATGCTTCGCGCGCTAGGAGGACAATTACATGAGTGAACGGAAAATTTTAACGGACTATGTTTATAAAATGGTAGCATCATTAGTACAAGCTGGTGTTGAAAACGTTGTTGTCAGCCCTGGCTCACGTTCGACACCTTTAGCTTATGCATTTGCTTCAACGAAACAGCTTCATATGTATCGTCAAGTTGATGAACGATCGGCTGCCTTTTTTGCGCTAGGAATTGCAAAGGCTACAGCAAAACCTGTTGTTCTTTTATGTACATCGGGAACAGCTGCGGCAAACTATTTCCCTGCCATTGTTGAAGCAAGCTATGCTCGTGTACCGTTAATTGTCATTACAGCTGATCGTCCACATGAATTGCGAGAGGTGGGTGCACCACAAGCTATTCATCAGCCGAATTTATATGGTACAAATGTCAAATGGAGCGTGGATTTCCCTTTGGCAGATGGTGCCGCACCAACATTGCCGTTTATTGAGCGTCATATTGCACGTGCGGTAGCGGTGGCAATGAGCGCACCATTTGGACCAGTGCATATTAATGTACCGTTCAGAGAACCTTTGTTGATTGATTTTCGAGAGGAACTTCCAAAAGCGACATTTAAGCATAGTAGTATGGGTCAGTTAGTACCTTCAAAGGAGACTCAACAAGAGCTATCGGAGATTTTACGTGCAACTAAAAGAGGCTTTATTATTATTGGTGAACTAGCACTCGGTACAGATTTAACAACTATGTGGGAGTTTATTCGCCAATTAAAATGGCCGGTCATTGTCGAGAGTTTATCTAATATGCGGTCATCTGTCCCAGAAGATTGTCTTCCTTATATGATCACGACGTATGATGCCATTATGAAAAGTGAAGATTTTAAAGCATTAGTTGAACCAGATACGGTGTTACGTTTAGGGGCACAGCCTGTTTCTAAATTTATCATGCAATTTATGACTAAATCTCAGCCTAATGCCTATATTGTTGTCGATGAAGATCCGATGTTCCGTGATTCTACAGGTGTGTCTACTCATTTTGTTCATGCTAGTATTGGTGAGTGGCTTACGCAATTAGAAATCTCTGAAACAGCCCTAGAAACTGAGTATTTAACTGAGTGGCAGGATGCTAATGATATTGCACTTGAGTATATTGAACATTATGCTGACGGTGCGATTGATGAGGGAGCAATGGTAAGTCGATTACTAAAAATGATTCCTAATGGCAGTGATGTTTTTGTTAGTAGCAGTATGCCAGTGCGTGATATTGATACGTTTTTAATGGCGACACCGAAGGATATTCGGATTGTTGCGAATCGTGGAACGAATGGTATTGATGGTGTCGTATCAACTGCAATGGGCTTTAGTCAAGGAAATAACCGTGAAACCTATTTGCTTATTGGCGATTTAGCCTTTTTACATGATGTCAACGGTCTCATTGCCTCAAGATACCAGGAATGCAATTTGACAATAATCGTTATGAATAATGATGGTGGCGGTATTTTCTCTTATTTACCACAATCTACAGTTGAGGCACATTATGAAGATTTATTTGGTACGCCAACTGCCCTTAAATTCCATGATATTGCCAATATGTACGATATGGATTATATACGAGTAGACGATATTTCAGAGCTATCAGTAAAGTTCACTACGATGAAAAAACGACCAATGCGCTTAATGGAAATTTTCACGAATCGAGAGGAAAATGTGTATGCGCATCGGGCATTGTGGAATCGCATTAACGCAGGGTTAAAAGCATGGCAAAGCTAATGATTCGAGGGCTTGAAACATACGTAGAAATCTGGAATGAAGAAGCGGAGCAAACGCTCGTTGTATTGCATGGCTTTACAGGTAGTACGGCTACGTGGCGTAATTTGGCGAAAGCTCTACCTAGTGTACGAGTTATTGCCATGGATTTAATTGGACATGGCCAAACAGCTATACCTCAACAAATTAGTCGTTTCTCTATGCAAGAACAAATCCAAGATTTAGAGGAAGTTTTTGACCAGCTACAGCTCAAGAAGTTTACGCTGTTAGGCTATTCAATGGGAGGAAGAGTTGCACTATCGTATGCAATCTCCTACCCAGAACGCATTGACAAGCTCATTTTAGAAAGCGCTTCTCCAGGCTTGCGAACTTCAAAGGAACGTTCTGAACGTTGCGAAAGAGATAACGCTCTAGCTGAAAAAATAATTAGTAACGGTTTGTTATCATTTGTTAATGCATGGGAGAACATTCCTTTATTTGAATCTCAAAAGCGTTTACCGCACAGAGTAAAAGAAGCGATTCGGTTAGAACGACTTTCTCAGAAGGAGGAAGGTTTGGCAGGTAGCTTACGAGGGATTGGTACAGGCAGTCAGTTGTCGAATTGGATGTCATTGGAGGAGCTTGAATTTCCTGTTCTACTAATTACAGGCTCACTCGATGAAAAATTTTGTAAAATTGCTCTAGAAATGAAAGCGTTATTAAAAAATGCCAAGCATATGACAGTAAATGACGCAGGACATGCAATTCATGTGGAAAATCCCGCTGAGTTTGCTACAATAGTAGAGGAGTATTTAACGTAATATAATTTTTACGTTATCGCCTCGATTTTGAACGAGACGAATTTAATTATTAGGAGGCAATTCAATGACACGTCAATGGACAAGTTTACATACTTATGAAGACATTAAGTATGAGTTCTATAACGGTATCGCAAAAATTACGATCAACCGTCCAGAAGTGCGCAACGCATTCCGACCAAAAACGGTAATGGAAATGATCGATGCTTTCTCACGTGCGCGTGATGACAAAAATGTTGGAGTTATCATTTTAACTGGTGAAGGTGAACATGCTTTCTGTTCAGGCGGAGACCAAAAAGTACGCGGCCATGGCGGCTACGTTGGTGAAGATGAAATCCCACGTCTAAACGTTCTTGATTTACAACGTTTAATCCGTGTTATTCCAAAACCTGTAGTAGCAATGGTTGCTGGCTATGCAATCGGTGGAGGACACGTATTACATGTTGTCTGTGACTTAACAATTGCTGCTGACAACGCTCGTTTTGGACAAACTGGACCAAAAGTTGGTTCATTCGATGCTGGGTATGGTTCAGGCTATCTTGCACGTATTATCGGACATAAAAAGGCGCGTGAAATTTGGTACCTTTGCCGTCAATATGATGCACAGCAAGCACTTGATATGGGATTAGTTAACACAGTTGTTCCTTATGAGCAATTAGAAGATGAAACTGTACAATGGTGTGAAGAAATGCTACAAATGTCTCCAACTGCTCTACGCTTCTTAAAAGCAGCAATGAATGCAGATACAGACGGTTTAGCAGGTCTTCAACAAATGGCTGGCGACGCTACTCTTCTTTACTACACAACAGATGAAGCTAAAGAAGGTCGTGACGCATTCAAAGAAAAACGTCAACCAGATTTCGGTCAATTCCCAAGATTCCCTTGATTATCTGAAACGTTAAACGGCTCGTATCTTAATAAGATACGAGCTTTTTGTATATCTAAAGGGGCAAGACGGATAGACTTGCTAGGGCGACGGAACGTTACGGCTTAGCGTGGGACCGGCATGCGTCAGCGGCGGAGCATCGTGTATTAGCGGCGGAACGTCATGTATTAGCGGCGGAACGACGTGCATTAGCGTCGGAACGTCATGTTTTAGCAGCGGAACAGCACGCCAAAGTAGCAGAAAACTATGTCAGAGCACCGAATAGACGGATGATGTGATAAAGCGGTAAGATTAAGGCTGATTGGAGGAATAATGAGATGTATCTAAATTGGATTTTACAGCGAGCGTATTTAACACCTTTACGAAACGGTTTAACATATAATGGGCAGACTTGGACATTTCAAGAATTAAATGATTTATCGTTAAAACGTGCTCGTCAACTTACAGCACTGGATATTAAGCAAGGAGACCGTATTGCCATAATGGGGCCGAGTAAGCCTTCATTGGTCATTATGATGTACGCGTGTATGCATTTACAATGTGAAATGGTCATGTTAAATCGTAGGCTAACACAGGATGAAATTGCCTATCAGCTAGAGGATTCAGAGGCTATGGCGGTATTAATTGCAGATGAGGATGTAGAAAAATTACCATCACACACGTCTTATTATTTATTTTCTACTATAGAAAAAAGTACCGAAGCGGCTATTGATATTACGAAAGAATGGTCTTTAAACCAAACAACATCGATTATGTATACATCTGGTACGACTGGTTTCCCAAAGGGCGTTTGTCAAACAGTCGGAAATCACCAGGCAAGTGCAACGGCCTCCGTTTTAAATATAGGCTTGCATGTGGAGGATACTTGGTTATGTGCGGTACCACTTTTTCATATTAGTGGCTTTTCTATTTTAGTGCGTTCACTATTGTACGGCAATAAAGTGCATTTATATGATCAATTTGATGCAGAAGCCATTTCCAAAAATATAATGGATGGTAAGGTTACACATATGTCGGTAGTCGCTGTCACATTAGAAAGGATTTTACATACGCTTGAACAGAAAAACGCACAAGCCTCACCGAAATTTAAAATGATGCTAGCGGGTGGTGGACCAGTGCCTGAAGATTATTTAAAGAGAGCGCATGCATTAAATTTAGCTGTAGCTCAAACGTATGGTATGACTGAAACTTCGTCACAAACGGCAACATTAGCGAATGAAGATGCGATGCGAAAAATTGGTTCCGCGGGAAAACCATTATTTTTTAATCAAATTCGCATTGCTGAGCCGAATGACAACGGTGAAGGAGAAATTTGCATACGTGGTCCACATGTTACACCAGGGTACATTGGTCGTTTTGCCCAAAAAGATGCAACAATTGATGGCTGGCTCCATACGGGGGATATTGGTTATATAGATGAAGATGGTTATTTATTTGTCATTGATCGTCGGGCTGATTTAATTATTTCAGGTGGCGAAAATATTTATCCTGCTGAAATCGAAAATATACTACTTACACACCCTGCTGTTAAGGAAGCGGGAGTATGCGGCATTGATGATGAAGCTTGGGGGCAGGTCCCAATTGCCTTTGTTGTATTAAAAGAAGAAGTACAGGTAGAGCAAATACAAGCATTCTGTCAAAAGAAGCTTGCGAAATATAAAATACCAAAAGAAATCATTGTTACGGACGAGCTCCCTCGAAACGGTGCCAACAAGCTACTTCGTAGAAAATTAATGAACTAATAACAAAAAGAAGCCTTCGTTGATAAGAAGGCTTCTTTTCGTGTTGTTGAAAAACAATTATAAAGTAAGGATCTTCGGCAAAACGAGTGGTTGATTTCCGTTCCGAATGGGCGCTTTGTCGCTGACGCTACGCTTTCGCGCAGATAAAACATTTGTCGCTGACGCTTTGCTTTCGCACAGTGCAAAGCTTCCAGAGGGCGTCCGTTGAGTCGCTTGGGCCAACGGATGTTTTTTGCGTGAAAGTGTGCTAGCGAAGCGGCAGCGGCAATCAAGTAGAGGAAGTTGCTTGATGCTCGCCAACTGAATAGCGAGTAGACAGGTTTTCTTAGGTCTATTGGGGTTAGTGATGATAATATCTTTCCTTGGATCTGCGTTTGCTCTTTTAACAAGGGCGTTGACCCAAGAAAGATTAATGCACTCTTTTATTGAATTTTGATCAGGTTAACAAAAATTATTTAATCAAAATTGGTTAAATGATACAATAATGACATTGCGAGGAAAGGTGTGATAAAGATGAAACACATTCATTTCAACAAGGTGATTGAAAAGTAGAGGGAATCTTCTTTTCGATCAATGAATTTAAAAATTATTGAAAAGAGGAATTGTATGTATAAAGATAACGAATTAATAATCCGTCCAATTGAGGAGCAAGACTTATCGAAACTATGGGAGTTAATTTATAAAGAAGATGCACCAGAATGGAAGAAATGGGATGCACCTTACTTTCCGCATAAATCCATACCATTTGAAAAATTCATGGAAACTGCACCAACGTGGGTTGGTAAAGAGAATATGTGGGTTATCACAGTAGATGAAGTCGTATGTGGGATTGTTTCTTATTATTTTGAAGATGAACAAGCTGTCTGGTTGGAATTAGGTATTGTTATACACGAAGGTCAAAATTGGAATAAGGGGATAGGAACTCGTTCTCTAAAACTTTGGCTTAATCATATATTTAATTCATTACCACTTGTCAGAGTAGGTTTAACTACTTGGTCAGGGAATGATAGAATGATTCGGGTTGGAGAGAAGTTAGGTATGCAAATGGAAGCTCGTATCAGAAAAGTACGCTTTTATGAAGACAATTATTATGATTCTATTCGTATGGGCATTTTAAGAGAAGAATGGGAAGCATTAAAACCTGCTTTGAAAATTTAAGTAAACAAGAGTTGGCTTAACAACTCTTGTTTTATTAAAAATAAGATTGTGAAATTTTGCACTTACAGTAACAGGGGCGTTAATTGAATAAATATTATAAAAAGCCTGTATCAATGATTGCTTTGTAATCAACGATACAGGCTTTACTAATTGTCCATATATATTTCGTTTCAAAGAGCCTTCTTTATTCGTTGTAAGAGTCAATTTTAGTAAACTTTTAGGATTAAATTAATCATTCATTAACATAATAAGAAATGACAGGCATAAACTAGTTAGTAAAGGAGAAAGACTCATATGAGAAAATATATATATAATGTTGTCATTATATTATTTGTTCTACAAATGAGTCATGTGCAAGTATTCGCAAACTATGAACAAAAGAAAACCGCAACGGCCAATACAATAGAAACACTACAACATCTAATTCAAAAACAAGTCATGCAATTATCTACTGAATTTGATATTCGTTATACTGGTAATACGTCGGAAATAAAAGATGAACTATCAGAGCTTATAAAACATGCTATTCAAGATCCATATATTTACGCCAATATTTCTAGTTTTAAATGGAAATATGATGGCTATGCCAATAATATTGTCATTCGTTTTGAGTTTACCTATCATATTTCACAGGAAGAGGAGGCATTTGTAGAACAGACTTTGACGAATATTATTGTACCTATGCATGGATTAAGTGAATTGCAGAAAATACAGGCTGCACATGATTTTATCGTTCTATCTGCTGAATATTCGAAGGAAACGAAAGGAAGTCAATATTCTCCCTACACTTTGCTTACGGAGAACAAGGGAGTTTGTCAGGCATATGCTCTAGTGCTTTATCGAATGCTAGAGAAGCTAGGCTTTGAGGTACAATATGTACCAGGAAAAGTAGGGGAACAACTACACGCCTGGGTCTTAGTGAAGCTTGATAATGCATGGTATCATATCGATGTTACATGGGATGATCCATTGCCTGATCGTAAGGGTGAGGTCCTTTATAATTATTTTTTAGTGTCTGATCGCCAATTAGCTCAGGATCACTCTTGGGACTATACGAGTTTCCCAGCCGCTACAAGTGAAGCCTATTTTGATTTACAAAAAACGAATAAGGTTGAAGTTCTTACAAAGCCAATACTGGATGGTCATTTTGCCTTTGATAAAGGGCTGTCCATTTTAAGTAAAAATAAACAAACAGTAAAACAATTAATAGAACAGCATAGACTGCTTTTAAAAGGTGATAAAAGCGATACTTCTGTTCAGGTGCATTTAAATGAATGGGAACCAATTATTTTAGAAAGTAATATAGCCCAAGTAAAGGATAGTCGAAAGAAAATACAAATTGCTATCCGTAAGAAAAAAGGGCTAATTAGTATTTATAGAGCAGAAAAACGAATGCCACAAGAAAAGTACGTCATAATAAAGGAGGTGCCCCATACTATGTTCGGGGTACCTCCTTACTCATTTATTTGTGATCATTTAATGCAGTATTTAAAGATTTAATATTTCTCTTCATAAGGGTGAAGTAAGTTTCATTATTCTTTACATCATCTGCTGTCAAAACGCTTAAATTATGCAAGACAAGAGACTCTGCTCCAACCTCTTTTTGGATAACTTCAGCTAATTTAGAAGAGACATTTTGCTCGAATAAAATGTAGTGGATATGCAATTTATTTGCTTTATCAACAATCGCCGTAAGTTCTTTTTGAGAAGGTTCATTTTGTGAGTTTAAACCGGCTATTGGAACTTGCTTTAAGCCGTATTGTCCTGCGATATAGCCAAATGCTGCATGAGATACGAAGAACGTTTTCTCGTGCGCCTTATCAGCCATAGCTTTAAATTCATTGTCTAAATCTTGAAGTTCTTTTACTAATGCCTCGTAGTTAGCTGTAAATGTAGCTTCTTGTTCTGGCATTTTTTTAACTAGAGTGTTTTTAATGGAAAGTGCTAAGTCTTGACTGATAGTTGGAGATAGCCAAACATGTGGATCTACATTACCGTGATCATGGTCATCATGTCCGTGTCCGTCTTCATCTTCGTGATCATCATGTGAGTGACCTGTACTCACTGCTAATTTTTCATCTGAAACCTGATCTGCAGTTGCTACCATAGTTACATCTTCATTAGCTAGAGTCTTTTTGGCATTTTCAACAAAGCCCTCTAGCCCTAAGCCTATATAGAAAAATATATCGGCATCTGCTAATTTCATCATATCTTTTTGTGTTGGCTCAAATGTGTGCTCATTGGCGCCAGCAGGGTAAATAGAAGAAACCTCTACAAAATCGCCACCAATTCGTTGCGCAAAATAACTTAATGGATAGACAGTTGTGTAGATTGTTAATTTATCCTTTGTCTCTGACTGTTTGGATGTAGCTGATTTATTCCCACAGGCAGCAGTGAATAGGGCAAGGACTGCAACTAAAAATAACAAAAATACTTTTTTCATCTTATAGCATACCTCTTTCAAATAGTAATCATTACGGTTTGTTTTTAGAACAGTTCCTATAATAACGCACATCTGATAAAAGTACAAGAAAAAATGACCCTCGAAAATTAATTCTTTTTCGAAGGCCATTTTTCAGGTACTGGATCAAAGCCACCTGGATGGAATGGATGGCATTTTGATATCCGTTTAATTGTTAAATAGAATCCTTTAATGGCACCATGTTTTTGAAAAGCTTCAAGTCCATAGGAGGAGCATGTAGGATGGAAGCGACAGGATGGCGGTGTCATGGGTGATATAAATTTTCTGTAAAACTTAATGAGCCATATAAAGGGATATTTCATAGTTGTTTATCCTTTTGTTGAGCGTTGTTTTGCTTAGGCTTAGCATCGATAGTTTGTGTAAAGAAATTGCTTTTTTTCTTCAACAAGACAATAACAGAAACGCCAAACATAAGCATCATCATTGCGATCATAATGATTATTGGTAATGGTACTCCCATTGCATTCACTCCAAATTCTATTGTTAATACTATTATAAAAGAATGTCTTAAAAAAATGTACAAATTGAACTAGTCATCATCTTGATGAAAGCTTTGCTGTGGTTTTTCATCGACTGTATGTTTAAAAGCATACGCACGATTGACACTTAAAATAGTCGCGACCGTTACTAATATTACGATGATTGTTGCTACAACTAAGAGTGTGATTAAACTCATGGCATTCACTCCGTTCCTTATTCATACTTCTTATTATAAATTAGATAATCTTATTTAGTTGTGAAGGAAGTTTGACATTCCAGCGAATAAAACGCTCCTTTTACCACCATACTATGGTAAAAGGAGTGTTTTGTGATGGAGCGTCAGCGTGTATATTTTTCACTTGCCAATAGAACGTATTATACAAATCCATATGCAGGACAGTGGAACTTTGAACTTAACGTAGATCGCCAAGCATTAGATGTATTTGAAAAGATTTTTCAGCAAATGCAAATGTTAGAAATTGCAAATGCATGGCGTGCGCAATTGCCATATATACAGTATCATCTTGATAGAGAAAATGATGAAATTGATTTGCGATTAAAAAAAATCTATGCACTAGTTCATGAGTATGGGGATGCGGATACGAAGGCATTTGTTGAACAACTTCCATATTTCAATAAACGTGTCTAAAGGTAGGGTCACTGAAAAACATCAGTGACTCTTTTTTATATTGATGAAGCTAATTTCTCTTGGTGGATTAACCATTGTCATAAGAGAAGAGCTCATGTTTTGAGCATTAGTAGATAGGAGTAAAAACATTACAATTTGTGGCACTTTTATTGTTCGAAATCGAATGAACATAGTATTAGATGTGGTATTACTTCTTGTTAAATAGGACGCCTATCGCACCGCTTAATGGAAGTTTATATTAGTGATTTTATCTGTTGATTATAGATACATGAATACACTATAGTGAAATAAAAGATCATCACCGTAACGCTGATTCGACTCAGTGTATGAAATAGAGAAAAAGGAGTTGAAGAGCATGTTTACATTTACAGATTTAAATGGTTTACAAGTGGATTTAAGTTTTAAAAGAGGTGAATTGGACACTGAACCTAAGCATGTACTAGTTTTATTAAAGCATGAAAATAAGTGGTTATGTACGATTCATAAACGACGTGGCGTAGAGGTTCCAGGAGGAAAGCAAGAACCTGGGGAAACATTGGAGCAAGCAGCAATTAGGGAAGTATTCGAGGAGACGGGTGTTCATGTGAAAAATCTTAAATGGTTTGCAGAATACGCCGTTCATGATGACATCTTATTTTGTAAAACGGTCTTTACTGCACAGTTTGCGGGGCAGGAGGACATTGAATTTGATTTAGAAACTTCAGGGATGACTTGGCTAACGGATGAAGAATTTACGCATCATCCAAATTTAAGCTTTCATATGAAGGATGCAGGTATGCAGAAAATGCTGGAGGAGTTGAAGCATTATGACCAATGGTAAGATCGTTGGAAAACGTCCTTATCCTTCGCCTAATCCAGCTATTCGTTTAACGGAAATCACGTATATGTCACAGGGTCTACGTGTGAAAGGATTACTAGCGGAGCCTAAGGCAGAAGGTACATATGATGGCTTTTTATATTTACGGGGAGGCATGCAAAGCATTGGCATGGTTAGACCTTCACGTGTCGCACAGTTTGCAGCTCAAGGCTTTATCGTTTTTGCTCCATATTACCGTGGCAATCGAGGTGGAGAAGGACGAGATGAGTTTGCAGGAGCGGATCGTTATGATGCTGTATACGCAGTAGACGTACTAAAACAGTTCTGTAATGATAATATTCATGTTTTTGGTTTTTCACGTGGTGGTATTATGGCACTTTGGACTGCGATCTTGCGTAGAGATATTACATCCGTTGTGACATGGGCAGGGGTATCTGATGCAACAGCTACATATTGGGAGCGGACAGATATGCGCAGGATGATGAAGCGGGTTATTGGAGGGACGCCTAATCGTGTACCAGGTGCTTATGATGCTCGAACACCACTTTTCGAGATAGAGCACATTACGGCTCCAGTACTTATTATTCATGGCTATCGTGATGAAAATGTAGATATTGAACATGCGAGACAATTAGAATTTTATTTAAAGGATGCTAATAAAAGATATGAAACATGGTATGATCTTCGCTATGCTCATCAGTATCCACCAGCAAAAAATCGAGCAACAGTACATGCACTTTGTGAATGGATGAAACATCAATAGATATAAAGGTCTACCATTTCCTTCATTGCTTGAACCAACGTAGGATAAAATTAGAAAATTAACTCCATTTTGATTAACTCTTTTTCAAAATGGAGTTTTTTGTTTGAAAAAAGTTCAAGTAGGCCGAAGAACTGCTCGGGTCAAGTATAAAACTGATCAGATAGACCAAAAAAACGTTCAGGTGCTTAACTGCAGGCACCTGAACGGTAGAAAAAAAGATATTTACTCTATATATTTTGCTAAGAAGTTGTTAATAGTTTTCCAATAAGCGTCTCCAGCAACGCTTTCTGCACGGCTATGTCCGGCACCCTCAACTATAAATTTCTCCTTCGGTACATTGGCAGCCTCATATACTTCATCTAGCATTTCAGATGGAACAAATGTATCATTACTTCCATGAATGAATAGCATAGGTGTTTTCGATTTCGCTACTTGCTTGACGCTATCAGCTTCACCAAGCGTATAGTCAGCTTTTAACTTCGTTACAATTGAAGAAAACTGCATAATAGGAAATTCAGGTAAATTAAAGAGTGCTTGCAATTGATAGGAGAATTCATCCCAAACTGAGGAATAACCACAATCCTCAATAATAGCCTTAACATTGCTAGGTAGATCCTCTCCTGAGGCCATCATCACTGTAGCACCTCCCATGGAAACACCATACAATACAATTTCAGCGTTTTTTTCAGAACTGATAACATTGTTAATCCAAGAGACCACATCAAGTCGATCATGCCAACCCATACCGATATAGTCACCCTCACTTTTTCCATGAGCTCTTGCATCAGGTACGAGAACATTGTAGCCTTTATCATAAAAATACTTAGCATACTTTGTCATTTGTGAGCCATCTGATGAATATCCATGGAAAACAATTGCCCATTTATTTGTGTCGGTTGTATTTTTAAGTGTATAGGCATGTAATTTTAAATCATCGAAAGACTGTATATAAGAGTCCTTGTAATTCTCTTTAAACCACTTCTCGCTCTCTTCTTTTTCTTTAGCATCCTTAGGACTAACAGCAATAGAATTGTGCGGAGCATTAAACACATCTGATTTGTCAGTATTAGGATTTAAGGCGAAATTATAAAAATAATTCCCTGCAAAAAATCCAGCCACAACAAACAATACTAATAGCAGACTGACAATGGTAATAATCACTTTATATTTTTTTTTCATATGTATCCTCCTAAAACTACTATTATGAATTATACACAAAGTTACTAATATGAAAAGTAGAATTCTATAAAATAGGGGAGATAAAAAAGGGAACGATTCTAATTGTTCCCTTTGCATGTTGTTGAAATACATGAAATTAAGGTGTCTTAAAGTATGACTCTTCGGCAAAACGAGGGAGTTGATTTCCGTTCCGACTGAGCGCTTTCCTGGGGGCGTCCGATGAGCCGCTTCACTCGCGCTGCTCGCTCCAGGGTCTCGGGCCAACACGATGTTGGTCACGAAGGCGTTATCACAGGACGTGATGGTTTTAGCCTTCGTTCCTCTATTGCTGATCCCCAAGGAGTCGCTCTGTCTCCACTCCAATCAACGCGTCACTCTAATTTATAGTAATAAAACAAAACTTCAGGCAACAGGGTTTTTTTGTGAAAGTGAAGCGTCAGCAACAATGGTTTATCTATGCGAAAGCGGCCAGATGCTTGCTCTCAGGAAAGCGAGTAACATGGAACGGAAATCACCCTCATTTAAAGCTCCAAAACATTCACAAAGATTTGCTTGACCATATTTTTAACATAAAAAAGGGAACGACTATTAAATCGTTCCCTTTGCTTAGTAAATTATTTTAATGGACCGCCAAGTTTAGTGATAGCTTCAGAAACATTTGAGAATTTCTTGAAGTTTTCGTTGAATAAACCAGCAAGTTCAGCAGCTTTTTTATCATAAGCAGCTTTGTCTGCCCATGCATCACGAGGATTAAGCACTTCTGTTGGTACACCTTCAATAGAAGTTGGAATGTTTAATCCGAATACTGAATCTTGAATTGTTTCAACATCAGTTAATTTGCCATCGATTGCAGCACGTACCATTGCACGAGTGTAAGAAAGCTTCATACGGCTACCAGTACCATATTCGCCACCAGTCCAACCAGTGTTCACTAAGAATACTTGTGCACCGTGCTCGTCAATTTTTTGACCTAACATTTCAGCATAAACTGTTGCTGGAAGTGGAAGGAATGGAGAACCGAAGCAAGTTGAGAATACTGGTTCTGGCTCTGTTACACCACGTTCTGTACCAGCAAGTTTAGACGTGAAACCGCTTAGGAAGTGGTACATTGCTTGCTCTTTTGTTAATTTACTGATTGGAGGTAATACACCAAATGCATCAGCTGTTAAGAAGATGATTGTTTTTGGGTGACCTGCAACAGATGGATCAACAATATTTTCAATGTATTGAATTGGATAAGCTACACGTGTATTTTCTGTTAATGAACCATCATCATAGTCACAAACTCGAGTTTCTGGATCAACAGCTACGTTTTCTAGAACAGAACCGAAGCGGATTGCATTGTAGATTTCTGGTTCTTTTTCAGCAGAAAGGTTAATTGTTTTTGCATAGCAACCGCCCTCAATGTTGAATACACCGTTATCAGACCAACCGTGTTCATCGTCACCGATAAGCTTACGGTCAGGATCAGCTGATAAAGTAGTTTTACCAGTACCAGATAAACCGAAGAATAATGCAACATCACCAGCTTCACCAACGTTTGCTGAGCAGTGCATTGAAAGGATGCCTTGTTGTGGTAACAAGTAGTTCATAATACCAAAAATAGATTTTTTGATTTCACCAGCGTATTCAGTACCACCGATTAGGATAATTTTCTTTTCAAGTGATACAATGATGAATGTTTCAGAAGCAGTGCCATCAATAGCAGGATCTGCTTTAAAGTTAGGAGCTGAAATAACTGTGAAGTCAGCAACATGAGAAGCTAATTCTTCTTTAGTTGGACGGATAAATAATTGATGAGCGAAAAGATTGTGCCAAGCATATTCATTGATGACTTGGATGCTTAATTGCGAATCTTTGTCAGCACCAGCAAAGCCTTTGAATACGAATAATTCGTCACGTTCTTTTAAATATTTTACTACTTTTACATATAAGTTATCGAACACTTCAGAAGAAATTGGTCGGTTAACTTTGCCCCAGTCAATTTTATCTTTTGTGCTATCTTCTTCTACCGTATATTTATCTTTAGGTGAACGACCAGTGTATTTGCCAGTTTCTGCACGAACTGCGCCATCTACTGTTAACATAGCTTCACCACGAGATGTAGCTTTTTCAGCTAATTGTGGTACTGAAAGTTGAACATTAATGTTACCGCCGTTTAATAATTCCTTCAGTTCGTTTGCAATTTCTACTGAATTCATCGATTAAATACCATCCTTTTTTATAGTATTCCCTTGAGTCTGGGGAGATTTTCTTAATTTCAAAAATAGTATAACACAATTGCTTAAATAATCTATACTAATTCAGAAATTATTTTTCAGATTTTATTACTTTTCAAGAAAACGACAAAAAGTAAATTTATTCGTTTTGATAATGCTTTTTACCCTATTTATAAGTGATTACACATTCACTTTCGACACAGCAAAATTGTGTTTGGAAGCTTTTGGCTAACATGGGGTTCGCACAGGATGTGAAGTTTTAGCTTGTTTTTTTATTAGTTGGAGCTTGTCTTCGACTAAAAAGGGGCTACAATCATATTCATCCACCACATGTTCTGTAGCTAACGCTTTGCTTTTGCTACAAAATGTGCTGTAAAGGGTTACACATATGTTAACACATGATGTGAGGTGGAGAGTAGGGATTATTTTGTTTTAATTTACAATATTATGCAATTTAGTTTCTGTATAAAACCCATACTTTCTTTATAAGAATACAATCAATTATGCCATGGCATAATTTTCGTCCGGAGGCTTTAGGCCAACAAATGTTTTTTGCGCGAAAGCGAAGTGCAAACGTAGCGACAGCAACAGATGTTTTTTGTAGATGAATTGCCAAAGGACGTGGCGTTCTTAGACGGAGTTCCTCTATTTCAGCGACTCGCTGAAGGAAGATAAAAATATTTGACAATGTTCGACCTTTTACGTATTATGAGATATTGAACGGATACTCTTATCCCGAGCTGGTGGAGGGTCAGGCCCTGTGAAACCCGGCAACCTGCATGAATCATTTCACGACATGCGCTGGTGCCAATCTGATGCAAGGGGAACCCCTTGAACGATAAGAGTGAAAGGTTACGAAGTCATTATTCCTTTCCTCATGTTAAGTAAGCGTGAGAAAAGGATTTTTTTTATTGTTAAAAACGAATTAAAGGTAAGTGTACAGTCCTTTCCTTATTATAATGACGGATCTTTCGAAAATCCTCGTGTTAAAAGCAGCAGCTGTTTATTTGTGCGAAAGCGTAGTGACAGCAACAATTGTTTTACTTGTGCAAACGTGCAACGACAGCAACAACGGCTTGAGAGTTCAATCCTTAGGGGCGAACTTGACATGGGTAATGAGTACCGTATTAATTCGCAAATATTATTTGTAAAAGTAATAGGAGGAAAATCAAATGACAAACCGTCGACTTTTTACATCAGAGAGTGTAACAGAAGGACATCCAGACAAAATTTGTGACCAAATTTCGGATGCCATTTTAGATGCTATTTTAGCAGAAGATCCAAACGCGCGTGTAGCGTGTGAAACAACAGTAACAACAGGCTTAGCATTAGTAGCAGGAGAAATTACTACTTCTACTTATGTAGATATTAAAGGTATCGTTCGTGATACTGTAGCAGAAATCGGTTATACACGTGGAAAATACGGCTTTGATGCTGAAAACCTAGCAGTACTTGTTGCTATTGGCGAGCAATCACCTGATATTGCTCAAGGTGTTGACCAAGCATTAGAGGCGCGTGAAGGCTCTATGACAGACGCTGACATTGAAGCAATTGGCGCAGGTGACCAAGGTTTAATGTTCGGTTATGCATGTAATGAAACGCCAGAGCTTATGCCATTACCAATTAGTTTAGCGCATAAATTAGCTCGTCGTTTAACGGAAGTACGTAAATCTGGTGAACTAGCATATTTACGTCCAGATGGAAAAACGCAAGTAACAGTTGAATATGATGAAAACAATGTACCAGTTCACGTTGATACGATTGTAATTTCAACACAGCATGATGAAGAAGCTACACTTGAGCAAATTCAAGCAGACTTAAAAGAATTCGTTATTGCTCCAGTTGTTCCAAGTGAATTACTAGATGCCGATACTAAATATTTCATCAACCCAACTGGCCGTTTCGTAATTGGTGGTCCTAAAGGGGATGCTGGTCTAACTGGACGAAAAATCATCGTTGATACATACGGTGGCTATGCACGTCATGGTGGAGGTGCTTTCTCAGGTAAGGACGCAACTAAGGTAGACCGTTCAGCGGCATATGCAGCACGCTATGTGGCAAAAAATATCGTAGCTGCTGGTTTAGCTGATCGAGCTGAAGTGCAACTAGCTTATGCGATTGGTGTTGCTCAACCCGTATCTATAGCTGTTGATACATTCGGAACAGGAAAAGTTACGGAAAGTGAAATTGTAAAATGGGTACGCGAGCTATTTGATCTACGCCCAGCGGGGATTATTAAAATGCTTAACCTTCGTCGTCCTATTTATAAGCAAACTGCCGCATATGGTCACTTCGGTCGTACAGATTTAAATGTACCTTGGGAACAAACAGACAAAGCTGACGCATTAAAAGAAAAAGCAGGTTTATAACTATTCAGCTAAAGCAATGAAGTAGCTGGAAAAATATTTTAAAATACTATTACAGAAAGGGGCTCAACATTTAAATAGCCCCTTTCACTGTTTTTAACGAAAAAATAAGCTCCTACTCATGTATGGCTCGATTGCTCGAGCAAATGTGGAGCTGCTTTGATTTAGTTAAATTAATTTTTTGGTTGAAGAGATTTATAGTATTGACCCTTTTCTACATATTCACGTATGATGCGTTCCATATCTTCTTTATCTTCATCATTTAATTCTCTTACAACCTTTGCAGGACGGCCTAGTGCTAAGCTATTTGGAGGAATGACTTTGCCCGGAGGTACAAGACTACCCGCTCCTATGAATGCACCCTCACCAATCTCCGCTCCGTCTAATACTATAGAGCCCATACCTATTAAGGCTTTTTTTCGAATCGTGCAGCTATGTAAAGTTACTTGATGTCCTACTGTTACTTCATCTTCAATAATTAATGGATATTTGGGGCTTTGATGTAAGCAACAGAGGTCTTGAATACTAACTCTTTTTCCTATAATTGTTGGTGATACATCCCCTCGAATAACTGTGTTAAACCAAATCGTTGTTTCAGCACCTATTGTAACGTCACCAGTAACGGTTGCATAATCGGCAATAAAAACGGATGGATCGATATTTGGCTTTTTACCTTTAAATGGATAGATCATTAGGATCGCCTCTTTTCTTTCTATGATGTAATATTATCGTATCAAATACGCAACTTGATGGAAATATAAAATTAAAATGAGCTAGATATTCCGATATAATCATTGTGTAATTATTTTTTAGGAGGACTATGTGAAATGTGGAAATGGGAAGCTGATGGACAAGCAAAGGCTGTGGTTGCTATTCTTCATGGTGCATATGAAAATCACCGATGGTATGCATGGCTTATTGAAAAACTTAGATTGGAAGGCTTCCACATAGTTATGGGGGATTTACCTAATCATGGAGTAAATGTAGGATTTTCTCGTGTTCACGATGAAGATTTTAAAGAATACAACAAATATACAAGGCATTTAATGGAGAATGCTTTTTCGTATAATTTACCCGTGTTTTTAATAGGACATGGGCTTGGTGCGACTCTATTACTACATACCATGCAAAAACGAAAATATGAATGCGCAGGGATTATCATAACTTCACCTTGGCTTCAGTTAAAGCTATTGCCAGGTAAACTATCAAATGCTTTAACTAGTTTAAGTGCCCTGACTGCCAATGTGAAGCTGACCCATGAAATTACATTAGAATCGTTAACGCGCAGTGTAGAAGGTAGAGATGAGATGAAAGATGAGGTTCCTTTTTCGTCCGTTGTTTCAGTGAAATGGTATCGAGAACTACAGCAAATGATGCGTAATTTAGTGTTATTGCCTAAGGCTGAATTCCCTAATATGCCGATGTTAGTTATGACAGCTGAAAAAGATAAAATTACTGAAACTAAACAAACACGTAATTGGCTTCATCAAATGGAGTTTACAGAGTTTCAATTCAAAGAATGGGAAAACTGTTATCATAATCTATTTCATGAAGTAGAGCGTGACGAGATTTTTGTTTATATACGTGATTTTATTAATAATGCTCTTCGAAGAATTGGCTATATAATTGAATAGTGAATTACCTCTCCAATTAACTAGAAAATTACTAACTTTTTATTACTTGAATATAATGTTGTAATTTTCAGAAAAGTGTAATACTATAATGACTTAAAGTTATATTTTTCACATTGGAGGGGTAAAATGGAAACAATCGTTGGGAAAATTAATGAGATTTTATGGGGACCGTGGTTTATTTATGGCATTTTGTTAATTGGGCTCTTCTTTTCAATTATTACGCGGTTCCTACAAGTAAGACACATTAAAGATATGTTTGTTTTAATGTTTAAAGGCGAAAAATCGGATAAAGGGATTTCATCTTTCCAAGCGATGTCTATCGCATTATCTGGTCGAGTAGGTACAGGTAATATTGCCGGTACTGCTACAGCAATCGGGATGGGGGGACCTGGTGCTGTTTTTTGGATGTGGGCAATCGCCTTTATCGGTGCGGCAACTGCTTACGTTGAGTCGACGTTGGCTCAAATTTATAAAGAAGAGAAAGATACAGAATATCGTGGCGGGCCAGCTTTTTACATAGAAAAAGGAATGGGGCAAAAGTGGTTTGCAGTTATTTTTGCTGTTGCCGCATTAGCTGCCATGTTAATTTTGATGCCGGGTGTTCAATCGAATGCAATTGCGACAGCTGTTGAAAACGCTTTCGATGTTAAGACTTGGATTACAGGACTTGTTATTGTCGTATTATTAGGTACTATTATTATCGGTGGTGTTAAATGGATTGCCAATGCTGCACAGATCATTGTACCGTTTATGGCATTAGCCTATATTCTGATGGCCATCATTATTATTGCAATGAATATTAAAGAAGTACCAGCTGTATTTGGATTAATTTTTTCTAGCGCATTTGGTGCGCATGAAATCTTTGGTGGTATTATTGGCTCCGCTATTGCATGGGGGGTTAAACGTGGTATTTATTCAAATGAAGCAGGTCAAGGAACAGGTGCGCATCCGGCAGCGGCAGCAGAAGTATCACACCCTGCTAAACAAGGTATCGTTCAAGCAGCTTCTGTGTATATTGACACTCTATTAATCTGTTCAGCTACAGCATTTATGATTTTATTTACTGGTATGTATAATGTACACGATGAAAAAGCAGCAGATGGCGCTGATTCATATGTTTATGTTGGTGATTTCAATAAAGGCGGATTAACGGGAGAAGAACAAATAACATTTGCGAAAAGTATTAAAGAAGGTGCAGCCTTCACACAATATGCAGTCGATTCTTCACTACCAGGTTTTGGTGGACCATTCGTAGCAATTGCCTTATTCTTCTTTGCTTTTACGACAATTATGGCATACTACTACATTGCCGAAACAAATGTGGCTTATTTATTCTCAGGAGCTACAGAAAAAGTCGTCATATGGCTTGCTAAATTTGCAATTTTAATTTCTGCGTTTTACGGTACAGTCCGCACATCCGATCTTGCTTGGGCGATGGGGGATGTTGGATTAGGCCTAATGGTTTGGATTAACGTTTTAGCGATTTTAATTATTATGAAGCCTGCTATAGTCGCATTAAAGGACTATGAGAAACAGAAAAAAGAAGGAAAAGATCCTGTTTTTGATCCTCGTAAACTGGGAATTAAAGGTGCAGATTTCTGGGTAGATTATAATGAAAAACGTAAAAATAAATAGATAATAGAGGTCAAAACCTTAAAAAGCGTGAGAAATCAATGTTAGGAATGTTGATTTCTCGCGCTTTTCTGATGTGAAATTTTTTTAATTTTGCTGTGAAAACATACTTATGACTCAGTCTCTTGCTACTGGAATACCAAAGACTTGGAATATATAGTCTTGTTCTTGCTCTTTTGTAGCAATACCAATGGCTAGTCCACCTTCTTTTGTTCCTTGAATATGCCACATATCATTATGGTCTTTATCAACCGATTTAAAATCACCTTGTTTCCAACGATTTAATATATCTAAATATTTATCGCTGTGTTCATATTTAGCTTTATTTTCCTCTACCATTTGCAGTAAAGTGTCAATGCTTTCAGGTGTAATCATAATTGATGATTTTTTCTCATCAGCAATAATCTTTTGATGTGACATTTCTTGAATAACTTCTTGAATTAGATTCTCAACAAAGGGTTCATCTTCACTTTTCCATTCATCAATCCATTTGGAAAACGTAGTCTCTTCCCAATCAAACCGCGTATCCACTGTCGTTTATAGTCTGAGACTGTAAACAAAGTTTTACCATTTAGAAACTGCTGTTCCAACATAAATGGCTTTTGCTTTTTTATCAAACGAAGATTTATTTGCCCAAATTTCAGTTTTCACATGGAATCCTTGAGAAGAATACCAAGTTGTAACCTTTAGATACTGTCCTACAACTGCTGGTGGAAAATCTTCAATTACACCAATACTAGTAAGACCATAATAAGTTATGAATCCTAAATATGCTTTGCCTAAAACGAATCCAATTTTACTTTTTTTGAAGTAATACTCAATTGCGGCACCTAAACCTACAACTACAAAATATTCAGCTCCAGCCTCTAATTTACTAACTTCATGATATGTTACTTCTTTTTTATCAGGATAATTAAATACTGACTTAAGATGTTTGCTCTCCGTGTATCTTCCTGAAAGTTTAGCAACAACATTTTGAGTTCCAATAGCATTAACTTTTGGTTTAGGAAGAGTAATAGTATGAGTACCAACAGTATTAGCTACTGTTGTAAAACTACTATCACTTAATCGATAATTACTTGGCCATTCGTAGCCAATAGAAATGCCTTTTTTCCCTGCATCTTTTACCTTTACTTTATAAGTTACTTTAATTGTTCCATTAGTGTTTTTTGTAACACCTGTTACTGCAATATTTGCATCAATGACAGCACTAGCCATAAATAAAACACTCCTTTTTATAGTTTTTGATGTACATCTATTATATATAGTGTAAATATTAACGTTAAAAACAACCATTCAATTAAATTAATTTTAAGAAAGAAGAATCCAGTAGACTTTTTTACTATTTTTGAACTAAGAGTTTAAAGAGATAGCATCAAGCTGTCCCTTTTTGATACCATATTTTTAAATAAAAGAAAGAGCAGGAGGAAAAGCGCTTAAATTAGTTATAGGGTTAGGTAGAACCAACTTATTTAGGTCTCGCAACAAATCGATATTACTTAAACTAAAAGAGGCAAGCTCAAAATGAGGTAGAATTTTAAATTTGGAGGGAAATGTGTGAAGAAAAAAATAAGATTTGGTTTGTTTGCAATTGGTATAGTAATGATGTTAATAGGTATGACTTATTTATTGGGGTATTCAACAAATGAATTTTTAAAGTATCCTTTGTATTTAGGAATGTTATTAATAGTTATATTTTTCCCTATCCATAAAAAATATTAAAAAGAAAGTAAGTTCTCGATCTTTTCGACGAGAGCTTTACTTATTAGCAATAGCAATATAAAAAAGCATAAGTGGTTTCAGGGTTAGAAAAATCCTTCTTTCATGATAAACAAAATATTTTTGTCATTTTAAGCCGTTTAAAATCAAAGCGCTTTTATAAAGTAATGGTATGTTTGCTCAGGTAAGTTAGATATTAGTTTTATATAATTTCTACTTTAAGCAAATCCCCCATGAAAAATGCTAAAGAGCATTTTCTTGGGGGATTTGTTCATTTTTTTGCTAGTATTAATAGTGAAGTTAAAGGTATTAAAAGAAGAGTATATAAAACAAAAGATGTATCTAGTTCAAAAAAGAAGTTATTAATAATGATATATATAATGCTTATGGATAAAAAAATTCTAAAAGTTATATCTAACCTTTTTTTGCAAGGATAAGTTCTTTTTCATCTTGGTTTTCATTTTTTTTATCTATTAAATTAATTGTTGTTAGTACAAAAGCTAGTATTGACCATAGTACAAAATTACTTTTAAGGAAGAGTAGAAAAATTGAAAGTACCAGTAATAAATAGGGTAATGGACTTGATATAAATATTTTTTTTGTGATTTTCACCCCCCCTTTTTTTAAGATTATATACCATAATGGATGTATAACTATTTGGGGGGCAATTGGAATGTCTTCACTGAATTTTTGTGGCGACAAAATGCGAGCGAGTAAAACAAAGAAGACGCTGAGACATAACTGCTCAAAACCTTAAAAAGCGTGAGAAATCAATGTTAGAAACGTTGATCTCTCACACTTTACTGATGTGAAATTTAATAATCTTTCATTTTCTCCAAAGCAATCACAAAGGGTGGATCATTTTGTTGATTTAGAAACTCGTATTTTAATACATGTACATATTTTTGGGGAAGTTGACTGACATATTCTATCACAGCATCTCGTTCTTCTTTACCACCCGGATGACCGTGATAAATGACAAGAACAATAAGACCACCGATTTTGAGCAGCTTTAGCAAATCTTCAAGTGCTTGTATTGTTGTATTTGGCTGTGTAACGATGTCGTGATTACTACCAGGCAAATAACCAAGATTGAAAATTGCAGCAGCTACTGGCTTGTGGACATAGTTGGCTACTTCTTCATGCCCTCTATTTAAAACAAGTGCACGATGCTCTAAGCCATTGTCTAAAAGGCGATGGAGAGTTGCATCAACAGCGCTCTTTTGAACATCAAAGGCGTATACTTGACCTTCATCACCGACAAGTTGTGCTAAAAACAATGTATCGTGGCCGTTTCCTGCTGTGGCGTCTACTACAGTGTCGCCCTCTTCAACTGTATCTTTTATCAGCTGTTGTGCATATTGTAAAACGCGTTGTAGCTTCATTTGGCAACCTCAGCTTGATAAAATTTCCCTTGCCAGCTTCCACGGCGTTCAAGCTCTGCATCAATGCCATTTAATACTTCCCATTTATTAACACTCCACATAGGGCCAATCATTAAATCAATTGGTCCATCACCTGTAATACGGTGAATAACCATATCTGGTGGTAGAATTTCAAGTTGATCTGCTACTAGCTTTGTATAAATGTCCTGATCTAAAAATTCTAACATGCCCTTTTCATATTGCTTAACCATTGGTGTACCTTTTAAAAGGTGTAGTAAATGAATTTTAATACCTTGTACGTCAAGCTTTGCGACTTCACGAGCAGTTTCCATCATCATGTCATAGTCCTCAAGAGGAAGGCCATTAATAATGTGAGAGCATACACGAATACCATGCTTTCGTAGCTTTTCAACACCTTCCACATATGTTGCATAGTCGTGGGCACGGTTGATAAGATTTGCTGTTTTTTCATGCACTGTTTGAAGTCCGAGCTCAATCCATAAATAGGTGCGCTCGTTTAATTCAGCTAAATATTCAACTACATCATCTGGAAGACAATCTGGTCGCGTTGCAATAGATAATCCAACAACACCCTCTTGAGCCAATGCAGCTTCAAATTTTTCCTTTAATACAGGAAGTGGTGCGTGTGTATTTGTATATGCTTGGAAGTAGGCCATGTATTTGCCGTCCTTCCATTTTTGATGCATTTTGTCACGGATTTCAGCAAATTGCACTTCGATAGGATCAACTTTGTTGCCCGCAAAATCACCTGAACCTGCTGCACTACAAAACGTACAGCCTCCAAAGGCAACGGTACCATCACGATTTGGACAGTCAAAGCCCGCGTCTAGTGCTACCTTAAAAACTTTATGACCAAATTGCTCACGTAAATAGCGATTCCATGTATAATATCTTTTTCCATCTGAAGGAAAAGGAAAGTTTGTTTCTGTCATTTATTTCACTCCTCTAACACTATATTTTATCACGTGCTAGTGCTTCCGTCATGAGGGAAGAATTTAATATTATGTGAATGACCGGAGTGAATGCTGTGGGAAGCTGAGCAAAAAGTACATCAACCGGAGTTAATCATGAGGTGGACAGAACGAAAGCTACACAAAATATATTCTAAAGAGTATGTAAAAAGAGTAAAATTATTTTTCTTGTGCTTTTGTATTTTTCAACATAAACTAACTATTTAGAGTAGCGAAATAATGGAGGTCAATCTATGCCAAAAAGTGTTTGGTTTTTAATTATCGGAATGCTTGTGAACACGACGGGCAACTCGTTTTTATGGCCTTTAAACGCCATTTATATGCACGATTATTTAGGGAAGTCACTTGCGATGGCTGGCTTTGTGTTGATGTTGAATTCTGCTGCTGGTGTATTAGGAAATCTCTTAGGCGGTTACTTATTTGATAGAATAGGTGGCTATAAATCAACAATGTTGGGCATTCTTTTGACGATTGCTTCATTAATTGCTTTAACGATTTGGCACGGCTGGCCGCATTATGTGTGGATTTTAACGATACTTGGCTTTAGTGGGGGTATTGTCTTCCCAGGAATGTTTGCTTTAGCTGGAACTGCGTGGCCTGAGGGCGGACGAAAGGCTTTTAACGCAATTTATTTAGCTCAAAATTTAGGAGTAGCCATTGGACCTGCACTAGCTGGTGTTGTTGCTGATTACAAATTTGACTACGTCTTTAAGGTCAACTTAGCTATGTATATTTTGTTCTTTTTTATCGCGTTTTTTACTTTTAAACGATTAGAAGCGGGGAGCATTGCACCGAAGAATGTCGTGGGAGAAAGTAAGCGAATTATTAATAAAGCGCCATTTTATGCATTATTAATTATAAGTGCTTCCTCTGTACTATGCTGGCTAGCTTATTCGCAATGGAGTGCGACTATTTCTTCCTATACACAAGATCTAGGATTAGGATTGAAACAGTACAGCTTACTTTGGACTATTAATGGACTACTTATCGTTTTAGGGCAACCGCTAATTGCTCCGTTAGTGAAACGCTGGGAAAATAAATTGAAGCGTCAATTAGTATTTGGTGTTATCCTTATCGCAATATCCTTTGGAATCATTGCATTTGCAAGTGATTTTAAAATGTTTGGGGCAGCGATGGTTGTGCTGACTTTTGGTGAAATGTTTTATACGCCTGCTTTACCTACCATCGCCAATCAGCTTGCGCCAAAAGGGCGTCAGGGCTTTTATCAAGGGATTATTAATAGTGCGGCAACAACTGGCCGTATGATTGGCCCTCTATTTGGTGGTATTATGGTCGATCAGTTTGGCATGATTGTACTCGTATTAATCCTAGTAATTATAGTATTGTTTGCGATTATTCCATGCCTAATCTATGATTATCCTTTACGTAAAACAGTGACAGAACGATAGTTAGATTTAACAAAAATATTTTCAAAACGAGCGAAAACCGTGTGGGAAACACGTTTTTTGCTCGTTTTTTTATGTTTGCTATTGAAAGTTAGCATATTGTAGCGTACAATCAATCATACATATTCAAATATTTGAATATATGAATATGAAACTTGGAGGGATTTATGTGGAAGAGAGCTTGCAGCAATTTAAGGCAGATTTTTTTAAAGCTTTAGCACATCCATTACGAATTAGAATTCTAGAATTACTTGTAGATGGTAAAAAAAATGTCAATGAAATTCAAAGCTGCTTAGAAAAAGAGGGCTCAGCTGTTTCTCAGCAATTAAGTGTATTACGAGGCAAAAATATTGTGCATGGGACGAAAGAGGGGAAAAAAGTTTATTATTCTTTAAGTGATCCGATGATTGGAGAATTACTTGGTGTTGCAAAGGATATTTTCAACAATCATTTGATAAATACAATTTCAAGATTAGAAGAAATGACTATTAACGAAAATAATGAAGAGGATATGTAAATTTTGTAGACTGTGTTCTTATGAAACATTTACCTTGCTTATTATTTTGAAGGGAAGATTTATAGATGAAGTCACTGTTTACAGGGCGATATGCAGGATATTCTGTTCATCATTTGAAGAAAGATTTAATATCAGGGATTATTGTCGGGATTGTGGCAATACCGCTGGCAATGTCTTTTGCCATTGCGTCAGGTGTTAAGCCTGAGTATGGAATATATACAGCTTTTATTGCTGGAATACTTATTTCTCTTTTGGGTGGTTCGAAGTTTCAAATCGGAGGACCTACAGGTGCGTTTGTACCAATTCTGTTAGGGGTAGTCATTTCGTATGGCTATGAAAACTTACTTATTGCTGGATTAATGGCAGGGGTTATTTTGTGTTTAATGGGCTTGTTTAAGCTTGGCTCATTAATTAAATTTATCCCCCGTCCCGTGACAATAGGTTTTACAGCGGGAATTGCAGTTATTATATTTACAGGACAAATTGCCAATTTCATAGGTTTGACTAATATTAAAAGACACGAGTATTTTATTGACAATGTAAAAGAAATTGTTATGCATATTGGTACAACAAACTTTTATAGTGTTTTAACGGCAATCACTAGTCTCATCATAATTTTAATAACACCTAAAGTTTTACCCAAAGTTCCAGGGGCGTTAGCAGGCATTGTTGTTTCTACATTAATTGCAACGTTCTTTTTTTCTGGACAAGTTGCCACAATCGCAACGGCCTATGGTCAAATTCCAAATACATTACCGAATTTTGCAATTCCAGAGATCACATTAGAGAAAATTCAGTTACTTATTGGACCAGCGTTTGTGATTGCCATGCTTGGTGGAATTGAATCACTTCTATCTGCAGTCGTAGCAGATGGCATGACAAATACAAAGCATAATAGTAATCGAGAACTCGTTGGTCAAGGAATTGCTAATATCGTTACTCCTTTCTTTGGAGGAATCCCTGCTACAGGAGCTATTGCTCGTACTGCGACAAATATTAAAACAGGTGCAGTATCACCGATATCAGGTATTATTCACGGTGTATTTGTATTAGTCACTTTATTATTACTAGCGCCATTTGCTTCACATATTCCATTAGCAAGTATGGCTCCAGTTTTAATGGTTGTAGCTTGGAATATGAGTGAGCAAAAGCATTTTGCGCATATCGTTAAATTAAAATCAGGAGATTCTCTCGTTTTAATGATTACGTTTTTACTGACTGTCTTTACAAGCTTAACATTAGCTGTTGAGGTTGGACTTGTGTTAGCAGTCGTATTATTTGCGAAGCGTATGAGCGAAAAGCTTGTAGTAACAAAAGTATTACCGGATCATTCGAAAGAGAGTGGGAAGGTACAATCACATGTTGTTCATCAGAAACGTGATTGTCCACAAATTAGTATTTATACAGTTGAGGGCCCGCTATTCTTTGGTGCAGCTCAAACTTTTGAGGAGGCAATTGTAAGTTCCATTCAACAACAACAAAAAGTTTTGATATTACGTATGAGTAAAGTGCCTTTTATGGATACGACAGGTGAGACATATTTTGGTAATGTCATCCGGAATTTTAAAGCCCAGGGTGGCACTATTTTAGTTACAGGTGTGCAAGATGAATTGAAGTTAGCACTACAAAAAAATGGTTTATATGCTGAAATTGGTGAAGAGAATTTCTATCAGCGTACAGGAGAAGCCATAAATAAAGCTTTAAGCTATTTAGATACAAATAAATGTATTGGATGTAAGCATTTTGCTTTCCGTGAATGTCAGGAATTGTCCCGCGTTAACGGGCAGTAAGTTATCAGGAAGATAAACTGCCCGTAAACGCCCGATTGGTGAAGACTAATAAGCAGTGGGGATAGAGAAAGTCCCCCCTGCTTAAAGTTTAACTTTATCCCGCGTTAACGGGCAGTAAGTTATCAGGAAGATAAACTGCCCGTAAACGCCCGATTGGTGAAGACTAATAAGCAGTGGGGATGGAGAAAATCCCCCTGCTTAAAGTTTAACTTTATCCCGCGTTAACGGGCAGTAAGTTATCAGGAAGATAAACTGCCCGTAAACGCCCGATTGGTGAAGACTAATAAGCAGTGGGGATAGAGAAAGTCCCCCCTGCTTAAAGTTTAACTTTATCCCGCGTTAACGGGCAGTAAGTTATCAGGAAGATAAACTGCCCGTTAACGCCCGATTGGTGAAGACTAATAAGCAGTGGGGGTAGAGAAAGTCCCCCCTGCTTAAAGTTTAACTTTATCCCGCGTTAACGGGCAGTGATTTATCTCACCGAAAGCGAAGCATCAGGTACAAGTCTCCCAACTCGTACTTCTATGAAAGCGTAGAAGTTAGGTGGGAGATGAACTGCCTGAGAGGTTATGATAATCATCTCTACAACTTTATTCTCTTTCTATAAAAAAGCTGAGTGTTTTTAGACAAATCGTTCATTTTGTCCTTTTCGATAAAACGCTTTCATTTTGCTATAATTAATAAGAATATGCTTTCAAATAAAAGAAATCATATCATAGCAGGAATCTCCTAAGAATAATTATAGAAGTATGGATATGAATAGGCTGCGAAGAATATAACCAAGCTTACACGGGAGGAATAAAAATGAAGAAAATTATGAATCAACCTGAAACACTCGTTATGGAAATGTGCAATGGGATGGTTATGGCTCATCCGGAACTTGAGTTGTTAAAAACATATAAAGTAATTAAGAAAAAAGAAATGAATGAAAATAAGGTAACTTTAATTAGCGGTGGCGGTAGTGGACATGAACCGGCACATGCGGGGTTAGTCGGGAAAGGAATGTTGGATGCTGCAGTATGTGGTGATGTCTTTGCTTCTCCTTCACAAATACAGGTATATCAAGCAATTAAAGCAACAGCTAGCAAAAAAGGTACACTGCTCATTATTAAAAATTACAGCGGAGATATTATGAACTTTAAAAATGGTGCTCAATTAGCTTCTGAGGATGGCATTCAAGTAGAATATGTCCGCGTAGATGATGATATCGCAGTAGAAGATAGTCTTTATACAGTAGGACGCCGGGGCGTTGCGGGAGTTGTGTTAGTACATAAAATCGCTGGTGCCGCCGCGGAAGAAGGTATGGATTTGATGCAGGTCAAAGCTGTGACAGAAAAAGCAGCGGCAAATGTTCGAACAATTGGTCTAGCGCTAACCTCCTGTACAGTTCCGGCTAGTGGCTCACCGACATTCAAATTGGGTGAAGATGAGATGGAATATGGCGTCGGTATTCATGGAGAGCCAGGAAGAAAACGAGAAAAAATGATGGCTGCAGATGACTTAGCTTTACGTATGACAAATGACCTTATGAAAGATTTAGGGCTAGATGAAGATGCTGAAATAGCTGTTCTAGTAAATGGATTTGGTGGTACACCGCTTCAAGAACTTTATCTGTTTAACAATGCAGTGACTAGAGAATTGAGTAAAAGAAAGATACGAATCAATAGAACGTTTGTCGGCAATTACATGACAAGTATTGATATGGCTGGAATATCTCTAACAGTAATGAAACTAGATGATGAGCTGAAAACATTGCTTTCGAAAGAATGTAATACCCCTGCATTTAAGGTAGATGGACCAGTTAAGAGTGTAGAATACGTAGATATTATTGATCACGTAGAAGAGAAGCAAGTTTTCTTTGAGACGGAAACAGAGGAAGAACACGCGATCATCAAAAATGAGGTAATCACATTAAGTAATATGATTTATCTCGTAGATAAAATGAGCGAAATTATTATTAAGAACGAAGTACCTTTCTGCGAATTGGATACCCATGCAGGTGATGGCGATTTCGGAATGAGCGTCGCTAAAGGATTTAAGCAATTGAAACGAGAATGGAGCTCGATTCTAAATCAAGAACATTTAAATATTGGGACTTTCCTTGATGCGAGTTCTATGGTAATTATGGAGCATTGCGGAGGAGCTTCTGGTCCAATATGGGGCGGGGCTTTCCGAGCTGCAAGTAAAGCTGTAGAAGAAAAAATGGAATTAACAGTCAGTGAGTTTGCTGAAATGTTACAAGCTACGCTTAAAGGTATACAGTCTGTCGGTGAGCGCTCTTTTGGAAGAGGGGCAGAGGTAGGCGATAAAACGCTTGTAGATGCGTTTGTACCTTGTGTAAATGCTTGGTTAGAAAGCGCTGCAGCTGGTACGGATTTTAAAACAGCTTTTGAAAACGGAGCAGAGGCTGCGGTTAAAGGAGCGGAATATACAAAAGGAATCGTTGCTCGAATGGGTCGTGCTGGTACAGTTGGTGAAAGAAGCCTAGGCTATCCGGATGCTGGTGCTTATGCGCTAGGGGTTATCTTTACGGAGCTTTCTCGTAGTTTAAAATAACTGTAACAAATAGGGATTGAATTGTTCAAAAATGGGTAGGATGTAAACAAAGTCTTGTGCTTTTCAATACTTTCTATTAGAATAAATGCAATACTTGTAAAGACAGTGATGAGGAATAGTAAATTTGTGGTTCTTTTTAGAGAGCTAGCGGTTGGTGGGAGCTAGTAGGAAAGCAAATTGAACTCGCCTTCTGAGTCTGCCCGCGTGAAATAGCGCGTGCCGTTCATTCCGCGTTAAGGAAGCAAGAGCCGAGTGTGATCACTAATGTGGGTGGTACCGCGGGAGATACGAATTCTCTCGTCCCTTTCTGACAAAGGAAGGGACGAGTTTTTTTATTTTTTAAATATTTTGTCAATTCTTTAAGTGAAAAGTATGACGCATTCAAAGGAGGAAAAATAATGAGTTTTAATCATCAACAAATTGAAAAAAAGTGGCAGCAATATTGGGCTGATAACAAAACTTTCAAAACTGAAAATGAAACAGAAAAACCGAAATTTTATGCATTAGATATGTTCCCATACCCATCTGGTGCAGGTCTTCATGTAGGACATCCAGAGGGCTACACAGCGACAGACATCCTTTCACGCTTCAAGCGCATGCAAGGCTATAACGTGCTACATCCTATGGGCTGGGATGCATTCGGTTTACCAGCAGAACAATATGCACTTGATACAGGAAATGACCCAGCAGAATTTACAGCGAAAAATATTGCGACATTCAAGCGTCAAATCCAAGAGCTAGGCTTTAGCTATGATTGGGATCGTGAAATTAACACAACAGATCCAGAATATTATAAATGGACACAATGGATCTTTATCCAACTTTATAAAAAAGGTTTAGCTTATGTAGATGAAGTAGCTGTAAACTGGTGTCCAGCACTAGGAACAGTACTTGCAAACGAAGAAGTTATTGATGGAAAGTCAGAGCGTGGTGGTCACCCGGTAGAACGTCGTCCGATGAAACAATGGATGCTTAAAATTACTGCCTTTGCTGATCGTTTAATCGACGACTTAGAGGAAGTTGATTGGCCAGAGTCTATTAAGGATATGCAACGAAACTGGATTGGCCGTTCAGAAGGTGCAGAAGTAACATTTAGTATAGATGGCACAGATGAAAACTTCACAGTATTTACAACTCGTCCTGATACTTTATTTGGTGCTACATACTGTGTTCTTGCACCTGAACATCATTTAGTGGAGCAAATTACAACTGCTGAACAACGTCAAGTTGTTGAAGCTTATTTAGATAAAGTAAAAATGAAATCTGATTTAGAACGTACAGATCTAGCGAAAGAAAAAACAGGCGTATTCACAGGTGCCTATGCAGTGAATCCAATTAACGGTAAGAAAATGCCGATTTGGATTGCAGACTACGTATTAGTATCATATGGTACAGGTGCAATCATGGCAGTTCCAGCACATGATGAGCGTGACTATGAATTTGCAAAAGAATTTGGTTTAGAAATTACTCCTGTTCTTGAAGGTGGAGACATTAGTAAAGAAGCATTCACAGGAGATGGTAAGCACATTAACTCTGACTTCCTTGATGGCTTGAACAAAGAGGACGGTATTGCTAAGGCAATTGAATGGCTTGAGGAAAAAGGTGTAGGAGAGAAGAAAATTTCTTACCGTCTTCGCGACTGGTTATTCTCTCGTCAACGTTACTGGGGTGAGCCAATCCCTATGATTCATTGGGAAGATGGTACAACGACGCCAGTGCCAGAATCAGAATTACCATTAATGCTACCAAAAACAGATAATATTCGTCCTTCGGGTACTGGTGAATCTCCACTAGCGAATATTTCTGAATGGGTGAATGTTGTTGACCCTGAAACAGGCAAAAAAGGTCGTCGAGAAACGAACACGATGCCACAGTGGGCAGGTTCTAGCTGGTACTTCATACGTTATATTGACCCAACAAATAAAGAAGCAATTGCGGATCCTGAGTTACTGAAACGCTGGTTACCAGTGGATATTTATATCGGTGGGGCAGAGCATGCCGTATTACACTTACTATACGCTCGCTTCTGGCACAAAGTATTATACGATTTAGGTGTTGTACACACGAAAGAGCCATTCCACAAATTATTTAACCAAGGGATGATTCTTGGTGAAGGTAATGAAAAAATGTCTAAATCAAAAGGTAATGTCGTTAACCCTGATGAAATCATTTCTTCACACGGTGCTGATACTTTACGTCTATATGAAATGTTTATGGGTCCACTTGAAGCATCTGTTGCATGGTCAACAAATGGCTTAGACGGGGCACGTCGTTTCTTAGATCGTATTTGGCGTCTATTTGTCAATGAAGAAGACGGTACAATCACTGCGAAAATTCAAGCTTCTGATGACAAAACTCTAGAAAAGTCATATCATCAAACTGTGAAAAAAGTGACAGAGGACTACGAAGGTATTCGCTTCAATACAGCTATTTCACAAATGATGGTATTCATCAATGATTGCTACAAAGCCGATGTTATTCCAACAGCTTACGCTGAAGGCTTTGTGAAAATGCTAGCTCCAATGGTTCCACACGTTGCTGAAGAGTTATGGCAGATTTTAGGTCATGGCGAAACACTTTCCTATGCGCAATGGCCAACATATGATGAGTCTAAACTTGTTGATGATGAAGTGGAAGTCGCTGTTCAAGTTGCCGGCAAAGTACGTGCGAAAATCATTGTAGCAAAAGACGCTTCAAAAGAAGAAATCGAAAAAGTAGCACTTGCAGATGACAAAGTACAAGAGTATATGGCAGGCAAAAATTTAGTAAAAATTATTGTCATTCCAGGTAAGCTTGTTAATATCGTCGTTAAATAAATGAAGGAAACAACTTTACATGCTTCTATAAAAGTTAAGATTACTTGTTACAGAACAGGTGAGTCTTAATGGAAGCACTTTTGATGGTTGGATCATTTCATTAATATATGATAAAAGGCAGAATCAAATTTTGATTCTGCCTTTTTATATTTACAATTTGTATTGTGGGACATGAGGTAAGCGAATGGAATAGCTTGGAAAATTGCAAGGGAGAATAAATTTTCCCTTAAATGATACAAGTATTGATCAAGCAAAGCAGACGGCAATGATTATATTATTAAAGAAGACATTAATATTCCTTTACAAGAAATGTCCCAATTTAGTGAGCGGGATTATGGAGATGCAGAAGGTTTAACGAAAGAAGAAAGAACAAGAATGTTTCCTCAAAAAAATTCCCCAAATCAAGATCTAGCGAGAATTAAACTAATAGAGTATTAGAGGGTAAACGCGTAATCCTTGTAGCCAATGGAGCGGTTATAAATGCAACTTTAGCAGCATTAGGAATGGTTTATCTAACTACGAAGTTGAGATTATAAGAATCCTTTCTTTGGTGTTTGGTTGGTAGCAATAACCTTAATAGAAATGAATTCTTTTTTCATCTTTTAAGTGAAAAAGAGAGTCCCACAGAAAAACTGATAGGTCAGTTTTTCTGTAGAATTTTGTATATGTTGGTAAATGATCTAGGTATTATAATCTATTTTTAATCAATATCATAAAATCTCCAAAAAAATATGAATCATATTGGAGGAATAACGATGTGGAAAAATAAAAACTTTGTGATGCTATTTAGCGGACAAATTGTTTCATTTATCGGCGCTGCTTTATTTACAACTTCCTTGCCTTTTTTAATTATTCATTTAGGTGGTCAAGCGAGCGATATTAGTGCAACGCAAAGCATGTTTATTATACCTCAACTGCTGATTCTTCTTTTAGGTGGTATGCTCGTGGATCAGCTACCTAAGAAGTTTCTAATTGTTATCATCAATCTAGTAAGAGGTATTGCTCTTTTACTAATCACTTATCTCATCATAAACAAACATATTCGTATTTGGCACATCTATTTGCTTACCTTTTTCTTAGGGACATTAAATACTTTATATCGTCCAGCATTAAAAGCAATCTTGCCTAGTATTGTGGATAAAGAATATCTAGTAAAAGCCAATTCTTATCGAACTATGGCACAACAAATCTTCGAAATGATTGGACCTATTCTAGCTGCCTATTTAGTCGTAACTTTTAGCATATTTATTACATTTGGTATCAACGCTGTTTCATTTTTACTTGCCGCTTTCGCCTTTGCCTTTCTATCTATAGAAAGAAAGCCAGCAGTTGAATCGAAAAAAACATTATGGCAACAATATAAAGAGGGTTTCCAAGTGTTAATTCAACATAAATGGCTAGGTTATAGCATCTTGATTGGTTCCGTTGTAAATATTGGGATTGCCTCATTTGATGTTATTATCCTACCTATTTATGCAAATGAATACTTTAAGGGGATTGAAAGTTTTGGCTGGTTATTGAGTAGCATGGCATTAGGAGCATTTTTAGGGGCATGGTTTATTAGTAGGCAACGCGAGGTTTCGAATAACTTCAAAAAATATTATCTTTTTATGCTTAGTGTTGGGTTGCTCATTTTATTTTTATCCTTTTCAAATATCTTTCTACTCTCTTTATTGATGTTGTTTTGTATCGGTTTTGCTATTACCTCATTTGTGATTATATGGGATAGTGCGGTACAAGAATTAATTGAAGAAGAATACCTTGGTCGTGTGACAAGTTTACAAATGTTCGGTGGGCTTTTATTTTTACCAATTGGCTATTATATTTTTGGCTATTTGATTGACCATATAAGCATTCAACTCGCCATGTTTTTAAGCAGTTTGATTATAATATTGGCATCTATCATAGGGATTTTAATTGTACAAAAAAAGAATTAGTTCAAGAAAGTTGTAGGAAAATATCTCACCCTACAACTTTTACTATTTTATTTTGGCTTAACGCCAAAATCTACTGTTATTACTTGTGTGCTATAGCAAAGTTTTTTGTTATAACTGATTGGTTTAGTCGCTTTTAAGTTTAAAAAGCATTACTTGCTATAGTCTAAAAAATGTGCAGGATTCATTTTAAGTGAAAAAATATATATTTGAATAATAAAAATGAATGGGTAGTGATGATTCATTTTGAAATATACAAAATGTGTATTGGGTTTATTTAATTGAATATCCATTAAAAGTTAAATAAATCATTTAATAGCGTATTTTAGTATCCTTTTACGGGAAAGAAATTCATTTATTTAAGCTTTAAAATTCTCTTTTATTCTAAAAATTTCTACATGGTGATTATCTTTTTGTGTCCTATTAAAGAAATGTGCAGGATTAATGAGAGTTAGAAAAAAGGCAATATACATAGTTTGTATGTGAAAATATGCACAAAATTAATTATATCAAAATAATTTATGTATAACTAGATAATAGAGTAGAAAAATAATATTAGCTAAAAAATGTTGTGGTTTTCGTTTAATAAACATCTATTTACTTAGAGGCTGTAGGGTTTTCGTTATAAAATCACTAGGGTGAAAAATAAAATACTTTTTCGAGAAATAATATTTTTTTAAAAAACATCTTGCATTTGAATAATTCTAAGTGTTAAATTGTTTTCAGGGACGTTCATAAAACTTTCACAGGTAGCAAAAGAGGGGAGAAAAGAGAAATTATGAATAAAAATAGATGGTTAATTGCATTATCCGCAATCGCTATTCATCTTTCGATCGGTGGAGCATATGCATACAGTGTATACAAGCTACCGATTGTCACAGAAATGGGATGGAGTGAAACAAACGTAACGGTTGCCTTCACAATAATGATGGGGCTTGCTGGTTTTTCAGCAGCATTATTCGGTAACTTAGTAGAAAAAATGGGGCCACGTAAATCTGCAATGATAGCAGCTGTTCTATTTGGAGCAGGACAAGCTGGTGCGGGACTAGCGATTTCTATGGATTCCGTAACATTGTACTGGTTAACATATGGTTTACTAAGTGGATTGGGTATGGGTATTGGTTATATTTCGCCTGTATCGACATTAGTTAAATGGTTCCCTGATCGCCGCGGTTTAGCAACAGGTATGGCTGTACTTGGATTTGGTTCAGGGGCACTTATTACAGCGCCAGTCGCAGCTAACTTAATGGAGGCTGTAGGTATTTCTACAACGTACTTTATTTTAGGGGCAAGTTATTTCACGTTAATGATTTTAGGGGCTTTATATATAGTACCGCCTGCACCTGGTTATATGCCAGCTAATATGAAGGCTGCTGCAAATAACGGTAAAGAAGTAGTGAAAAAAGATTTAGCTGTCATGTCAGCACGTGAAGCTGTGAAAACTAAGCATTTCTGGATGCTTTGGTCGATGCATTTAGTAAACGTAACAGCAGGTATTATGATGATTTCTGTTGCATCTCCAATGGCTCAAGAAATTGTAGGATTATCAGTTGCGGGAGCCGCAGCAATGGTAGGAATAATGGGATTATTTAATGGTGGTGGTCGTTTAATATGGGCTGCTGTGTCTGACTATATTGGTCGTTCGAACGTCTTTGTCATTTTCTTTATCGCACAGCTAGTTACATTTATTGTCTTACCGCATACAACAAACGTTATTGTTTTCCAAGCACTTATTTTCTTAGTTGTTAGTTGCTATGGTGGTGGTTTCTCGAATCTACCAGCGTTTGCAAGTGATTTATTCGGTACGAAACAACTCGGAGTTATTCATGGTTATTTATTAACAACTTGGTCATTAGGTGGTATTTTTGGGCCGCTTTTAGTGAGCACAATTAAAAACGCTTATGGAAGTTATATTCCAGTATTCTATGTGTTTACAGGATTAATTGCTGCTTCATTAATTATTTCATTAACTTTACGTGCAGATGTACGTAAACGAACAGCATTAAAACAAGCTTCTGAAAAGGTTGGAGACGTCTCCGCTACACAATAAATTATACTTTCAATTCGCACTTGAAGGTATCGGCCATATGAGAGTCATTTCGCACATGACGCTTGTATGGTCTTTTTTTTGTAGCTATTGTTATATAACACTTGATTAATCTCTGTTTAATGTATAACAGCTGATGTCTGATGTCAATATCATTACGGGAAATAAAGTGATTTCGCTACCAAAAGAGAAATTTTGTAACGGAAAGCAATTGTAGGGTTCATTTTTAAGAGGGCGACCTAAAACTGGTTTTTTGTCGCGCTCCCTTAAAGCTAGTCTTTTTAGTAGAGTCATCTAATAATTCAATTGTTTGTTTTTATCACTTCTTTCATTTGATTGAATCTTTTCATATGTTAAAACGTATATAAAATAAATAAGGAGGCAATGTGATATGGGGAAATTTTCTTTAAATGAATTTATCAATAAAACACAGCAAGACGACAACGAAAATGAATATTTCGAGTTAGAAACTGAGCGTGTATTAGAGGTCAACCTAAATGGCGAGGTTTGGTCGAAAATGGGCGCGATGATTTCATATATAGGAGATATTAAGTTTGAGCGTGAGCGTGTGTTGGAACATGGCCTCGGTAAAATGTTTAAAAAAGCATTAACCGGCGAAGGTACACAACTTATGAAAGCGAAAGGTAAGGGGCGACTTTATTTAGCCGATCAAGGGAAAAAAATAACGGTCTTCGATTTAAAGGATGAAAGTATTTGTGTAAACGGCAATGATTTACTTGCTTTTGAGCCAAGTATTGATTGGGATATTCATTTAATGCGTAAAATGGCAGGAGTGATGTCAGGTGGGTTGTTTAATGTAACCTTACAAGGAAGAGGGAAGGTAGCTATCACAACTCATTTCGAGCCGTTAACATTGTTAGTAAAGCCTGGTGAAACGGTCTATACTGATCCACATGCCACAGTAGCATGGTCAGGTAATCTGGCACCAGAGTTTAAAACAGATATTAGCTTCCGAACATTTATCGGTCGTGGTAGTGGTGAATCCATTCAAATGGCGTTTTCAGGTGAAGGATTTGTCATCATTCAACCATTTGAGGAAGTATATATGTCTAAAGATAGCTAAAAAAGCGTGTCCGCATTTCGGGACACGCTTTTTATATGATGAGAAGTAACTTGAATCGCTGATAGAACACTGAACATCGCTGATAACTCCCGAAAAATCGCCGATAGAAGTCTGAGATACAGAGTATATTACAGTGCTGCATTCATCCCTGCGATACGTCCTGTTACGAGTGCAGATGTTATATTATAGCCACCAGTGTAGCCATGAATATCAAGGATTTCTCCGCAGAAAAATAAACCAGCCTTTTTCTTTGAAGCCATTGTCTTTGAGTCAATCTCTTTAACGGAGACGCCACCTCCAGTGACGAATGCTTTTTCAAGGGATTGCGTACCACTAACTGTCATTGTGAAGTTGACGAGTAGTTTAGCTAAATTGCGGATTTTATCCTGTGATAATTCAGTACCCGTCAGTTGTACATCGATGTCTGCACGTTCACACAAAAATAGAAGCCAGCTTTCAGGTGCAATTCCTTTCCAAACATTTTTCACCGCTTTTTTTGGATCTTCTTTAATGAGTTTGTTTAAATATTGCAGACACGTTTCTTCATTATATTCAACAAGAGTTTGAATACGCATTGTCACAGGCTCGTAACCTGTTTTCATTAATTCTTTCACGACAAATTGACTGCAGCGTAAAACAGCAGGACCACTTAATCCGAAATGAGTAAAGAGCATGTCCATTTGATGTGTTACGAGTACCTTACCCTTTTTGTTTAAAACAGAGACAGCGACATCTCTTAGGGCAAGCCCTTGTAGCTCACGAGTTTGAATAAAATCCTCTTTCGATAGAACAGGAACCTCAGTAGGGAAAAGAGTTGTAATTGTATGGCCAGCACGCTCTGCCCATGTATAACCATCTCCTGTTGATCCTGTTTGTGGAACAGCTTTCCCACCAACTGCAACGACTACTGCCTCACTACGAATTTCAGTGCCATCTGTAAGGCGTACCCCAAGAATTTTTTCCTCATCCATTAGCAGTTTATTAACGGGTGTGTTTAAGCGCACTTCAACATGTAGCCTCTGAAGCTGACGAATAAGTGCATCTACAACATCTTGCGCGCGATTAGATACAGGGAACATGCGCCCATGATCTTCCTCTTTTAATGCCACGCCAAGTCCTTCGAAAAATGCGATAATATCTTCATTATTGTAAACTGTGAATGGGCTGTAAAGAAAACGGCCGTTCCCAGGTATGTGCTTAACGATTTCTTCAACAGGTAAACGATTTGTGACATTACAGCGACCACCGCCTGAAATGGCCAATTTTTTGCCAAGCTTCGTCCCTTTTTCTAGTAATAATACTTTCTTTTTATGCTCTCCAGCAGCGATAGCAGCCATTAAACCAGATGGGCCACCACCGATAACGATAACATCGTACATATATTTAAACTCACTTTCTTTTCAAATTAGGAATCTTTCCTATTATACATGAAGTCTATATAGAGGGGCTTCTTTCACATTGAAAATAAAACAAAAGTATTTTATAATTCCTTATCTTCTACTTTAAGTAGCTCGTCACCATAACGTGGAGTTGATTTCCGTTCCGACTGGGCGCTTTGTTGCTGTCGCTTCGCTTTCGCACAGAGCAAAGCTTCCTGGGGGCGTCCGATGAGCCGCTACGCTTCAGGGTCTCGGGCCAACACGATATTGGTCACGAAGGCATTATCACAGGATGTGATGGTCTTAGCCTTCGTTCCTCTATTGCTGATCCCCACGGAGTCGCCCAGTCTCCACTACAATCAACTTATACACATGACATACGTTTTAACACAATGTCATCCAAAAGTTTAGGGGAAGAGCTTACATGTGTAATGTTTAGATGGGAAATTCAAGTATAATTGAGAGATAAAGTGCTCGTTGTTTGAACGAATAATCAGTGTAGAATAACCTCACTGATGAAAGTTTTGCTTTATCTGTATTGTCTGTATGAAATGAATGTCTTTTCATGCTATTATGGTAAAGGTTAAGCACTAAATTATGAGGTGAAAAATAGAATGTGCGGATTTATAGGCTATATTAATGGAACAAATGTGATCGATCATCATCAAACGATCGAAAATATGATGAATACAATTATTCACCGTGGACCAGACAGCGGTGGGATTCACAGTGATGATAAAGTAACATTAGGATTCCGTCGATTAAGTATTATCGACTTATCAGACGTGGCAAATCAGCCGTTATACAGTGCGGATGGTAACATCGTTCTCGTATTTAATGGAGAGATCTTTAACTTCCAAGAGCTACGTGCGGATTTGGTTGAAAAAGGTCATAACTTTAAAACACACTCTGATAGTGAAGTTATTATTTATGGTTATGTTGAATACGGAGTAGAATTTGTCAAAATGCTTCGCGGAATGTTCGCATTCTGTATTTGGGATAAAAAGAATGATTTACAATTCATCGCTCGTGATGGCTTTGGTATTAAGCCACTGTATTACACAGAAAACACAACAGATGGTACTTTTATTTTCGGTTCAGAAATCAAATCATTTTTACCACACCCAGCATTTATTAAAGAATTAAATAAAAATGCGCTACGTCCTTATTTGACGTTCCAATACTCTTCAATGGACGAAACGTTCTTTAAAGGTGTGTACAAATTACAACCAGCACACTATATGCTTATTCAAAATGGGCAAAAGCAAATTGTGCAGTATTGGGATAAAAAATTCCATGCAAAAGAAGCTCCAATTGAAAAATATGTAGAAGAAATTCGTACGACAGTAAGAGAATCAGTAGATGCGCATCAAATAAGTGATGTAAAGGTTGGTTCTTTCTTATCAGGTGGTATTGATTCAAGTTATATTACTTCATTATTACGCCCTGATAAATCCTTCTCTGTTGGTTTCTCTGACTACGAGGATATGTTTAATGAAACAAATTTAGCAAAAGATTTATCTGATACATTAAACATTCAAAATGAGCGTAAATATATTTCGGCAGATGAGTGTTTTGAAGCATTACCAAAAATTCAATGGCACATGGACGAGCCACAATCGAACCCATCTTCTGTGCCGCTTTACTTCCTTTCTGAGTTAGCGTCGAAGGATGTAACAGTAGTACTTTCAGGTGAAGGTGCGGATGAAATCTTTGGTGGTTACTCATGGTACCAAAACTCTGGCAAAATGCAAAAGTATGAGAAAGTTCCATTTGGTATTCGTAAAGCGTTACGTGGCTTAGCAGAGGCGTTACCTAAAAATCAATATACACACTTCCTTGTTAAAGGTGGTCAAACCGTAGAAGAACGCTTCATTGGGGAAGCGGTTGTATGGGACGAAGAAGATGCATTAAATGTCTTGAAACCAGACTATAAAAATGGTCCATCTGTAAAATCGATTACAAAACGTATTTACGATGAGGTTCCAGGTGATGATGATGTTACTAAAATGCAGTATCTTGATTTAAATCTTTGGATGCCAGGCGATATTTTATTAAAAGCAGATAAAATGAGTATGGCTCATTCTATCGAATTACGTGTACCATTTTTAGATAAAGAAGTGATGGAATTAGCGAAAAACATTCCATCAAAATATCGTGTAAATGACATTGATACGAAATACGTTCTTCGTCAAGCTGCACATCAGGAATTACCTGAAGAATGGGCAAAACGTCCAAAACTTGGCTTCCCAGTGCCAATTCGTCACTGGTTACGTGAAGAAAAGTATTATAAGATGGTAAAAGAAATGTTTACAACTGACTTTGCCAATGAATTCTTTGATACAAAACAATTAGTAGGTTATCTAGATGAGCACTATGAAGAAAAAGCTAATCGTGGACGTTATATTTGGACAGCCTATGTGTTCTTAGTATGGTATAAACAATTTTTCGTAGATATGTAATAGAGAAGTAGCTTTAATCGGTGGGGGTTTTCTTAATCTCCACCGATTATTTTGAGCCTTCTACTTTCCGTGAGAAGGGCACAATCACTATTTTTTTTGAGCTCTAGAACTTTTTAATGTATTTGTGCGTCTGTTTACCTATAAATATGTTAAGATTACAGTTGGTTTACTTATTTAATATTTTGCGATGCTATGCTTTCTAGTTGTTTATTGGCGGTAGTATTAAGGTTTGAACAGTAAAGAAAGCTATTTTTTAACTTCTTACAGTGAGTGTCTAAACATACGCTGAAATAGAGGAACTCAGTCTAAGAACGCCACGTCCTGTGGCAACGACTGAGTGACCAACATCGTGTTGGCCTAAAGCCTCCGGCGGATGTCACGGAATGATGCCGAGGCATCATTGATATGACTGCTTTTGAAACAATCCAGTAAAACTGCTCGGGTAGCGGAAGAAATCGCTCAGGTATCCAGTAAAACTGCTTGGGTAGCGGAAGAAATCGCTCAAGTATCCAGTAAAACTGCTCGGGTAGCGGAAGAAATCGCTCAGGTATCCAGTAAAACTGCTCGGGTAGCGGAAGAAATCGCTCAAGTATCCAGTAAAACTGCTCAGGTAGCAGAAAGAACTGCTCTGCTTGTACTGAAACAAATACCTTTAACAGCAAATATTTTATAAGTGTTATGACAATGAAAATATTGACTTTACGATGAATGGATGGGTACGATGTCCAATTTAATGAAAGGTACTGCGATATTAACAATGGGAATGTTTTTATCGAAAGTGCTCGGATTAATTTATATTTTTCCTTTTTATGCGATTGTGGGTGAGGAAAATGTTGCCCTCTATCAATATGCATATATTCCCTATTCGATAATGCTAGCAATAGCCATCTCAGGTGCGCCAATTGCTGTATCCAAGTTTGTTTCTAAATACAATGCAATGGGTGATTATCAATCAGGTCGCAAGCTTTTGAAATCAGGCATACTTATTATGATGTCTACAGGGTTAGCGGCGTTTATTGTTCTCTTTATGTTAGCTACGCCAATAGCGGGGCTTGTTATTAAAAGTGATGAACAGGCATTTACGGTAGAGCAAATTGCTTCAGTTATTCGCTGGGTTAGTTTTGCGTTAATTGTCGTGCCGTTTATGAGCCTCTGGCGTGGATTTTTCCAAGGCTATGACAAAATGGAGCCTACAGCGGTTTCTCAGTTAGTGGAGCAAATTGTTCGTATTGTTGTATTATTGGGTGGTTCTTTCTTAGTTGTAGTAGTTTTCAAAGGGAAACCAGAAACAGCTGTTTCCTTTGCGGTATTTGCTGCATTTATTGGGGCGATTGGTGGGTTGCTAGTACTTTATTATTATTGGAAGAAGTATCAACCTGAATTTGATTTACTGCGCAGCCAAAGTGTGACGTCTACACAGCTACCAATGTCCAACATATACAAAGAAGTAATTACGTATTCAATTCCAATGGTATTTGTAGGCGTAGCCAATCCGTTGTTCCAATTAGTAGATATGCTAACATTTAATGGAGCTATGATATCTATAGGCTTAGCGGAAGTAACGGATAAGTATTTATCAATGATTAACTTTACAACACAAAAGGTTGTCATTATCCCAGTAATGTTAGCTACAGGTTTTTCGTCGGCACTAGTACCGACGATTACAAAGTACTTTACGCAAGGTGAATATTTATCGCTACGACACGCAATGGATAAAACATATCAAATATTAATTTTTATTACATTGCCTGCGGTAGTTGGAATTTCATTGTTATCAAATGAAATTTACTTTATGCTCTATACTGAGAGCGAGATGGGGGCTATGATTTTAGCCCATTATGCACCCGTTGCTATTTTATTTGCATTATTCCAAGTGACAGCAGCTCTTTTACAGGGCATTGACTTCCAAAAGTGGATTGTCTTAAGCTTATTAACTGGAATTTTCGTCAAGCTAGCGATTAACATTCCGTTAATTCGTTGGATGGAGGCAGATGGCGCACTTCTTGCTACAGCTATTGGCTATAGTGTTTCAATTATCATTAATATGCTTGTGCTACGAAAAACACTGAACTATAAATCAGAAATGGTTATTCGTCGTGTCATGCTCATTTCTCTTTTGACAGCGGCAATGGCGGTAAGTGTACTAATCGTTCATAAACTTTTAGTGTTATTAATGGGACCAGTAAGTGGTAAATTCTCTGCATTAGTTTATTCTGTTATTTGTGCTGGAGTAGGTGTAGCAGTATATGGCTTTTTATCTTTACGCCTAGGCTTAGCACAAAAGCTTCTTGGTGAACGATTGACAAGAATTACAAACAAACTGGGGTTTAAATAGGAGGTACTAATGCGTTTAGATAAATTACTGTCGAATATGGGTTACGGGTCACGCAAGGAAGTTAAGCAGCTTCTAAAGCAAAAAGCAGTGACAGTAGATGGCGCATATGCGAAGGATGCAGCATTACATGTTGATCCTGACAAGCAGGATGTCTCCGTATTTGGTGAACGTGTGAACTATACAGAATTTGTATACTTTATGATGAATAAGCCTCCTGGCGTTATTTCTGCAACGGAAGATTTACGAGATGAAACTGTCATCGATTTGTTAGATCCTCTACATCAACATTTTCAGCCTTTCCCTGTAGGTCGCCTAGATAAAGATACAGAGGGATTATTGTTGATAACAAATGATGGCATATTAGCACATAATTTGTTGTCCCCAAAAAAACATGTGCCTAAGGTTTACTATGCACTAATAGAAGGAATTGTGACTGAGGAAGACAGTGAGAAATTTGCTCAAGGTGTTGAGCTAGACGATGGTTATGTAACAAAACCAGGAGAGCTCATCATATTAAAATCTGCTCAGCAATCAGAAATTGAGTTAACGATTCAAGAAGGTAAGTTTCATCAGGTGAAGCGTATGTTTGAGTCTGTTGGTAAACGTGTAACGTATTTAAAACGCCTATCGATGGGCAGCCTAAAGCTAGATGACAGTCTAGAATTAGGTGAATATCGAGAATTAACGGCTGAAGAACTAGCTTACTTACAAAATAGGGATTAAAGAATTCCTCGATGCTAACATAGATTAGTATCGAGGCATTTTTTATATACATAGTTATACCAGTAACTGTATAATTAATATAACTTTTGTGTGAAAGTTATTTAGTCTATCGTACTAATAAATCTCTTAATGTTTCAGAAAATATGATAGTGAAAATAAGTAGAGGACAAGTTAATGAAAAACTTAAGAATTAAATTATTAATATCTTTAATTGCCTTTGCATTAATACTAGTTGGTGTGATTTTTTACGTTAATAGGCAAATACTTACCGAAGATATGAAAAAACAAGAAGTCATGAATAGAACATTAATTGAAAATCATATTCTTAAAGATATGCAGGCTGTAGATAATGCACATTTTTATTTTGATAAAAATCTCTCTGACAAAATGGAAGAGGTACTACGAAAACTAATTACTTATTATAAAGAAAATCCATATATAGCGAAGTGGGATTTGCAGAAAATAAAAAGCGAAAATGGAATGGATGTGTACATACTCGACCAATCAAATACCGTAATTTATACAACTTTTGAAAAAGATAAAGGTTTAAATTTTTCTCAATGCTGCCACCGTTTTTCTACTTTACTAGACGAACGTCGAGCAAGCGGGCAATATTACACTGATGGTATAGATATTTCAACAACTACTGGGGGATATCGAAAATTTGGTTATTTAGCAACACCTGACAAGAAATATTTATTTGAGGTAGGTATAGATTTACTTGATGATCCTGTATTCCAAACTTTTAACTTCGGAAAGACTGCTGACTATCTAATAGATAAATATGCAGATTTGTTAGAAGTACAAACGATAAATGCGGGTGGGATTTTCTTTGATGATTCTAAATCTCATGAAATAACTGTAAATGATAAATCGAAAATGTTTCAAGAGCATTTTGAGCTAGCGAAAAAAACGATGAAGCCAACAGAATATCAAACGGAGTTTAAAAATGGTTATATCGAAAAATACCGTTTTATACCATACGAAGCTGAAGCAGTTCGGGGAGAATCCTCTAAAAGAGTTGTATATGTGAAATATGGTAATTTCACAGAAATGAGAGCGCTAACTAAAAATACAAAGCAGTTTCGAGTATTGCTTGGTATTGCCTTAGTAACTTCTTTCATCATGCTATTAGTCATCAACAAACTCCTTTCTAAAACGATTCATCTTGCAACATATGATCCTTTAACAAATGTTTATAATCGTGCTACCTATATTAGTAAAATGGATAAGTTATTAAGACAAAGGAAGACGAATCAACCTGGTTTATTGCTGTTAGATTTAGATAATTTTAAACAAGTAAATGATCGGTTTGGACATGTTGAAGGTGATAAAATTCTGATTGAAACAGCAAGAACTTTAAAACAAGAAGTAGGGAAAAATGGCTTTGTTGTAAGATTTGGTGGAGATGAATTTGCAATTGTTTTATATGACACGAAGGATGAATGTATTGGGAAATTAGCAAATTCTATTTTGGAGAAAATTCATCACTTGAAGTGTGAGGATCAAGTTTCTACTGATAGATGGTCTATACTTTCAGTCAGTATGGGCGGTGCCATTTGCATTCATCCAGACGAGTCAGAAAGAAGCTTATTTGAGCGTGCAGATAAGGCTTTGTATCATTCGAAAAATGCTGGTAAAGACCAATACACCAGTTATGAAGAGGCTCCTGCTAATGAAGAAAGCTAAAGCCACTTTATATTTTTAAGGATAAAATTATATGCTCGCTCCATTCTTATAAGTGAGTCCAAGCAAGAAGTTAAAGTCTCCGGACGCAATTTGCCGAGGCATAATTGATATGCTTGAGATTCACATATAGAAATGGAGCGATTTTTTTGTCAGAAGTTAATATCTGTAAAAGCCCGATAAGTTTCACTTTATTTCTGGTGCGTCTTAAGCTTTGATCTATAAAATAAACAACTGCATAAAACTAGAACTGCAATGACCGCAAACATTACGTTCATATAATGTGTTAGCAGCCACCCGCCAATAATTGGCCCAATAAAGCCCCCTAAATTTTTAAATTGAGCTGCTCCTAAATAGGTTCCCTTTTGTGTATCAGGCGCAATTTCATCAATCATGACATTCATAGTTGGAAAGGCAAAAATTTCACCAATCGTGAATATAATCATAGCGATAATATAGAACGGATAGTTATTTGAGAAGCCGAATAATAAAAGACCAAACGCGAAGAACAGAATCCCTACTAAGAGAGTAGCTGTCGATGAAAAACGTTCTGAAAGTATACTAATCGGTAATTGTAGTAATAACACAACTGCTGCATTTAGCGAGATTAGTAGAGAATAGAGCTTGGCACCATCTTCAATTTTAAGTTCAATAATTTGTGGCAATGTTGAATCAAATTGAGAGTAACCAATATTTATTAAAATTGCCCCAAAAATAAAGCTTAATAGTACACGATTTGTTAATAGAATCGTAAAGGTTTGCAGTATTTTAGTTGGTGTTGAAGCTTTTGGTTGTTGCATTTCATAGCGATTTAAAACGAAAAATAAAAATACGGCGTAAATAATATACATAGTTCCTGTCAGCATGAATGGAATACTTGGGCTGGACAATTGAGAAATATAAACACCAATAATAGGGCCGATAACAGCGGCTATGTTAATGGCTGTATAACGAAATGAAAACAACCTTTTTCGTTTGTCAGCAGGAGTAAAATCAATCATTAATGCTTGTGTTGAGGGTTCGAAGAAGGATCGACATAAGCCATTAAGGGCGTTCAATGCTACAAAGAACCAAATCGTTTGTGCTGTTGCAAAGCCAAAGAACACAATGCTCCAAACAATAATGGTAAGCAAAATGACGTTTTTTCTACCAAATCGGTCAGTTAAATAACCACCAAAGAACCCTCCTACAGTGGAGATTAACGGTGCAATACCAATCGTCAAACCTATTTGTAAAGGGGATGCTTCAATCTCATTATGTAAGTAAATTGCTAAAAAGGGCATTGCCATAAAACTTGCAATACGTGTGAAAATAGTTCCTCCTAAAATAATCCAAACTAGTGGATGAAACAGTTTGGGAAGTTTCATAGAATCCTCCTCTCAAAATGTAGAGTGTTTCGATTTTAACGGATTGTTAAACAATTGTAAATAGTCGAAAAACATTTAAAGATAACGCTGACAAACCAAATTGTAATAAAAATACATGAATTTTTAGCAAATATAGGGCTTTGTATAAATAAGTTCATCACCATAACGTGTTGTTGATTTCCGTTCCGACTGGGCGCTTTGCCGCTGACGCTCTGCTTTCGCACAGATAAAACAATTGTAGCTGCCTCCTTGCTTTCGCTACAGAAAACATTTGCTGCCGCTTCGCTTTCGCACAGAGCAAAGCTTCCTGAGGGCTTGCGATGAGCCGCTTGGGCCAACAGGATGTTGGTCACGAAGGAGTCGCCAAATCTCCACTCCAATCAACTTTTATACATGGCATACTTTTAAAATAATGTTATCCTCAACTTTTGATGATGAATACCATAAATAATGAATTTCATGATTAGTGGAAATTTCACTAAAAGTAATCGCAATCTTTTGAGAGGTAATTTACTTGGAAGCTTGAGAAATTGTGGGGAATCAAAAAATAGTAGAAAACAAAAAAAGAATGACCACGACGAAAGGTCATTCTTTTTCCATACAAGATGCTTTACGTGTTACACGTAAAAACTAAGACGTCATTTTTACTTTTTTCTTCGTCGTTGTCCATTTGCCTCGACTTGGACTCATCACCAAATCGTTAAAGGCTAACACGTTCAAATCTCTTTGAACGGTGCGAGGAGTGATACTAAACTCTTCGACTAAATCCTGTGTAGACACGGTTCCTTTGTCTAAAATAAACATGTACACGTCTTTAATACGATTAAGCATTCGATCAGTAGTTGGTTTCATAAATGAACCACTCCTTCATCTTAATTCTCTTGGCAAAGACTAGCGGACGACAATATGTGCGGAGTGCACTTAGGCTAATAAGTAGCTGCCTTAGACATCCCCTTTTCTAATTTTATATTCAGAAAAATCATTCTGATAACTTCATTATATAGAAAAGTAAGTCGATTTTCTAGTGAATGCAAGGGAAATTTACAATTAAGACATAAAATTTATACTGTATTTTGTGGGAATAAGTGAAAAACGTGCTATATGTGGTAGTGTCCGAAGTAAGATTTTGAAAAGTTGTTAGAAAGATGATTGTAATTTATGTTGTAAAGAGTAGAATAATGTTAATACATTGAAGGAGGTACATCGTATGGATTGGTTACAAGCTGCAAAGGAAAGGCAAGATGAATTGATACAAGAGTTACAGGAGCTTGTGCAAATAGATAGTGTTCTTGATGAGAATACGATCACTACTGAAGTACCTTTTGGCGATGGTCCACTAAAGGCTCTTGAATGGTTATTAGCAAAGGGCCAAGTTGAAGGACTGCAAACTAAAAATATTGATAATTATGCAGGTCACATACAGATGGGTGAAGGCGATGATTTATTAGGTATTTTATGTCATGTTGACGTAGTACCAGTTGGTGATGAAACAGATTGGACATACCCACCCTTTAGCGGCACTGTAGCAGATGGTAAGCTATTTGCTCGTGGCGCAATAGATGATAAAGGACCAACAATTGCGGCATGGATGGCTATGAAACTTGTCAAAGATGCAGGCATTGAGCTTAATAAAAGAGTACGTATGATAATTGGTACGGATGAAGAAACAGGCTTCCGCTGTGTCGACCACTATTTTAAACATGAGGAAATGCCGACGATTGGTTTTGCTCCAGATGCGGATTTCCCGCTCATCAATGCTGAAAAAGGCATTGCAGAGCTAGTGTTCTCTCAAAATAAAACTGGCGATGCTTCGAAAGAACAGCTATTACTATTTAATGCTGGAAAGCGACCAAATATGGTACCTGATTTTGCAAAAGCAACAGTTCAGTTTGTTTCCCCACAATTCGAACAGAATTTTCACACATTTTTAAGCAAAAATCAGCTAGAAGGCTCTTTATTAATAGAGGGTTCTCGCTATATAATAACTATCAAAGGTAAGGCAGCCCATGCAATGGAGCCGGAAAAAGGTGTCAATGCAGCTGTTTATCTTACAGCATTTTTACAACAAGAGTTGACGACAGAGGCAAGTAAACAATTTGTCGACTTTACCGCAGATGTTTTTTATCAAGACCATTATGGTAACAAACTTGATTTACAATTTGAGGACGAAATGTCTGGTAAAACTACATTGAATCCAGGCATTGTAACTTATGATGTCACTAAAGGTGGTAGCATGGTCATTAGCATGCGCTATTCTGTCACATATCCGTTTGATGAAAAAATCACGGAAGCACAACGCTTAGCTGTGGCAAAAGGATTTTCATTAGATATTCAAGATGACTCAAAGCCTCATTATGTAAGCGAGGACGATGCATTTATCCAGACTTTAGCCGATATTTATAGACGTCAAACAGGAGATTATGAAACGCCTTTACTTTCTACAGGTGGTGGTACGTATGCACGTGTGATGAAAAAAGGTGTGGCATTTGGCATGCTGTTCCCGGGTGAACCTGATGTAGCGCATCGTGCGGATGAGTTTGTCGTTATTGAAAATCTCATAAAAGCAACAGCAATTTATGCTGAAGCAATTGTTGAACTTGCAGGAAACAAATAAATTAAATATGAAAAGGATGAACGAAGCATGGCATATTCATTATGGAATGATCAAATCGTTGAAGAAGGATCAATTGCAGTATCTCCAGAAGACAGAGGTTACCAATTTGGTGACGGTATTTATGAAGTAATTAAAGTTTATAACGGAAACATGTTCACAGCACAAGAACACATTGATCGTTTCTATGCGAGTGCCGAAAAAATTCGTCTTGTCATTCCGTATACTAAAGACGTATTACACAAATTATTACACGATCTTATCGAAAAAAATAATTTGGAAACGGGTCATGTTTACTTCCAAATTACACGTGGTACAACTTCTCGTAATCATATTTTCCCGGATGCAAGTGTTCCGGCTGTATTAACAGGGAATGTCAAAGCTGGCGAACGTTCGTATGAAAACTTTGAAAAAGGTGTTAAAGCTACCTTTGTAGAGGATATTCGCTGGTTACGTTGTGATATTAAATCATTAAATTTATTAGGTGCTTTACTGGCGAAACAGGAAGCATCTGAAAAAGGCTGCTATGAAGCTATTTTACATCGTGGTGACATCGTAACAGAATGTTCATCAGCAAATGTTTATGGCATTAAAGATGGTAAGCTTTATACACACCCTGCAAATAACTTCATTTTAAACGGTATTACACGCCAAGTTATTTTAAAATGTGCTGAGGAAATTAATTTACCAGTTATTGAAGAACCAATGACGAAGGCTGATGTATTAACAATGGATGAGGTAATTGTGTCATCTGTATCTTCTGAAGTAACACCTGTTATCGATGTGGATGGTAACAAAATTGGTGCTGGAGTTCCAGGGGAATGGACTCGTAAATTACAGCAAGCATTCGAAGCGAAATTACCGCTTTCTATTAATGCGAAATAAATAAATCCTTTAAGAGAACTACCTAAACTAGGGTAGTTCTCTTTTTCTAATAGAACAAATTATGGATGTTTTATCCTGAAACGTCATGTAAAATAAAAAGGATGAATGCAGTTGTAGAATGATTGCTATCGGAATTTAAAGTTAAAGAGCAAATGTCGATGTAATGAATGCAAATGTTTATTTATCTTTATTTAGTAATTTTTTTTGTAGCGACAACAGCAGCTACAACTACATTATGCCAAGGAGAAAATTGATACTTCGATTTGCCTTCCATGCAGTAGTAGGGAAATTAGCAAATTAGATATAGGCGAGTAAGATTGGAGTGACCTTAACATGGCACAATTGGTGAAAATACAAGATTATATTTCACGTTATCAGATTGATTTAGCAAGATATCCAACTCAATTTGTACGCTTAAAGAAAAGTCAATGGGATCGTGTTAAGCGACAGTGGGAGTTAGGAGAAGAAATTAGTGAGTGGCAACATACCGACGACGATTCAGAAAATGATTCTTTTGCAGAAAAAGAGAGATTCTCTTTATTCAAAAAGATATTTGCAGGTCGTCAGAAGGAAGAAAATGAGGACGTTGAACAGATAGAAATATCGAATGAACTAGTAAGTGATGAAGACAGTATACCTGAAGAAGAAACGACTTTAACATTTGAACCAAAAATTGTCTACGCACCACAATCTATTCATGAATTAAAACGAATGTTTATCGATCAATTTTTCCATTTCCAAATGAAATGGGCAAGTTCAACATTACGTGAAAAGTCGTATGTAGATCCTCGTTTTATGCGTGATCCCTTACTACGAGATTTATTGCAAAAATTACCGGACAATTATTTGCTTTTTTATTATCCTATCTTACAAATAAGAAAAGCACCCATAGAGCTTGATGTCGTACTAATGTCACCGACAGAATGTATTTGTATAACAGTGCTGGAAGCAGAAAATCAAGCAGTTTATGTGGGAGGCAGTGAGCGATTCTGGATAAAAAAAGTAGGAACGAAGGATTCAAAAGTCCTTAATCCAATGATAAGTTTAAATCGTATGGAGTCTGTATTAACTCAATTATTTATGCAGGATGATATAAATATGCCGATTCGTAAGGTTATTTTAACAAAGAATGGCTATTTCGATTATCCAGGGTCACCTTACGGAATTCAATTTGTAGATCGTCGAAATTATGGAGAGTGGATGGAGCAGTTAAAGAAAGTATCCTCTCCTATGAAACATATGCAAATTCGTGCTTCTCAAACAATTTTAAATAACGTACAAACAACATCTTTTAATCGAGATATTTGGAAGCAATCTTCTCAACCTGCCGGGGATTAGTGAATGCAAGTATTATTTATTGTGAATGAAGCAGCAGGGCACGGCAAAGGTAAGAAAGTTTGGCATCACCTTCAACAACAATTAACAATGAACTATGAAGTCGCTTTTACAGAATATGAGGGGCATGGACAGGAACTTGCAAAAAATTGGGCGCAAAATGCTCAAACCAAAAAATTAATTGTTATTGTTGGCGGTGACGGCACAATACATGAGATTGTTAGTGGCGTTGTACATAATAAATTTATAGTTATTGGTGTAGTCCGTGCTGGTTCCGGGAATGATTTCGCCCGATACTTTACTACATTTCAAAATGCTTTTCAAATTGAAAGCTATATACAAAATGATATGGCTAATCTCCCAATGGATGTTGGTGTCGTTCAATTTGGAGAGCAACAGCACGAAATATTTGTCAATAATGCTGGTGTGGGCTTCGATGCATTTGTCACAAAACGGATTAATAAATCCCGTTTGAAGCTTTACCTCAATAAAATCGGGCTCGGCAAGCTATCCTATGCTGCGGCTGTTGTAAGAGGGCTATTTAGCTTTAGATGTTTTGATGTAACTATTCGTACAAACAATCAAGAATGGCAATTTAAGCAGGCATGGTTTGTTGCGATGAGCAATCAACCTTATTTCGGAGGGGGTATGAAAATTTCCCCATCCTCTAAACCTGATGATGGACTAGTCGAAATAACAATCGTTCACGGTATTTCACGCCTTAAATTGCTACTAGTTTTTGGCACGGTTTTTTTTGAAAAGCATACAAAATTTAAAGAGGTTACTTTTTTAAAAGGCAATCAATTTAATATTTTCGTGCAAGCAAATAACGTTGATTGTCATACGGATGGTAACTATATTGGAGAAATTAGAGAGGGAACGAGGATTCATTGTACAGTGCAATGTGATGCTTGGCAGGTTATATCAGAGAAGCATTGAAAATGGCCCATCACTAAAATATCATTTCGCAATAATTTCATGCGAATTTTATGGTTATACGTTATACTATAAAAAATCAATAATTTCATGAGAAAGAAATGAGGAAAAAAATTGAGATTAAGAAATAAGCCTTGGGCGGAGGAAATGATTACGAGTCATCCAGAGGTGATTGTTCCAAATCCTGAAGACTTTAAAGGAAATTGGCAGGCTGTTTTCAGAAATGACAACCCACTACATATTGAAGTAGGTACTGGGAAAGGGCAATTTGTCACAGGTATGGCCTTACAAAATCCGGATATAAATTATATTGGCATTGAGCTTTATGACAGTGTCATTGTTTGTGCATTGGAAAAAATTATAGAGGCTAAATCTCCAGCGAATTTACGACTATTAAAAGTAAATGGCGCAGATTTAAATAAATTTTTTACAAAAAATGATGTAGATCGTGTGTATCTGAATTTCTCAGATCCTTGGCCAAAAACGCGCCATGCTAAGCGACGTTTAACGCACGGGGATTTTTTGAAATTATATGAGTCGATTTTAGTGGATGAGGGGGAAATCCATTTTAAAACGGACAACCGTGGTTTGTTTGAGTATTCATTAATGAGTATGTCTGAATATGGTATGTTACTAAAGTATGTATCACTCGACCTACATGCGAATATGCCTGAGGATAATGTTATGACTGAATATGAGGAGAAATTTTCTGCTAAAGGACAGCCAATTTATCGTCTAGAATCGCAATTCTTTACTAAATAGGGGGAGTATGGATGGATAAGTTAAAGTTTCATAATATGTCATTATCATGGCTAAACGGGGGTGTCACTTGCCTTGATGGCGGTGCTATGTTTGGCGTTGTACCAAAACCACTTTGGTCACGCAAATATCCGGTCAACGAAAAAAATCAAATCGAGCTACCAACCGAGCCGATTTTAATTCAATATGGTGGCAAAAACTATCTTGTTGATACTGGTGTTGGCTTTAACAAATTAAATGAAAAACAGCTACGAAACTTTGGAGTAACTGAGGAATCAACATTAGCGGCTAGCTTACAAGAACTGGGGTTAACAACAGCTGATATAGATGCAGTATTAATGACGCATCTACATTTTGACCACGCTGGAGGTTTAACGCAATGGGAAGATGATGTCCTTGTACCAACATTCCCGAATGCCAAAATCTTCGTAACGAAAATCGAATGGGATGAAATGCGTGAGCCAAATGTTCGCTCGAAAAATACGTATTGGAAAGAAAACTGGGAGCCAGTTCAGCACTTAATAGAAACGTATGAAGGTACGTTAGAGGTAGCTCCGGGTATTGAGATGATCCATACAGGTGGTCATAGTGATGGACATGCCATTATAAAATTAACTCAAAATGGCGAGGTATTATTGCATATGGCAGATATTATGCCAACACATGCACACCAAAATCCATTATGGGTTTTAGCATATGACGATTATCCAATGACGAGTGTCTATGCGAAGGAACGTATAATGAAAGAAGCACTTGCGAATGGCTACGGCTTTATCTTCTACCATGATGCGTATTATCGCATGATTAAATGGGATGAAACAGGTAAAGAAATTGTAGATAAGCTAGAACGTAGCAGACAAGCTGTTATTACATTCTAATTAATAGAACGTGTGAACCTTTTGTGTTCGCACGTTTTTTTCATCGTGTTGAAAACTATTGCGTCAACAAAATTCCGGTAATTAAATAAAGTATTGCTCTTTGGCAAAACTAGGGTTTGATTTCCGTTCCGACTGGGCGCTTTCCTGGGGGCGTCCGATGAGCCGCTTCACTCGCGTTGCTCGCTCCAGGGTCTCGGGCCAACACGATGTTGGTCACGAAGGCGTTATCACAGGACGTGATGGTTTTATCCTTCGCTCCCCTATCGCTAATCCCCGAGGAGTCGCCCAGTCTCCACTCCAATCAAACGCTTCACATAGTATGTATCTCCGACATGTCACTCTAACTTATAGCGATAAAACGGCACTTCAGCAATTGATGTTTAGGCAAACGTATGCCATGCATATAAATTATTGGAGTTAAACTGTCGGAACGAAACCAGACCTTATGGTGAAGAGCTTAATTATCTTTACCCCATTTTTTTGACACTTTTTTCGTGAACATCTTGGAAAGTATGATACACTAAAATCTATACTAAAACACAAAAGAGAGTTGAAATATACATGGCAACTGAGCAACCATTTTTACCAGTATTACTAGGATCAGATATGAATGCATATGGTATGGCACGTGCATTTTATGAGGCATATGGTATTAAACCACTTGTATTAGGACGTTCACATTTAACGGCAACGCAAGACAGTCATATCATAAATTTCGAAGAGATTGATCGCTTAAATGAACAGGATGTATTTGCACCTGCACTTGCAAAGGTCGCCAAAAAATATTCTGATAAAAAACTACTGTTGTTAGCTTGTGGAGATGATTATGCAAAGCTTATTATCAAAAATAAGCCAGCATTGCAGGAGCATTTTACAGTACCATACATTGATGAATCACTTATGGATGAAATTTTATTAAAAGAAAATTTCTATAAAATGTGTGATAAGTACGATTTTAAATATCCAGGGACGACGACTGTAACAGCAGACAATTTCGAAAACTTTACACCACCATTTGATTACCCAATTATTTTAAAGGCATCGAACTCGGTGGAATATTGGGCATGTAAATTCCCAGGTAAGAAAAAAGTTTTCGTTGCGAATGATGAAGCGGAAAAAACAGCTATTTTAAAAGCAATCTATAGCTCAACTTATCAGGATACAATGATTATTCAAGAATTCATTCCAGGTGATGATTCGTATATGCGTGTATTAAATGCGTATGTAGGGAAAGATGGCAAAGTGAAGCTAATGTGTCTAGGAAACCCAATCTTAGAAGAGCATTCACCTGAAGGAATCGGTAGTTATGCAGCAATTGTTACAACATACGATAAAGAATTAATGGATCAAGTTCGTTCCTTCTTAGAGGATATCGGTTATACAGGCTTTGCTAACTTCGATATGAAATACGATATGCGTGACAAACAGTATAAGTTGTTTGAAATTAACTTACGTAATGGTCGCTCTAGTTATTATGTAACAGCAAGTGGTCATAATTTAATGAAATATGTAGCTGATGACCATATGTTAAATATTGAACAGGAAGTAACTTATGTTCAGGACAAGCATTTATGGATGATCATTCCTAAGGGTGTTCTATTTAAATATGCATCAAATGAAAAGCTTAAGCTAGAAGCGAAAAAATTAATTCGTGAAGGGAAATATACAAATTCTCTTTACTTTAATCAAGATATGAATGCGAAACGTTGGGTGAAGCTAACGTTAAATAACTTAAATTATTATCGAAAATATAAAAAATACTTCAACAATAAAGGATTGTCTGAGTAAAACAAAGAAACCATCTCAACTAACTGAGATGGTTTTTTCAAGTTGTTGAAAAACTATAAGACCCTATTAAATAAAGTATGGCTCTTCGGCAAAGCGAGAGGTTGATTTTCGTTCCGACTGGGCGCTTTCCTGGGGGCGTCCGATGAGCCGCTTGGGCCAACAGGATGTTGGTCACGAAGGCGTTATCACAGGATGTGATGCTCTTAGCCTTCGTTCCTCTATCGCTGATCCCCAAGGAGTCGTCCAGTCTCCACTCCAATCAACCACATTACTTAGTAAATAAAATAACTCCGTACAAAAAAGCCGTCTCAAATAAATGAGATGGCTTCTTGTGTAAGGTTCTATAATTTTTTTCACATATTGCTGAGTAAGGTTAAACTTCTTGTAGCTCTACTACAACGCCTGAGCGAGCGTCAGCAGCAAATTCAAATGTTTGCATTTCGCCCTCATTCATACGAGAGATACCTCCACGATATACAGGAATAGTCATAATACCGTTTGAGAAATTATCTGTTTTCATAAAAATCCAAGAACCGTCAATCGGTGAATCTTTTTTAAATTCCTTTTTTATGTTTTCGAGTACTTGTCCTGCAGGTACATACGGAGAAACCTTTTCACTTGCTTCTTTAACAATGACTGCGGCAGCTAGGCCAGTAGCAACACCAATTAAAAAATCACGTAATTTCATGCTTTTTTCCTCCTTTTTCTATAGCTCCATTTTAACATAGCATACAGAGTGAATGCACGTTCACACTTTAGCACTTTTTAGGAAATGTATCAATATTTCGAACTTGGAAATTGCACGGGTGTCTCGCCTTTGCACATAGCAAATTTGGGGTAAACTTTGAGGATGAATTACGCTCTCCTTTATCTAGCTACTCATTGAAAAATGGGAGTTTTCTGCTGAAATTAGATAAATATGTTATAATGGCAAGGAAGAATATTCTACTTCGTGGGGAGAGAGAGTCATCATGAATGAGGAAACACTACAATTATTTAAAACACTAACAGAATTACCAGGCGCGCCGGGTAATGAACATGCGGTACGTGCGTTCATGCGTTCTGAGTTGGGAAAGTACTCGGATGAGATCGTTCAGGATAATTTAGGGGGTATTTTTGGTGTGAAGCATAGTGAAGTTGCTGATGCACCAAAAGTGTTAGTTGCTGGTCATATGGATGAAGTGGCATTCATGGTTACTTCTATTACTGATAACGGGATGATCCGCTTTCAAACATTAGGTGGCTGGTGGAACCAGGTTATGCTAGCGCAACGAGTTGAAGTATTTACTAAAAATGGTGCGATTCCTGGCGTAATTTCATCAATACCACCACATTTATTAACAGATGCTGAACGTTCTAAACCGATGGAAATTAAAAATATGCTAATAGATGTTGGCGCGGACAATAAAGAAGATGCAATTGCACTTGGCGTTCGTCCAGGTCAATCAATTATCCCTGTCTGCCCATTTACGCCAATGGCGAATCCGAAAAAAATTATGGCCAAAGCTTGGGATAACCGTTATGGTTGTGGATTGGCGATTGAATTGATGAAAGAAGTAAAAGGTGAAAAATTAGCCTCGCATTTATATTCAGGTGCCAATGTAATGGAAGAAGTTGGTCTGCGAGGTGCTCAAGTGTCCGCCAATATGATTAAACCTGATTTATTCTTTGCTCTAGATGCTTCACCTGCAAATGATATGTCAGGAGAAAAAAATCAATTTGGTCAGCTTGGAAAAGGGACATTATTACGTATTCTTGACCGTACGATGGTTACACATAGAGGCATACGTGAGTTCATCTTAGATACTGCGGAAACGAATCATATCCCTTATCAATATTTTGTATCACAAGGTGGTACGGATGCAGGACGTGTGCATACGGCAAATGACGGTGTTCCTAGTGCAGTAATTGGTGTTTGCTCACGCTATATTCATACATCTGCTTCAATTATTCATATTGATGACTATGCAGCTGCAAAAGCTTTAATTGTGGAACTAGTGAAAAAAGCAGATCGTTCGACATTAGCAACTATTCACGCTAATGTGTAAAGTGATTCCGCCGAAAGAAGTTAAAAGATGCCTTTAGGGGCATCTTTTTCTATGCAAAGAAAGAGGGATTAGAAAATGAACATAACTATTGGGACAACAAACAAAGCGAAAACAGAAGCAGTTGAAGTGATAGCTAGAAAATATTTTGATAAACCAAATTTCACCTACGTTAAGGCTGCTTCGCAAGTATCTGATCAACCGATGACTCATGAAGAAACACGGTTGGGAGCAATAAACCGTTCGAAAAACGCAATCAAAGAGACGGGTGCCCAATTATCGTTCGGACTAGAGGGCGGAGTGACTGAAATAGATGGTGTTATGTACGTTTGTAACTGGGGAGCACTTACAGTATCAAATGGCACAACTTATACAGCTGCTGGCGCACAAATTATATTACCAGAAGAAATTGCCCAGGAAATAAGAGCTGGGAAGGAACTTGGACCTGTAATGGAGCACTATACACAACGCCGAGATATCCGACAAGGTGCGGGAGCTGTAGGTGTTTTCACACAAGGGTTAGTAAGTCGTCAGATGATGTTTGAACATATAGTTTCGCTTCTTATTGGCCAATATTTATTCACATTAGTACATGACTAGTTTCTTTGATTAGAGATAATGGAATAGTGAAGTTGCAACTATGAAATAATTTTTTTAAAATAGAAAAATATAAGATAATTTACATGAGATGACGAAATTCGTTCATTCGGTTAAGATTAAGTAATAGGGTAGTTTTGAACAGAACGGTTCACAAATATGTGAGCCGTTTTCTCTTCATTTAACTTCTTTCAGCAATTATTTTCTGAAGCGACAGCAACACGGTTTTATCTGTGCGAAAGCGAAGCGACAGCAACAACACTAGACTGTGTGTCCAACATCTTGCTGTTGACGCTACGCTTTCGCACAAAAACATTTGTGGGCCCTAAGCCGATTCCAGACGCAATTATGCCGAGGCATAATTGATTATATTAAGCTACAATAGACTTTTACCTCTATTGTTGATGAACTGAATAAAGATATAATTCATTTTCGAAGGGTACCCAGTTTATAAACGTCACAACCTGTGACAATTTATTTCTGCGCGACAGCAGTAATTACGCCAAAAATATAAATTAATTTAGACGAAAGGGGATGAGCTAGGTGAAACAAATTAAATCAGAACAACTTGTGACCCTATTAAAACAACATTTGAATGAGGAAAAGTTTGATTTTGAATTTGATAAAAAGCACGATAAATTACGCCTAAACCATAAAAAAATTGGTAAAGGGATGGAGCTATCTCTACCAGGTATTTTAGCAAAATATAATGACAAGCAAGGGGCTGCAATCGATGAAGTTGTTTATACAATCGAGCAAACCTTTAATGCTATGGAGCAAGAAATGGAACAAGGATTCCAAGCTATTACAAAAATTTATCCCGTTATTCGCGCAACATCTTACCCTAAAGCCTCGAAGGAAGGGCATGCATTCATTACTACTGAACATACAGCTGAAACACGTATTTTTTATGCGCTTGATTTAGGAAAAACCTATCGTTTTATTGATGAATCCATGTTAGAGGTACTACAATTAACAGTAGAGCAAATTCGTGAAATGGCACGATTTTCCGTAAAGCAACTGCCAACAGTTTATAAAAAAGATGAAGTTGCGGGGAATATTTTCTATTTTGTTAATGCTAATGATGGCTACGATGCAAGTCGTATTTTAAATGAAAGTTTTTTGAAAGAGATGCAGACTAACATTGAAGGTGACATGACGTTATCTGTGCCACATCAGGATGTATTAATAGTAGGTGATATTCGTAATGAAACAGGGTATGATGTATTAGCGCAGATGACGATGCATTTCTTCGCTGTCGGTACTGTACCGATTACGTCATTATCTTTTATTTATGAAGACGGGGAGCTAGAACCGATCTTTATATTAGCAAAAAACAGAGTTAAAAAGGAGCAAGAGAAACAATGAATGTATTTTACAACAAAGAGCATGTAGGAGATGTATTGCTAGTACAATTAGCAACAGAATCAATCGTGAAGACAGAGATAGAACGTGCGGGTGATATCGCTATATTAAAGGAAGCTCAAACGGGAGAAATTAAAGCATTTAATTTATTTAACGCCAGCAACTATATTCAAACTGATGCAAAAGGTCTAGTTGAAATTACTCCAGAATTAGTAGCACAACTAGAGGCAGCTATATCGAAAAATGGAGCTGTAATCAGCCTTGATGTAGATTTTTCTCCAAAGTTTGTTGTAGGCTATGTAGAAACAAAGGACAAGCATCCAAATGCTGATAAATTAAGTATTTGTTCTGTAAACGTAGGTGAAGAAACATTACAAATAGTATGTGGTGCACCAAATGTGGAAGCAGGTCAAAAGGTTGTTGTAGCAAAAATTGGTGCAGTAATGCCTTCTGGAATGCTTATTAAAGAAGGTAATCTACGTGGTGTTGAATCATACGGTATGTTATGTTCAGCACGCGAGTTAGCAATACCAAATGCACCTTCTGAAAAAGGAATTTTAGTATTACCGGAAGATGCGAAAACTGGTAGTGCGTTTGAGGCACCAACTAGATAAAGCCTTCGGGAGCACTGTTTAGCTGCGCGACAGCTACAATTTGCTAAGTGAAAATTGATTATATGTACTTAAAATCGTTATGCTACTATTATGCTAGTAACATAACGATTTTTTTATCTAGAATGAGCCTCTTAATGCAAGTTTCTATTACATTTTTATGGTATGCTTTTTGTTATAGACATTTAACTTCTTTCAGCAAGTATTTTCTGTAGCGAAAGCGAAGCGACAGCAACAGCAACGACTGAGTGACCAACATCCTGCTGCTGCCGCTGCGTTAACACTACGCTTTCGCGCAAAAAACATCTGTTGGCTAAAAGCCTCTGGAAGTAATTATGCCGAGGCATAATTGATTTAGTTAATGCTATAAATGAAGTGTAAGAGAAATGAGTGAACAATGTGAATTGGTTAAAAAAACAAATGAATAAATTTTTAAATAAAGATGACAATGATTACGAATATGAAGAGTTTTATGATGACTATGAAGAAGAACAATCTCAGCAGTTGCATTCATATAAAGAAACAACTGTAGCAAAGCAAAAAACTTTTCGTTTTCCGTTAATTGAGGATGAGGAATTTTCTGCTTCACCATCAACACCACCATCAAAAGAAGCATTCAATCAAATGGATGATGCTTACTCCGGACAAATTGAAAATTTATCGCTACCGAGGCATTTAAATAATCATATTGTGGATTCGAGTGTTTACGATATTGAGGTTTCAGGTATTCGAGATTTATTAGCAAATCGGACGAAGAGAACTGGTAGAACGACGATTACACGAAGTCAGCCGGAACAGGAGAATCGTTCAAAAGCAAGTCTTGTTTTTCGAGATGCGCAAAATGAAATACCTACGTCACCTAAAGTTACGAATTCTCAATTAGAAAAAGCAGATGAAAGTGTTTTACTCGAAAATCGTAAGCGTTTTGTACCAAGTGATGTTCCGTCACCAGTCTATGGTTTTTCTAAGCCAAGCCCAATTGAGCAATTATTAGAGAAACGGAAGGAAGAGCACGACAAGAAAGAGTTAGAAATACCTACAGCTTCTATGTCTTTAAAAGAAGCGACAACAAAAGAGGCTATTGAAAATATACTAGAAGAAAAAGAGCCCATTAGTGCAATTCGGAAAGATGAATCAGAACAGCTTGAAATCACTGGGAAAATTGAAATACCTGCAAAGCAACCTATTACTTTTGAAGATAAATTAACAGACGAAACAAATCATCATAGTGATAAAACGACGACTGAATTACCGGTACCGCAAACAACTTCTTTTGCCGTAGAATTTGAAAATCAAGTGAAAGAAGCCGTGCAACATGATCTGAATATTGAACAACTTTCATCTGACCAATCAGAAATCCATGTAAAAGAAGTAGTTGTAGAACAAGTACAAATCGAAAATTCTACCATCCACATTGGTGAGGTTACAGTTGTCCAACCACCAATGAATGAAGATGATAAGCAAGATATGTTGCAAGAACAGTCTTTAGAAGAACAATCTTTAGAAGAGCAATCTGTAGAAAAGAAAGAAAAAAGTGGCATTCCATTTAATGTTTTAATGCTAAAAACTGATAAAGAGAAATGGAGAATCCAACAGCAATTTAAAAATATGAAGCCGACATCAACAATTGTTGAAATAAATCAAGAGGAACAGGAGCCTTCATCTGAGCTTATTAATTCGGAAGTAGAACATCCATTAGTGACATCCGAAAAAGAACAAATTCCACAATCTATAGATGTAGAGATTAGTGAGTTAGAGATGAACAATAAAACAACTCCGCAGTTGACGAAGGAAAACGAGGTTTCTATTGAAAATACTACTCCATCCGAAAAAGAACAAATTCCACAATCTATAGATGTAGAGATTAGTGAGTTAGAGATGGATAATAAAACAACTCCACAGTTGACGAAGGAAAACGAGGTTCCTATTGAAAATACTACTCCATCCGAAAAAGAACAAATTCCACAATCTATAGATGTAGAGATTAGCGAGTTAGAGATGGACAATAAAACAGCTACACAGTCGACGGAAGGCAATGAGGTTTCTATTCAAAATACTGTTCCATTCAATGCTGCAACAGAGAGTGTATCAGTCATTACAATGGCACCAGTCACATCAATGTCTAACGTTTCGACATTAGAAAAAACAGTGATTGATGTGGAGAGCTTCGACGAAATTTCAGCGACTACCGAAATGGAAGTAGAAACAGCTTCTGAACAGAGGCTTACTACCGAGATTATAGATATTCCTGTGGAGAATTCTATTGATATAGAGGAATATCAAGAGCAACCTTCCATATTAGATGAAACGTTAGTGGAAGATCAAATACAGGAAATACCTCGAAAACCTGTTCATGTATATCAAAAGCCAGTTGATGAGTTTTTAGAGCCACCTGAGGAAAAAACACAAGATACTGAGTGGATGGAGCAACAGGGAGATACATTGGTCGAAGCTTTGTCTTATTTCCAAGTCTCCGCTCAAATAGAATCCATTATGCAAGGACCTGCCGTGACACAATTTGAAATAACCGTGAGTCATGGTACTAAGGTTAGCAAAATCCGCAATCTATCAGATGATTTGAAGCTTGCATTGGCAGCGAAAGACATCCGCATCCAAGCACCGATTCCTGGGAAGAGCTCAATTGGCATTGAGATACCGAACCGTGTATCTCGCGCTGTTCGATTATCGGAAGTGACAAATAGTGCTTCTTTCCTCGAGTCAGATTCACCGTTAGAAGCAGCATTGGGTCTGGATTTAACAGGGAAGCCTGTAACCATTGATTTACGAAAAATGCCACATGGATTAATTGCCGGAGCTACAGGTTCTGGTAAATCGGTTTGTATCAATTCAATTTTGGTTAGTTTATTATATAAAGCTGCACCACATGAATTAAAGCTGATGCTTATCGATCCTAAAATGGTAGAATTAGCACCGTTTAATCATATTCCACATTTAGTGAGCCCGGTCATCACCGATGTTAAGGCTGCTACAGCTGCACTGAAATGGGCAGTGGAGGAAATGGAGCGTCGTTATCAGTTATTTGCACATGCGGGCGCACGTGATATTACACGTTATAATGCAATTGCGGATAAAAATAATGAACATAGCTTAAAATTACCGTATATTCTAATTGTCATTGATGAATTAGCAGATTTAATGATGATGTCTCCGGCAGATGTAGAGGAGGCGATTTGTCGTATTGCTCAAAAGGCACGTGCTTGTGGTATCCATTTAATTGTTGCAACTCAAAGACCTTCTGTTGACGTTATTACAGGGCTTATTAAATCAAATATTCCTACACGTATTGCTTTTGCGGTATCTTCACAAATCGACTCACGTACAATTTTAGATGCGCAAGGTGCAGAAAGATTGCTTGGACGAGGCGATATGTTATATTTAGGTAATGGTATGTCTGCTCCTGTACGTTTGCAAGGTACATTTGTGACAGATGATGAAATTGAAGCGATTATTGAGCATGTTCGGGAGCAAGGAGAGCCTGATTATATTTTCGATCAAGAGGAACTTTTAAAGAAGACAGAGGTTTCCGCTGAGCAAGATGAATTGTTCGAGGATGTATGTCGATTTGTCTATGAGCAGGGAGGAGCTTCTACTTCCTTAATTCAGCGCAAATATCATATTGGTTATAATCGTGCTGCTCGTTTAATCGATATGTTGGAATCGCACGGCTTTGTGTCTGAGGCACGTGGCAGTAAACCACGAGAAAGTTACATTACAGAAGAAGATTTAATTGCTATGTTTGAATAAGAATTACATTGTTTTCGTATAGATTATCTTATTCACGTCAAAATTAGTATTTTTAGAAAAGTTACACATTTATCCTTATGCATAAATAGTGCTATAATAGACGAGATGTGATGATTAGTTCGTATTTTTTAGTACTTACAGAGGTATTAATACCTAATAATTGGTGGAAAATACGATACACCTAATAGATGATAGAAGGGATATTGAATTCCCGGGGGGTTTAATTAATGACAGTTTTTCATTTCACAGGCATTAAAGGTTCTGGCATGAGTTCACTTGCACAAATCTTATTTGATGCTGGTGAACAAGTACAGGGCTCAGATGTTGATAAATATTTCTTCACGGAACAACCGTTACGTGATCGTAATATTCCAATTTTTACATTTAATGCAGATAATATTAAAGAAGGTATGACAGTTATTGCAGGGAACGCATTTCCTGATGACCATCCTGAATTAGAGCGTGCTCGTGAAATCGGTGTAGAAGTTATTCGCTACCATAAATTTTTAGGTGAATATATCGGTAATTATATATCGATTGCTATTACTGGTGCACATGGTAAAACATCTACGACAGGCTTAATGTCTCATGTTGTAGGTGGTTATAAACCAACTTCTTATTTAATCGGTGATGGAACAGGAGCTGGACATGAAAATGCTGACTTCTTTGTGATGGAAGCATGTGAATACCGTCGACACTTTTTAGCTTATAATCCCGATTACGCTGTAATGACTAATATTGATTTTGACCATCCGGACTATTTTGCAAACATAGAGGATGTTTATTCAGCATTTCAATCATTAGCACTACAGGTTAAAAAAGCAATTATTGCTTGCGGTGATGATGAACATCTACAACGTATTCAAGCGAAGGTGCCTGTTGTTTATTACGGTTTTGGGGCTGAAAATGATTTTGAAGCTCGTAATGTTGAAAAAACAACAAAGGGTACAAAATTTGATGTATTTGTTCGTAATGAATTTTATAGCACTTTCTTTATCCCATTATTTGGAGATCATGCAGTATTAAATACTTTAGCTGTTATTACACTTTGCCAATATGAAGGTATTTCACCAGAAATCGTTCAAGAACGTTTATACACATATAAAGGTGTGAAAAGACGTTTTACAGAAACGGATATTGGGAATAATGTTTTAATAGATGACTACGCACACCATCCAACAGAAATCCGTGCAACGATTCAATCGGCACGACAAAAATTTCCGGATCGTGAGCTAGTAGCTATTTTCCAACCACATACATTTACACGTACACAAGCTTTTTTACAGGATTTTGCAGATAGTCTAAGTCTTGCAGATACAGCATACTTATGTGATATTTTTGGCTCTGCAAGGGAAACACAAGGCGCACTTTCAATCCAAGATTTAGCGTCTTTAATTGAAGGCAGTGCAGTGATTACCACTGAAGGAATTGAAGTGTTAACAAAGCATAAGGACGCAGTATTTTTATTTATGGGCGCTGGCGATGTTCACAAATTCCAAGATGCTTTTGAAGACGTGCTAAAGAACAACGAAACAGCTTAGTCCGCAAGGAATAAGCTGTTTTTTCTCAAAAATGAGGAGGAATTCAGTTTTTTTTGTCGAATTTAAGGAAATGAATAGTAAAGAGAATTTTTACTTGTAGGAGGTCTAGTTATGGAAGTTATTTTGTATATTGCAGCAATTATCGCAGCAATCGGTTTTTTAATTTTTTGTGTGAGCGTTGGCATGACATTATTTTCGCTCAAACCAATCCTTAACAGTTTAGCTGGAACATTATCAGGTATTGAAGGACAAATGGAAGGTATTACACGTGAAACGACTTCCTTACTATCCAAAACAAATAGCTTGGCAGAGGATATTCAAGAAAAATCTGAACAATTAAATTCTGTTGTTCATGCAGTAAAAGGAATTGGCGACTCTGTGAATGGTTTAAATACATCTGTACAGCAAATTACTTCTTCAATTTCTAAAAGTGTGGAACAAAATGAAGAAAAAATTGCACAAGTTGTTCAATGGAGTAATGTCGCAATGGGCATTGCAGATAAGTGGAAAAAACGTAAAATTATCGATCAGGCCAATGAGGTGATTCAAGAAGATATTTATTCTTCTGAATCAGAGCAATCGGAAAAACCGAAAAGAAAATGGGGCCGTAAAAAATAATAATTATTCGGTAGGCATTTAATGTCAACGGAATAAAAATATAATCTTAGGCATATGTTGTAGAATGCATCCGCGAAAGCAGATGGACAATTAGTCTAAGCAAATTAGATAATAAGATGGGGAGGAATTGTTGCATGACAACTCAAAAGCCAAATTATAATGAAGTGAAGGAACAACAACTTGAAAGTTCATTGCCACAGCTTTATCAACCGCAGGAGTCGATCTATGAAGAGGAGCGAGTGAACATGAAGGATTTTGTTATTGGCGCATTAGTTGGGGGTATAGTAGGTGCAGCTGCAGGCTTATTACTAGCTCCAAAATCAGGAAAAGATTTACGTAGCGATGTAGCAGTACAAGCTGTTAATTTAAAAGATAAGAGTGCAGATTTCTCGACAACTGCTAAAGATAAAACGGTTCAATTATCTAAACAAATTCAGGAACAATCTACACAATTAGTAGAGAAAGTAAAAACATTAAAATCAGCAAAAGCACCAACTGTTTTTGACGATGGTACAGTTTCTTTTGAGGGTGAAGAACCACTAGAGGATTTCATTCCTAGTGAAGAACCTAAAGCAGAGGATGCTAGTGAAAAAAAGGAACAATCTGAAGAAAAAAGTGAAGAAGTTCGCGCATAATAGATAAAAGGGATACGTTACATCTTATCAAAGATGTAACGTATCCCTTTTTTAAGATATGGGCGCTTTTTCTAGTAAAATTTCTAATTTATCCCCGCCGAAAATCTCCATATCAAAGCTTGCCGGTTGACCATTTCGTAAAATTGTAAAATTACCTTTAAATGTAGTAGGTAGTTGCCAATTAGAGAAGCGGAACACATCCTGGTATATCCAACGACTTCTTTCTTTTTCTTTAAATGATATTATTGCTCCATTTGGAACAGTTGAAAGAGGTGATACCACTACATGATTAACGAGAACTTCGTTGGCCATCTTCTTTAGCTCTAACACCTCGTTTTGAAAGTGTATGATGATGTTATCCTCAAGTAAAACATTCATTTGGTCAGCAATCCGTTGAACAGTAGGGAATGTTTGTTGCTGAAATGTAAGGACATCACCATCTTGGACAGCATAGGACATTTTAGCTGGTTTACCATTAATCATTAAATGAGCTGAAAACTCTGGTAAATACAGTGGTTTTCCGTCCACTTGAATATAAAATGACTCAAATTGTTTTAATAACTCCCGATTATTTGTGAGCTTAAATACATCCTCGACTGTGTCAGCTATTTCAAACATCACAACATCTCGATCATTTAATGCGCTATCGAGTGATGTAGGAGAACCATTAACAGTTATTTGTGGTTCAATTACATATTTTGTATGTTGAATTGTAATTGTTTTAATGGCAGCATCATCTACAATATCTCTCACCGTAGCATTAGCTGGCTGACCGTCTTTGCCTTCAATTAACTGGATAGCATCGCCTGTTTTAATCATCGTTTTTGTGGATGCCTGATGACCATTCACTAAAATTTCTGCCGGCTGACCGTGACCACCAGGGATGAAAATATCTTGTCCATTAACATTCACTGATAATCCATGTCCCGGTTTTCCATATAATTGTTTTGCTCGAATATTAGCTGCTAAAAATGCATCTGCAACGGTCATTTCCTTTAATTCAAAAAGGCGAACTACTTGTTCATTGACAGTTAGACTCATATATTGAATAGGCATTTTTTTGGCGGCAATGGCGATACCGATTGGTGTCACCAATTCAGGAGATGCTTTAATATGATCTTCCTTCGTTAAGTTTTGAATGGCGTCAATCCCTCGAACGGCAATACGATTGGCAGGTAAATCTAGTACTTGTCCAAGTTCAGTTGTAAGATTTGGTGTTAAGCTACCTCCACCGACAAGCATTACCGCCTTAGGAGCAGTCTGATTATTAAGGCGTAAAATTTCTTCCCCAATGGCTTTTGCAAGTTGCTTAACAGCAGGTTCGATTGCTTGAAGAACCTCTTGTTTCGGATAATATTGATCAAAGCCTAAAATATCCTGAATTAAAATGTCTTCTTCTGTTTGCAGTTGGCGCTTCGCTCCTTCAGCAACAGGGAAGTCGAGTAAGTAGTGGTCACTTAAAGCCTCCGTTATTTCATCACCAGCTGTTGGTACCATGCCATATGCGACAACAGTGCTTTTATCGGTAATGGCAATATCAGATGTACCAGCACCAATATCAACAAGCGCCACATTTAAACGACGCATTGTTGGGGGGATAAGTACATTAATAGCTGCAATAGGTTCTAATGTTAGTGCATCCATTTCTAAATCCGCGCGTTTAAGAGCCGCGATAAGTGATTCTACGACAACTCGTGGCAAGAACGTAGCAATAACTTCAATTTGTGCTTCATCACCTTGCTGATCGAGTAGGCTACCAATTTCTTCGCCATCTAAACGGTAGTATAAAACTGAATAACCAACACAATAATAGTGGCTTATTTTAGCGTCTTCTTTGTGTTGAAGGAGCTGTTGCTGTGCCTGTTGAACAGCTTGCAGTTCCAGACGACTTATATCTTCTTCCGTAAAAATTGGTCGATTACGTATATTGATCGTCACGCTTGCTTGTTCTGTTTTCAATGAGCGACCAGCCGCAGCGACACTCACTTTTTTTAAAGGACCATGCTTCTCTTCAAGTTCATGTTTAATTTCATTGATTAAATCTGCCACATACATGACATTATGTATTTGACCATCAACCATGGCGCGTTCTTTATGTTCTTTTACTAAGATGTCTTCCACGTGAAAGCGGTCATTATCTTCAGCTAAAATAATGCCTACTACAGAACGTGTACCGATATCAAGTGCAAATAATTTTGAACTCAATGTACTCGCTTCCTTTCTCGTAATATATTAACTTCTATCAGCAAAATTCAGCTGGCATAGAGGACCTCAGGCTAAGAAATTCACATCCTGTGAAAACGCCTGAGTGACCAACAACGTGTTGTTGCTGTCGCTTCGCTTTCGCACAGACTAAAACCCTTTGCTGACGCTATGTTGCACTGCGCTTTCGCGCAAAAAACATGTGTTTGCCAAAGCCTCCGACGGATGTCACGAATCGGAAAGGAGTTCTTTGTACTAGCTTCCTTTCTCGTTATATGTTAATATAATTTAGCGAGTTGAAGCGCTAAATTAAAAATGCGTGACATTCTGTGCAACATTGATTATAATGTTGCTAATATCTAAAAATGTAACATACATTTCAGAGTTCTGAAAGTGTCTGTCATGAGGAGAGGAGCAAGAAACATGAGCCAAAAAGATTTAGAAAGCTTACGTAGTCAAATAGACGGTTTAAACTTAGAAATTCTTCGTCTAATTAACGAACGTGCAGCAGTAGTTGATGAAATCGGTAAGATTAAAGAAAAACAAGGTGTGAATCGCTATGATCCATTACGTGAACGCCATATGCTTGATCTTATTAAAGAGCACAATCAAGGTCCATTAAACCAAATGACGGTTGATTATATATTTAAGCAAATCTTTAAAACAGCTTTAAAACAACTTGAAGCGGATAAGAAAAAAGAATTACTTGTTTCTCGTAAGAAAAAATCAGAAGATACTGTCATTAATGTGAATGGTGAGCTAATTGGCCAAGGAAAACCATCTTTCGTATTTGGACCTTGTGCTGTAGAATCATACGAGCAAGTAGCGGCAGTAGCAGCATCTATTAAAGCAAAAGGTGAAAAGTTAATTCGTGGCGGTGCTTATAAACCACGTACTTCTCCATATGACTTCCAAGGTCTTGGATTAGAAGGACTTAAAATTTTGAAACGTGTGTCAGAGGAATACGGTTTAGGCGTTATTACGGAAATCGTTACACCAGGTCATTTAGAGGAAGCTTTAGATTACATCGATGTTATCCAAATTGGTGCACGTAATATGCAAAACTTCGAATTATTAAAAGCGGCGGGTGCAACAAATAAACCTGTACTTTTAAAAAGAGGCTTAGCAGCGACAATTGATGAGTTCATTCACGCAGCAGAATACATTATGTCTAAAGGAAATGAGAACATCATTCTTTGTGAGCGTGGTATTCGTACTTACGAAAAAGCAACTCGTAACACATTAGATATTTCTGCTGTACCAATTTTGAAACAAGAAACGCATTTACCAGTATTTGTAGACGTAACGCATTCAACAGGTCGTCGTGATTTACTATTACCATGTGCTAAGGCAGCAATTGCTATTGGAGCTGATGGCGTTATGGCAGAGGTGCATCCAGATCCATCTGTAGCACTTTCTGATTCACAACAACAAATGGATATTCCAACATTTGATGCTTTCTACGAAACACTACAAAAATTCATGAAGAGCCATGAAATCAATGCATAACTTCCTTCAGCAATTATTTTCTGTAGCGAAAGCGTAGCGCCAGGTACAGAAGTCTCTCACCTCTATAGGTGGTGAGATGAATGCAGATTTAAGTTACTTTTTAGTGGGGGTCCAAACACCTGCTGAAATAGAGGAACTCAGTCTAAGAACGCCACGTCCTGTGGTAATTTATCTGTGCGAAAGCGAAGCGGCAGCAACAACACATGACTGAGTGATCAACATCGGTGCTGCTGACGCTGCGTTAGCACTACGCTTTCGCGCAAAAAACATCTGTTGGCCCAAAGCCTCCGGCGGATGTCACGGAATTATGCCGGGGTATAATTGATATGTTGATAAACACCGCTTGCTTTAATCGGCAGGCGGTGTTTACTATATAGTGACAAAATAATGACTAGAAAAGTACTATTTGTACTTGGTTTTTCTTTTCATGTACATACTGCTTCTTGAAAAGAATATGAAAATTATCGTATGATAAGGCTATAAAAGGAAAAAAGGGAGGCACGTACGATGACTGTTACAATTTATGATGTTGCAAGAGAAGCAAATGTTTCTATGGCAACGGTCTCTCGTGTAGTCAATGGTAATCAAAACGTAAAACCAGCAACACGAAAAAAAGTATTAGAAGTAATTGAACGATTAGAGTATCGTCCAAACGCAGTAGCGCGTGGATTAGCAAGTAAGAAAACAACAACAGTTGGCGTGATTATCCCGGATATTGCAAATAATGTTTATGCGGAGCTGGCACGTGGTGTAGAGGATATTGCAACAATGTATCGTTACAATATTATTTTAGCCAACTCAGATCAACATGAAGATAAAGAGCTTCAGCTACTGGATACAATGCTAGGAAAACAGGTTGACGGTATTGTTATGATGAGTGACGAAGTAACTGAAAAAATGCAACAAACTATGGATCATTCACCTGTACCAATTGTGCTTGCAGGTTCAGTAGATGAATCGCAAACAATTGCGACTGTTAACATTGATTATTTCCAAGCAGCTTATGAGGCGATTACATTACTCATTCAAAATGGCCATAAGCGAATCGCTTTCGTAACAGGACCGCTTACGTATACTATTAATGGAAAATTCAAACTTGAAGCTTATAAAAAAGCCTTACAAGATGCAGGTTTACCTATAGATGAATCACTAATCGCTGCAGAAGAATCGAGCTATGATATGGGATTAGAGGCGTGGGAATCATTATCCTCACTTGAAAATCCTCCAACTGCTTATTTTGCAGGTAGTGATGAATTAGCAATTGGATTGATTCATGGTGCGCAGGATGCAGGCAAAGATGTGCCTGAGGATATCGAAGTGATCAGCTTTGAAAATTCCAAATTAGCACGCATGGTTCGCCCACAGCTAACAAGCGTCGCATTACCACTGTACGATATCGGAGCTGTCGCAATGCGCTTGCTGACTAAATTGATGAACAAAGAGCCTGTTGAGGACGAAGCGGTTATTTTACCTCATCGTATTGAACATCGACAGTCTGTCAAAAGTAAATAACAGTAATTAACACGTAAATCTGAAAATGGATTTGCGTGTTTTTTTATAGACGGATTGATAGCCGAAAGTGATGGCTAGAATGCCAAGAGTCACTGAAAGAGGACTAAGGTAAAAATAAAAAGCCTCACGATTGTCGTGAGGCATAGTGTTAAGCGTGTTTTTCGTTGCGAATAATATGAAGCGCTTTGGTTAGCATTTGCGCGTTTTTTTCTTCAATTTCAGCCTTTCGAGGGATTGGCTCATACAATGGATTTGGATCCTCCCAAGTTGGAATAAAAGGCACTGGTGCTTCAGGTTGCCAACGATCTAACCAAGCTTGAGGTAGGGGTCCTGTTGGTAATTGTTGATCTGTCATTTCAAGCCATAGCATCGACCATGCGCGAGGCACAACACGCCAAATATCATAGCCTCCACCGCCAACGGCAATCCATTTCCCTCCACAATATTCATGTGCTAATTTATGCGCAAGTTTTGGAATTTCTCTATAAATGTTCATTGTTCCATATAAATGTGTTAATGGATCAAAATAATGTGCATCTGCGCCGTTTTGCGTTAACACAACATCCGGCTTGAAAAATTCAAAGACTTCTCGCATAGCCTTTTCATATATTTCTAGGAAACTCTCATCTTCTGTAAAAGCATCAATTGGAAAATTAAAAGAAGTGCCATAGCCCTGCCCATTTCCGCGTTCCGTAATATTACCAGTTCCTGGGAAAAGATAGCGCCCTGTTTCATGAATAGACAATGTACAAACATCTGGATCTTCATAAAAACTCCATTGCACCCCATCTCCATGATGGGCATCGGTATCTACATAAAGAACACGAGCATTGTATTTTTCCTGCAAATAGCGAATAGCTACTGCACTATCGTTATAAATACAAAAACCTGATGCACGGCCACGGAAGCCGTGGTGTAGCCCTCCCCCTAGATTGAGGGCGTGCTCGGCTTTTCCTTCCATTACATAATCGACAGCTGTTAATGTTCCACCGACAAGCTGTGCACTTGCTTCATGCATATTTTCAAAAATGGGTGTATCTTCGGTGCCTATGCCGTAGCTTTCACATTGTGCCTCTGAAAGCTCACCATGTCCTGCTCTTTTAACGATTTCAATATATTTTGGATCATGTGCAAGTAAAAGTTCTTCCTCTGTTGCGACACGAGCTGGAACGATATCCAAATCACCAAGAGCATCAATATTCTTTAACAAATCCATTGTAAGCGTCAAGCGTTTATGATTGAAAGGATGGGTATCTGAAAATTTATATCCGAGTTGCTCTGGTGAGTACACAAATACTGCTTTTTTCATTGTAATGAAACACCTGGTAAATTAGGCCATAATACATCAAAGCCCTCTTTACGAAGTTCTTCAATCATAGCTAGTGGATTGAGAGTTTTTACTCGGATACTTAAAATTTTATTTTGTGTATTTTCAGAGTCAGGATAAACTAAGACGCTTTGGACATTTGCATGATGTTTACGAAAAATTTTAGTAATCTCAAATAATATTCCTGGAGTATCGGATACACGAATTTCAATTTTTGAGCCAGGTTCAGTGGCACCAGTTAACTCTATGTATGTATAGAGTAAATCTGTGGTAGTGACAATCCCAACTAATTTTCCTCCGGAGACAATTGGTAAACAGCCTATTTTAGATTCATAAAAAGTAAGAGCTACTTCTTCTACGAAATCAAGTGGATGACCGACAATCGGATTTTTAATCATAATCTCTTCCACTTTTGCGTTAAAAACTGGAGAATTAGGCTCTTCCCGTAACGAGGAAGGCAATGCCTCTTTAATATCTCTTTCAGTGATTACCCCAAGAACATGATGTTCCTCATCTACAACTGGTAAATGACGTACTTTTTTCTCACGCATGAACTTCAGCGCTTCAACCACTGTATTTGTCGGAGCCAGCGTGTAGGGCTCATCATTCATAATTTCTTCTACGATCATATACTCATCCCCTTTGTGTTGGTTTTAATACATGAAGCGATTTTTAAAGCGAAGTCTATCGAATCTTTCCATTGTCTCAGGTGGCACGCGTTTGCCTTCACGTGCCATCAGGCAGTTAGCAGGATGTGATGTAATTTCAGGGTCATCTGTAGCAAAATATTCGAAGTTGGCAGAGCCCATCATTTTCTCCATCATTTTGCGATAATCCCAAACATTTAAACCAGTCCCTTTTAAGTCCCAATGCCAATAATATTCGGTAGTGATAACAAGATAGTCTTCCATTTCATCTCCCATAAAAGATACGGCTAGTAGTGCTTTACCAGCACCTGTACCACGATAGTCTGGAATGACTTCAATAGCACCTAGCTCAATCATGTTATCAATTCGATCCTCCGCCCAGCGTTCGAGTGGATCGGGATATAGATAAGTGACGTAGCCTACAATAATGTTTTCATTTCGAATAATAATAATTCGTCCTTCAGGAAGTCCTGCAATTTCTATAATGGCTTGCTGCTGTTGCTTTGGAGGTCTAAAAGCAACCAAGCCTTCGTGGAATGAATATGTAGCTAATTTTTCTGGAGGAACAGGTCCTTCCACATACACAGTACCATGCTTTGTTTCCTTTATGACAGAAAAAAAAGTTTTTTTATGTTCCATAATTACACCACCTGAGTTTAATAGTTCCATTATAGCTGATTTCCTGCGGAAAAACGCTATCTTTTGCAAAATATACCTGTGTTTTTAGAAAAATGAAAATACTAAGACATTCTTAATGAATTCGTGTAAAATATATGTATATCGCATCTGTTATTTAACAGAAGAATGTAGTGTGAATAAGCATTCACTAATTTCACACTACAAAATCTGTTGTATAACAAGTGCTGCATAACGTAGTTGTCTTTGGAGAAAGTGGCGGATTTTGAAGGGGGAAATAATGAAATTACAATTTGAAATTTGCCTACTAATGTACTAAGGCGATAGCAAAGAGAGGGGTAGTTTCATGGGGATGAAAATGTTGGAGAAGTTGAATGCTTTACCGGGGCAATATAATTTGCTTGATTATGAGAAAGCTGCGGCAACACATGATTGGGCAGAGACAGAAAAGGAATTCAGTTGGTATGAAACAGGGCTTGTGAATATGGCGTATGAGGCAATTGATCGTCATACAGAAACGCATCGAAAAAACAAAGTTGCACTTTATTTTAATGATGGAAAGCGTAAAGAGGCTTATTCTTTCAATGAAATGAAAAAGCTGACGAATAAAGCCGCAAATGTTTTTAAGGCAGCAACAAATTTAGAAAAAGGTGATCGATTATTTATTTTTATGCCACGTTCACCGGAGCTTTATTTTTCTTTATTAGGCGCATTGAAAATGGGTGTGATTGTAGGTCCACTATTCGAGGCATTTATGGAAGGTGCTGTTTATGACAGACTAGCAGATAGCGAAGCTAAAGTATTAGTGACAACACCAGAGTTACTTGAACGTGTACCTTTAGCAAAGCTACCACATTTGCAGCACGTCTTTTTAGTAGGATCTGATATAGAGGAAACAACACAAATTTTAGATTTTAATAGACGCTTAAAAGAAGCATCTTCTCAATTTGATATTGAATGGGTGGACAGAGAGGATGGTATGATTCTTCATTATACTTCTGGATCAACTGGAGCACCAAAGGGCGTATTGCATGTTCATAATGCTATGCTTCAACAATATCAATCAACGCAATGGGTATTAGATTTGCGTGAAGACGATATATACTGGTGTACGGCTGATCCAGGATGGGTGACAGGTACAGCATATGGCATTTTTGGTCCATGGTTAAATGGTGTCACAATGCTAATTGTTGGTGGGAGATTTTCACCACAAGCTTGGTACCAAGCTATTGAGGATTATAGTGTAACAGTTTGGTATAGTGCACCAACTGCTTTCAGAATGTTAATGGGTGCTGGTAGTGGTATGCTTGAGAACTATGATCTAACATCGGTACGCCACATTTTATCTGTTGGTGAGCCGTTAAATCCAGAGGTGATTCGTTGGGGGACTGATGAGCTAGGTCACCGTATTCATGATACGTGGTGGATGACAGAAACTGGTGCGCATATGATTTGTAACTATCCTTCTATGGATATTAAGCCAGGCTCAATGGGTAAACCATTACCAGGTATTCATGCGACGATTGTTGATGATGCAGGTAATGAAGTACCACCTTTTACAATGGGGAATTTAGCAGTTCGACGTGGTTGGCCTGCAATGATGCGTCAAATTTGGGGAAATCCAGAGCGTTATGAATCCTATTTCTTAAAAGGTGAATGGTATGTGTCTGGGGATTCTGCCTATATGGATGATGATGGTTACTTCTGGTTCCAGGGGCGTGTAGATGATGTTATTATGACAGCTGGTGAGCGGGTAGGTCCTTTCGAGGTAGAAAGTAAGCTACTAGAGCATCCCGATATAGTAGAGGCCGGGGTGATTGGAAAGCCAGATCCTGTCCGAGGTGAAATTATTAAAGCCTTTATATCATTACGTGAGGGTGTTGAACCTTCAGATGCATTGATTGAGGATATTCGTAATTTTGTTAAGAAGGGCTTATCTGCACACGCAGCACCACGTGAAATCGAATTTAAGGATAAGCTACCCAAAACACGTAGTGGTAAGATTATGCGTCGTGTGTTAAAGGCGTGGGAGTTAAATTTACCAACTGGTGATTTATCTACGATGGAAGATTAATTATATGAAGCAGGAATTTATTCGATCGACGAAAAATTCCTGCTTTCTTTTTTGAAAAAAGTAAAATTTCATTCAACAGAGTTTTTGTGGTTTAGTATTAGCCCTCTACAAGCGCCGTATATAATAATTGTTTACCTTCTATTTCAACAATAATCGTGTAAGTGTCATGATCATTTGTAGCGGAAATTTCAGATTCAACTGGCAATTTAGTAGCACAAAAGTCTTTGAAAAATAGAGTGGATGTCGTCGTTTTTTTTATATCTCCGATTTTATCTTCTTTTATAAAAGCATCCTTTTTTAGAGATTCTTGATCGGCTGCTTTTATATAGATTAATTCATCAATTTGTAAAATATCTGCTTGGGCATTTTCTTTAAGAATAGTTTTTGCTGTTAGATTACCTGGTATAACAGAAGAACACCCTGTTAGTACTAATATAAACATGAAAGAATATACTAATATTTTTTGCATAATAATACATCTCCTTTCAAATAGAAAGAACGTCTTACTCTAAGTTTTTAGAGAAATTGGTTTCCTCGCTTTTATACCTTCTAGAAAAAATCGTATTGCTATTATTTAATACAATAATATTAAAAAGTTAAGTAAATATAACTATTTTATTTGCTTAGAGCTTATCATCAAAAGTTGGAGATGACATTTGTTAAATCGTATGCCATGTATATTAATTGATTGGAGTGGAGACTGGGCGACTCCTTGGAGATCAGCGATAGAGGAACGAAGGCTAAAACCATCACGTCCTGTGATAACGCCTTCGTGACCAACATCGTGTTGGCCCGAGACCCTGGAGCGAGCAACGCGAGTGAAGCGGCTCAACGGACGCCCCCAGGAAAGCGCCCAGTCGGAACGGAAATCAACCCCACGTTATGATGATGATCAATGAAGATTGCGAAAAATTTAAAAATAAATAAAAATTCAGTTGACTTAATAAATATGCAGACGTATACTAATTTTAACTTATTTCAGAGGTGAGGGCATTGAAAGTAGGAATTGTTGGTGCAACCGGATATGGTGGATTAGAGCTTATTCGATTTTTACATAATCATAAAGCGGTGGAGCGGATTGATTTATTCACATCTTCAGAAGAAGGCGTAATTTTTTCTTCTAAGTTTGGTCATCTTGTTCATATTGTCGATACACCTTTACAAAAAATTGATTATGGGGCTTTAGAGAAATTTGATGTTGTTTTTACAAGTACACCTTCAGGGGTGACAAGTGAGCTATTACCGTCATTGGTAGGGAAAGGTCCTAAATTAATAGACTTATCTGGTGACTTCCGTTTACAAGATCCAGCGAATTATGAAGCATGGTACGGTAAAAAAGCGGCGCCATTAGAATTCATTCAACAAAGTGTATATGGCTTAACTGAATGGAATGCAGAAAATATTCAACCTGCTCCTCTTATCGCAAATCCAGGATGTTATCCAACAGCCGTTTTACTGTCATTGTTACCATTGCTAAAAGAACGATTGATAGATCCAAGCTTTTTAGTGATTGATGCGAAAAGTGGGATTTCAGGGGCTGGAAATAAACCATCGCAAACAACGCATTTTAGTGAGGCAAACGAAAGCTTTTCGATCTATAAAACGAATACACATCAGCATATACCGGAAATCGAGCAGGCTATTTCAATGTTTGCAGGGGTTGATACAACCATTTCTTTTAATACTCATTTAGTGCCAATGACTAGAGGGATTTTATCTACCTCATATGCACCTGTTATGTCTGGTGTTACAGAGCAACAGTTAGTAGCTTGTTTACAGAATGCCTATGAAAAGCATCCGTTTGTACGGATTGTTACAGATGTAAATAGTCTAGGAACAAACCGTGTTAAAGGTTCGAACTATTGCGATATTTTAGTGAAAGTTGATAGCCGTACGAATCGTGCCACAATTGTTGGCGTCATCGATAATTTAGTTAAAGGGGCTGCAGGGCAAGCCATTCAAAATATGAACGTTCAATTTGATTTACCACAAACGACAGGATTAGATGTCGTTCCGTTCTTTCTATAACTTATTTCAGCGAATCTCAAATGAGCGAAAGCAGAGCGTCAGCTACTCTTATACGCCAAGGAAAATTGATTAACTAAGGAGGAAGGATATATGACATTAATAGCATCCACAAGTATTATGAAAAAATTATCAAGTAAAAATATTGTTTCACCAAAGGGCTTTAAAGCTGCGGGTTTACATTGTGGTTTAAAGCATAAGAAAAAAGATTTAGCTGTGTTAGTTAGTGAAGTACCTGCAAGTGTAGCAGGTGTCTTTACAACGAATGCTGTACAGGCAGCACCATTAAAAGTAACGAAAGACGTTGTGTACACAACGAAGAAAATGCAGGCGATGATTGTTAACTCTGGAAATGCTAATGCATGTACAGGGAAGCAAGGGGCGAAGGATGCACAAACAATGCAGGTCCTCATGGCAGAAAAGCTTGATATCGAGGCAAATTTAGTAGGTGTTTGCTCAACTGGTGTTATTGGTGAAATTATGAATATGGAGCCAGTAACAAATGGGATTAATCAGTTAGAGCCAAAGGATAATTTAGAAAGTGCTATTGATTTTGCACAAGCGATTATGACAACAGATACGGTTATGAAAAACACAAGCTACAGCACTATTGTAGATGGCAAAGAGATTATTATCGCTGGCGTAGCTAAAGGGTCAGGTATGATTGAACCAAATATGGCAACGATGCTAGGTTTTATTACGACAGATGCAAATATTGAATCAGATGTTTTACAGGCTACATTATCTGATATAACAGATATGACTTTTAATGCAATTACAGTGGATGGGGATACATCTACAAATGACACAGTAGTTGTGATGGCAAACGGCTTAGCAGGAAATGTAGCTTTAACTCCTGACCACCCAGATTGGCAAAACTTCTATTTTACATTGAAAACAGTAGCTGAAGACTTAGCGAAAATGATTGCCAAAGATGGTGAGGGTGCAACGAAGCTGATTGAGGTTGAAGTTGAAGGAGCACTTTCGGATGAAGAAGGACGTAAAATTGCTAAAACAGTAGTTGGTTCACCACTTGTGAAAACGGCTGTATTTGGCTGTGATGCAAACTGGGGACGTATTATTGCCGCTGTAGGCTATAGTGGCGCAACAGTTGATCCAGAAAAAATTACGATCCAAATTGGCGGTGTAACAATGGTTGAAAACGGTGAGCCAGTTCCATTTTCGGAGGATGGGTTAATTCAAATTTTAAAAATGCATGAAGTGAAAATCTATGTGTCGCTTGGTATTGGGGAAGGCAAGGGGCATGCTTGGGGATGTGATCTAACTTATGACTACGTTCAAATCAATGCCTCATACCGCTCGTAAACGAATGGTCATTAAGCTTGGTGGAAGTACGTTAGAGGGCTTAAATGAGTCGTTTTTTGAGAATTTTAAAAAACTCCAAGAAAGCGGTATTGAGCTTATTATTACCCATGGTGGTGGCCCAGCTATTAACCGTGAACTGGCGGTGCGCGGAATAGAATCACGTGCATTAAATGGTATTCGTGTCACGAGCGAAGCAGCGATGGATATTGTACAGTCAACATTAATAGGAAAGGTCAATCCTGCGCTTGTTCATGAATTAACAACTGCTGGCATTGCTGCAATTGGATTAAATGGCTTCGATGGTCAGCTAATTGTAGCGGATTATCTAGATAAAGATGTATACGGTTTTGTTGGTGAAGTGAAAACCGTCAATACATCTTTACTAGAAGCAATAATTAGTGCTGGGGTTGTACCGGTTATTGCTTGCGTGGGATCAGATGAACATGGTCAGGCATTAAATATTAATGGAGATACGGTAGCAAGTGAAATAGCACTAGCTATAGATGCGGATAGCTTATTACTTGTAACGGATGTAAGTGGTATTCGAATTAATGATGAATATCAATCGAAAGCAACACCTTCTTTCATCAATCAATGGATTGAGGAGGGTCATATTTATGGTGGGATGATTCCTAAAGTCCATGGGGCTCTCGAATGCTTAAGTGCAGGCATTCCATCAGTGCAAATTGTTGGAGAATCCTTAGTAGGTACGACGATTTTATCTGGGGGATGAAGAAACCAAATCAGTAAAAGTTATTCTTCTTTATAGTTTAAGAGTGACCGTTCTACTGGCATAGAGGTAGCAATATAGTTGTTTAGAGAAGATGATTGTTATAGTCAAAATTAGTAGGGGTTGATAAAATGAGTGCTTTATTTGGAAACTATGGCAAACGCCGCGCCCAAATTGTCAAAGGGCAAGGAACTGTTGTAGAAGATTCGGCTGGGAAAAAATATTTAGATTTTACAAGTGGAATCGCTGTAGTGAGTCTTGGTCATGCACATCCTGCAATGGTGGAGGCTATTCATGATCAGAGTAAAAAGCTTTGGCATATTTCTAATTTATTTGATATTCCCGGTCAGGAGAAGGTTGCACAAAAATTAATAGCAGATACACATTTTTCTTATGCATTTTTCTGTAATAGTGGTGCAGAAGCAAATGAAGCGGCCATTAAGCTTGCTCGTAAGCATACAGGGAAAAATCATATTATTACTTTTGAAAAATCCTTTCATGGGCGAACTTTTGGAGCGATGTCTGCAACAGGTCAGGGCAATATACATAATGGCTTCGGACCACTTGTTGAAAAATTTACGATTCTTCCTTTTAATGATGTGGCAGCACTTGAAGCAACGATTGACGATTCTGTTGCAGCAATTATGCTAGAAATGATTCAAGGTGAGGGTGGTGTTAACAGTGTATCACCAGAATTCGCTGCAGCAATCGCTAAAGCCTGTGATGACAAAGGAATATTATTAATGATCGATGAAGTTCAAACAGGTATTGGACGAACAGGAACAAGATATGCCTATGAGCAAACAATTTTGGAGCCAAATATCGTGACATTGGCAAAAGGGTTAGGTGGTGGATTCCCAGTCGGTGGGATGCTTGGAACAGCCGAGCTATATGATACATTTGGTCCTGGTACACATGGGACAACATTCGGTGGGAACCCACTTGCGATGAGTGTTGCTGAAACCGTGCTTAATTATGTTTTTGAACCTGCTTTCTTACAAAATGTGCAGGAGCGATCTTCGTATTTTGTTAAGCAGTTGAAAGAGAATCTACCGACTACGTATACGGTACAGGGCCAGGGCTTACTTCTTGGCATTGGTTGTGGCGATACTGAGGTAGCCTCGTATATAGCTGCAGCAGAGGAAAACGGCTTATTATTGGTAGGAGCAGGACCAAATGTTATTCGTCTACTACCACCTTTAACCGTTTCAAAAGAAGAAATAGATGAGGCAATTGCGATTTTAAAAACGATACTGTTATAGTATCTGGACAATTCAAATAAAAATGAATCTGCTAGACTTTCTTTTGTGAGAGTCTAGCAGATTTTTAATGGCTTGTCATCGGAAGTTTGGGATTACATTTTGTTAAAACATAGGCCATATGAATAAGTTGATTGGAGGCTGGGCGACTCCTTGGGGATAAGCGATAGAGGAACGAAGGCTAAAATCATCACATCCTGTGATAACGCCTTCGTGACCAACATCGTGTTGGCCCAAGCGTCTCATCGGACGTCCCCAGGAAGCTTTGCTCTGTGCGAAAGCGTAGCGACAGCAACAACAAAGCGCCCAGCCGGAGCGGAAATCAACTTATATACATAACTTAAGTTTTAAAAAATGTCATCCTCAACTTTTGGGTATTTTAGTAATATCTTATTGTAACTCTTTTACTAATGTTTTCACTAAAGTAGGGAGCCAATTATGAAGTTGAGTAAATGTAAAGCCTGCAGCTTCTGCCTTTGTAGTTGACATATACCAATCAGCTGGAACCCCATACGGTGACTGCGACATTTCATCGCCACCTACCAGAGAAATTTTTGCAGACTTTCCGGTCGTTTCTTCAATAAGCCCCAGCAAATCTTTTAACGAAATTGCACCTGCAGCTGTTGCATTATAAGGTCCTTCAATTGGTGTAATGCCAGCAAAATATAAAAATGCAGCTGCTTCGTCATCTGTAATAAAGCTCATCTTTGCTTCAATATTTGGTAATGAAATAGGTTGGTCCTGTAAAATTCGTTCAACATGAAAATGTAAACGGCGTGTATAGTCGTTCTCCCCCATAACGATCGGGAAACGTACAGCGACGACTGGGAATGTGGCCTCTTTGAAAAGTACTGCCTCTGCTTGACGCTTACCTTCACCATATGAAAAATCTTCACGATTCCCCATCCGAACTTCATAATCATATGGATTAAAATCTTCTTCAGTTTTGACAATGCCGTCTAGTTCGTAGGTGGATAGAGTAGATGTGAAAACGAGCTTTTTCGTTTTACCTTCCAAAATTCCACATATTTTATGAGCTTCGTTAGGAGAATAGCAAATATTATCATAGACAATATCCCATGTTGTACCTGATAGTGCCTGTGACAACGAATCGGCATCATCTCGATTAACAATTAGCTGCTTCACCTTTGTGCTAAAAGGATTTCCACTTTGTCCACGTGTTAAAATAGTTACGTTATGCCCATTTTGAAGATAGAGTTCAACAAGCTTTTTACCAAAAAAACGAGTGCCTCCTAAAACTAAAATGTTCAATTATTTCCATCCCTTCAAATTAGTAGTCCCCTTTATAATGACAAAAAAACAGGCATACTACAATTACTTTGTAGTATGCCTGTTTATTATTGGGTAGGTGGTGGATTAGTCGGTGGAGTTGTATTTCCGTTGTTTCCTCCGTTAGAGCCATTTCCGCTATTTCCGGAACCACTGCCGTTATTCGAGCCGTTTCCGTTATTTCCGGAACCACTGCCGTTATTCGAGCCGTTTCCGTTATTTCCGGAACCATTGCCGTTATTCGAGCCGTTTCCGTTATTTCCAGAACCATTGCCGTTATTTGAGCCGTTTCCGTTATTTCCAGAACCATTGCCGTTATTCGAGCCATTTCCGTTGTTTGAGCCGTTCCCGTTACTACCATCTGACCCATTGCCATTTTCCGAACCGTTTCCGTTATGGTTTGAGTCTTCGCCGTTAGTAGGCGGAGTAGTTGGTGGAACTTTTTCTTCCTTGTCTTTTTCAGGTTGTTTTTCATTCGCACTCCCACCAGTAGAAGCGACATTAGATTGCGATGAAGTTAAACCTGTAATATCGACAGCGACAACAACATAGGCTTGACCACTTGCTACCGTCATACTTTGTGATGACTCAGGCACTGATCCGACAAGAGTTCTACCACCATTTGTTACTTTATATATTCGATAACCGACAACATCATTTGAAGAGCCAGTCCAAGACAATGTATTGCCATTAATTGAAGCAGTTACTGCTGCTGGCGAATTGTGATCTGCCGGGAAATCAACAGCTGATACCGATGAATTCGATAATGTCGAATTTTTTGGTAATAGGCTGGCTGGATTACCGCCAAGTCTGCCTAACATTCGTTTAATAAATGCTTGATTAATACCTGCACCACCTGGTTTAACAAATTCTGGTGGTGTGCTAGGGAGTGCATTATACGTTTTACCTTTAATCGTAACAACCTTTGAGGAAGCTAAGCTATCATCAGGCTGCGAAGGTAAAAATACTTTCGCGTTAAACAAATCAGAGCGTACGAGACCAGCATTAGCACATGCTGCTGAAGGTGCTAGACCCGAAATACCACAGAATGATGCAGTGACAACGTTTTTCGGTTGCTTAAATCTAGTTTTAGGGGCAATTAATTGTGGATCGACATCATACACAGAATTCATTAATGTTCCCCATAGCTTGTTAATTCGCACACTAGGCTGCTGATACGTATTATTAAATGTATACAGTGATTGATTGTTATCATAACCCATCCATACACCAAGAGAAACATTCGGGTTATAGCCAACTAGCCAAACGTCTTTATAATTTTGTGAAGTACCTGTCTTAGCAGCAAAGTCAGCAGAGAATTTAAGTGAATTTCTTGCAACTGTACCTGTTCCTTTTGTTAGCACATCTCGTAACATATCTGTAACGATATAAGAAGTTTCAGGACTAAACACTTGTTCAGGTTTAACTTCGTGTTTATAGATGATATTTCCGTTTTGGTCTTCAATTCTATCAATCATGTAAGCGTCAACGAATTGTCCGCCGTTTGCGAAGGTTGCATAGGCATTGGTGTTCTCTTCAACAGTAATACCATCTTTTACTCCCCCAATCCCAGCTGCAAGGTTTGTAAAGTCATCAGGTTGTAAGGTTGAGATCCCCATTTTTACTAAATAATCGGCAGGACGTCTGTTAAGAATATCATAATATAGACGTAAAGCAGATAAGTTTTGTGAACTAGCTAATGCTTCACGTGCAGGTATAAGTCCTCGTTCATCACTAGTAATATAGTTGCTCGGACTCCAACGGCCAACAGAGAATTTTACGTCGACTAAGGGACTACCTGCACCGATTGCACCGTATTCTATTGCAGGTGCATATACGAGTAATGGCTTCATTGTTGAGCCATTTGAGCGTTTTGCCTGTGTAGCATAGTTATAATTTTTTAATTCAAAGTCACGACCGCCGACAAAGCTTAAAATACGTCCAGTATTATTTTCAATTAAAATACTGCCGACCTGTACAGGCATTTCAGCATCCACTTCTTCCCCTGTTACAGGATCCTTGTCTTTAACGGTGTAAGTATGACCATAATTTTTGAAGTTTTCCGCTGCTTTTTGCATCGAATCGTACATATCTTTATTTATAGTTGAATAGATGCGGTAACCTTTTGAGCGGACATCACGATCTGCTAGGATCGTATACTTATCTTTTAATTTTTTTTCATTTTTTAAGCGTTCTGGATCAATACCATCTGCTACTGCTAGTTTTTCAGCAATAATTTCTGTCGCGCGACTTTCAAGCTCATATGTTAGCCATGGGTAGCGATCCTCCGAGCGCATCTCAGGTGAACGGAAGTCAGCAGTAATATCATAAGCGAGTGCTTCTTTATATTGAGCTTCGTTAATGTAACCTGCGTCTTTCATGCGATAAAGTACAGTTTTCATACGATCAATACCCTGTTGAAGAGCTTCTTTACTTTTAAGTGCACCCGTATTTGTAAAAGGTGTGTAAGTAAAAGGTGCTTGAGGAATACCAGCTATATACGCTGCTTGAGGAAGCGTTAAATCCTTTGCTTTTACATTGAAAATACCTTCAGCAGCTGTTTCAACTCCTGCAATGTTTCGACCGGAAGAGTTACGACCATAAGGAATTATGTTTAAATAGGCCTCTAAAATTTCTTCCTTTTTCATAAAGTGCTCTAAACGCATAGCAAGTAAAAGTTCTTTTGCTTTTCGCTCGTAAGATACTTCGTTTGTTAATACTTGGTTTTTTATAAGTTGTTGTGTTAGTGTAGAACCACCAGTTTGAGTGGAAGAGTTTGTGACGTCTTGAAGTAGCCCGCGGATGACGGCTTTCGGAACTATTCCGTTATGTTCACGGAAATACTCGTCCTCTGTCGCTAATACCGCATTAATAACATCAGGTGCGATATTGTTTAATGTTGTTGCTCGACGGTCTAAATCTGTACGTAATTTTCCGATATAAATATCGTTGGCAAAATAAATCTCACTTGTTGAATCGTAGTTGAAAATTTCATTTCGTAATTCTTGCTTTGAGCGTAGTGGCTCTTCTTTTACAAGTGACGCAAAATAGCCAGCGCCAACTGAACCGGCAAATACAGTACCTACCAATGCAAAGACTAAAAATAGTAAAAATAAGTTCCAGGTAACACTTCCTGAAATACGTAATTTCTTCATCCATTTTTGTTGAATTAATTCATCGATCTTTGCATTGATTTTCTCAATCCAATCTTTCAATGTATCGACCTCCTAAAATCTTGTTTATTATAGCACATATTGATTTAGGTCGAACATAGTTATTGACAATGAAAAAGAATCGTATAGAATAATGCTTATAGTTTTCTAGTGATGAAGAGCTTGCAGTAGTGTCTATATTCCCTGTTTAGAGAGCCAGCGGTTGGTGAAAGCTGGTCATAATGTAGAGACGAATTACGTGTTTGGAGCTTAGACGTGCGCGCCTGCGATAAAGGCGGTTGAACGAAGAGGAAGATGGATGACATCTTCAAGCCGGGTGGTACCGCGTTAGATATTAACGTCCCTGCATGCAATGTTTTGCGTGTAGGGACTTTTTTGTTTTTAAAATAATTCTCCCTACACGAAATATTAAACACTTAGGAGGAATAAAAATGACGAACGAATTATTACAAGACTTAGAATGGCGCGGATTGTTATACCAACAAACTGATGCTGAAGGTATGACAAAATTATTAGATGAACAATCTGTATCTTTATACTGTGGCGTTGATCCAACTGCGGATTCTATGCATATTGGGCATATTGTACCTCTTTTAACGCTACGTCGATTCCAAAAAGCAGGTCACCGTCCGATTTTGTTAGTTGGTGGTGCGACTGGTATGATTGGAGATCCATCTGGGCGCTCTGAAGAACGCCAATTACAAACAGTTGAGCAAATTGATAAAAATGTTCAAGGTATCCGTAGTCAATTAGAGCGTATTTTTGATTTTGCAGAAGATGGAAATGGTGCTCAGTTAGTTAATAACCGTGACTGGATCGGCAATATAAATACGATTGAGTTTTTACGTGATTATGGGAAATTAATTAACGTGAACTACATGTTAGCAAAGGATACAATTGCATCACGCCTTGATACAGGGATTTCATTTACTGAGTTTGCGTACACATTAATTCAAGGTATTGATTACAATCATTTATACAACAACTACAACTGTCGCATTCAAGTAGGTGGCTCTGATCAGTGGGGGAATATTACAACTGGTTTAGAAGTTATTCGTAAAACACATGAGGAAGAGACAAAAGCTTTTGGTATCACAATTCCGTTAGTAACGAAAGCAGACGGTACGAAATTTGGTAAAACAGCGGGTGGTGCGGTATGGTTAGATAGTAAGAAAACATCTCCATACGAGTTCTACCAATTCTGGATTAATGCTGCGGATGCTGATGTTGTAAAATACTTAAAAATCTTCACATTCCTTTCTCGTGAAGAAATTGAAGCTTTAGCAGTATCTGTAGAAGAGGAACCACATGTACGTAAGGCGCAAAAAGCACTAGCTGAAGAAATGACTCGCTTAATTCATGGTCAAGAAGCATTAGACCAAGCAATCCGCATTACAGCTGCTTTATTCTCTGGAGACTTAAAAGCACTTTCTGCTGATGAAATGAAGGATGCGTTTAAAGATGTTCCTTCTATTGAATTGGCGAAAGAAGATAAAAACATTGTGGACTTATTAGTGGAAGCGGGTATTTCACCTTCAAAACGTCAAGCTCGTGAAGACGTAACAAATGGTGCGATTAGCGTGAACGGTGAAAAAGTCACTGAATTAGAATATGTAATCGACGGCAAAGATCGTTTAGAAGATGCATTCAGCATTGTTCGTCGCGGCAAGAAAAAATACCATATGGTGAAGTTTGTTTAATCCTAACAAACATGTCAAACATCCCCTCGAAATTTGAGGGGATGTTTTGCTTTGTTGAAAAACGATTGTGTTAATGAAAATAAGATGCAAATAAAGTATGGCTCTTCGGCAAAATGAGGGGTTGATTTTCCGTTCCGGCTCGGCGCTTTCCTGGGGGCGTCCGATGAGCCGCTTCACTCGCGTTCCTCTATATCGCTGATCCCCGAGGAGTCGCCCAGCCTCCACTCCAATCAACCATTTCACATAGCATGTATCTTCTGGCATGTTATAGTTATAAAACGAAACACCAGCAATGCTTTACCTGTGCGAAAGCGAGTAGCTTGGGACGGAAATCACTCTCATTTATAGCGCTACAATATTAACAAAGACTTCATTGACCATTTCTTTTAACTATCTAAAAAGCTAGGAAGCTTTATTTGCTTATATTCTTCTGGGTGAAGCAAATTCGCAAGCTTTAATGCGCCCTCTATGAGGCGTGGTGATGGGCGACAATAAAGCCATTCCTCCATTACGTGAAGCTGTTTCATTTTAACGGCTTGAAGCTCCTGCGCATGTGTACGCTTTAATAAATTTGCTGGTTGAATACGCTCAAAGGCAACTCCTACCCAAGCCAACATAATATAGTCTGGGTCGCGCCTTACTACATCGGACCAATCAGTTTGCACGCTTGCTAGTTCTACATCTTGAAACAGATTTTGCCCGCCAGCAATGGCACTAATTTCAGTTAGCCAATTTATTTTACCTGGCGTAAAGATAGGGTTTGGCCACCATTCCCAATAGAGAGTAGGTTTTTTAGGAATTGTTTCAGCAACTGTGCGAAGACGATCGATACCTTGTAAATATTCCTCAGAAATATTTTTTGCACGCCCTTCAACTCCACAGGCTTTACCTAAAGTATGGAGATCCTGTGCGATTTCCTCTAATGAATTAGCATTAAAAACAATATGGGGAATATTTCTAGCTTGTAATGCTTCAATATTTTTTTCCATGCCAGGGACACTTAAGGATGCGAGTACAAGATCAGGCTGCAATGCCTCTAATGCATCCATATCAATTGATAAATCTGGGCCAAGCTGAGGTAAGTTTTTTACTGCTAATGGCCAATCCGAAAAATCATCGACACCAACAAGTTGATCAGTCAGGCCTAAATAAGCAACGAGCTCGGTATTACTAGGACAAATTGAGATTAAACGCATCTTCTTATCTCCAATTCTTTTTAAGAAAAGTATAGCGAGTGTTGGAGTCACATACAATGACAGAATATTTTCCTCAATAAAAAAAGGCATGCCAAGAGACATGCCTTCTGATTACTTATTAAGAAATTGCGATAGCTTCGAGTGATTCTTCTTTTTTCGCTACAGGGCCCATCGCATTTGTAATAATTTGTTTAATGTCTTCTAACGTTGCTTTACGTGGGTTTGTTGCAGCACATACATCTAACATTGCATTTTTCGCTAAGATTTCAATATCCTCATCCTTCGCACCTAGTTCGCGGAAGCCACTTGGAATGTTCAAATCGCTAGAAAGATTTTCAATTGCTACAATTGCTTTCTCAGCAGCATCACGTTTACTTAATCCTTCAACGTTTTCACCTAACAATTCAGCGATTTTTGCAAAACGCTCAGTACGTGCTGTTAAGTTGAAGCGGCAAACATGGGGCAATAAAATAGCATTACATACACCATGTGGTAGATTATAGAAACCACCTAATTGATGAGCAATTGCATGTACGTAGCCAAGTGAAGCGTTATTAAACGCCATACCTGCTAAAAATTGTGCGTAAACCATTTGCTCACGTGCTTCTAAATCTGCACCGTTTGCATAGGCACGTGGTAAATATTCTGGAACTAGCTGAAGTACCTTTTCTGCACATGCATCAGTAATTGGTGTTGCGTTTGTCGACACAAATGATTCGATTGCATGTGTTAATGCATCTAAACCAGTAGCCGCCGTTAGAGCAGGAGGTAAGCCAATCATTAGCTCTGGGTCATTAATCGATAGTAGTGGAGTAACATGTTTGTCCACAATAGCCATCTTCACTTTACGAGCTGTATCCGTGATAATCGTGAAGCGAGTCATTTCACTTGCTGTACCAGCAGTTGTGTTAATAGCAATTAATGGCACCAATGGGTTTTGTGATTTGTCAACGCCCTCGTAATCATGAATGCGTCCACCATTCGAAGCAATAAGTCCGATACCTTTCGCTGCATCGTGTGCGCTACCTCCTCCAAGAGAAACGATCGAATCACAGTTTTCAGCATGATACACTGTAATCCCATCTTCAATGTTTTGATCTGTTGGATTTGGTTCTGCTTTTGGGAAAATTGCTACATCAATTCCAGCAGCAATAATGATGTTAGCAATTTGTTCAGAGAGACCTAGTTTGTGTAAGCCCTCATCTGTTACGATTAATGTCTTTTTCACTTCTAAATCATTTAAGCGTTTACCAACTTCTTGAATTGCTCCAGGTCCAAATAAGTTTGTTTTCGGCATAACAAATTGCTTTAGAACGTCTGACATAATTCCAACCCCTTTAAAATAATTGTTATTGCTTGAATGATGGCGAACCACCTTTCGAAATTCATAGTATTCTATTCCTTGTAAAAGTTCAACTCGTATTTTTATTAAAATTGTTAATTTTAATCATGTTATTATTTTACAAAAAAGATAGATAGGTTTTTGATATGATGAAAGGTTGAATTGTCTAAGAGTGTTGAATTGAAGATGTTTTGGAAATTGTTTTCCTATAAAAGTAAAATATATTTTTGGGAAATGTGTTCTATTTTAAAAGATTGTTGAATAGTAAATAACTGATATTTGTTTTTAATATAATAGTAGTGATTATGTTGTTTTTTAATTGCGTAATTACTATTTTAAAGTACAAAAAATAGTCATACTTTATAGGGATATTTAAAATTAATCGACCCTCCTTCTTAAATTGTTTAAGGAAATCCATAATGCTAGAGCTACATAAAGAATGACCGTATATCCGAGTAATGCGCACATATAGAAAATTGCCTTTGAATTTGAACTGATTGGAGGATAACCACTGTGAGCATTAAAATGATATACCTCCTGATCATATCCGAACCAAATAGCTACTAACAAAAAGCTTGATAAAAGGAGAGTTAGTAAAGCCTTTTTGTGAAAAGTGATATGCTGTAGACTTTCTTTAAAAGTAATTGGACGCTTAATTGGCTGGTTTTGATGCCTTTTAAAGGGTACTAAGAAAAAAATCATGATCCCACTATAAATTAAAACCATCACAGTAAGTTCAGAAACCTCCATTATTTCCTCCTTTATTCCGATATTTTCTATTTAGACTGCCATAAAGATAAAAGGTTCCTTTTTTATAGATATTTACAAACGGGAATGAAAACTTATTAAAGTTTTTATTTTCAGGGCACTTTTCATTGATATTTACAATTTTGTTGAATATAATTTCAATGAAAATATTTTCAATGAAAGGGTGGGGAAAATGTCGATTAGACATGAACAAAAAGAGCAACGAAGAGCTTTAATTTTACAATCTGCATTGGATTTGTTTATTAGGAAGGGGTATGGTGAAACAAAAGTTGCTGATATTGCTAAAGCTGCCGATATGAGCATGGGATTACTTTTCCATTATTTTGATTCTAAGGAAAAGCTATATGAAGAGCTAATACGCATAGGGTGTGAAAGACTTAAGATGGATATTAATTTTATGAATGAATCGCCATTGGCAATTTTTACAGCGGCTGCTGAGGATTTGTTTGACATGATTCGTACAAACCCGTCTGCTGCAAAAATGTTTGTGCTAATGGAGAATGCACAACATCTTGATTCCTTGTCGGAAGATTTAAAAGAAATGCTTACGGAAGCAGATAAATTAATAAAAAAGAGTATTCCATTAATAGAGAAGGGGCAATTGCTAGGTGAAATTAAACAGGGAAATGCTGAAGCACTTGCGGTAGCATTTTGGTGTGCTATTCAAGGAATCGCACAATACATTGCACTACATCCCGAAACTCCTTGTCCCAATACAATGTGGGTTATTTCAATTCTTGAAAACAGGGAGGGGGATTGAAAATGAAGACTAAACGCAACTTAATAATCTTTATTGTTGTTGTTTTGCTTTGTGGTTGGCTTGGTGTTTTTGTAGATCGCTTCATCCCTGAACAGCCTAAAGGTGACACGCTTGGGATGGGCATTTGGCTAGTATTTCCGCTGCTGACAACTATACTGTTACGTGTCTTTGCTGGAGATGGCTGGCGAGATATAAGCTTATTACCTAATTTGAGAGGCAACATAAAATGGTATATTGTCTCGCTCCTAGTCTATCCTGTCATCACTTCTATAGTTTTGTTATTAAGCTATATATTTGGATGGATGGATTTTTCAGATTTCAATATAGATGCTTTAGTTTCAGTTTTTGCTGGTGGTTTACTGCTTCAATTTGTTAAAAACTTTTTTGAGGAATCGGTTTGGAGAGGTTATTTAACGAGTAAACTTTCATCGTTAAAAATAAATGGTTTTTGGTTGTATTTTATTGTTGGCGGTGTTTGGGGAGCGTGGCATATCCCGTATTTTTTAGTGTTCTTATCAGAAAGGGATATCTTCAGTGTACTTCCTGTAGATAGGTGGCTATTTGCGTTGATAGGTATTGTGACAATGATTTGCTGGACAGTAATGTATACAGAAATTTATTTAATGACGAAAAGTATTTGGCCACTTGTCCTTATGCATATGACAGAAGATGCGCTTGTGAATCCACTTATTCTTGATGGATATATCAAAATTGCTCAGGGAAAAGAATTTCTTGTTTCTCCAACGGCGGGTATTATTACTACAATTCTTTACCTAATGGTAGGGCTTTTATTGCGAACTAAACGAAAGAAGCTGGAGAGGGAAATTGTATCAAAATCAACTACAATAGCTATCGTTAAAATTTGAAAGTTTTAGCGATGAATCAATTTCGCCTTTGCGTAATTGTAGCTGTCGCTGCGCTTTCGCTACAGAAAACATTTGTAGCTGTCGCTTATCCTAAATAGCTCTAATATGGAATATCACACGTTCTCCAATGTTCGTTAGATTCAAGCCTTTTTTGATCCCTATCTGTCTCTAAATTTAATATGGCATGACTGACAGCCGGCTGGGTCATATTTAAAGTTTGTACAGCTTTTGTAAAACTGCCTGTGTCTAGCACTGTTACTAGCACCTGTAGTTGCGTCATTGTCACCATAAGTAAATGCTGCTTATACCACCTATCAAAAACATTCATTTTATTTATGTTATTAAGTATGATCATAGTTTATGAAATCATAACGGGGGTATTATATTAAAGTACCTTGTTAAAACGAAAAAATGCATTTCTTCTCCCATTTCTGGTCATCTTGCCTATAGCTATTTGCTTTATATTATTTTTTAGGTGACCTTAAACTAAGTTTAGGACTGAAATGAAAAAGTCTAGAAAAACTTGGAGGTGCTCTTATGAGTATACGAAATAAACGATTCACTTATGGAAAAAATCAACTGCAGTTTGCGGATCTCCGTCTCCCTGAAGGAGAGGGTCCTTTTCCTGTTGCGATTGTCATTCATGGTGGATTTTGGAAAAATGTTTGGAACCTTGATATTATAGAACCTGTAGCAATAGATTTGGCGTCAAGAGGAATAGCTACTTGGAACATTGAATTCCGTCGTGTTGGAGATGAGGGTGGAGGATGGCCGGGTACATTTATTGATGTTGCAAATGCAGCCGATTATTTACAACAAATAGCAGAAGAAAATCATCTTGATTTAAGCAGGGTTATTACTATTGGGCATTCTGCAGGAGGGCATCTAGCTTTATGGTTAGCAGGTCGTGAAAAACTACCAGAAAATAGTGTTTTAAGAACTACTGTACAACCACTTTCTCTTAAAGGATCGATAAGCTTAGCAGGGGTTAACAACCTTGCACTCATGGATGATGTTCACCGTTTACGTCTATCTGAATTCGGTATAGCAAATAACTATCCTGTATCTGATTTGGTAGGCGGGTCACCCAAAGAGGTTCCAGAGCGTTATGAGCAAGCTTCTCCAATTCAGTTATTACCCCTTCAAGTTCCACAAGTTCTTATTCACGGTTCGCTCGACATTAGTGTGCCAATCGGAATTAGTTATAACTACAAACGTGAAGCAGATGCTTCTGAGGATCAGGTAAAAATGGTGGAAATCCCATCCGCTGAGCACTTTAAGGTGATTGACCCCAAAGCCGAAGAATGGTCATATATTCTTACAGAAGTTACTAATTTATTAGATATCGTACTTTAGTAAAATATCAAGGGGTTTGCTATAGGCAATTATTATTTCTTTTTCAAACAACGCAGCATTTTATGGGGAGCCATTACAATATCTATTCACGATGGTGTAATAATTGGGTACTCAGTAAATTTTCTAGAAAGTGAATTGATTTTAGATATCGAAACGGTGGCAGGTGAAATTGTAACCGTTACATTCGAGAATTATTTAGCACATGATTTTCATCATGTAATGGCGGGAAGTATTTTGTTTGATATTGATGAAGCTGATTTGAATTCATTTTTTGGTAGAGAACAGGGAACAATTTGAGAACTATAATTTATATGCTTGGCCGATTTGGTGCGATAATACGAATGAATTCGAACAAGACTTACAAAAAGATAATTATAAATGCTATGTTATTAGTGCGTCACTAGGATTAACGGGTTATGTATTCGCTAAAGCCCTTAAAATTAAAAGTAAATGATAAGTTGGGTGAGACTTATTGAAATTTGTGAAGTATTCTACTTATGACGGGGGGGTTGGTTAAATAATCCATAATAAGACCACTCTGGATGGGTGATTTTTAATATTAATCGTGTATTTGACTTAATCAGAGCAGCTACAAAAATTATGGCTGCTTTTCATTTTGTGAGGATGTTAAATTTTTACATCATTAAAGAAGAAACCCCCGTAATATTGTGCATTGTCAATAAAAAGCAAAAACCCTAGAGAGCCTTGATATAAAAGGCTTTCTAGGGTTTTCTAAACTACTCTTTGCAGAGCAATTTAATTAACGAGAGTAGTACTCTACGATGAATGCTTCGTTGATTTCAGCTGATAATTCAGAACGCTCTGGAAGGCGAGTGAATGTACCTTCTTTTTTGTCAGCATCAAATGTTAAGTAGTCAGGTACGAAGTTGTTTACTTCGATTGCTTCTGCTACTACAGCAAGGTTTTGAGATTTTTCACGAAGAGAAATCGTTTGACCTGGTTTTACGCTGTATGAAGGAATATCAACGCGTTTGCCATCTACTAAGATGTGGCCGTGGTTTACTAATTGACGAGATCCACGACGAGTACGAGATAAACCTAAACGGTAAACTAGGTTGTCAAGGCGAGTTTCAAGAAGAACCATGAAGTTTTCACCGTGAACACCTTTCATTTTACCAGCGCGGTCGAATAGAGTACGGAATTGACGTTCGTTCATGCCGTACATGTGACGAAGTTTTTGTTTTTCTTGAAGTTGTAAACCGTATTCTGATAATTTTTTACGTTGGTTTGGACCGTGTTGACCTGGTGCGTAAGGGCGTTTTTCGATTTCTTTACCTGTACCGCTTAGTGAGATACCAAGACGACGTGATAATTTCCAAGATGGACCTGTATAACGAGACATATTGTTGTCTCCTCCTTTAAATTTGGTTTTTTTGTTGTAAAACAAAAACCAGTAGTACCCATTCTTATACGCATTTTATTTTCATGTATTTTCGCCTATGCAGCCGTTAGGTTACGCAATACACCATCTATTTGTTTAGAATCTGTTTAGTTATACTAAATAAAATAGAGGAATAAAATACAGTAATAAGCTCATACTACTGCTGCGTTTATTTTACACAAAATCAATTGTAACTGCTTATTACATAGACGTCAATTATTAGACTAACTATTTTTGAAAAAGGTATAATAGTAAAAATTTCCTCCATATACATATTTCGATATTTAGTAATAGTTAATGATACAGTGTGAAATGTAAAACGTAAAAGTAAAATAGAATAACATAGTCAAAATGACACAAATTATGTATACTATACTATAAGTTAATAGTAATTGATTTGGACGTTATATAGAAAAGGTGATTTCATGACAGACCATTTACAAACGCTAAAATATATAAAATCAGATGTTTTGAGCATTTGGGTGAGTTCTAAGGAACAAACCGGTTTTAGTGAGTATTTTTACTCATTAGAACAGTGTCTAAAGAAGCGCTTTGGAATTGTAAAAACGGCATTTCTTGGTTTTGAAGGTAATTCTTTAATACCTGTTGAAGAAATGGCTGCTTTAACAATTGAAACAAAACTAAATGCTGTGTCATGGTTAATGATTGAAGCTAGCTTTTATCAACAGAAGTTGGTAAAAGTCCCTTATATATTAAAAGAAAAAGAAGCCTATACGATGATGACAGATATGGTGCTTTTCCAAGCAGAAGGCAAAAATCCAATTGCTGTGCTACTCGTCGAGGCAACCGATGCTTGGACAGACTTTATGACTTCGGATTACGGGGAAAAGTTTGTCGAAACGCTTACGAAGTTTTTTCAGAACATTAGAGAAAATTTTGAAGTAAAAGTGAATGAAGACCAATTTAGAAAATTGTACAATATGACAGATTTATTTCATTCCACTATGGATATTGATTTAATTTTAGAAAATGTCTTGAAAAATATTAAGGATAATTTCCCGGAGTTTAATGTGGAGCTTATACTATCGAATGATCAAGACCGCCGTACGACTATCGATATTAAGCTATTTGATTACTTATATGAAAGACCTGCGACAATTGAGGCTTTTGTCTCAGGAGAGCTGACGACAGAGCTTGCAAGCGATTTGAATTGTCGATTATTAAACGCCCCTATAAAAGGAAGACAAGCTATTTATGGTATTTTACAAGTAAGTGCACCTACAACATATCTTTTTTCAACGACTGAAAAAGATTTTGTACGAATGCTAGCACAGACATCTGGAAATGCGCTAGAAAATGCAAAATTATATCATCAATCACATCGCCTTGTAAGTGATTTACAACTCATCAATGAAACATCGCATCGTTTAAATATGAGGATTGACATAAATGAAATGTTACTTTTCCTTCAAAAACAGTTAATGAAATCTTTTCAACCAATGGAAGTTTGTTTCGCTTTTAAATATAATGACACCTTTAAAGTGACGGATGCTAGTACAGCTTTATTCAATGCAGAGAAGGGTCAAACATATATAAAACACGTTGAACTTCATTTTGAACATACCAACGATCCACTATTTATTGCTGATTTCAGTCGATTAACCCCTAATCAAATTGAATATCGTTCAATTATGGCAATCCCGATTTTAATGGAAGAAAAAATTAATGGCTTTAGTATTGTGTTACACAAGGAGCCATATTTCTTTTCATTTGATAGCTTTAAATTAATGCAATCGTTAATCCATCACTCTTCTTTAGCAATTGCAAACTCAATACTACGTAATCAACTTCAAGAAATGGTAGATTTGGACCATTTAACGAAATTGTATGCAAGAAGTTATTTAGACCAGTATGTAGAAAAGTCTCTTAAAAATGATCAATCAGGGATGTTCTTACTCATTGATATTGATAATTTCAAACGCATTAATGATACGTATGGTCACCAAATTGGTGATAAGATTCTTAAGCAAATTGCAGTACAGTTAAAAGAAACGATTGGAGCTCGTGGCATTTGTGCGCGCTGGGGTGGAGAAGAAATGTCTGTGTATATCCCGAATATTGATGAGAAAGAAGCAATCGAATTAGCAGCAACAATCGTTGCAATAATTCCAAATACAACAGATCCTCAGGTGACTATTTCAGCAGGTCTCATAACATGGGACGAACAGTACCATCCAGCATTTCAATCTGTTTTCCTACATGCAGATACAGCGCTTTATGAAGCGAAAAACAGTGGTAAAAATCGATTTTGTATTCATGATCGATCGTATCAAAACAATTTATAATGTAATGAAAGAAAACAATTGATTTTGAAAGCCTTATGCGCTGAAATGCCCTGAAATGACGATAAATCATTCCAGGGTATTTTTTTATAAATGGAGAAGTAAGGTTTTTACGAATACCTCTAACCCCGCTTGATCTTCCATTGAAAAGCGGTTTACGGTTGGACTGTCGATATCAAGAACACCGATGACCTGTCCTTCTTTTATTAAGGGAATAACAATTTCGGATTGGGATGCGGCATCACAGGCAATATGCCCTGGGAAGTCATGTACGTCTTTTACCACTATTGTTTCAGCATTGCCTACAGCTGTTCCACAAACTCCGCGTCCAATTGGTATTCTGACGCAGGCAGGTAAGCCTTGGAATGGCCCTAATACAAGTTCATCCCCCTGTAATACATAAAAACCAACCCAGTTAATGTTTGGCAGGAATTGATTAAGTAAAGCAGAGGCGTTGCTTAAATTAGCAATGCGATCGCTTTCTCCAGTAAGTAGGGCATCTAACTGTTTTGCTAATGTATTATATTGCTCGGCAATTGGCCCTTCATAATTAATTTGTGTAAACATAATAGCACCTCGTTTGCAAGTTATTTATTTTGGAAATATAACATTATAGTGTTGATGTAAATCAGCAACACTATGAGCATCTGAACCAAAAACAATTGGTAGCCCAATAGATTTACTATAATCGATAAAGGTAAATGGTGGATAAGGTTCCTGACAATATGTTTTACTTAAACCAGCGCTATTTAAATCTAGCTCATAGCCTTCTTCCTTCATTAAATCTAAAATTTCTCGAATCCGCGTTGAATCATCAATTTTCATCTTATGTGCTAATTGAAATTTGTGAATAAGTGAAGGATGTCCAATGCGCTTAGGCTTGTATTGCCCTAAATCTGCTTTAATGGATTGTAGGACGGTATCGTAATATAAATTATACACTTGTTCAATAGAGCCCACTTTTTTTGAAAAAGCCATAAAGCTTTCTGGAGAAAAGTCTATGCATTCAAAGATATTTTGCCATTGTAAAAAATGGACTGATAAAATAGAATCATCTAAAAAGTGTCCATATGTATCAAGAAATTGACGAGTTTCTTGTTCAAAGCCTTGGATATAGTCAACCTCAAGACCGATATGAATGCGAATGTCTTGTGCGTACTCCTTTTGAAGGCACTGTAAATCTTCAAAATAAGGCATTAAAAATTCCGGATTCATACCACTATCTTGCTGAGGTGTAGGGTCAGTAAAATTCAAAGGTAATGGTGCATGTTCTGTAAAGGTAATATCTGTAAAGTTGTGAGAAATTGCTTTTTCAATGTATTGCTTAAAAGAATCAGAAGTACCATGTGGACAATACGGACTATGAACATGGCCGTCGTATTTCATAAAATTACCACTCCTTTAGCTATTGAATCAAACACTTTTATTTGCGCAAATTGTTCAAAATTTAAGTAGGTGTTATTCTTGAAAGGCGTAAATACATAAAAAACACTCAAATTTTAGTACAAAAGGCGATAACATAGTATATAATAAATACAACTAGCCAATTCGTTTATTGTAGAATAGGAGGCTTACGATGGAGTATATCATCATTCCGGTTATCCTACTATTAATTTTAGCGATAGTAGGATTTATGATGCGACGAAAACATACAACAATCATTGCTAAACTTGAAAATGAAAAATCACAAATACAAAACAATCCCATAAATGAGGAAATTTCAAAAGTTAAATCTTTGAACATGAACGGTGAAACGGAAGAGATGTTTGAACGATGGCGTAATAGCTGGGATGAAGTCATCGATGTACATATGACAAAAATTGATTCACTTTTATTTGATGCAGAGGATCAAATCAATAGACTTCGTTTTAAGAAAGCAACGTTAATTGAACGTGAGATAGAAGATTACATTCAAAAATGTGAACAAGATAAAGATAAAATCTTAGAAGAACTAAATGAATTAATTGGCAGCGAAGAAAAAAATCGTATTGAAATTGAACAATTAAAAGAATACTATCGCTCTGCACGTAAAACATTGTTAGCCCACCAACATTCATTTGGTGTAGCATTACCGGCTCTGGAGAAAAAGCTGGAGATGTTTGTTCAAAAGTTTGAGGAATTCGATGTGCTTACTAGCGAAGGGAATTATTTGCAAGCTCGAGAAATTGTTATTGGATTGAACCAAGAATCACAACAGACATTTGAATATATTAATGATGTCCCAACAATTTTGACTGAATTGCAAGTAAAGCTACCAGGAGCGGTACAGGAATTACGTAGTGGCCAGCGTGAAATGGAGGAGCAATCCTACTATTTACAGCATTTAGAGCTAACTAAGGGGCTCGATAAATTTGATGAAGAATTTGCAACATTAAAAAATGAATTAGCAGAGCTTAATTTAACCGTTGTTAAACCACGTGTAGCTGAAATAAATGAAGAGATTGATCATTTTTACGATCTACTTGAAAAAGAAGTTATTGCTAAAAATTATGTTGACCAAAATTGTGATCGTTTATTAAGCTCAATTACTAATGTAATTAGTTCAACAAGATTAGTAAGTGATGAAGCAACCTTTGTGCAGCAAAGCTATCGTTTAAATGATAAAGATGCAGAAATTCCAAAAGCGGCATTAAAGCAATTAGAGGCTTTACAACGTCGCTATGATTTATTAGCGATGCGTGTTAGAGAGGAAAAATCTGCATACTCAAGTTTGCAGGAAGAATTGATTGAAATTAGCGAAGAGCTTGAAAATATTCATGAAGAGCAAGGTCATTTATCAAATACGATGAAGAAGCTCCGAATTGATGAAAACAAGGCTCGTGCACAAGTAGAAAACTTAAAGAAAACATTACAAGAAACAGATCGTCTATTGAATAAGGCTAATATTCCAGGTGTTCCTGAAGAGATGGATGCCCGTCTAGATGAGGCAGCAGAGCATATTTATGTAGTTATGCAAAGCCTTCAAGAGGTACCACTCAATATGGGAACAGTTCATAACAATTTAAATGCCGCAACACTTTGTGTAGAGGATGTAAAAGCGAAGGCGCATGAATTGATTGAAAATGTAATGCTGATTGAACGTATTATTCAGTATGGTAATCGTCATCGTGCAACAAATCCAAAATTGCATACTCGTTTAAGAGAAGCAGAAAAATCCTTTAATCAATTCCGCTATTCCAAGGCATTAGAAGAGGCTGGAACGGCAGTTGAAGAAATGGAGCCAGGTGCTTTAAAGCGAATTCAAGAACTTGTAGCAGAAGAAACAGTATCAAAATAGTCAAGTATAATAAAGAATTACATCAGCTGTCTAAAGGTATAGTTATTACTTTTTAGACAGTTTTTTTTTAGACTGAGGAAGCTACGCATTCGAGATAAAAGGGAAATGGAGCGGGAAGCTTCATATGATGTCTCGCTACGATTTGATTAAAAACTAATAGAGGTGTTTCAAATGCAATTTTATATTCGGGAAATGAATGAAATTTTTGCGACTGACATTTTGAATTGGAAATATGAAGAACCATATGATTTTTATAACAATGATCTATGCGATGAATCTCTAAAAGAATTTCTTGAAAGTCCGTATTATTCAATTGTCAATGATAAAGAAGAGCTAGTCGGTTTTTTCTGTACAGGAACATCGGCACAAGTACCTAAAGGACGCGATTATGGTGCGTATTTAGACGATTGCATTGATGTTGGGTTAGGGATGAAGCCTAAACTAACAGGAAAAGGTTATGGTTCAGAATTTTTTTTATTTATTTTAAATCAGCTACAACAAGAAAATCATAGTCCCCTTCGTTTAACGGTAGCCACATTTAATACAAGAGCCATTCATCTTTATGAAAAATTAGGCTTTACAAAAGTGATGGAATTCACAGCTTCAACAGAATTTATAACAATGAAGAAAGGTTAATGAATCAGCTAGTCAATTAAGGAAAATTTGTGGGATCGCTTGTTTTTCTTGAACTACTAGTGTGAAATTAGCTTCAATATAGTTAAATATAGCAGCAATAGATTTTACTAAAAGTGGAGGATGACATTTCAAAAAAATGTATGCTATGTGTATAAGTTGATTGGAGTGGAGACTGGGCGACTCCTCGGGGATTAGCGATAGGGGAACGAAGGCTAAAACCATCACGTCCTGTGATAATGCCTTCGTGACCAACATCGGTGCTGCTGCCGCTTCGCTTTCGCGCAAAAAACATCTGTTGGCCCGAGACCCTGAGCGAAGCGAAGCGGCTCATCGAACGCTCCCAGGAAGCTTTGCTATGTGCGAAAGCGAAGCGACAGCAACAACAAAGCGCCCAGTCGAAAGAACGGAAATCAACTACACGTTATGATGATGAGCCTAACAATGCAAAAATCAAATTTTTTATGCTGCTTAATTTTAGCTAGAAACGTTCATAGCAAGTCATTAGATGCCACTCTATAAAGGGTGGTTTTTCACATTAAAAGCAAACAAATAAGTGATTAAATTAGGATAATTGTTAAAGTTAGTAGTCAATTGCCGAAGATTGCGTTATGATAAATACCGTTAAATCAACGTTTTGAAAGTGTGTGAATATTAATGGAAGTTAATACAATCTATTTAGACAACAGTGCAACAACAAAACCTTTAAAAGAGGTTATGCAAGCATTTATGGCAGTGAATGAGCAGTATTATGCCAATCCTGCTTCCATTCATGCAATGGGTGTTGAATCAAACGAATTGTTAATGCGTGCACGTGAGCAAGTAGCAGATATTTTGCAGACAGAAGCAAAAAATGTGCTATTTACATCAGGTGGTACTGAATCCAATAACACGGCTATATTTGGTTTAGCACGTAGCAATACACATAAAGGAAATCATATTTTAACAACTGAAATTGAACATCCATCTGTTCTAGAATCTGTTAAGCAACTTGAGCAAGAGGGTTTTGATGTTGAATATTTGCAAGCCGATAAAAATGGAGTTATTTCTTTAGAGGAGCTTCGGACAAAAGTGCGCAAGGATACCATTTTAGTAAGTATGATGCATGTAAATAATGAAATGGGTGCTATCCAACCAATTTTTGAAGCTGCAAAAATTATTCATGAATCAAGTCGCGCAGCTTTTCACGTGGATGCTGTACAAAGCTTTGGAAAGTTACCGATATCATTTAACGATGACGATGGACCAGACTGTATTTCAATTTCTGGCCATAAAATTCATGGCTTTAAAGGTTCAGGTGTCCTAGCATTCCGTAAAAAAATGAAATGGCAGCCTTATGCACTTGGCGGAGGGCAGGAGTTTGGTTTACGTAGTGGAACAGTAGCTGTACCGCAAGCAGTAGCCTTATCTAAAGCAGCCCGAATAGCAGTCGAGACGATGAATGATCGTGCGAAAAAATACCGTCAATGGAATGAAGAAATATGCACGCAATTACGTGGTTATGGAGATGTAATGCATATTTTATCAACCCCACAAGGTGCGGCACATATTTTATCTTTTAGCATTCGCGACTTAAAAGGTGAAATCATTATTAATGCATTGCAAAAACGCAATGTAATTGTATCGACATCGAGTGCTTGCTCATCGAAACAGACAAAAACAAGCCATGTTGTTGAAGCTTTAAATATTGATGAGCACTTTAAAAAGGGTGTTATTCGTATAAGTTTTGGCGCACATGTAACAAATGAAGATATAGTAAAGTTTAAACAAGTATTAGATGAAGTATTGATGGAACTTAAAGGAGAATTTTAAAAATGATTTGGAAAGAAATTTTAATTCGATATGGAGAGCTTTCTACAAAAGGTCGCAACAAGATGGATTTTATTCGTCGTTTACGCGAGAACATTCGTCATGCGTTTGCAGATTTAGGACATTTACACATTCGCACAGAGCGCGATCGTATGTTTATCGCCATTCAAGATGAAACACAAATGGACGTTTTATTAAAAGGATTACCTAAAATTTTTGGTATCCAATCATTTAGTCCAGTGGCAGCATGTGAAAAAGACATGGAGGCTATGAAAAAACTTGCCATAACAATTATGGATACATTTAAAAATGAGCAGCTTACTTTTAAAGTAGAAGTAAAGCGCACTGATAAAACATTTCCGTTAGAATCACATGCCATTCAACGCGAAATTGGTGGTTATGTATTACCACAATATCAAAATTTATCAGTAAAGGTGAAACAGCCTGATATCGAACTTCGTGTAGAGGTGCGCCATGATGCAACATATATGATGGCACAAGTTATTCCGGGTGCAGGTGGAATGCCTGTAGGTTCGAATGGTAAATCTTTATTAATGCTTTCTGGTGGAATAGATAGTCCTGTTGCTGGTTATTTAATGATGAAACGTGGAGTGCGCCTAGAAGCGATTCACTTCTTTAGCCCACCTTATACAAGCCAAAATTCATTGGAAAAAGTAAAGGTGCTTGCTAATGAATTAACAAAATTTGGCGCTAGTATACGTTTACATGTTATTCCTTTCACTGAAATCCAAGTTCTTATTAAAGAAAAAGTACCTTCTAATGTATCGATGACAACAACTCGTCGTATGATGCTAAAAGTGGCTGACAAAGTACGTGAAGAAATTGGTGCACTAGCAATTGTTACAGGTGAAAGTCTTGGACAAGTAGCGAGTCAAACTCTTGAAAGTCTAACAGCTATTAATGCCGTAACTAACACACCAATTTTACGTCCATTAATCTCATCAGATAAATTAGAAATTATCGATATTGCAGAGAAAATAGGCACATACGAAACGTCTATCCAGCCATTTGAAGACTGCTGTACAATTTTTACTCCAGCAAGTCCAAAAACAAAGCCAAAGCTTGAAAAGGTTGAGCATTATGAAAGCTTCTCGGATTTTGATGAACTAATCGAACGAGCAGTGAAAAACCGTGAAGTTTATATTTTCCCGAAAAAAGAGCAAGAAGCCGATAAATTTGCAGATCTTCTATAGAAGAAACTTGCGATTTCGTAAGCTAATGAGCCGACTCAAAAGTCTTGAGTCGGCTTTTTTTGTTCATTTCCTTTGGAGGTACAATTTACCTATAAAATTTTCGTATTAAAAATCTAATATCGCACATTCTATATTCACAAGGAGGTGAGAGACACATGACTTCAACAAATCGCAGTTCAAACAAACTTGCAGTACCTGGTGTAGAGTACGCTCTAGATCAAATGAAATACGAAATTGCACAAGAATTTGGTGTTCAATTAGGAGCTGACGCTTCAGCTCGTGCTAACGGTTCCGTTGGCGGTGAAATCACTAAACGTCTTGTACAAATGGCTGAATCACAATTAAAAGGTATGCCAAACAACCAATAATTGCTTAATCAGCAAAAAATTAAAACCAGTGACCGTAAAAGGCACTGGTTTTAGTTTGTTTAAATTGTTTAATTTTTATCCCGTATTTAATTTATCTATATCAAAAGAGAAGCGTCAGGTCCTCCCTTTTCAATTCAATGAGAGCAAAGAAATAGGTGGGGCTAACTGCCCGTAAAAAGTAAAGATCCCCACTGATTAAAGTTTCACTTTATCCTACAAATGATTTAAATGTAGAGACTGTATTTGAAATATCCTCACTTTGGCAAATTGCAGAAATAACTGCTATTCCATCCGCACCTGCTTTAAATACTGTAGGAGCATTCGAGCAGTTTATGCCTCCAATTGCAACGATAGGGAGCTCCGGATATTGAATCCGAACTTGCTGTAAAAAGTCAGTTCCACTAGGTGGATTGGCGTCATTTTTAGAAGTGGTTGAAAAAATTGGACCAATTCCTACATAATCAGCACCATATTGTAGAGCAGTTTGTAATTCAGCTTGTGAATGAACAGAAACACCTAAAATCATGTTGCCAATTTTTTTACGTACCATCGACACAGGAAAATCCTCTTGCCCAATATGAACACCGTCCGCTCTAAGCTTTATAGCCAGTTCGACATCATCGTTGACGATAAACGGAACATGATACTGGTGACAGAGCTTTTGACATTTGCGAGCAAAATCTTCATAGGCTTGCCCAGTTAGTGTATTTGGTCCTTTTTCACGATATTGAAACATAGTAATTCCAGATTGCAGAGCTTCCTCTAAAACGTTTAATGGTTCTTGTTTGAAAACATTACTTGTACCCATTATAAAATATAGCTGTAGATCGTCACGTTTCATGAATGATCACCTCGCAGGAATTCTTCAAGTTTTGATAAGCAAAATGATTTGTAGGACCATGGCCCTTGCCAATAGATAAATCATGAGTTATTGCTAATTGAATAAATTTTTTAGCTTCCTCAATCGCTTCTTCTAAAGGTAGTCCGCGACCAAGAAAAGCAGTTAATGCAGCGGAAAACGTACAGCCTGTACCATGCGTATTTTTTGTTGCAATACGAGAGGACTGCATGGAAAATGAACGACCATCTTGGAAAAATACATAATCAGTAGCATAACATTTATCCTCTAAATGACCGCCTTTAATAATGACACATTGAACGCCCATTTGTAATAAGATTTTAGCTGCTTCTTTAATATCTGTTAAAGAATTGATTTTCCTTCCAGAAAGGGTTTCTGCCTCAGGAATGTTCGGTGTTACGATTGTTGCTAAAGGTAGCAAACAACTGCGTAATGCCTCAATTGCTTCTTGCTGTAATAAGCTTTCGCCACCTTTTGCAATCATGACAGGATCTACAATAAGCGGAATATTTATTTCAGCTAAAATCTGTGCAATTGATTGAATTATTTCCGAGGAAAACAGCATTCCGGTTTTAACAGCACTTATTGAAAAATCCTCGACTAGCGCTTGAAGTTGTTTCTCAACAAAACTAACTTCAATTGGTAAGACATCCGATACACCAAGTGTATTCTGAGCAGTTAAAGCTGTAATAACAGACGTTCCAAACACCTTTAATTCCTGAAATGTTTTTAAATCAGCCTGTATACCTGCACCACCACCACTATCAGAACCAGCAATTGTCGTTACAATATGCATCATTGTTCACCACTCTTGGAAAGGCGATGTAGTTCATTCAATACTGCAATTTGAAAATCGCCAATGTATGGAGTAGAAGAAGCAGCTTGTTCTGCCACTTTTTTATAAAGCGATAATGTTTCTATTATTTGGTCAAATGGTTTATTTCCCGCGACGTAGGAAGCACAACAAATTGCACTCAATAAGCAACCTGTTCCAGTAACTTCTGTCATTTGTGAATGTCCACCTGTAACCCATTGCTGATGTTCGCCATCAGTAATAAAATCCTTTTCACCGGTCACAATAACGATACAATTGTAGAGTTGAGCTACTTTTTGTGCCTCAACTTCTAAAGAAATTGAACCACTACCACTATCTACGCCTTTTTGTTGCCATTCTACATCGGCTATAGCTGCAAGCTCTCCGATATTACAACGAATAGCCGCAAAATTTATTTCCTCGAGTAATTGTTGTACCGTTTGTTTCCGATAAGTTGTTGCACCTGCAGCAACAGGATCTAAAATAACGGGAATGCCAAGAACATTTGCTTTTTTTCCAGCAAGTAACATTGATTCTTTCATTCGCTCATTAAGGGTACCGATATTTATCAATAAGCCTGAGGCAATTGCGACCATTTCTTCCACCTCATGACTATCATCAGCCATAACTGGTGAAGCGCCTATTGCTAATAAGCCGTTAGCTTGAAAATTAGCCACAACATAATTAGTAATGCAATGAATAAGTGGGTTTTGTTTACGGATAGTATGAAATACCAATTGAAGTCCTCCTTGTTGGATGGACGTAAGCGTGCAAAAAAGGCTCTTTGTCGTGTAGAAAAAAACACGCAAAAGAGCCTTTCATCAGTAAATAGATGTGAATTGCTCCCTACGTCAGTATTAACTAACAGGTTCAAAGGGTCAGGTTTTACCTTCTCAACTCTAAATGAGTCCCCCTGCAATCTTGCTTTTAGTTGACCAAAATGTACCATATTATTCACTCGTGTTCAATAGGGAGTTTTTTTCTTCATTGTGAAAACGGCACTAAAGCTAAGTCGAAAGTGATAGCACCAATACGTGACTGATGCCATATAGCAGAGCATGATAGTTGTCACGACTTTAATGAATTGGAGTGAATTCCATTGAAAATGATAAAAATTGAGTTTTATAATGAGCGTAATAGAGGGGGCATTTGCCATGAAAAGAGAAGATTTAATCGCACCAGAATGGTATAACATTTCAGAGGAAATTGAAAAATATGCACAGGATTCTACTAAAAATGCATTATTAGTTTATAACGAAGATGAGGAAATTCAGTACTTAACATATCAAGCTTTACTTGAAAAGGCGAACCAGGCAGCACATGTATTTACATCTCAAGGTTTAAAAAAAGGTGATGTTATTTTAGTTATGGTGCCAAGATCAGTTGAAGCGTATATCGTTTATATTGCTGCCTTAAAGGCAGGCTTAACCATTATACCTAGCTCAGAAATGTTGAGAACTAAGGATATTGAATATCGAATCAATCATGCCGATGCAAAAGGCGTTGTTGCATTTGAGCCTTATATTGAACAATTCGATAATGTGGGAAATTTACAAGAAATACAGCAATTTGTCATTGGTCATGCACATGAACCTTGGCAGCCGTTGCTTGAAAAAATGCAAAATCAACCTACGACTTACATAAGTTCTACACCGACTAAGAGTACAGACATTGCATTTTTAGCTTATACGAGTGGTACAACAGGCAATCCAAAAGCAGCGGTTCATACACATAGCTGGGGTTATGCGCACTTGCGAACTACTGCTCCAAATTGGTTAGGAGTACAAGAAGGTGACATTGTTTGGGCTACAGCAGCACCAGGATGGCAAAAATGGATTTGGAGTCCGTTCCTTGCTACTTTAGGAAGTGGTGCAACAGCATTTGTTTACAAAGGTCACTTTGATGCGGCAACATATCTTGCATTGCTTGAAAAATTCAATATTAATATTTTGTGTTGCACACCGACCGAATACAGATTTATGGCAGGTCTTGAAAATTTACAAGACTTCAATTTAAGTACAGTACGTCAGGCTGTGTCAGCGGGTGAACCTTTAAATAGTGAAGTGATCAAAGTATTTTCCGATGTCTTTCATTTACAAGTACGTGATGGCTATGGACAAACAGAGAATACCTTACTTGTTGGAACAATGGTAGGGATGGAGGCTAGAATGGGCTCAATGGGGAAACCTACTCCGGGTAATACTGTTGAAATTATCAATGATTTTGGAAATCCTACAGCAATTGGAGAAGTTGGAGATATTGCTGTACACTGTGAAACACCTGCGTTATTTAAGAAATATTTAAACGATCCCGAACGTACAAATTTACAATTTAGAGGCGATTGGTATATTACAGGAGATCGTGCATATAAAGATGAAAATGGCTATTTTTGGTTTGAAGGACGTGGGGATGATGTCATTATTTCGTCTGGGTATACGATAGGACCATTTGAGGTAGAAGATGCGTTATTAAAGCATCCCTCAGTAAAAGAAACTGCCGTAGTCGCAAGTCCAGATGTAATTCGTGGAAATCTAGTAAAGGCATTTGTTGTGCTCTCTGATGGAGTAGTTGGTGATGAAGCGCTAATTAAAAAACTACAAAGCCATGTGAAAACTTTAACAGCTCCTTATAAATATCCTCGTGTAATTGAGTTTGTTACGGAGCTACCAAAGACTACATCAGGCAAAATTCGTCGTGTCGAATTACGTGAGCAAGAAAAAATTCATTATATTAATCATCGTTAATTTCCTAGGAAATAATGTCGAAAATCAAAGTTCTTGCTTTTTTTATGAACTTTGATTTTTTTTTTAATATTAGATACTGTAGTATAGGTTGAATAGGTTGAATTGCTTAAAGCTTTTGCATAGTATTGGTTAGATACTGAAATTTGGAATTGATATTTGTTGAAACGCGTGACTTGTTTATAAGTGGATTGGAATTTGGAGTCTAGGCACTCCTTGGAGATTTGCGTCATAGATTTAGACCCGAGTGAGCCGAGTAGAGGAGACAAAGGTTAAAAGCATCATATTCTGTAATAACGATGTGCTTTCGCAAAAAACTCTATTGCCCCAAGTGTTCAGTCGGAACAGAGATCAACCCCCATGTTATGGTGATAAGCCATATTATTGCAATAAGTATGAAACAAATTAGGATATCAATCGTATAACGTTATGAGGAGGCGGAAAGAAATGAATGGTAAAAGGTGGGCCGCTTTAATAATTGCAGGTGTCCTATTAGTATTTTCATTAGGGATTAACACGATTTTTGCAATATTTAAATCGGATTTCTTTAGCAATTTTGATAGTGGAAACGACTTGACGGTAATGGAAGAGGTTAAAGAAAGTGGCGATATGGATAAACGTATTGCATACTTAAAGGTCGATGGTACGATTCAAGATGTTGGATCAAGTAGTTTATGGCAACCAGTTGCTTATGATCATCAATTTTTCTTAAATCAATTAGATAATATTTTATATGATCAAACTGTGGAAGGTATCGTTTTAAGTGTTAATACACCAGGAGGCGGTGTAAAGGAATCTGCAGAAATCTATAAAAAACTTTTGAAAATTAAAGAAGAGCGACAAATTCCAATCTATGTTTCTATGGATACGATGGCAGCTTCAGGTGGTTATTACATTTCAGCACCTGCAGATAAAATATTTGCACAACGTGATACAATTACAGGTTCGATTGGTGTCATTATGCAATCTATTAATTATCAGGCATTAGCAGAAAAAGTTGGTATTAAATATGAAACGTTTAAATCTGGTGAACATAAAGATATGCTTAGCCCGATGCGTGAAGTGACACCAGAAGAGCGTGCTATGATGCAAGACATGATTAATGAAAGCTATCAGGAATTCGTTAATATTGTGGCAAAAGGGCGTAATATGTCTGAAGCCAATGTGAAAAAAGTTGCCGATGGTCGAATTCTTAGTGGTAAGAAGGCTCTTGAAGCGGGCTTAGTAGATGAGATTGGCGATGAGGAAGCAACAATTGCTGCACTGCGTAAAGACTTTGGTTTAGAGGACGCAGAATTATTTGAGTATTCATATGATACGGGTGGTTGGTCATCATATGTTGGGATGAAGATTGGATCAATGTTTGGTCCCTCAGCAGAGGAAAAAATGCTGATGAAAATTATGGCAGATTATAAAGCACCAAAAATGATGTACTTATATGGCGAAAACTAAGGAGGGAGTACAATGACAAACAATGATATTGTTATGCAAGGTTCACCCTCTATAGAGAATACCTTCCTAATAGATAAGCCAATTTCGAATAAAAATTATGCGTTAAAAACGGCAGGTTTTTGGATACGTTTTTGGGCATTTTTATTAGATGGATTCGTTATTGCAGCTGTAGGTGGAATTCTCGTTAATCCAATTTTTTATTTAATGGATTGGTCATTATCTGAAACCGTATGGTATGCACCAATTTCGATTATATCCGCTATTCTTTATTACAGTTATTTCGTATTAATGACGAAATTTTTTGGGCAAACATTAGGGAAAATGATATTTGGATTACGTGTTATTTCATTAAAGCATGAGAAGCTGACTTGGTCAGATGTGTTATTCCGTGATTGGATAGGGCGGATCATCAACAGCATTTTTATGCCACTTTATATTCTTGTAGGCATTTTACCAAACAATCAAGGTTTACATGATTTTTTCGCGGATACAACAGTCGTTCACGAAAAAGTTTATATTGAAAAAGATATTGTGCAACCATCTTTGCCAATCAAAGAGGAAAAGACTGAATCTGCACCTCTAGAGGAAAAAATAGAACCTGAAAAGCTAGAGGAGAAAAACGAAGAATAATGGCTAGAGCTGTCTCATTACTTAGAGACAGCTCTTTATTTTTGTGGTGAAAGTGGTGATTAATGGTTAGTTCGTTGGGAAAAAGATCCAAAAGTTAGGATGCATTTATAATAACGTATACCATGGATAAAGTTGATTGTAGTGGAGGCTTGGCGACTCCTTGGGGATTAGCAATAGAGGAACGAAGGCTAAAACCATCACGTCCTGTGATAACGCCTTCGTGACCAACATTCTGTTGGCCCAAGCGGCTCATCGGACGCCCCCAGGAAGCTTTGCTCTGTGCGAAAGCGAAGCGTCAGCGGCAAAGCGCCAAGCCGGAACGGAAATCAACCCTACATTATAGAGATAAGCTTGGAAAATGATGCAACCTTAATCAAATATGGATGCACAATTTCGAAAGGATTTTTTCGAAACTATTTTTAGTAAGCTGTCTCAGTTGCAATTAATTCCCTCCATTTAGTAATATTATGTACATATGAAGATTAGGAGGCGTTTATATGGCACAAGTAACATTTAAAAATGGCCCAGTAACACTTGTAGGTAACGAAGTAAAAGTTGGAGACAAAGCACCAGACTTTACTGTATTAGCGAATGATCTATCACCTGTTACATTAAAAGATTCAGAGGGGAAAATTCGTTTATTTAGCGTTGTACCATCATTAGATACTGGTGTTTGTGATGCACAAACACGTCGTTTTAATGAAGAAGCAGCAAACTTAGGTGACAATGTAGTTATCTATACAGTATCTGTTGACCTTCCATTTGCTCAAAAACGTTGGTGTGGTGCAGCAGGCATTGATGCTGTTCAAACAGTTTCAGATCACCGTGACCTTTCATTTGGTGAAGCATACGGTGTCTACATCCAAGAATTACGCCTTTTAACGCGTGCGGTGTTTGTTGTGGATGCAAATGACAAAGTGACATATGTAGAATATGTTCCTGAAGCAACAGACCATCCAAACTATGAAGCGGCAATTGCAGCTGTCAAAACACTAGCATAATTTATTGATTTTAGGCTAAGATATTACTAGACAAAGGGGCTGTGACAAGTTTTTGTCACGGCTCTTTTCTGCGTGAAAGGAAGTTGTGTATGGAAAATATCGAAAAGTTATTTGGTATGCTAAATGAACATGCTGAAAAGATAGAAAAAGAACATAATGTTACATTGCTAGAGGGTATTTTAGATGGCTTAGAGGCATGGCTAGATGGGGAAGTTAATTTTTCACAAGACGGTGCTACAAAGGAAGATGTGCGCAAAGCGATTCAAATTGCTGTTTTAAAGGGGATGCGAAAAGGCTCTCAGCCGAATCACCAAATGACACCTGATACTCTTGGATTATTAGTTGGCTATTTTGTAGAACAGCTATTTGCAGCTCGTCTAGAAATAGAAAAAATTTCTATTTTAGATCCAGCAGTAGGTACAGGAAATTTACTATTAACAGTTATGAATTTATTAGACGGAAAAACAGAAGCAACAGGTGTAGAAGTTGATGAGCTACTTATTCGTATAGCTGCTGCTACAGCTGATTTGACAGAGCAGCCAGTTTCCTTATTCCGTCAAGATGCATTACAAGATTTACTAGTAAATCCTGCAGATGCTGTTGTTTGTGATTTACCGGTCGGGTATTATCCGAATGAAGATATCGCATTAGATTATGAACTATGCGCTTCAGAAGGAATGAGTTATGCACATCACTTATTTATTGAGCAGTCCATTAATTACACAAAAGATGGAGGCTACTTATTTTTCTTAGCACCAACCCATCTTTTTGAGTCTGAGCAGTCAAAACAACTGCATAAATACATTCAAAAGCATGCTTGGATTCAAGCGATTATTCAATTACCAGATACAATGTTCGCCAATAAAGCACTTGAAAAGAGCATTGTCATTTTGCAAAAGCAAAGTAAGGAATTCGATGCTCCAAAAGAGGTACTGTTAGCAAAAGTACCAAACATGCAAAATAAACAAGCTCTTGCTATGTTCTTTGAAAAAGTGAAGATGTGGCAAGAAGGGAAATAAGTATAAAAGGTATCCAATATAGGATACCTTTTTGTTTGTCGCTAATAAAATATATATCAATGAACAACAGTTGTTTATCACCTAAGTCTCCACTTAGCGCTAAAATCAATCGTCCCACATCATAGAATAGGTGAAAAGCTTAATCTAAAATAGTATTAACTATAATAAAAAGCTAAAAAGATTCAGCCTAAATTATAAATGGATAAATTTGATTATTTTTCTATACTTCAATTTTGTACAAAAAACATTTGTTGGTTGTTACAGCTGCTTAGCACATTATTGTCGCTTAGCTTTTGAACAGACCTACTGCTGATATTTCTTTTATGGCGTGCCAGAAGATACATTTAAGTGAATTAGTTGATTGGAGTTGGAGACTGGGCGACTCCTTGGGGATTTGCAATTGTGGAACGAAGGCTAAAACTATCACATCTTGTGATAACGTCTTCGTGACCAACATCGTGTTGGCCCGAGCGGCTCATCGGACGCCCCCAGGAAGCTTTGCTCTGTGCGAAAGCGAAGCGACAGCAACAATAAATGTTTTATCTGCGCGAAAGCGAAGCGTCAGCGGCAAAGCGCCCAGTCGGAACGGAAATCAACCTCTCATTTTTGCAGGAGAGCCATACCTTATTTAATAGAACACTTTAATCTCAGTGACATAATAATTTTTCAACAATAAGAAAAAGGTATCCAAAATTGGATACCTTTTATGTAGGACAAAATTAATTTTCAGGTGTACGGATTACAAGTACGTCACATTTAGCTGAGCGTACAATTGCTTCAGATACTGAACCGATTAAGAAGCGTTCTACTGCATTTAGACCAGTTGCACCACAGATAATTAAGTCTGCGTCTACAATTTTAGAAAGCTCTTTTGTAATGATATTTTTTGGTGAGCCGTATTCAATTACAAGGTTAACATTTGTTAAGCCTTCTTCTTCAGCTTCTTTTTTGTAACCATTTAATAGCTCTTCAGAGAATGCTTGAGCACGCTCAGCAATTGAACGATCATATGCTTCGATTGCAGCGAATGAACGTGTGTCAATAACATTTACTAAATTTAATACAGCACCTTCGTTACGTTTTGCTACATCAATCGATTTACGGAAAGCGTATTCAGCTTCCTTAGAACCGTCTACTGCAACTACAATGCTTTTATATTTATTAGCCATTTGAATTACCTCCCAGATTTGTATATGTTGATTATACCAAATGATTTTCTAAAGGAAATACTTTCCGGAAGAAAAAATGTGAAGAAGTGAAGGCATTTACATTCACGAACAAAATAAATATTACTAGTACAAGCATATTTTTTGTTGCTTATGTGGTATTCTCCAGAAAGTCTCTTTTTAATCTACAAAATCGGAATATTTATTGTTATTAGAATAGTAGGAATTTTATTTATTATTATTTTAATTAAAGCATTTTTTGTTTATGTTTGGTAATATGGAAATGCAAGGGGTGCATCAATACATCGAAGAGTATGTAACAAAATGTGCTTATTTTTTATGTAATGGAAGGGGATAGGGAAGATGAAGATTGGTATTCCAAAAGAGATTAAAAACAATGAAAATCGTGTAGCTATGACACCAGCAGGGGTTGTTACATTAACAAATGCAGGCCATGAAGTGTACATTGAATCTGGAGCAGGTTTAGGCTCAAGCTTTACAGATGCAGACTACGTTGCTGCAGGTGCTCAAATTGTTGAGACAGCAAAAGAAGCATGGGCACAAGAAATGATTATGAAAGTAAAGGAGCCTGTAGCATCAGAATACGATTACTTCTATGAAGGTCAAATTTTATTTACTTATTTACATTTAGCGCCAGAGCTTGAATTAACGCAGGCACTTTTAAATAAAAAAGTTGTAGGCATTGCATATGAAACAGTGCAATTAGCAAATGGTTCCTTACCACTTTTAACACCAATGAGTGAAGTTGCTGGTAAAATGGCAACGCAAATTGGTGCACAATTCTTAGAGAAAAACCATGAAGGAAAAGGTATTTTACTAGGTGGTGTATCAGGTGTACCACGCGGTAAAGTTACGGTAATCGGTGGCGGTATAGCTGGAACTAATGCGGCGAAAATAGCTGTCGGAATGGGTGCTGATGTAACGGTTATTGATTTAAGCCCGGAGCGTTTACGTCAATTAGAAGATTTGTTTGGCCGTGATGTTCAAACATTAATGTCCAATCCTTATAATATTGCAGAATCAGTGAAGAACTCTGATTTAGTAGTTGGGGCAGTTTTAATTCCTGGAGCTAAAGCACCAAAGCTTGTTTCTGAGGAAATGATTCAGTCAATGCAACCAGGTTCAGTAGTAGTCGATATTGCTATTGACCAAGGCGGTATTTTTGAGTCATCTGATCGAGTGACGACACATGATGATCCAACTTATGTAAAACATGGGGTTGTGCATTATGCAGTAGCAAATATGCCAGGAGCTGTACCACGTACATCAACAATTGCTTTAACAAATAATACAATTCCTTATGCGCTTCAAATTGCGAATAAAGGTTACAGACAAGCATGTGTTGAAAATGCTTCACTGAAAAAAGGTGTTAATACTATAGATGGACATCTTGTTTACAAGGCTGTTGCAGATTCTCAAGGTTTGCCATATGTAAATGTTGATGAATTAATTCAATAAGAAACATAACAAAGGAAGCACCATGTTTTATTATGGGTGCTTCCTTTTGTGTTGTTGAAGAACTATGGCTCTTAACAAAACGAGGGTTGATTTCCGTTCCAGGCTACTCGCTTTCCTATGGGCGAGCGTCGAGCCGCTTCTTCCGCTGTGCTCCGTGCAGGGTCTCGCCTGTCTCGCTTTCCCACAGGAGTCGAGTAGCCTTCCACTCCAATCAGCAATAGTGTAGAACTTTTATGAATTTTATTGATTTCAAAAGTGAACACTATTGCAACTTATAACAGTGACGCAATTGTACACCTGTTATTGCTAATGCTACTCTTTCGCACAGATAAAACATGAAAGTTAGTAGATAAAATTCAGAAGTTGGTTGATAAAACATGAAAGTTAGTAGATAAAATTCAGAAGTTGGTTGATAAAACGTGAAAGTTAGTAGATAAAATTCAAAAGTTGGGTGACATTTTGTTAAAACGTATGCATGTGGAACGGAAATCAACCCCTCGTTGTGCCGTGGGGCATACTTTATACTAAAAAAGGAAGCACCTTGTAGGTTGCTTCCTTTTTCTTAAATAAACTTACAGTACAATCAAGTCTTTCGGGAACTTTGTTAATACTTCTACTCCGTCTTTTGTTACGACTACATCATCTTCAATGCGGACACCTGTCACATCGGATTTATAGATACCTGGTTCTATTGTGAAGACCATGCCTTCTTCCATAGTCATTTCATTAGCGCCTGTAACAGAAGGGAATTCATGTACAGAAATGCCGAGTCCATGACCAAGTCGATGTGTGAAGTATTCGCCATAGCCTGCGTCAGTGATAGTATCACGAGCGATTTTATCTAAATCCATTGCGCGAACACCTGGTTTTACTGCTGCAATCGCATTTGTATTAGCCGCTAGTACTGTGTTGTAGATTTCTTTTTGTGCCTCACTAGGTTCACCAAAGGCAACCGTACGTGTAATGTCAGAACAATAACCGTCGTAAATTACGCCAAGGTCGAATAAGATCATATCGCCTTTTTCTATTTTTCGAGCACCTGGTTTACCGTGTGGAGAGGCTGTTTTTGGACCGCTCAATACCATAGTTTCAAAGGACATCTTGCAGCCTTTATCCTGAATAGCGCTTTCTATCGCCGTTAAGATTTCCATTTCTGTTTTGCCTTCAGCGATTTCTTTACAGCCGATTTCAATAGCATAGTCAGCTAGTTCTGCAGCTTTACGTAATTTTTCTAATTCAGTTTCATCTTTAATTACTCGCATAGCATTGATTTTTTCATCGAGACGAACAAAATTTGCCTGCGGGAATGATTGTTGTAGGGCTTCGAAACGCTCTACGATGAGCTGAGCTTTTTCAATAGCAAACGTTTGTGGGGTAACATTACGAGCTTTAATAGCTTGGGCAAGAACTTCCATTGAATTTTCAGTATCTTGGTGACCGATGACCTCATAAGACCAACCTGCTTCTTTCGCATCTGGGATTTCCATTTTGGGGCAAATTAAAAAAGGTTCTGCCTCTTTAAAAATCATCACGCCAAGTAATCTCTCATGCGGATTACTTTTAAAGCCTGAAACGTAAAAAACATTGTCAGGTGTCGTTACGAAAGCGGCATCAATTTGGTTTTGTTGTAAATAGTTTTGAATTTCTTCAACCTTTGACATACACAGTTCCTCCTCATTATTGCATTGAAAAAAATTTCACGTGATTGGCTAAATTTATAGCCTGCCCAGCATGCAATTTCGCTAAGGCGAAATCGATCTCTGTTGGGAAAGAATCAATTATTCTCTGTACTAGCATATCAAAAAAAGGGGAAAATCGCATGGATAGCGAATAAAAATGATGAAGAACAATATGTACCGCAGGGAGGAAACTTATATGGAAATTAGTTATCATGGACATTCAGTTGTTAAAATTCAATCAAATGGGAAAACAATATTAATAGATCCATTCATTAATGGGAATGGGCTAACAGATTTAAAGGTTGCTGATGAAGCACCAGATATTATTTTACTTACACATGGCCATAATGATCATGTCGGTGATACAGTGGAGCTTGCAAAGAAAAAAGATGCCCTTGTCATTGCACCAAATGAGCTAGCCAATTGGATTTCTTGGCAAGGAGTGAAGGCGCATCCAATGCATATAGGAGGAGCTAAGGAATTTGATTTTGGTAAAGTGAAGTTTACTCAAGCGTTCCACGGGTCGTCATATGTAACAGAAAATAATGAAATTATATATATGGGAATGCCTGCTGGTATTTTATTATTTATCGAAGGATTAACAATTTATCATGCAGGGGATACAGCTTTGTTTAGTGATATGAAATTAATTGGAGAACGCCATCCTATTGATATTGCGTTTTTACCGATTGGTGACAATTTTACGATGGGCCCAGAGGATGCGGCTTGTGCAGTTTCGTTTTTGAAGCCGAAAATTGTCGTACCAGTTCATTACAATACATTTCCTCCGATCGAGCAGGATCCACAAATTTTTGCGGATTTAGTGCAAAATGCAGAGGTTCAAATTTTAAAAGCGGGTGAAAAAGTAAGCTGTTCCTAATTAGTGACACAGCTGTACTATATGAGTTGGCACCACGTGCGTAGTTGAAACGATGGGAAAAGTAAAACAAATTATCACTTTATATTAAATATTTTTATAAAAAATATGGTACACTAAGAGCAGAATTTGATGCTTGAGAAATAGGTGATATTTTGTCTACAAAACATGAGAGAATTTTACAATACATCGAATCATTACCTGTGGGTGATAAAATTTCAGTACGTCAAATTGCAAAGGAAATGCAGGTGAGTGAAGGAACGGCATACCGTGCCATTAAAGAAGCGGAAAATCGCCGTTTAGTTAGCTCTATTGAACGTGTTGGAACAATTCGTATTGAAAAGAAAAAGAAAGAAAATATTGAGCGATTAACCTTCGCTGAAATAGTTAACATTATAGACGGCCAAGTTTTAGGTGGAAAAACAGGTCTACATAAAACGTTAACGAAATTTGTTATTGGAGCCATGCAATTAGAAGATATGATGCGTTATACAGATGCAGGGAGCTTGCTCATCGTTGGTAACCGTATAAAAGCACATGAAAATGCACTTCGAGCTGGTGCCGCTGTTTTAATTACAGGGGGCTTTGATACAACTGAGGAAAACAAGTTGCTGGCAGATTCCTTGGACTTACCGATCATTTCAACAAGCTACGATACCTTTACTGTGGCAACAATGATTAACCGTGCAATTTATGACCAGTTAATCAAAAAAGATATTTTATTTATTGAAGATATTTTTGTGCCGATGACGGATACTTCTGTTCTTCGAAATGATGAAACAATTCATCATTTCCAAAAGCTAAATGAACGAACAACTCATGGTGCATTTCCTGTTGTTACAGCAAACAATAAGCTTGTTGGGATGATTACCGTAAAAGACGTTATTGGTCGAGAAGAAAACGAGCTTATTGATAAGGTAATGACAAAAAATCCGATTGCTGGATCGATGAAAATGAGCGTTGCTTCTGCAGGACATCGTATGATTTGGGAAGGGATTGACCTATTACCAATTGTTGATGATGACAATATTTTGCAAGGTGTGATTAGTCGTCAAGATGTACTAAAAGCGCTTCAGCTTGCTCAAAGACAACCACAGCATGGTGAAACGATTGATGATTTAGTGAAAAACGAGATGAAGGTACTTGGCGATGAAGAATTAATCGTAGAATTTAAAGTAACACCACAAATGACCAACCAATATGGGGCAATTTCTTATGGAGCATTTACAACTTTGTTAGCGGAAGTTGGCTCATTCGCATTAAAGCGCCGTAAACGTGGGGATGCAGTTGCCGAAAACATGACGATTTATTTCATCAAGCCTGTGCAAATGGAAAGTACACTTACTGTAAAGCCTCGAATATTAGACATGAGTCGTAAGTTTGTGAAAATGGACTTCGAAGTGTTTAATCAACAAATACTTGTTGGGAAGGCTATGATGATGTTCCAACTACTGGAACGTTAAGAAAACACAAAAAGGGATGGTCTAGGGTAAATGCTAGACCGTCCCTTTCACTTCTTTCAGCGGCACTCGCCGGAGGCAAAATTGATTATTTATTGGTTAATTCGGTACTCCTCGTCAACAAATTGACCGTAGTGACGAACCCTTTTAATATTTTCCATAACAACAAAGATGCCTAAAACGACAAGAATTGCTACAATAATAAATGTATATAACCCAGGGAATAAATAGGCTTGGTTTAAACCGAATAAAAGAATAAATGCACCGAAACTCACATTAGCTTTACTTTTGTACCAATTTTTAGCGATTGGTAATGAAGAACGGAACTGTTTTGTTTTAAAATAAAAATAAAAAACAAATGATATGATTATTGCAAACACAAATATTAAATTGAGCATAGTAAACCTCCTAGCATAACTAGTCATTATTGTAACGATAATTAAAGAAAAATGCTAACGGTTATTACTATCATTTTGGGGGAAATTAATTTGAAAAGACAAATCATCGACACAATTGCTTCATATGAAACAATCATTATTCATCGCCATGTGCGTCCAGATCCAGACGCGTATGGATCTCAGCAAGGGTTAAAAGAGCTTATTTTAGCAAATTATCCGGAAAAGAAGGTTTTTGCTGTAGGTGAGCATGATGAATCTTTATCATTTTTAGCAAATCCAGATTCCATTACGGATGATATATACGACGATGCTTTAGTTATTGTGACAGATACGGCTAATACTGAACGTGTAGACGATCAACGCTATACAAAAGGTAAAATGATCATTAAAATAGATCACCATCCAAATGATGATCCGTATGGTGATTTACTTTGGGTGGATACGAATGCGAGCTCTTGTAGTGAAATGATTTATGAGCTTTTTGAAGAAGGAAAACAAGTAGCAAACTGGAAATTATCTGATGCCTCCGCTAGATTATTATTTGCTGGTATTGTAGGGGATACAGGGCGTTTCCAATTCCCTAGTACGACTGTAAAAACGTTTAAAATTGCAGGAGAGCTTATTACATATAATTTTGATCGAAATCAAATTTTCGATGGAATGTATGAAATGGATCAAAAGCTATTAAATTTACAGGGCTATATTTATCAAAATTTCAAAATGGATGAGTATGGAGCAGCACATATCAAGCTAACAAAGGAATTGCTAGCAGGATTCCAGGTTGTACCGTCAGAGGCGTCCTTGTTAGTCGGTTGTCTTGGAAGTGTGAAAGGTATTTGTGCATGGGTGGTCTTCATTGAAGAGGCCGATCAAATTCGTGTGCGTTTACGTTCAAAAGGCCCTATCATTAACACTTTGGCGAAGGAATTTAACGGTGGAGGGCATCCGCTTGCATCTGGGGCTACAGCTTACTCATGGGAAGAAGCAGGGCGTGTTATAACACGATTACAGGAAATTTGTAAGGCGTATCAATAAACTGGTTGCTTTATTAATCAAAACTTAGAAAGGAAGGGATTCATTTGACACATGTATACACGAAAATGCATACGAGTGCGGATTTATTGAAAAGTACGATTCGGCTTGAACAATTGATCCCTTTTTTACAAGAGCAAAATACTCAGGCCTGTGCAATCGTCAATTCAAAATTGTACGGGCTTTTGCCTTTTTGTAAAGCATTGCAGCAAGCGAATATTCATGCTGTATTAGGGCTCACGATAAATGTACAGTGGCAAGAAAGAAAAGTTCCGCTTGTGCTCTATGCTCAGACCCAAGAAGGCTACCAGCATCTTTTAAAGATTAGTAGCGCAGTTTCAATTCGAGAGGACGATGCACTTCCTTGGAAATGGCTTGAAGGATATGCAGCGGGCTGTGTGGCATTACTTTCTTCGGATAACTTAATAGAAATTGAGAATTGGACAGAAGTTGCAAGTGCTCTAAACAAGGTATTTGGTAACCGGTTATTTATGGGTATAGCAAGACCTGCAGGGATGATAGCTGAAAAAGAAGAAACGTATGTAGCATGGTGTGAAACTATGAACATAACACTGGTTGCCTCTCAGAGCTGCTATTTTTTACGTCTAGAAGATCATTTTGCCTTTGAGGTTGCAAGAGCGATAGATTCAGGAGACAAGATTACTGGTACAATGTTACCAACTCATTTACAAGGTTATTTCGCTCCAACGAAAGAGGAATGGCAAAGTTGGTTTGCTGATCATCCAGAATGGCTTGAGTCTAGTGCGACGATGCTAGCTAGCTGTACGGCGGAAATTCCTGAAATGCACGTACAAATGCCTAAATTTCCTGTACCAACAGGTGAAACAGCCGAAAGCTTACTTGTCAAAGAGGTTTTTGCAGGATTGGCAGAACGTTTAAAGCAAACTGAAATTCCTCAAGTTTATCGGGAGCGACTTCAATATGAGCTTGAAATTATTTGTTCAATGGGCTTTGCAGATTATTTTTTAATTGTTGCAGATTTCATGCGCTTTGCTAAAGAAAATCGTATTTTAACAGGTCCTGGTCGTGGTTCATCGGCGAGTTCTCTTGTGGCTTATAGCTTATCTATTACGCAAGTAGATCCATTAGTTTACGGCTTATTATTTGAACGATTTTTAAACCCTGAACGTGTTACTCTGCCAGATATAGATATCGATTTTGTCGACAGTAAAAGACAAAAAGTCATCCAATATGTCGCTCAGAAATATGGAAAGACGAATGTAGCGCAAATTATTACGTTTGGCACTTTATCTGCTAAGGCAGTTGCTAGAGATGTTGCCCGTGTTTTTGGTTTTGACGCTGAAACATTGGAGAAAATCTCAAAAATGATTCCGAATAAACCAGGGATAACATTGCAAAAAGCACTGGCCGAATCACAAGGTTTACAAGGCTGGCTAACCGAGGATGAAAAACATCGTCATTGGTTTGAAGTGGCGTTAAAACTTGAAGGGTTGCCAAGAAATTCTTCTACTCATGCCGCTGGTATTGTGCTGTCACCCTCACCATTAGTCAATACGATACCGATTGAAGAAGGACATGATGGAATATATTGTACGCAATGGCCGATGGGAGATGTAGAAGCTAGTGGACTTGTCAAAATGGATTTTTTAGGTTTGCGCAACCTGACAATTTTAGAGCAGATACGTTGGTCGATTTATAAAGCAGGTGGTCCTTGGATAGAGTTCGAGCTTATTCCAATGCAAGATGAAAAGACATTTCAACTTCTTCAAATGGGTGATACATTAGGGATTTTCCAACTAGAATCGGAAGGGATGAAGCAAGCATTACGTGATATTCATCCAAATCATTTTTTAGATATAGTGGCAGTCAACGCGTTATATCGCCCTGGTCCGATGGATTTTATTCCTGTATATGCAAGACGAAAAGCAGGAAGGGAATCGGTTACTATGCCACATCCAGCTTTAGAGCCCATTTTACGCGAGACGTTTGGTGTCATAGTTTATCAAGAACAAATTATGCAAATTGCTTCGGTGATGGCTGGTTTTACGATGGGACAGGCGGACTTACTGCGTCGGGCGGTAAGTAAGAAAAATCGTCAAGTATTAGAAGAGCAACGTGCCGCATTTGTAAAGGGAGCAATGAAGCAAGGCTTTGACATTCATGTGGCAGAAGAAGTGTATGCATTAATTGTGCGCTTTGCAGACTATGGTTTCCCTAAAAGCCATGCTGTCGCATATAGCGTTATTTCCTACCAAATGGCTTATTTAAAAGCACATTTCCCACAAAGCTTTTATACAGCACTTTTATCAAATGCAACAGGAAATGTGGAGAAAATCCTACAGGTTGTGAGTGAGGCGAAAGAGAAGGGGATTCCATTTTATCCACCGTCATTAAAACAGAGTACAAAATTTTTTACTGTTGAAAAGGATGGAATTCGCTATAGTTTATCAGGAATAAAGGGAGTGCCTCATACATTTATAGAGACAGTGAATGCCTTACGCCAAACGAATGCAGAAGCATTTGATAATCTATTTGACTTGGCAGTTGCTTTAAGTGCACAGCATTTTAAACCAAAAGTAATGGAATCTTTAATTTTTGCTGGAGCTCTCGATTATATAGGTAAAGATCGTGCTGTCCTAATAGCAACATTGGAGGCAGCCTTAAAGCATGCTGAACTGCTAAGACCGACTGAGGATATTGATATAGAATCGGCTACTACCTTTAGTTTTGGTAAGCCGAAGTATATGGAAGCGGAAGTGATGCCACAAAAGGAAAAATTACTTCATGAAAAGGAAAGTCTTGGCTTTTATATTTCTGCACATCCGGTCTCAGAGGAAAGAGTTTTTTGGAATGAAGTAAATAGTACGTGCCGAGAGTTGAAGCATGCTCGTGAGGGAACGTATGTAAAAATGATTGGCGTAATAGAAGAAGTAAAAAAAATACGCACAAAAAAAGGTGAGCAAATGGCCTTTGTGCAGCTTCAGGATGAGTTTGGAACGGTATCTGTAACTTTATTCCCGCAAGTTTTTCATCTTGTTCAAGAGCTGTTACTAGAAGATGAATTGCTTTACATTGAGGGAACGCTTGAAAAACGCTTTGGTAAACCTCAAGTGAAAGTAAAACATGCACAGACGACGAAAAGAATGTGAAATTGAAGGAAATTTTAGAAACTGCATAATTTTTTTATGCAGTTTTTTCTTTACTTTTTAATAATTATTTTGTAAGCTAGAGTCAATGTTGAAAAGTGGCCAGACCACTTTTATCTTCATTCAGTAGAAGACTCCATCTTCTGAAGGTGGTGGATTTAGTTAGGTATCCAAATACTTTCTGAATAAAGATAAAGCCTTTGGACGCATTGTTTATCTGAGCGAAAGCGAAGCGACAGCAACAAATGTTTTCTGTGCGAAAGCGAAGCGACAGCAACAAATGTTTTCTGTGTGAAAGCGAAGCGACAGCAACAATTAGGCCAAGGTGAAATTGATTGAACGAGGAGTTGATCGTATGGATAAAAAAACCGAACAAAAGAAAGTGTTTTTAGATATCGTCCAGCAATTACGACAACTTATTAAAACGGAAAAAATACAGGCTGGTGAAAAGCTCCCTTCCGAACGAGTCCTTTCAGAACGTCTAGGTGTCGGGCGATCCTCCGTGAGAGAGGCATTGCGAAGCTTAGAATTGTTAGGTCTTATTGAAACGAAACATGGGGGAGGTACATTCCTAGCTTCCACACAAAAGCATCAGCTCGTAGAAATACTGTCGATGTTTATATTAGAAGATGAAAAATCAAAAAAGGATGTCGAATTAACGCGACAAATTCATGAAAAGGAAGCTATTCGCGTAATAAGTTGTACAGAGACTCTGCGAACACTACCTGTGTGGGACAGTTTTTTTGTAAAACTAGAGATAGAAGGTACGATTAATTGTCTGGATGTTTTACGGGAAATAATAATCACGTCAGGAAATCGTCTTTCACTAAAAGTATGGTTTCAGTTAGCAGTTTATGACGGTGACCGTTTAAATCGAAACTCAACAGAAGAAGAAAAATTAATCATTCAAACTATGTTGAAATCGATGCAGCTAGGCTTTGAAAGAGAAGCATTAAATGCTTACGAGCAGTGGATGAAGACTGTACGAAGTAATTAGACAACAAAGGGGGAGTCAAACATGGCAATTCGCAGCCTATTTACTAAAAAGAAAGAGGATGGACAAGAAAAGGGATTTCCAGAAGGACTTATGACAAAATGTCCAGAATGCCGTCATATTCAATTAACGAAGGAATTAGAAAAAAATCATAAAGTATGTTCAAAATGTGACCATCATTTCAAAATGACAGCGCAAGAGCGCGTAGTAGATTTCTTAGATGAAGGTTCATTTGTTTCAATGGACGATCATTTACAAACAAGTAACCCACTTAATTTCCCTGCTTATGTAGAAAAAATTGCAGCGGATCAACAAAAAACTGGATTAAGCGAAGCTGTGCTGACTGGGTTAGGTACCTTGGACGGAGAAGAAATTGTTGTAGCAATTATGGATTCTCATTTCCGTATGGGCTCAATGGGCTCAGTTGTCGGAGAAAAAATCACACTCGCCGTTGAAAAAGCTACTGAATTACGTCTACCATTTATTATCTTTACGGCTAGTGGTGGAGCGCGCATGCAAGAAGGTATTCTATCATTAATGCAAATGGCAAAAACGAGTGTGGCATTAAAACGCCATAGCGATGAAGGACTATTGTTTATTTCTATCTTGACGCATCCTACAACAGGTGGCGTTTCGGCAAGCTTTGCCTCTGTTGGAGATATTAATATTGCGGAACCACAAGCATTGATTGGCTTTGCTGGTCGCCGTGTCATTGAAGAAACAGTAAGAGAAAAACTGCCAAGTGATTTCCAAACGGCAGAATTTTTATTAGCTCATGGTCAGCTTGATGCCATCTTCCATCGAAAAGATTTACGAAACCAAGTAGCAGTGCTTGTAAAAATGCATACGAAAGGCGGCGTGCAACATGTCTAAAAATTTAGCTTTTGAAGAACCAGTAGTACAATTACGTGAAAAAATTGATGAGTTAAAAATGATTGCTGCCGATGCAGATGTAGATATGACAGGCGAAATCGAAACGTTAGAAACACGTCTAATACAGTTAGAACAATCCATTTATGCTAATATGAAGCCGTGGGATCGTGTACAGGTTGCTAGACATCCAGAACGACCAACGACATTACAATATATAGAGGCTATGTGTGAAAACTTTATTGAGTTACATGGTGATCGTACGTTTGGTGATGATGCGGCTATCCTTGGAGGAATTGCTCTTTTTGAAGGTCAGCCAGTAACAATTGTTGGACACCAACGCGGAAAATCAACTAAAGAAAACATTCGTCGGAATTTTGGTATGCCACATCCAGAAGGATATCGTAAGGCATTACGTTTAATGAAGCAGGCCGAAAAATTTAAGCGACCAATTATTTGTTTTATTGATACGAAAGGTGCTTATCCCGGTAAGGCTGCTGAGGAACGTGGTCAAAGTGAAGCGATTGCCAGAAATCTAGTTGAAATGGCCGGCTTAACAGTGCCAGTTATTAGTATTGTTATTGGAGAAGGCGGTAGTGGAGGTGCAATTGCATTAGGTGTAGCGAATCGTGTCTTTATGTTAGAAAACTCAACGTATTCGGTTATCTCACCTGAAGGAGCTGCATCGATTTTATGGCGTGATGGTAGCCTAGGAAAGCAAGCGGCAGAAGCAATGCGTATAACAGCACCTGACTTAAAAGAGCTTGGCGTTATCGATGGAATTATCCCTGAAATAACAGGTGGAGCTCATCGCAATGTAGCGAAGCAAGCACTTTATATAAAAGAATGCATAAGCGACACACTAAAAGCATTGAATTCTTTAAATGGCGAACAATTAATTGAAGACCGTTATGAGAAATTCAGAAAGATTGGACAATATACAGAAGCTTAAATTACAGTTTTAGGTTTTTGGATATGTAAATTTGCTCGAAAATAGTTAAAAATTGTGTTTTACATTAATGAAAAACTAAGAGTGAATAGTGTATAAAAATAATGAAAATATATTGAATGAATGTTAAAATTCGGATATTTTCGAATAGAAAGAGTGTGTGAAAGCGCATTCTTTTTATTTTTTATGTAAAAGTTATGTTTTTCTAGCCTCAGAACCCTTACATAGTTTGTTTTTTCATGTTAATGTGAATAATAATAGTATCTGCAGGAGGTTCGACAATGAAAAAAATTGCCGTATTAACAAGTGGTGGAGATGCACCAGGAATGAATGCAGCCATTCGTGCAGTTGTTCGTAAAGCAGCATATCATGGAATTGATGTTGTCGGAATTAAGCATGGCTATGACGGCTTAATAAAAGGTAATATGGAAAATCTCGATTTAGGTTCAGTAGGTGGCATTATTCAACGTGGTGGTACACATTTAAATTCAGCAAGATGTCCTGAGTTTAAAGAAGACGCTGTTCAGCAGCGAGGTATTGATAATATGCGTGAAGCTGGCATTGAAGGACTAGTCGTTATTGGTGGTGATGGTTCTTACCGTGGAGCTATGGATTTAGTGAAAAAAGGCTTTCCTGTTGTTGGCGTACCAGGAACAATTGATAACGACGTACCTGGAACCGAGTATACTATAGGATTCGATACTGCACTAAATACGGTCGTGGAATCAATTGATAAAATCCGCGATACAGCAACTTCCCATGAAAATTCCTTTATAGTTGAGGTAATGGGGCGAGATGCAGGGGACATTGCTTTATGGGCAGGTCTTGCAGCTGGGGCTGAAACAGTTTTAATTCCAGAAGAAGATTATAATTTGGATGAAATTGTGGCACGCTTAGACCGTGGAGCAGCTCGCGGGAAAAAGCATAGCATTATTATAGTTGCTGAGGGTGTTATGTCTGGTAATGAATTGGCAAAACTATTATATGAAAAAACAGGAAAAGAAACGCGTGTTTCTGTTCTTGGACATATCCAACGCGGCGGTTCACCAACTGCGCGTGATCGTGTTCTAGCGAGTCAATTCGGTGCACATGCAGTTGAATTGCTAATGGAAGGAAAGTCTGGCAGGGCGGTAGGTATCCGCAATCATCAAGTTATTGACTATGATATGCCTGAAGCTTTCGAAAAAAATCATGAGGCAGATGTAAGCTTATATACTTTAATGAAAGAACTATCAATATAATTTGTTATAAAACGGAGTGGGCAGAAAATGAGAAAAACAAAAATCGTATGTACAATTGGTCCAGCAAGTGAGTCACCAGAAGTTTTAGAGAAACTAATTGAAGCAGGTATGAATGTTGCCCGCTTAAACTTTTCGCATGGTTCTCATGAGGAGCACGAAGTACGTATTAATTTAATTCGTGAAGTAGCACAAAAATTAGGGAAACCAGTTGGGATTTTACTCGACACAAAAGGTCCCGAAATTCGTACGCATAATATGAAAAACGGAGAATTGCATTTAGCAGCAGGGCAAGTAATTGATATTTCAATGACTGAAGTTGAAGGAACTGAGTCAAGCTTCTCTGTAACGTACGATCGTTTAATCGAGGACGTTGAGCAAAACTCTATTATTTTATTAGATGATGGACTTATTCAATTACGTGTATTAGCAAAAGATATGGAAAAAGGCCTTATTCATACGATTGTTGAAAATGCGGGTGTCTTAAAAAATAAAAAGGGTGTTAACGTACCGGGTGTTTCTGTACAGCTTCCTGGAATTACAGAAAAAGATGCACAGGACATTCTATTCGGTATTAAACAAGGTGTTGATTTTATTGCAGCCTCGTTCGTTCGTCGAGCAAAGGATGTACTAGAAATTCGAGAATTACTTGAACAAAATGGCGGTAACCACATTCAAATTATCCCGAAAATCGAAAACCAAGAGGGTGTCGATAATATCGATGAAATCATCTTAGTTTCAGATGGATTAATGGTAGCACGTGGTGACCTAGGTGTTGAAATCCCGGCAGAAGAAGTACCGCTTGTACAAAAGAAATTAATTTTAAAATGTAATCAAGTAGGTAAACCAGTTATTACAGCTACACAAATGTTAGATTCAATGCAGCGCAATCCACGTCCAACACGAGCAGAGGCTAGTGACGTAGCAAACGCAATTATCGATGGTACAGATGCAATTATGCTGTCTGGTGAAACGGCAGCAGGGCTTTATCCAGTAGAATCCGTACAAACAATGAATAAAATCGCACAGCGTACAGAAAATTCATTAGACTATAAGGCAATCGTTTCTACACGTAGTCGTGAAAAAGAGGCAAATATGACTGAGGCGATTTCTCAGGCTGTAGCATACACTTCGATTAACTTAGGTGTGAGGGCAGTACTAGCACCAACAGAAAGTGGTAACACAGCAAGAATGATTGCAAAATATCGTCCTGGTGTACCGATTGTCGCTGTAACAGGTTCTGCCAATACAGCTCACGCATTAACACTAGTTTGGGGTGTAAACCCAGTTGTTTGTCAACGAGTTACGACAACAGATGAAATTTTAGAGCTAGCTGTTGATGAAAGCTTAAAGCACGGTTTTGTAACACACGGCGATGCAGTTGTCATTACAGCAGGTGTACCAGTAGGTGAAGCAGGTACTACTAACTTAATGAAAGTACACATCATCGGAGATTTATTAGCACGTGGTCAAGGAATTGGTAAAGCTTCAGTAGTAGGTAAAACAGTTGTTGCAAAAAATGCAGCAGAGGCACTAGCATATGATACAGACGGATGCATTATAGTAACAGTTGGCTCAGATCGTGATATGATGCCAGCACTTGAAAATTGTGTTGGTCTGATTACGGAGGAGGGCGGGCTAACAAGTCATGCAGCAGTTGTAGGACTAAGCCTTGGTATCCCTGTAATCGTCGGAGTAAAAGAAGCCACTACATTGATTCGTCACGGTCAAGAAATTACAATGGATGCTGAAACAGGAGTTATTTACAAAGGGCATGCAAGTGTACTTTAATCTATAATATAAAGCTCTAGTGCAAATAATTGTACTAGAGCTTTTCTTATAATAAAGAAGTAAATAGCATTTTGCGGTTTATCACCGAAATCTAGGGATGACATTTTGTTAAAACGTATGTCGTGTGTATAAGTTGATAGGAGTGGAGGCTGGGCGACTCCTTGGGGATTAGCGTCACAGATGAGACCCTGGAGCGAGCAACGCGAGTGAAGCGGCTCATCGGACGCCCCCAGGAAAGCGCCCAGCCGGAACGGAAATCAACCCCACGTTATGGTGACGAGCTGAATTTGCCTAGTTTAAACAATATTTAACCAAATTGAAATCGATCCTTTTCTCTCATGGAATGAGATTTACTATAAAAAGAATAACGTCATCGTCTCCTTAAATAGGACTCATTATTTTTTTAATGAAACTTAATGGGCTATAATAACGTATAAAAGGTATAGCGTTTTCAGCTAGAAAGGAGAAAAATATGAGAAAAGTTTTTCTTGGTTTCATTGTCTATGCATTAGCCGAGTTGGCGTTATTAATAGTAATGGGTCAAATTATTGGTGTTCTAAATACATTATTGCTTATAGTCGCTACAAGTATTATAGGTATTTATATAGTGAAAAATAAAGGTATGAATTCTGTACAAAAGGTAAAAAATACGATAGCACGCGGAGAAGCTCCCGGGCCAGCATTAGTTGACACAGTATTAAATTTCAGTGGTGGTGTACTTCTAGCATTACCAGGTTTTATAACAGATCTTGTTGGTTTATTACTGCTCATGCCTTTTTCTCGCAAAATGTTCCAGCCAATCTTTTATTATTGGATGCGGAAAAAAATGAAAAAAGGTCAATTTATCATCGTTCAAAAATAGCATTATCCTTTAGTTTAACCGCTAAAAATAAAAATATAGGGCTCAATAAAATGCCGTAAAAACCAAATAATAAAATAGAGGCAGCACTGATGAAAAAAGTATGGAATGTACGTAATTGTAATGTATTTGACCAAAGCATGGATTCAGCTAGCTGCCTTGTTAATTGAACGAAGAGATACAAAAGTAAAATAGCTACACATAAAAAGGTATTACCTTTTAAGTAAAAATAAAAGCTCATGGGTACAAGAAATACGCCAATCCCAAAGAACGGAAGCACATCTGCAAATGCAACTATAAAAGCTTTAATGATGGCTTGTTCAAATTGGAGAATCATAAATCCCGCACAAAGAATGAGCAGTGTAATCGTGAATAGCTGAAACTCCACGTACAAAAAGTAATGAAATAGCTGCATTATTTTAGAAAAATGCTTCTGCCATTCATTGCGGAATTTTTTTGGCACATATTGAAAAAACCAATATCGGGATTTGCGAGTTTCCAGTAGAGCGAAATAGTAAGCAACAAGGAATATAAATACTTCAATTACATGCTTCATGAATAGTTGGAAAATATTAGCTGTGTATAAAAAGATTGAATCGAAAATAGAAAGCGATTTTTCCTTTAAAACTTGGATGAACATTGATTCGTATTCATTGAAAAGCGGGAAATTTTGTAATGTATCTCTGATTTCAGGGAAGACAAGAATAATACTGTTTATCGATATGATAACGAGAAGAAAAACGCAAGCTAATATAAGTGCTTCTACAATAATTGCTGCAAGCCAATAGGTAATTCTACAATAAGAATGAAGAAATTTTATGATAGGATAAGTGGAAAAAGACAAAAAAATCGCGAGCGATACAGGTAATACGAACCATAATATTACCAAATAGAATATAAAAAATAAAATACTTGTAGTTCTTTCGTATGAAAAATATTTAATATTCCTCATTTTTACAAATTCACCCCGTTTCAAATGATAAATTAATATTGAAATGTGTGAAAGAATCTCTTTAAAGCTTATTTATAATCGCTCGTGCACCTTTTTCTTTATTCGGAGGTTTTTCATTCACAAAGCTGTCAAAAATGATTATAATAGCAATGTAAGCGATTAACTTAATGGTTCATATGAGCAAAAAACGTAAATGCGAGCTAATAATTGCATTTACCACTAAAAAATATATTATGAGGGAGCGATAATTTATGTCAGCAACTAAAGGTTTAGAAGGTATCGTAGCAGCGGAATCTAAAATCAGTTCAATTATCGATGACACACTTACATATGTTGGTTACAACATTGATGATTTAGCAGAGAATGCGTCATTCGAAGAGGTAATTTATTTATTATGGCATACTCGTTTACCAAAAGCGGACGAGCTAGCTGAATTAAAACAACAATTGGCAGACAACATGTCTATTCCACAAGCAATTGTGGATCAATTCAAAACATACCCACTTTCAACTGTACATCCAATGGCTGCACTGCGTACTGCAGTATCTTTACTTGGTGTATTCGATGAAGAGGCGGATGTTATGGATACAGAAGCTAACTACCGTAAAGCAATCCGTTTACAAGCTAAAATTGCTACAGTAGTTACTGCATTTGCGCGTGTTCGTAAAGGTTTAGAGCCAGTTGCGCCAAAACCAGAATTAGGATATGCAGCAAACTTCTTATACATGCTTAAAGGTGAAGAGCCAGCAGCAATCGAAGTGGAAGCATTCGACAAAGCATTAGTATTACATGCTGATCACGAATTAAATGCATCTACATTCACAGCACGTGTATGTGTAGCTACATTATCAGATGTTTATTCTGGTGTAACTGCAGCTATCGGTGCATTAAAAGGACCACTTCATGGTGGTGCAAATGAGCAAGTTATGAAAATGTTAACTGAAATCGGCTCACTTGAAAACGTTGAATCTTATATTCAAAATAAATTAGACAACAAAGAAAAAATCATGGGCTTCGGTCACCGCGTATACCGCAAAGGCGACCCACGTGCACCACACTTACGTGTAATGTCACAAAAATTAACTGAGCTAACTGGTAAACCAGAGCTTTATGAAATGTCAGTTAAAATCCATGACATGATCGTAGAACAAAAGAAATTACCTGCGAACGTAGACTTCTTCTCTGCGTCAGTGTATGATTCTTTAGGTATTGATCATGACCTATTCACACCAATTTTCGCAGTATCACGTACTTCTGGTTGGGTAGCTCATATTCTAGAGCAATATGCTAACAACCGCCTAATCCGTCCACGTGCTGAGTATGTTGGACCAGGCATGCAAAAATATGTTCCAGTCAGCGAGCGCTAATTCGGAAAATATGCTAGAATATTTGGGACTGTGTTACTGAAACACAGTCCTATGATTATGAATTTAGGAGGCAACATCAATGTCAAACAAAATTGTAGTTGAAAATGGCGTACTTAATGTACCAAACAATCCAGTGATTCCTTTCATCGAAGGTGACGGAATTGGTCCAGATATTTGGGCTGCAGCATCACGCGTAATCGACGCAGCAGTAGAAAAAGCTTACAACGGTGAAAAGAAAATCGAATGGTTAGAAGTTCTAGCTGGTGAAAAAGCATTCAACCAAACTGGTGAATGGTTACCGCAAGAAACTTTAGACAAAATTAACGAATACCTAATCGCAATCAAAGGTCCTCTTACTACTCCAATCGGTGGTGGTATCCGCTCTCTAAACGTAGCATTACGTCAACAGCTTGACCTATATGTATGCTTACGTCCAGTACGTCACTTTGATGGAGTACCTTCTCCAGTTAAACGTCCAGAAGACGTTGAAATGGTTATCTTCCGCGAAAACACAGAAGACATCTACGCTGGTATTGAATTCGAATCTGGTTCTGAACAAGCACAAAAAATCATCAACTTCTTACAAACTGAATTTGGTGTTAACAAAATCCGCTTCCCAGAAACTTCTGGTATCGGTGTAAAACCTGTATCTAAAGAAGGTACTGAGCGTTTAGTACGTTCTGCTATCGAGTACGCTATTAAACATAAACGCCCATCTGTTACTTTAGTACACAAAGGTAACATCATGAAATTCACTGAAGGTGGATTCAAAAAATGGGGTTATGAATTAGCTGAAAAAGAATTTGCTGATCAAACATTCACTTGGAACCAATATGATGCTATTAAAGCTGAACAAGGTGAAGAAGCAGCAAACAAAGCACAAGCTGACGCTTTAGCAGCTGGTAAAATCTTAGTTAAAGATTCTATCGCTGATATCTTCTTACAACAAATCTTAACTCGTCCAACTGAGTTCGACGTAGTTGCTACAATGAACTTAAACGGTGACTATATCTCTGACGCATTAGCTGCTCAAGTTGGTGGTATCGGTATCGCTCCAGGCGCAAACATTAACTATGTAACTGGACACGCGATCTTCGAAGCTACTCACGGTACAGCTCCAAAATATGCTGGTCAAGATAAAGTAAACCCATCTTCAGTATTACTTTCAGGTGTATTAATGCTTGAACACTTAGGATGGCAAGAAGCAGCTGACATGGTTACTAAATCTGTAGAGAAAACAATCTCTTCTAAAGTTGTAACTTACGACTTTGCTCGTTTAATGGACGGCGCTAAAGAAGTAAAATGTTCAGAATTCGCTACTGAATTAATCAAAAACCTATAATTTTCTATTCTAAAATAGAAATTATAGTTAAAGCGGAAGTATGTTCTGCCGATATAATTAGGGTGAAATGTAAATTTCTATTGACCTTAGCTTAATAAAATATTTACGATGAACTTGTTTAATCGAGGGAGGAGAATTTATTCTCCTCCCTTTTTTAAATTCTTTCAGCAGGTGTTTAAACACCCGCTGAAAGAAGCCTCCGGCGGATGTCACGGAATCGGAAAGGAGTTCTTTGTGTTTGCACAAAGCCGATTCCTGACGCAATTATGCCGAGGCATAATTGATTATATAACCTAATTTTAAAGGAGCGTATTCGAATGTCTCTGAAACGAAAAAAAATCTCAGTAATCGGTAGCGGTTTTACTGGCGCTACTGCAGCATTTTTAGCAGCTCAAAAAGAACTTGGTGATGTAGTGTTAGTGGATATTCCTCAAGCTGAAAACCCGACAAAAGGTAAAGCTCTAGATATGTGGGAAGCTGCACCAGTGCAAGGCTATGATTCTTATGTTAAAGGTACTTCTAATTATGCAGATACTGCAGATTCTGATGTAGTAATCATCACTGCTGGTGTTGCACGTAAACCAGGTATGAGCCGTGACGATCTTGTTCAAATTAACCAAGATGTAATGAAAGCAGTTTCTAAGGAAATTGCTAAGTACTCACCAAATGCAACAATCCTTGTTCTAACAAACCCAGTTGATGCAATGACTTACACAGTATTCAAAGAAACTGGCTTCCCTAAAAATCGTGTAATAGGTCAATCAGGTGTACTTGATACGGCTCGTTTCTGTGCGTTTGTAGCTGAAGAACTGAATATCTCGGTAAAAGACATCACAGGTTTTGTGTTAGGTGGTCATGGTGATACAATGGTGCCGCTTACTCGCTACTCATTCGCTGGTGGTATTCCATTAGAATCATTAATTCCAGCAGAACGTCTTGAAGAGATTGTAGACCGTACACGTAAAGGTGGCGCTGAAATCGTTAACCTCCTTGGTAATGGTTCTGCATATTATGCTCCTTCAGCGGCACTTATTGAAATGGCGGAAGCTATCATTAAAGACCAGAAACGTATACTTCCATCTATTGCATACTTAGAAGGCGAATATGGCTACAATGATTTATATCTAGGTGTTCCGACATTATTAGGTGCAAATGGTATAGAAAAAATCTTTGAGCTTGATTTAACAGACAATGAAAAAGCAGCTTTAGATAAATCGGCAGAGGCTGTCCGCGACGTTATGAAAGTTTTAGCTTAATAAGAGTTTATGAAATCGAGTGGGATTCATTCCTACTCGATTTTTTTTGTGTATAGAGACATCAAAGAGTTGGATGAATAGAGCGTCAAAAAGAGATATTTCATTACGGGATACCTGAAAATGGATATAGGTAATATCTAGAAATATCTAGAAATATCTAGGATCCTTAGCATACTGCCTAACCCATAATGAAGATTATTATAATCAATGTTTGACAAGAGCTACGGTATACAATTGGTAAAGGGCCAGCGGATATTTCTTCAACTAACCGAGCAGCTTAGTTAAACAAGATAAAAAGTTTGTTAGTACAAGTGAACATCGAGGTGACATTATGAAATTAACATTGGCAACAAACGAAGGAATCAATATCCTACATTCAAAATATAAAAAATTTAACACTCACCTTCTTGAAAAACCAAATGAGTTATACAATCGTATCGGTATTATGGACGTATTCAATCGTGTTCTTACTGAAGAAGAGGCATTTGAGTTATTGGGAGAAAACCATAATTTAAAGTACAGTGCAAATTTCTTGGATACTTTTACGCAACTTTTTCATAAAGAAGAGAATGGAGTGTATGTACACATTTATAAAAAAGGTTTGAGTAAAGAAGCGTTCAAATATAAATTAAGTTGCTTAAATCGGTCGAAGGCGAACATCTTTCGAAAATTGTTTTCCCGCAGTAAGGGAATTTATAAAATAGGAGACGTGGAAGCCCTTGTCTTTTTAACGAAACTCTCAGTAACTGAACTATATTTCGCAGATTTTTTCTTTCCTTCACTGGATACAGTGATAATAGGGAATTGTGATTTGTCGTTTCCTATTTATTCTAATTCGATAATAGGTTTTAATAAGTGTAAAGAGATTATTGAAGAAAACGGCTTGTTTATACGGCAATAGGTAATGAACAGTAATAGAAGTTCTGATTTATAGTTAAAGAAGGGATAATGATTATAGAGAAAGAATTAAATAGTAAAAATGCTTATTAGACGGGGTGTACTCAATGCAACCAATACATATCGATGAAATTCCAATTGAAATAAAAGAATATCTTAAAAATATTATTTCTATAAGGTTTCCAAGGCAAGGTTACACCTCTGATGTTGGGTTAATTGAGAATAACCAAGGGTTTTATGCACTAAAAAGGACAAAGGGAGAATTATTTTGTTCCTGGTTAAATAAAGAAATATCTGTATTAAACTGTTTGACTAATCAAACAAAACTACCTGTTCCAAAAGTGAAGAAATTTGTTGAACAAAAAAACCAAAGGGATTCCTGGGCTCTCCTTGAGTTTTTAAAGGGGGAAACACTAAGGACTGCTTTATTCACCGAGAAAAATGAAGAGAAACGGCAAGAATTGATATTTAATTTTGGTGCACTCTTATTTCAAATCCATACAACCCCTTGTCCAAAAGAGTTAATTTATGAAGGAAAATGGATTGACCAAATATTAAATCAAGCTGAATATAATTTGAAAAATTATGAAGTGGATGGAGATGAAAAATTATTAGAAAAAATTAAAACTAATAAACCCAACTTCTATAAACAAACTTTGATTCACGGAGATTTTACAATTGATAATGTTTTAGTCTACAACGGGGTAATTACAGGAGTAATTGATTGGGGAAGCGGAGCTTATGGAGACCCAAGATATGACGTATCATTGGCAATACGCTCAAAACCCAATGCCTTTGAAAATGAAATAGATAAAGAAATTTTTTTTGAAGGGTATGGGGAAAAGATTATTGATGATAACGAATATGATTATTTTGTAAATGGCTTATATGAATTCTTTTAATGTTTTGTTCTGCACTAAAGAGTTGCTTTCAAGAGGTAATCACCTCTTGATGCCGAATGAAGATCAAATGGTTATTCTGCTTTTCGTTGTACTTTTGGAATAAAATTGATACTATGAAGGTATATGATAGAAAAGGGGTTGGCGTATTTTTGCTTCAAAAAAACAGTAAGCTTGGTCTCACTATTGATGAAATTACAGTTGGCGAGAAGATTCATATTACCGAAAAGATAGAAGATAAGGATTTACTGCTTTATTTAGGACTTACGAATGATAATAATCCGCTTTATATTCAACATGATTATGCGGCGATGACACCTTTTCGAAAGCCAATCGTACCAACAATCATGTTAAATGGCATTATTACTTCAGCTGTGTCAAAGTATATTCCTGGACCAGGTGCACGAATTATTGAGCAACATATAAAATATTTAGAACCGCTCTATCATTATGAATTATTTGATACTCTTTTAGAGGTAACAGAAGTAAATAAATTACAAAATACAATTACTGTATCGGTACACTCTTATAATGAGCAGAAGCAGCTTATGATTGAGGGTACTTTGCTGGTGACACCACCACTTGCTTTATAGACGTCTTGAGATTTGAAATGGGGGTTTCAAATCACTAACGGAGGCTTTATACATGACAAAAACGATTTTAGTTGTAGAAGATGAATTTTCTATTGCGACATTATTGAAATATAATTTAGAACAGGCTGGATATGTTGTAGAAACAGCTGCAGATGGTCAAGAGGGTCTCGATAAGGCAATTGACTTACAACCAGATTTAATTTTATTAGATTTGATGCTTCCAAGACTTGATGGTATGGAGGTTTGTAAACAGATCCGTCAACAACGTATGAATACACCTATTATTATGCTAACAGCAAAAGATGATGAGTTCGATAAAGTACTTGGTCTAGAGCTAGGAGCAGATGATTATATGACAAAGCCCTTTAGTCCGCGCGAAGTGTTAGCACGGGTAAAGGCAGTTTTAAGACGTTTTACACAAAATGTAGTGCTTGAAGAGAAGAATGGGCCACAAGAGAAAATGTTTGAATTTGGACAATTGCGTGTCTTTCCAGAGCGTTTTGAAGTATTTTTACAGGAAGAGGCACTGGAATTTACACCAAAGGAATTTGAGCTACTCATTTATTTACTTGAAAATAAAAACCGTGTTTTAACACGTGATCAGCTATTAAGTGCTGTATGGAAGTATGACTTTGCTGGTGATACTCGAATTGTAGATGTGCACATAAGCCACCTTCGCGATAAAATCGAAGAAAATAGCCGTAAGCCGATGTTCATCAAGACAATTCGTGGCCTTGGCTATAAATTCGAGGAGCCGAAGACGACATGAAATCAATGAGCAACCGCTTATTCTTGACATTCATGCTATTGCTCGGATCGATATTAGCTGTCCTAATGATTGTTATAGGTCAGCTTTTTCCTGTTTATATAGAACAGTACAATGAGCAGGCTAGTTTCCGGGTGCAAGAATCCATTAACCAAGTAATAGATGAACGAAAGATTGAACTATCAAAAGAAGATAAAGAGGCACTGTATACTGCTCAAAACATTGAGGCAACAGATTCTCTAATATCGTATGTTCATGCGCGACTTTATGTTGTGCTAGCGATTCTTTTTATAATAGCCCTTATTTTAATGGCTATTGTAAGTCGCTATATGATTCGAAATTTCACTGCTCCTATTGATAACGTGACAGATACAGCACTTGAACTGGCGAAGGGAAATTACCGTGCTCGTGCCCATGAAAATGAGCATGAACGCATGATGCCACTTAGTCACTCTATCAATATTTTAGCGCGAAACTTACAGGATATTACGACGATTCGCGAGGTAGAAGAGGAAAGGCTTAAAACGCTAATTGAAAACATGGGAAGCTCCCTCATGATGATTGGACGTGAGGGGAATATATCTATCGTGAACCGTGTATTTTTAGAGCGTTTTGGTATGCAAATTGATGATGTGCAAGGAAAAGTTTTTCGTACAATTGGCTTACCTAAATCACTGGAGCAATTTATCGACCATGTGTTTCTAACAGAAATGCCTTATCGACAACAAATTAAAATGGAAGTCCAACAGGAGCTGTATAATAAGGAAGTGTATGGAGCACCTGTAATAGGGGATCATGGTCGATGGCTTGGTGTCGTTATCGTTATGCACGATATTACAGAGCTTGTTCGTTTAGAGCAGATTCGTAAGGATTTTGTAGCAAATGTATCCCATGAATTGCGTACGCCTATTACATCTATTAAAGGCTTTTCTGAAACTTTACTGGATGGAGCATATAAGGATGAAAAAATGCTGCTATCTTTTTTAGAGATCATTTATAAGGAAAGTAATCGTTTGCAGATGCTTATCCAGGATTTACTGGAGTTATCGAAAATTGAACAGCATGGTTTTACCGTTAATATTATGCCGATGGGTTTGCAAGATGTACTTATACGTGGAGCAGAGCTGACGGGACCTCGTCTAGATGAAAAAAATATGAGCTTTCATGTTGATATAGAACGTGATGTTCAGGTTATGGGTGATGCGAATCGTATCATTCAAATTGTCACCAATTTAATTACTAATGCCATTACGTATTCTCCAGAAAATACAATCGTTACGATTCGATTAAAGGAAAATGAAACGTACGGTATTCTTGAAATAGAAGACCAAGGTATAGGAATTGAAAAGCATGAAATTGCTCGTGTCTTTGAACGGTTTTACCGTGTGGATCGTGCGCGAAGCCGGAATTCTGGGGGGACAGGTTTAGGGCTTGCTATTGTGAAGCACTTAGTAGAAGCTCATCATGGTCGCATTCAGGTAGAAAGTGAAGTTGGCGTCGGGACAAAAATGATAGTCATGATCCCGAAAAATTAACGAATTCTTTACAATAGCACAATTTTAGATTCACAATAGGGACTTATACTTGTTAGTAGAAACCCCCTATATATTATTAAGACTTTTTAAAATAGCCAAAAAAATCTTTATATATGAAGATTTTCAGATTGCGTTGCTTAGTCAACGCCAATAGGAAGAATCTATTGCCAAACTTTTTGGTGATAGATTCTTTTTCTGTTTTACACGTAACGTAAATAGGTGTAAAGTATAGTAGCATAATATTCAACTAATAAGAAATGTACTGATTGTTAGTTCATAGTGTTGATAAACAGAATGGAAATGTGGAGCTTTAAATGAGGGGGATTTCCGTCTGGCTACTCTCTTTCCTTCCTCTGCTTTTGTTGTCGCTACGTTAGAAATACGCTTTGGCACAAAAATACTTTTTTTAGTTTCGTTTATCACTATAAATTAGAGGTATATGGCCGGAAGATACATTCTAAGAGAAGTAGTTGATTGGAGTGGAGACTGGGCGACTCCTTGGGGATCAGCGTCATAGATGAGACCCTGGAGCGAGCAAAGCGAGTGAAGCGGCTCATCGGACGCCCCCAGGAAAGCGCCCAGTCGGAACGGAAATCAACCACTCGTTTTGCAATACAATTCGACAACATGAACTAACAATCAATATACTTGTTAGTTGAACTAATCGGGCTTTATACGATCAGCTAATAAGCCCACTTTATTTAGAAGTGATTTATATTACTGGTCGTAAAAGCGGGATAAAAAATTGAAAGAAGGATGACCATGAAAATCGTCAAAAGTATCGTGCAAATCGGCTATCTTTATGTAATTTTATTTGTTGGGAATAGTATTGCACGTCTACTTCACTTGCCGATTCCAGGGAGCATAATTGGACTAGTCTTATTGTTTTTACTTTTGCAGTTTCATATTATTAAGCTTGAATGGATTGAGCTAGGTGCAGGTTTATTACTTAGTGAATTATTACTATTTTTCATTCCATCTGCTATCGGAGTAATCGATTATACTGCATTATTCGGTGTGCAAGGTGTGAAAGCTGTGCTTGTTATTGTATTGAGTGCCATAGTTGTAATGTTTGCAACAGGTTTCACAGCACAATTGCTAGGGCAACGAAAGAAAGGTGATACTGCATGAGCTTGTTAATAGCTATAGTAAGTTTACTAGGTACTATTGCAGTTTTTTATACTAGTAAAATGTTTTATAAAAAGTATCAGAAGGAATGGTTATCACCTATACTGATCACACCATTAGTAGCAATTATCATCTTGCTACTAACGGGTACATCCTATAAATCCTATACGGCAGGGGCCGGTATTTTATCAAATTTACTAGGGCCAGCAACAGTTGCATTTGCGGTACCAATTTATAAAAATTTTGACCTTTTAAAGAAACATGCTTTTGAAATTGTTCTAAGTATTGCAGTTGGCTCAGCTGTGGCTATTACATCATCATTTATCTTTGCTGTATTAGTTGGATTAAATAATGAGCTTGTGCATAGCATAGTTCCACGCTCAGTTACTACACCAATAGCGATGGACATTTCCAATATGATTGGTGGCTCTCCTACTCTTACTGCAGTTTTCGTTATGGTAACTGGTATTTTAGGGAGTCTAATAGCACCATTAGTTATTAAAGTTTGTCGTTTCCATCGACCATCCTCTAGAGGTCTACTGTTAGGAATGGGAGCACACGGTACGGGTACCTCTAAAGCATTTGAATTTGGTGAGCTAGAAGGTACTTTTGCAAGTCTTGCTATGATTGTAGCTGCATTAATTAGCATTGTTTTATCAACAACATTTTTCCCAGCATTTGAACATCTAGTTGTCAATATCCTGTTGCCTTAAATGGTAGCAGGATTTTTTTAAGTTCTATTTTTTTGGATTGCCAGTGCAGGAACGTTTGGTGAGCTTGCTCCTTATGTCAAACTGCCTAGAATAAAAAATTGGTTTATTAAAATATTTTGAAACTTTTTAAGAGGTGCCCCGTATACATTAGTACAAAGCTTAAGGGAGGTTTAGACATGAGTGTGAAAAGGTCACTAATGATGGTGGGACTTGGCATTTTCGGCATTGTTGCACTTATTGCGGTATTTACATCATGGTACACGGTAGATGAATCAGAACAAGCAGTTGTCATTACGTTCGGTCGTGCCGATAATACAGTAACAGAACCAGGTTTACATTTTAAATTACCTTGGCCTGTACAATCGGTTGAGGTTTTGTCGAAGGAAACATTTAGTTTAAAGTTTGGCTATAAGCAAAATGAAGATGGGGAATTGGAAGCTTATGATGCTGAAACGAAAATGATTACAGGGGATGAGCATATTGTTTTAACAGACCTTGTCGTTCAATGGAAAATTACAGAACCGAAAAAATATTTATTCAGCTCACAAGATCCAGAAAAAATATTACATAGCGCAACGTCGAGTGCGATTCGATCAATTATCGGAAGTTCCAACATCGACGCCGCGTTAACAGAGGGAAAAGCGGACATAGAAGCAAAATCACGAGATTTACTCGTTTCTCTTATTGAAAAATACGATATTGGTATAAGTATTTTAGGGGTAAAACTACAAGATGTTGAGTTACCGAATGCAGATGTGCGAGCAGCCTTTACAGCTGTTACAGACGCACGTGAAATGAAAAATACAAAAATAAATCAAGCAGAAAAATATGAGAATCAGCGACTTAGTGAGGCTAAAGGTGAAAAAGATGCAATTATCTCGAAGGCTCAAGGTGAAAAAACAGCCCGTATTGAGCAGGCTCAAGGGGATGTAGCTGTTTTTAATAAAATGTATGAGCAATATAAGGGCAATAAACAAATTACACGCGAACGTTTAATTTTGGAAACACTTGAAAATGTATTACCTAAAGCACAAATTTATATTATGAATGATGATGGTAACACGATGAAATACTTGCCTCTTCAAGCATTGCAACCTGAGCCAAAGGAGACAACTGCACCAAAAGAGACACCAAAAGAGGAGAAAAAAGAAGGGAGCGGTAACTAATGGATCAAAAAAATAAGGATCTTGAAAAATTCCTCAATTTTTTATCGGGTAAATCCAAAAATACTGCTCCAAAAGAAGGAGATACAGTGGATAATGTGGTCAAAATGTCGAAAAAAGGCCCGATGAATCCGAAAAAATATATTTCTCTTGCTGTAACATTAACAGCCGTTTTTGCTATTGCCATTATATTATTTGCTAATGTTTATATAGTAAAAGAGTCCGAATATGCAGTTGTTAGACAGTTTGGAGAAGTAGTGAAATTTCAGAGTGAGCCAGGCTTGAAAATAAAGGTTCCGTTTATTCAAACCGTAACGAAGCTACCAAAAAACCAAATGACATATGAAGTTTCTGAAGAAGAAATTAATACAAAGGATAAAAAACGAATTATTATTGATAATTATGCAGTTTGGCATATAACAGACCCAAAACAATTAATTTCCAATGCAGGGACAATAGAAAAAGTTGAATCACGTATGGAAGAGTTTATCTATTCAGTTATTCGCTCAGAGCTTGGTCGAATAGAATATACGGAAGTTATTAATGATGAAAATTCTTCACGTGGGAGTATCAATGATCAGGTAACTGCGCGTGTCAATGAGCTACTCTCGAATGATAAGTATGGAATCGAAGTAATAGATGTTCGTATCCGTCGTATCGATTTGCCTACTGATAATGAGCAAGCCGTGTTTACTAGTATGATTTCGGATCGTGAATCAAAGGCGCAAATATACCTATCAGAGGGTGACGCTGAGAAACGCCGTATTGAAGCTCAAACAGATAAGAAAGTTCAAGAAATGCTCGCAACAGCGAAAAAGGATGCGGCATTGATTCAAGCGGAAGGTGAAGCAGAAGCGGCTAAGATTTACAATAAGTCGTTCTCTCAAGACCCTGAATTCTATTCATTGTACCGTACATTAGAATCATATAAGAAAACTGTAGGTGAAGATACGGTCATTATTTTGCCATCCACTTCGCCGTATGCAAAAATATTATCAGGCTATATAAAGTGAAACTTTAATCAGTAGGGGTTTTCTCCAACCCCCACTGATTATTAGTCTTCACCAATCGGGCTTTTACGGGCAGATAATCTTCCGCTTAACTTCTTTGCTTTCGTAAATTTTGATGTAGGAGTCTTGTACCTGACGCTTCGCTTTTGGATAAATTACTGCCCGTTAAAGCGGGATAAAATAACACTATTATTCTTGCAGGGATAAGCATATGAAGTCGTCTCAAACTTTTTGAGGCGGCTTTTTTTACACTTTAGTAAGGTATTTTGTATAGCACCGGAAGGACTATAATGAACAGAAATCAACTCCACGTTATGGTGAGCAGCCTTCGAAGTCTAGGTTAGGTATTTTTAATTATAGACTTTGTAAAAATCTATCGCATGTCGATAGTTTGTTATAAAAATGATAGAAATTTATAATTTTATGTTTCGTTTATGACTATTATCTGATAGAATGATAATGTTCGAGAATTAAACAATGGGGGTAATAGTTGTGAAATTGCAAATTAGCAAGTGGCTCCAAAATTTAGGGATAGCCTGTAGTATTGCATCGTTATTTACACTTTTCTTCCGTCTATCAGATTTTGCATGGATCACAAAAAGTGTTTATCATATACCAGTATTTTTTGTCATTGTGTTTTTATTAGGTTTAGTCATTGCAGAGGATGTACGCAAAATATTTAAAAGAATATTTTTGTACGAGAAACGCAAAGTTAAACGTCCTATATGGCAAGTAGGGATTGGCTTTATTTTCTTCTTAGCGCAAATCAGCACTGTAATGGTGTTTAATACAGAGCTTACACATCTACAGCTTGGTGGTATGCCATTATTTTTAGTATTTGCCTTTATGAATGCCTTTATGTTGACCGTCATATATGAAGAGATTTTCTATCGTAAAGAAAAAACTAATAAAGCTAGTGAATAACATAGATGAAGTCAATTACAATGAGTGATTGGCTTTTTTTGTTCAGTCAATTTTAAGCTATCGATGTAGAAAATTTGGCGATTTTCAACGTTATGATTGGTAAAATACCTGTTTTCTCGATAAAGTAAAAGGAAGAGGCATTTTCAAACATACGTTTTCGTTTTACAATTAAGAAGACGACAACGCAGGAGGATAAAATCATGACAAAGGAAAAATTGCTATTATTGGACGGCAATAGTTTAGCATATCGCGCGTTTTTTGCGTTACCTCTATTAACGAATGATAGTGGGATTCATACGAATGCAGTGTACGGCTTTACAACAATGCTACAAAGAATATTAGAGGAAGAGCAACCGACGAAAATAATGGTTGCCTTTGATGCGGGTAAGACAACCTTCCGCCATGAGACATTTACGGAATATAAAGGTGGTCGACAAAAAACTCCACCAGAATTATCTGAGCAGTTTCCTTATATACGTAAACTTATTGATGCTTATGGTATTAAGCGATATGAGCTTGAATTGTACGAAGCGGACGATATTATAGGAACACTTGCCAAAGAAGCTTCATCACAGGATATGGACGTCATCGTCGTATCGGGAGATCGTGACTTAACGCAGCTCGCGACTGAGCAAGTAACAGTATACATTACTAAAAAAGGTATTACTGAAATTGAAAAAAATACACCAGCCTTTATTGCGGAAAAATACGGCTTAACTCCCCAACAAATTATTGATATGAAAGGTTTAATGGGGGATTCTTCAGATAATATCCCTGGTGTACCAGGTGTCGGTGAAAAAACGGCAGTTAAATTGCTAAAAGAGCATGGTTCAGTAGAGTCGCTTTATGCGGCAATGGATACGGTGAAGGCTTCTAAAATGAAAGAAAAATTAGTTGCCAATGAAGAACAGGCACTAATGAGTAAAAAGCTGGCTACCATTTTTACAGAGGCGCCGATTGATATAACGCTTTCGGATCTTGTTTATAATGGTCCGAATGAAGAAGAATTAATTAGCGTGTGGCGAGAGCTCGGCTTTAAATCATTGCTGGAGAAAAGTGATTTTACTGTCCAAGAAGAGGAACAAGCACCTTTTGACTATGAAATTGTGCAAGAAGTAAAACAAGAGCATTTAAAAGATGTAATGGCAGTGCATTTGGAGCTAGAGGACGAGCATTATCATACATGTCAGCAACTAGGCATTGCACTAACAGATGGAGCGAAAACAATGTATGTGCCGTTTGATATTGCGGCTAAATCAGATGTCCTTCGTCTTTGGTTAGAAGATGCTACTAAAATAAAGTATATGTCTGATTCAAAAGCATCTCAGGCTGCGTTAAAACGTGCGGGAATTCGTTTAGCTGGTGTGGAATTTGACTTATTACTTGCTTCTTATATTAATAATCCTGCGTTAAGTGGAGATGATGTGGCAACACTTGCGAAAGAACTAGGCTATCGTAATGTGCAAGCAAATGAGACTGTTTATGGTAAAGGGGCGAAACGAGCTATACCTGCCATTGAGGCACTTGCTGAGCATGCCAGCCGCAAAGTCTTTGCTGTGTGGTCTTTACAGCCTAAGCTTGAGGCATTGTTAAAGGAAAACGAACAGTTTGAACTTTATAAAAATTTAGAGCTTCCGCTTGCTTCTATTTTAGGGGAAATGGAAAGTGAAGGAATCACGGTCAATTGTGCCACATTAGAGAAAATGGGGCAGGATTTAAATGACAAACTAGTTGTGATTGAACAGGAGATTTATACAGAGGCAGGAGAAGCCTTTAATATTAATTCACCAAAGCAATTAGGCGTTATTCTCTTTGATAAACTTGGTCTTCCTGTTATTAAAAAGACAAAAACTGGCTATTCCACTGCGGCAGATGTATTGGAAAAATTAAAACCTGAGCATGCCATCATTGAGCATATTCTTTTATATCGTCAGCTTGGGAAATTACAGTCAACTTATATCGAAGGCTTGCTAAAGGAAATCCATGAAGAGGATGGAAAGGTGCATACTCGATTCCAACAAGCACTAACTGCTACAGGACGTTTAAGCTCAACGGATCCGAATTTGCAAAACATCCCGATTCGTTTAGAGGAAGGGCGAAAAATTCGTCAAGCGTTTGTGCCATCGAACGAAGATTGGATATTATTTTCTGCCGATTATTCGCAAATCGAATTGCGTGTATTGGCCCATATGTCAATGGATGAAAACTTAGTCGACGCTTTCCGTGAAGGTATGGATGTTCATACACGTACTGCTATGGATGTATTCCATGTATCAGAAGATGAGGTCGACAGCAATATGCGCCGTGCTGCAAAAGCAGTAAACTTTGGTATTGTCTATGGTATTAGTGATTACGGCTTATCGCAAAACTTGGATATTACTCGTAAGGAAGCTGCTACATTTATCGAGAAATATTTTGCGAGTTTCCCAGGTGTAAAGCAATATATGGATGATATCGTCCAAGATGCGAAATTTAATGGATATGTGACAACTATATTAAATAGACGTCGATACTTACCTGACATCACAAGCTCAAATTTCAATCTACGAAGCTTTGCTGAGCGTACTGCGATGAATACACCAATTCAAGGAAGTGCAGCTGATATTATTAAAAAAGCAATGATTGATATGGATGCTCGCTTGAAAAAAGAAAATATGCAGGCAAAACTTTTATTACAAGTGCATGATGAATTAATTTTTGAAGCGCCTAAAGAAGAGATTGCATTGCTTGAAAAAATAGTACCAGAGGTTATGGAGAACGCAATCGAGCTTTCAGTACCATTAAAAGTAGATTTTAACTACGGTGCTACTTGGTACGAAGCAAAATAAGGAGGGGTTAAAATGCCTGAATTACCAGAGGTTGAAGGTGTCGTCCAGGCATTAAAACCAAAAATTGAAGGGCGTACAATTCAACAGGTTCAACTATCTGAAATTATTCGTTTTTCCTTTGGGGAGGGGAAGCAATGTATCGTGAAGCAAGCTGAGCCTGATGCATTTGAAATATCCTTGTCTCAAATGACAATTACAAAAGTCGAACGACGTGCGAAATACATCTTCTTTCATTTGCTGAAAGAGGATGTCCCTTATGTGCTTGTTAGTCATTTAGGGATGACAGGTGCATGGTTTGTGGTGAATTCACCTGAGGAAATCCATGAGGCGAAATTTAAAAAGCATATTCATGCTACATTTCAAATGGCAGATGGTGGCTATTTAATCTATTCGGATATACGCCGCTTTGGTGAATTACGTTTTTTAACAAAAATTGAAGATCATATTCCATTAACAAAAATGGCACCAGAGCCTTTTGATGAAATAGCGTGTGATTATTTTATTGCGAAATCAAAGTTACCGAAATATGAGAAAAAGGCCGTTAAGGATGTCATTATGGATGGGCAGGTTATTTCGGGCTGTGGCAATATTTATGCTACCGAAGCATTATTTGCTCAAAAAATTCATCCGGCCCGCACAATGAACCGCATCAGTGAAAAGCGTAAGTGTGCATTATTCGAGGCAATTGTCGTTATTTTACGCCAAAGTATTGAAGCAGGGGGTTCAACAATTTCAGATTATCGTAATATTAATGGCGAAGCTGGAAGTATGCAGGACCGACTGCAAATGTATGGTAAGAAGATGTGTCCAACGTGTGGTACCGAAACGAGCCAAATGACGATAGGTGGGCGCACTTCAGTCTTTTGCCCAAATTGTCAACATTAAAGGGGATTTAACTATGATTATCGGACTAACAGGAAGTATTGCGAGCGGAAAAAGTACAGTAGCAAAAATGATGACAGCACATGGTTTACCGATTGTCGATGCAGATATTGTTGCGCGTGATGTTGTAGAACCAGGTACGGAGACTTTAAAGTTAATAGCTGAAAATTTTGGACAAGATATATTGCTAGAAGACGGTAGTTTAAATCGTGCCAAACTTGGCGATATTATTTTTCACGAGCCTGCCAAGCGTAAAATATTAAATGATATTATGCATCCTGCTATTCGTCAGGAAATGTTACGCCAGCGCGATGCTTATTTAGAGGCTGGAGAAAAGCATGTTGTGATGGATATTCCGCTTTTGTTTGAAAGTAAGTTACAGCATTTTGTCGAGCGCATTATCGTGGTATCGGTTAGTGAAGAGGTACAACTCCGTCGATTAATGGAGCGTAACAACTTATCGGAAGAAGATGCACTAGCTCGAATGCGCTCTCAGTTACCTATGTCAGTCAAAGAAAAAGGTGCCCATGCGGTTATTTATAATAATGAAAATCTAGAACAAACAGAGCACCAATTAAAAAAAATCCTGACCTATTGGGACGTAATTAATTAAAATCTGTAAAATCATTCGATGCGTAGCAATGACATATTGCTACGCATTTCATATTGTTGAAAAACTATTGTGTCAATGAAATTAAGGTGTCACATTAAAAATAGTATGGCTCTTCGGCGAAACGAGGGGCTGATTTCCGTTCCGGCTGGGCGCTTTGTTGCTGACGCTTCGCTTTCGCACAGAGCAAAGCTTCCTGGGGGCGTCCGATGAGCCGCTTGGGCCAACAGGATGTTGGTCACGAAGGCGTTATCACAGGATGTGATGGTTTTAGCCTTCGTTCCTCTATCGCTAATCCCCAAGGAGTCGCCAAGCCTCCACTCCAATCAACCGCTTCACATAGCGTGTATCTTCTGACATGGCACTTTAATTTATTGTTACAGTGAAAGAACGAAGCATTGGCAATAACAGGTTACAATTGCTTCATTGTTATAAGTCTTTTCTGTTCGATTAAGGTGTGTAGCAATAGTGTTTACTTTTGAAATGAATAAAATTTATAAAAATTCTACGCTATCGCTGATTGGAGTGGAAGGCTACTCGACTCCCGTGGGAAAGCGAGACAGGCGAGACCCTGCACGGAGCGCAGCGGAGGAAGCGGCTCGACGCTCGCCCACAGGAAAGCGAGTAGCCTGGAACGGAAATCACCTCATTTAAAGTGACACAACATTCACTATGAAGTGTGCAGCAAGAACATTTTGCTATGCATTTTTTGTGGATTTATACCATAATAAGGGCTAATTTAGGCGATTTTATTTTCAGAAAATAAGAACTTTAATATTATGAATATATAATGTTCATCTTTTTTAAAATTGTGTTATACTAATCACCATAAAGAAAGTATATAATTAATCTGAGTATGTACTCACAGGAGGATTTTATAAATGACAGTATCAGTTGCTATTAATGGTTTCGGACGTATCGGACGTATGGTTTTCCGCCAAGCGATCGTGCAAGAAGATTTAAATATCGTTGCAATTAACGCTAGCTACCCAGCTGAAACGTTAGCACATTTGATTAAGTATGACACAAATCACGGAACATTCGAAGGTTCAGTTGAGCCAGCAGGCGATGCTTTAATTGTAAACGGTAAACGTGTTCAAATTATTAGCGAACGTGACCCATTAAAATTACCATGGGCAACAATGGGTGTAGATATCGTTATTGAAGCAACTGGTAAATTTAATGATCGTGAAAAAGCAGCAATGCACTTAGAAGCAGGAGCAAAGAAAGTTATCTTAACAGCACCAGGTAAAAACGAGGACGTAACAATTGTTTTAGGTGTAAATGATGAGAAACTTGATATCGCAAAACATGATGTTATTTCAAATGCTTCTTGTACAACAAACTGCTTAGCACCAGTTGCCAAAGTATTAAATGACACATTTGGTATCGAAAGCGGATTAATGACAACAGTTCACGCTTATACAAATGACCAAAAGAATTTAGATAATCCACATAAAGATTTACGTCGTGCACGTGGTTGCGCACAATCAATCATTCCAACATCTACTGGTGCTGCAAAAGCATTGAAATTAGTGTTACCAGAATTAGAAGGCAAAATTCATGGTATGGCACTTCGTGTTCCAACACCAAACGTATCATTAGTTGACCTAGTAGTTGATTTAAACACAGACGTAACAGTTGATTCTATCAATGCTGCATTTGTGAAGGCTGCTACTGAAGGTCCGATGAAAGGTATCTTAAACTTCTCAGTTGAGCCTCTAGTATCTTCTGATTACAATACTACAACTTACTCTTCTACAGTAGATGGACTTTCTACAATGGTAATGGGTAACCGCAAAGTGAAAGTACTCGCTTGGTACGACAATGAGTGGGGTTATTCTGCACGAGTTGTAGATCTTGTGAAAAAAGTGGCAAAAGCTTTAGAAACAGTTAATGCATAATAATAATAATTAGACTGAGCACATTGAAATCCAAGTGATTTCAATGTGCTTTTTTATTTAGAGAGCTGGTTTAAATCTAGAATCTATGCTTGTACTTTAGCCTTTCAAGGTTTATCATGAGCACACTAGCGTCAATGCGCTTTTCTTATACATAGGAAATTTGTTATAATAGAAATATTAAATTGTTGTGAAATCAGGAGAGTAATTATATGAGATGTCCATCTTGCCAATTTAACGGAACGCGTGTTGTGGATTCGAGGCCAGTTGATGATAATAAAGAAATTCGTAGACGTCGTGAATGTGAGTCATGTGGCTTCCGCTTTACAACGTTTGAAAAAATTGAAGAGACACCTTTAGTTGTCGTGAAAAAAGAAGGTTCACGAGAAGAATTTAGCCGTGAAAAGGTGCTTCGTGGACTTATTCGTGCTTGCGAAAAACGTCCTGTTTCTCTTGAAGTACTTGAAGGACTAGTAATGTCTATTGAAAAAGATCTTCGCCGCATTGGGAATTCCGAAGTCCGATCTGAGGATGTAGGAGAAATGGTAATGGATCGCTTAGCAAAAATCGATGAAGTTGCTTATGTACGTTTTGCATCGGTTTATCGTCAATTTAAGGATATCAATGTCTTTATTGAAGAAATTAAAGAAATTATTCAACGTCAGACAGAACAGAAATTATAAGGTAATCAGAGAGGGTGAATGACGTTGAACCATTTGTATAAGGAATTGCAGCCAGCTGATTCTTTTGACATTCGTCTACCTCATGCACTTTCTACGCAGGAACGTCAATTAGTAACGCTTTTTTATCAGCCTTTAATTGGAGCACAGCCAATCAGCCTTTATTTAACACTATGGGCAGAAGCTGAGCAAATGCCAAGGCAGCAAATGACGCATTATTATTTAATGAATGTGCTAGGGCTTCCTATTGGCAAAATATTTGAGGCACGTATTGCGCTCGAAGCAATTGGTCTGTTACGCACATGGAAAAAAGAAGATGCTGACCAGCGAAGCTTTTTATATGAGTTGATACGTCCACTTGATGCAGATAGCTTTATGAAAGACCCACTGCTCTCGATGTTTTTATTTAGTAAAATAGGGGAGCAAGCTTATCGGAAGTTACGTCAGCGTTTTATTCCATCTGCAAGAGATGAAGAATTTAAAGATGTATCGCGAGCCTTCATAGATGTTTTTAAACCTGTAAGTACAAAGATTCCAGATGATTTACAAGCTGATACTTGTCATAAGGATAAACAGCAAAAGGTATATCCGTTTTATTTTGATCAGTTTGACTTTGAACTACTGCAAGCGGGCTTATCGGAGCAACTAGTGCCGGCAAACCTATTAACATTTGAGGTGCGTGAATCAATAGCAAAATTAGCATTTTTATATCACTTAACGGCACTTGATATGCAAAAAGTAGTGATTCTTGCATTAGATGATGACTTAGGGATTTCATTGGAACGTTTACGTAAGGCCGCTGCGGATTTTTATAAGCTAACGGTATCAAAAGAACCACCAAAGCTTGCTAGAGTGAGTAAGCAGCCGTCATCCATAGAGGATTCAGGCCAAAAAACAAAGGATCAGGAGCTTCAGCAATATTTAGAAACGACTCCCCCGGTGCAAGTACTGCGAGATATCAATAATGGCAAAGAACCTCTACAGACCTCCGTGCAGCTTGCGGAGAGTTTAATTGTCCAACATGGGATGCCAGTAGGCGTTGTTAATGCTCTTTTGGAATATGTCATGCTAACAACTGATATGAAGCTACCTAAAAAATATGTGGAAACGATTGCGGATCATTGGGTACGTAAAAATATTCAAACAGCAAAAGAAGCCATGGAACTAGCACGCCAAGAGCATGATAAGTACACTACGTGGAAAAATAAGCCGCAGACACCGAGGAAAAGTAATCAAAGTGCTAGAGGACGTTCAGGAAATCAACGTGAAGAGAAGGTACCTGAATGGTTTTACAAACGTAACGAACAACAAGAAGAAAACACTTCAAGCACGATAGATTTTGAGCGAGAGCGTCAAAAGATATTGGAGATGCTTGGGAAAAGTGATAAGTAAGGAGGGTGAACGACAATCGAACCAATTAATGGACCATTAAAAAGAGCAATTAATGTACCATCATTTCAAGAACGTTACGAAGCGATGCGTCGAGAAATTTTAGAAAACCCTCGTGTGCAAGAATTTTTAGCAGAGCATGCAGATGAGTTAAGCTATGAATCAATTGAACGTAATTTACCGAAGCTCCATGAGTTTATTAGTCAATCTACAGTATGCTGTGGTTGCGACAATACGGAAAGTTGTACAAACTACTTAAAAGGTTTTTTACCATCTTTACGAGTAGTCCGGGGTACCGTTGAAATTGATTATGTACGATGTGAACAAAAGATGCGTGAGGAGGAACGTCGTGATGTAGCCAATATGATTGCGAGTATGCATATGCCGAAGGATGTGCTACAAGCAACCATTCAAGATTTACTCATTGACGATGAATCTCGTGTCATGATTGCTCAAAAAGCTGCACAATTTGTGAAGGCAACATTGGAAACAGGAAAGCTTCCTGCAAAGGGTTATTATTTATACGGTAAATTTGGTGTAGGGAAGTCCTTTGTACTGGGAGCACTTGCGAATGAATTAGCCTCAATCAAAATTCGTTCTGTAGTCGTTTTTGTGCCTGAATTTTTACGAGAAATGAAAAATGCAATTGGCGATAATACGTTGAATGAAAAAATAGACTATGTAAAAAAGGCACCAGTGCTAATGCTCGATGATTTAGGAGCCGAGACACTGACTGCTTGGACGCGAGACGAAATTCTGGGGACTATTTTCCATTACCGCATGGCGGAGCAACTGCCAACATTCATTACATCTAATTTTAATTATGATGAGTTGGAGCATCATTTAGCACAGTCGCAAAAGGGTGACATTGAAGTCGTGAAGGCTGGACGTATAATGGAACGTGTCAAAGCCTTGACAGAGCCAATTGAAATGCGTGGAAAAAATCGCCGTATGTAACATTGACTGTTGCATTTTGCAACAATCGAGCGTATACTGTCACATATAATAATTAACTTCTTTCAACAGGCTGTGCAAACACCCGCTGAAAGAAGTTAATGCTTCGGCGGATGTCACGGAATCGGCTTTGTGCAAACACAAAGCCGATTCCAGACGCAAGTATGCCGAGGCATAATTGATCAAAAAAATGCATTGATGAGGACATGAGTTTTGTGTAACGGCTTTAGAGAGGGAAGTCATTGGCTGTAAGCTTCCTAGTTCGAGCACACTATTTACTACCTACTGAGCAGCGAAAGGGATAATCTTTCGCCGGTCCCTAGCCCGTTAGCTAGCCTTGAGCTTCGTCTGACTATAAAAAGTCGGAAGGAAGAAGGGTGGAACCACGAGCATACGCTTCGTCCCTTTCGTAGGGACGAAGCTTTTTTTATTTCCGTTCAATGGAAAATAGTGGTGAGATGAATGCGGATGTAGTTCCTTTTCAGTGGGTGTCCAAACACCTGCAAAATAAGGATAAATTCCGGAGATTCTTGGACTTCAATCATGCATCACAACAAAACTAGAAGGAGTGCAAAAAAATGTCAGATATGATTAAATTAACTTTCCCAGATGGCGCTGTAAAGGAATTTGCAAAAGGTACATCTACTGATGACGTAGCATTATCAATTAGTCCTGGACTTCGTAAAAAAGCATATGCTGGTAAAGTAAATGGTGTCTTAGTCGATTTAAAAACACCAATTGAAGAGGACGCAACAATCTCAATTATTACACAGGATGATGAGGAAGCACTGGAAATCCTACGTCATTCTACTGCACACTTAACAGCACAAGCGATTAAACGTTTATTCCCAGATGTTAAACTTGGTATTGGTCCGGTTATTGAAGGTGGCTTCTACTACGATATTGATGCACCAACGCCAATCACTGCTGAAGACTTACCAGCAATCGAAAAAGAAATGAAAAAAATTATCGCTGAAAACCTAGAGATCGAGCGCAAAAATGTTAGCCGTGCAGATGCACAAGCGATCTATGAAGAAATCGGCGATGAATATAAATTAGAATTACTTGAAGCGATTCCAGCAGATGAGCAAGTTTCTATTTACTACCAAGGTGAATTTTTCGACCTTTGCCGTGGTATCCACGCACCATCAACTGGCAAACTTCGTGAGTTCAAACTTCTTTCATTAGCAGGTGCTTACTGGAGAGGTAACTCAGATAACAAAATGCTACAACGTGTTTATGGTACTGCATTCTTTAAAAAAGAAGATTTAAAACATCATCTACAAATGCTTGAAGAAGCAAAAGAACGTGATCATCGTAAAATTGGGAAAGAATTAGAGTTATTTACAACTTCTCAAAAAGTTGGGCAAGGCTTACCGCTATGGCTACCAAACGGTGCAACAATCCGTCGTGTTATTGAGCGCTATATTGTAGATAAAGAATTATCTCTTGGTTATAAACATGTTTATACACCAGTACTTGGTTCTAAAGAGCTGTACCAAACTTCTGGTCACTGGGATCATTACCAAGATTCTATTTTCCCACCTATGGAAATGGACAATGAAACATTAATTATGCGTCCGATGAACTGTCCTCACCATATGATGGTGTACAAAAACAGCATGCACTCTTATCGTAACCTACCATTGCGTATTGCGGAGCTTGGTACAATGCACCGTTACGAAATGTCAGGCGCTGTTTCAGGCCTACAACGTGTACGTGGGATGACTTTAAACGATGCACATATCTTCGTTCGTCCAGACCAAATTAAAGTGGAATTTCAAAAAGTAGTACAGCTAATTTTAGAAGTTTACAAAGACTTCGATTTAAATGATTATTCATTCCGTTTATCTTACCGTGACCCAGCAGATACTGAGAAATACTTCGACGATGATGCAATGTGGGAAAAAGCACAAAGTATGTTAAAAGAGGCAATGGATGAGCTTGGCTTAGATTACTTCGAAGCTGAAGGTGAAGCTGCATTCTACGGTCCTAAACTTGACGTACAAGTGAAAACGGCAATTGGTAAAGAAGAAACTTTATCAACAGTTCAGCTTGACTTCTTATTACCAGAACGCTTTGACTTAACTTACGTTGGAGAAGATGGTAAACCACATCGTCCAGTTGTTATTCACCGTGGTGTCGTATCAACAATGGAACGTTTCGTTGCCTTCTTAATCGAAGAGTATAAAGGTGCATTCCCAACGTGGTTAGCACCAGTACAAGTTGAAGTCATTCCAGTTTCAAACGAAGCACACTTCGATTATGCAAAACAAATTGAAGAGCAATTAACTGCAGCGGGCTTACGTGTTGAAATGGATGACCGTGAAGAAAAACTAGGCTACAAAATCCGTGAAGCACAAATGAAAAAAATCCCGTATATGCTTGTTATCGGAGACAAAGAAGTAGAGGCTGGTGGCGTAAATGTACGTCGTTACGGCTCAAAAGACTCAGAAACAATTAGCTTCCAAGACTTCTTAGCTAACATTAAAGCAGAAGTTACAAAATAATTTTATCTTCTTTTAGCAAATCAGCTGAAAGAAGTTAAAGCCTCCGAATGCAATTATGCCGAGGCATACTTCTAATGTTGGGGTGGCACTTGTTAATATAAATACGATTTATATAAATTGATTGAAGTGAAGGCTGGACGCCCCCAGAAAAGCGCCCAGCCAGAACGGATATCAACCTCACGTTATGAAGATGAACCATTATAATGGTTTAGATTAAAAGTTTTTAGGTTACTTTAATAATAATAAGCTAAAAAACATTTGACAGCTTATAAAGTACATGCTATCATAATTAAGGTTAATGAATACAAAGTTTGTGGTTGAAGTAGAGGCTGCCCGCTTCTCACCTGATACAACGCTCTTAGGCTGTGAACAGGTATTACACGTTGAATTGTTTTGCGCAGACTTGCGCATGCACATATAGCGGGCGGACATCTTCAAAGTGTCCGTCCTTTTTTTATGGACATGACAAGAGGATGTACCGTTCAACCGGGCAAGGCTTTGCCCAAACCATGTATTCGCGACAACTACTTGGAGGTGGATTACTATTAGCAAAGACATGTATGTAAACGAAGGCATTCGCGCACGTGAACTTCGATTAATCGATCACAATGGTGACCAGCTTGGTGTAAAGACACGTAATGAAGCGCTAGAAATCGCCACTCGTGTAAACTTGGATCTTGTCCTTGTGGCCCCTCAAGCCAAGCCGCCAGTCGCTCGTATCATGGACTATGGTAAATTTAAGTTTGAACAGCAAAAGAAAGACCGTGAAATTCGTAAAAATCAAAAGGTCATCGTAATGAAAGAGGTTCGTCTGAGCCCAACAATCGATGAGCATGATTTCCAAACGAAGCTACGTAATGCGATTAAATTCCTTGAAAAAGGCGATAAAGTAAAATGTAGCCTACGTTTCAAAGGTCGTGCGATTACACACAAAGACATTGGTCAACGTGTATTAGATCGTTTTGCTGAAGCTTGTGCTGAAGTATCGACGGTTGAACAAAAACCGAAGATGGAAGGCCGAAGCATGTTCTTAGTTCTTCAACCAAAGAACGAGAAATAATATTAGACGAACAGTTTAGGAGGAATTCGACATGCCAAAAATGAAAACTCACCGTGGAGCTGCGAAACGTTTCAAAAAAACGGGTTCAGGTAAATTAAAATATGACCGTGCTTATGGAAGCCACTTATTCGCAAACAAATCTACAAAACAAAAACGTCACCTACGTAAAGCAAACATCGTTTCATCTGGTGACTTCAAACGCATCAAATCATTACTTGTTTACATGAAATAATTTGACTACACAAACAAAATACTAACATTCATTTTTAAATGAAAAGCAGGAGGTAATTCATATGCCACGCGTAAAAGGCGGAACAGTGACGCGCAAACGTCGTAAAAAGGTTTTAAAATTAGCTAAAGGTTACTATGGTTCAAAACATACATTATACAAAGTTGCAAACCAAGCGGTAATGAAGTCAGGTCAATATGCATACCGTGACCGTCGTCAGAAAAAACGTGATTTCCGTAAATTATGGATCACTCGTATCAACGCAGCTGCTCGCATGAACGGTCTTTCATACAGCCGTTTAATGCACGGTTTAAAAGTTGCTGGTATCGAAGTTAACCGTAAAATGTTAGCTGACTTAGCTGTAACTGATGCAGCAGCATTCACTCAATTAGCAGACGCTGCTAAAAAAGCTGTAGCTAAATAATAAAGCAAAATAATGCTTTCACAAGACTGATGGATTTATCCGTCAGTCTTTTTTATGTTAGAGTAGTAGTAAATAGAAAATAAAAAGGAGTACTTCAATGGGGCAAGCATTATTCGCGTATATGGCGATTGTTTCTATAGTCCTGCTCGTGATGATGGGTATGGATAAATCAAAGGCAAAAAAACATGAATGGCGTATCGCAGAACGCACATTATTTACATTAGCAATCGGTGGGGGTGCAGTAGGAGGCGTGCTGGGAATGTATTTATTCCGTCATAAAACACGCCATAACAGCTTTGCATTTGGCTTCCCGCTGCTAGCAGCTATTCAAATTTTTATTCTAGTACAATTATGGTGATAAATCACGGGAATGTTCCGATAAAACTAAAAGATGTTCCGATAAATCATAGGAATGTTCCGATAAAATCAGAAAATGTTCCGATAAATCATGAAAACATTCCGATAAATAAAAAAACATCCTCATTATGAGGATGTGTTGCGCATAAGCTTTTCAATGGGCTGCTTCCAATTTATTTTTGCGCTCGGATAGTTCAAGAGGATTTCTTGCTGAAGGTATTCAAAGTCTCTTTTCGTAAAACCTTGAAGTGCAGCGGCGTCACGGGCGCCAACAAAAATTGTCACAACCTCGAAGGCATCTTCCGTAGTGCCGAGGTATTTTTCACCTTCAAAAAGAGCACCCTTGTAAGAGATAAAGAAATTTTTTCGAACATTTTTGACGTCATCATAAAAATAATATTGGCCTTTTTCATAGGCTTCATCGAGTTTTCGCTTAGGATCGGTTATATAACGAATCGCTTTATAAAATACATAGATAATAAGCGCAATAACAGCAAGACGAATAAGTAACGGCAACATTTTTAATTTCCCCCTTGAAGAAAGGTTATTCCTTCCTATACGATTGTGGAGGGCAATTAGTTTCACTTTTTATAAATATTTTTAAGAAATTTAGGAGAAAAAAATGAATTTACAACAATTGTTTAAAATGCAAAAAGAGCTTGATGATTTCATCGAGAAAACACAAAATATAGAACGTGATGTATTTAAAGAAAAAGGTTTAGCCTTAATGGTGGAGCTAGCCGAACTAGCAAATGAGACACGTTGCTTTAAGTTTTGGAGCACAAAGGGAGCCTCAGAACGTGATGTGATTTTAGAGGAATATGTGGATTCGATTCATTTTATATTATCACTTGGCTTATTAAAAGGTTATACAACGATCGAAAAATGGCCGGTGATTGAAGAGAAGAGAGATTTAACAGAGACATTTTTAATGACACAAGACTATATTTTAAGTTTTATTAGTCAACCAACAGAGGATAGATACCTAGCGATCTGGCAATGTTATGGATTGCTTGCATTTAATCTGGGCTTTTCATTTGAAGATGTTGTTGCGGCGTATATAGAGAAAAATGAAGAAAATTATAATCGTCAGCGCTCAGGATATTAAAGTGTAAGAAATACACCAATTTTCTGACGATTAAGCTAGGAATATTTCGGTAAACGAAGTATAATAGAGGAGATATAAGAGTCAGGAGGAAAAAGGATGACACAGCTAGATTCAACATTACAAATGTTTAAAGATTTAACAGATGCGAATGGTATTGCAGGTAATGAACGTGCACCACGCGAGGTCATGAAAAAATACATTGGACCATATGCAGACTTAGTTGAAACAGATAATTTAGGTAGCGTCATTGCTAAAAAAGTTGGGGATGAAAATGGCCCAAAAATCATGGTTGCAGGTCACTTAGATGAAGTAGGCTTCATGGTTACTCAAATCGATGACAAAGGGTTCATCAAATTCCAAACAGTAGGTGGCTGGTGGAGCCAGGTTATGCTTGCACAGCGTGTAACAATTACAACACGTAAAGGCGATGAAATTATTGGGGTTATTGGTTCAAAGCCACCTCATATTTTACCAGCAGATGTGCGTAACAAAGTGGTAGACATTAAAGATATGTTTATCGATGTTGGTGCGGCTTCAAAAGATGAAGTACGTGAATGGGGCGTACGTCCTGGCGATATGGTTACACCATATTTCGAATTTAATGTCATGAAAAATGAAAAATACTTATTAGCAAAAGCGTGGGATAACCGCATTGGTTGTGCAATTGCAATTGATGTGATGAAAGCATTGCAAAATGAAAAGCATCCTAACATCCTTTATTCTGTAGGGAATGTCCAAGAGGAAGTAGGGCTTCGTGGTGCGAAAACTGCTACGCATAAAATCCAACCAGATATCGGTTTTGCTGTCGATGTAGGTGTAGCAGGAGACACACCAGGGGTAACTGCAAAAGAATCAACTAGTAAAATGGGCGCTGGTCCACAAATTGTTGTTTACGATGCATCAATGGTGTCACACCGTGGCTTACGTGAATTCGTATTAGATGTGGCCGATGAGCACAATATTCCATATCAATTCGAGGCGATGGCTGGTGGCGGTACAGACGCTGGTTCTATCCACGTAACTGCAAATGGTATACCTGCCCTATCAATCGGTATTGCAACACGCTACATCCACTCACATGCAGGCATTTTACATCGTGATGATTATGATAATGCTGTAAAATTAATGGTGGAAGTTATTAAAAAATTAGACCGTGATGCAGTCAATAAAATTATTTTTGACTAATCAAACAACCCTCAAACGAAATAAAGTTTGAGGGTATTTTATATGAAAAATAATTTAATCATCAAATTGTTGAAAAAAGGATATGATAGTTTGTAAAGAAATTTGTTTGATCGCATTTGCTTCAATTTGCTCGTTTGAACAGCAAGCTAAAGAATATTGCTGTTCAACACTGGAGGCTAAAAAGTATAGAGAATTCAGTTGGTTTGTAACATATAAATGAATGCCATCATTATTAATTTTAAAAAAGAAGGAATGAAGTGGCAAAGACAAGCCTATCTTGTTGATTCGTAACATCTAACTTTATTAATAATGTATCACCTAGAGTTTCAGGGTCTGTTGTAACTGTTCTTTTTGACCGAAAAAATGATATAAGATACATCCTTATCTACTTCGTTGATTAATTGACGTGTATTTTTTCATCAATGACTTATTCACTTTTTCCGGAACGCTCTCAATTTCACTAATACTTAGCGTTGATGAGTTACATGCTGTTAAAATAAATACTGTCAAAAACATTAAAAATAACTTTTTTCAATGCCTTTTCATCTGCCTCTCCTCAACTAATTGGAAATTATGTATTTGGCAACATAGAAAATCATGAGTTGGCGAAGGGAGTAAGGATAATCATTAGATTCAATACATAGGTCGTATAAACTTCATGTGTGCATAGAGTAATCAGTTATTTATATAATCCATTACTTCTTGTATATAGTTTTCCAGTGGTTGCCCTGTATTCACAGTAATACACTTATAGTTTGAAGGCTTTTTGCTACTTTGAAGCGTATGTATAAAAACGGCTTCTGATTTTATTTCTCCTATTTGACTAACCATTCTTTCACGATTTTTCAATCTATAATTTATCTTCTCGAAGTCATCAAGATAACACTCAATATACTTATACTTAACATTATATTTAACTGATAGTTTTGTTCCTTTTTCAACCAATTCTTCATATAGACATGGACTATCAAGTATTACGTTTTGTCCTTGTGATAAATGAAAGTCAACTAAGCTCCAATCAATATTATATGAAATCTTTCCTGCAAGCTTTCCATCGATTGAAACTTCATCAATAGAATTTAATAGAGCCGATTTTACAATATCGTGATCAATGATAATACTCCCTGTTCTTTTAGCAATTTCACGTGAAAGAGTAGACTTGCCGGAACCAGGAAAACCTGACATTTGAACAAAAAACAAACTTCATCCCACCTCTTCAATAATAAAGTAATTTTTTAAAAATAACTTGCTTTGTTAGTTGAATAACTGAATTTCAGTGATTGGTAAAGTGTTGCGAGCTGAAAGTGTATTGATAAGAGAAAGATTGATCGTTACAGTAGGGTGAAGTTATATTTTCTAAACAGATTCAAACTTTGAATTAGCTTACAACAACTGTGGTAAGCTCCTAAGAGCGTTTTATGAGCTTACGAGGGTTGAGATTGAAGTAGGAATAACTTGCTATTCACCAATATGCTTTACGATTTCCCACGTCTCATTAGAATTATCTAGCTTTTTCCAAATCTGCCCGCTTGTTGAGTTGTATAAATATAACCATCCATCACTTACAACTAACTCATAATTTTCATTTGTCCCAATTCCATTTATTGAATTCGCCATTTGAAACTTTGAATTTGTAATATCGCCCCCTGCATTATCTATACTATTTGATAATTTAGTCGTGCCTTATCCATTTAAATCTCTTCCTCTATAGTATTTAACTTTACCACCATCAATAAATTCATATGGAAATAATACCATAATAAATAATTATTTGGTAGATGAGTGGTGAATATGAAACGGAAGAAATCAACCTTTATCTCTTAGCGACACTATAAGCCCTAAATGCCTTTGAATCCTATTCAGCAAAAAAGCGCAGCTCTATACTGAAAAAAACCTATACAATAATTATAAAAACAGCCCTCAAGCTTACATGCTTAAAGGCTGATTGTTAGTTTATGTCGATAAATAAAAAGTTGGGTGATAAATTTAAAAAGTTAGGCGATAAATTCACATTATCCCTCGATAAAAAAATCTATTTATTTTGTAAAAGCTGTAATATCTCTTTACCGATTTGCCCAGGGTTTGCCGCCAATATAGGCGATCGATAATTTGAGAGAACAACAACGCCCGTTTGTTGTGTTTTATCAAATCCTAAATAACTAGAGAAAGCTTTCGTCGAACCATTATGCCAAATGATATTGTGATCGAGTTGCCAACCTAGACCAATACCTATATTTTCTGAAAAAGTTTCAGTAGCTTGATGTGTTAATGTATAACCTAAATTTACATCACGTAAATGTACTTTCATAAATGTTAAAAGATCATTAACAGTTGAACGGGCTGCCCCTGCCGCCATAAATTCATTCATTTGGAGCGGAGGCTTTTTATGTCCAAGGATCGTGTATCCTTGCAATACTGCCTCTGCTTGATCAGAAGGGATAGAGATAAATGTATTTGGCATATCTAAAGGATCTGTTAATCTTTGTTTAATAGCTGTTTCATAATCAGTGTGAAGTGTATTGGCTAAAATATATCCTAAAAGCCCCATGCCTACATTAGAATATCTAAATTTAACTTTAGGCTCATCAGTGTGCGTTTTAAAATAATGGATAGTCTCCTCTAGTGAATATTGACAAAATGGATCGCGAGGTGTTTGCGCGTCAAAAAGATTGGAAATGTTCTTTAGTACACCTATTCCTGGTAATCCAGAAGTATGATTTGCTAAGCGTTTGAGTGTGACAGGGTGAGTATCGGGAATTTCAGAAAAGTATTTGCCAATAGAATCTTCTACATGGATTTTTCCCTCCTGAATCAATTCCCCTAATATGGATGTAGTAAAAACTTTAGAAATCGACCCAACTTCATATATATAAGGCTTTTCTTCCAGCATAAAATTCGAGCCACCGAAAGCAAAAGTAGCTTCTTGGTCTTGAGAAATGATACCGATAGATAAAGCAACATTTGGACGGGTTTTTATATAGGGGTAAGCAATTTTAAATATGTCCTTTTTTAAATCGTGTAAATCCACAATAATACCTCCATTAAGAATGCTTATTTTTTTCCTGCTCCTCTGAAATAATAAAACGTAATTTCAAAAGTATGTCCTTTAATTGTAACAAGTCCTCTCTATTGAGCTTTGTATAATATTTATAAATAATAGCAAGCTCAATTTCCTCCTGTTTTTGAAAATAAAGATGTCCCCGTTCATCTAGTTCTATAATAACTTCTCTACGATCCTTTTTACTCATTGTTCTTTTTATATAATCTTCTTGCTCTAGCCTATTTACTAGTTGGCTAACAGCACTTGGGGATGTACCCATTAACTTTGCTAATTCATAAGTTTGAAGGGGACCTTTCGTCTGAAGAAGACTTAAAAATACTGCTTGTTTTGTAGTTAATGTTTCATCGAACAATGAGGAAAATTCTTCAGTTAACATTAAATGGGTATCATATTCAGCTTGATGGATTTCTTTAACAAGATGTACCAAATCCTTATCCATGTATTTTACCACCTAAATAATTAATATAGATTAATTATAAATATGTATTAACAATAATGCAATTTTCTTACTATGCGATTGAAGATGGAATATGCATAAATATTCTATTATTCGCATTTTAGACACATCCGAAGAAAAAATTCTAACTTTTTAAAATAAACATAAAAATTCAGTTGATTTTATATTTATGCATTTGTTATACTAAGCCCAACAGCAAGTAAACAAGGAGCGAAGGCTATGAAATTACTCGAGGAAGTACAGTTAAAGTTAGTATCTAGTTTAAAAGGTAAGGACCTATTAACCTTGCTAGACTATACAAGTGAAGAGGTTCAGCAGTTAGTTGAATTAGCGACACAGCTGAAAATGATTACTAAAGAAGGGAAATGTCCAAAGCTGCTAGAAGGTAAGACACTCGGCATGATTTTTGAAAAACATTCAACTCGTACTCGTATTTCATTTGAAGTTGGTATGAACCAATTAGGCGGAAAAGGTATGTTTATGCATGCACGTGATTTGCAGATTGGTCGCGGTGAATCGATTTATGATACAGCACATGTGTTAGCAGGCTATTTAGATGGTATTATGATTCGCGCAAATTCTCATGCAATGGTAAAGGAGCTTGCAGAGCATGCATCTATACCGGTAATCAATGGATTAACGGATATTTATCACCCATGTCAAGCATTAGCGGATTTAGAAACAATCGCTGAAAATAAAGGTCATCTAAAAGGATTAAAAATTGCATATGTTGGAGATGGCAACAACGTGGCGCACTCATTACTAGTCGCTTCTGCGCATGTAGGAATGAACGTGGCAGTGGCAACACCAGTTGGTTATGAATGTGATGCAGAGGTCATCGCAAAAGCTCAGGCTATCGCAGAAGCAAATGGTAGTACAATTATTATTACAAACGATCCTATAGATGCGGTTATAAACGCGGATGTAGTGTATGCTGATGTATGGACGTCGATGGGGCAAGAAGAGGAAGCTACAAAACGTCTAGAAGACTTTGAAGGTTATCAAATTAATGATGAACTTGTCGCATATGCAAAACCGAATTATATGTTCCTGCACTGTTTACCAGCTCATCGTGAAGAAGAAGTAGCGTCATCTGTTATTGATGGTCCAAATTCCTACATCTTTGAGCAAGCAGAAAATAGACTTCATGCACAAAAAGCGGTGCTAGCCTCAATCCTAGCTTAAAGAGAATTTCGAGCAAGGACAGACGACAAGTATTATGCTTCTCAGTTAGAGAAGTACTATATAGATAGAGTTCATATTGGCAACAGGGGGTGCCAATATGAATAACATAACAGTGGTTGCAGACAGAGGGATGTAAGCCACGCGTGATGTATGTTATCAAGATGGATGACCACATTGCTACATACTAAAGTAACCTGGGAGACGTTAGGTTGCTTTTTTTCTTGTTGAAAATATAATCCCTAGTTTTCCAATCTTTTATAGAGAATAAAAGCGATTATCTATATAATAGGATAAATAAGTAATTTGAGGAGGGCTTCAGATGAATATTGACCATATCGAAGCGTTTTTATATGTCGTGCATTATAAAAGTATTCATAAGGCCGCAAATGCATTGTTTTTATCTCAGCCGACTGTGACGGCACGTATTAAATCATTGGAGCGAGAGTTGAATGTAGAGTTATTTCATCGCGATGGGCGAAGTGTAATATTATCGGATAAAGGCAAGGATTTTGTACCGTTTGCGACTCAGATTGTGCAAACCTTCGAACAGGGAAAGAAACAATTAGAGGAAACGAAGGAGTCTGACGAGGTGTGCATTGGTACAAATGGAGTTACAGCTCAATATTTTTTAGCTTACGCATTGCCAAAGTGGAAGGAAGATTTTCCTCACTTGCGCTTTCAGATTATCACAGGTTCAACAGCAGTGATTTTAGAGAAATTGCAAAGTCATCAAATTCATCTTGGTTTAATTCAATACGTGCATAGGGAAGGAATTTGCAATGAGCTATTGCTAAGTAATGCAGTCAAACTTGTAATGCATCGCGAGCATCCCTTTATACAACAAAATCTAATGAAAGCGAAGGAACTGGCACAACAGAAAATGGTGTTTTTTGAATGTGGGGCTTTTGATTGGAATTATGTGCATAAAATGTTTGAGGTAGAGGGCGTATCAGCCAATATTGAAGTGCGAACGGATCATTTAGAAGTAGCGAAAGAATTTATTCGTACGAAAGAGTATATGAGCTTCTTACCACATCTTTGTGTAAAAAAGGAGCTTGAAAGTGGGGAATTTGTTGAGATTGATGTTAAGCATTTACTTGATATGAATCAACACATTTTTTTAACGTATAAAAATAAAGAGACGCTGGCGCCAGCCTTTTGGACAACAATAGTAGAAACTGCTATGCAATATGAAAGTATTCAAGAAAATTCGAATTGATAAAATATTTTATAAGACAGTAAATTTTTTTCTATTATGTAGCCTATTGCAAATTGCATAAATGAGCTGTATTATCTTCCTCAATCCTATTTTATCTTCATTCAGCAAAAGACTCTACCTCTTGAGGTGTTGAGATGAATGCGGATGTGATTACTTTTCAGTAGGTAAAACACTTACTTAAATAGAGGATCTCAGTCTAAGAACGCTACGTCCTGTGGCAACGACTGAGTGACCAACTTCGTGTTGGCCGAAAGCCTCCGACGGATGTCATGGATTTTGAAAGGAATGAATAAAGGATGTTAGCCTAAAACCTTCACATCCTGTGAAAACGGCTAACTGACCTGCATCGTGCAGGCCTGGGCACAATTCAAAATCCGGACGCAATTACGCCAAGGCGAAATTGATTTATTTATGGTTATTCATGAATAAAGTATTTTTTTAACTATAAAACATACTTAACCACTATGTTTAGTAAAAATAAAATTTGAGGAGGAACAAATATGGTGAGACAGGACAAAATTAGATTCGGGGCTATTATTCATGGTGTGGGTGGTAATATTTCAGGTTGGCGTCATCCTAAGGTGGCTAGCAATCAAAGTGTAAGCTTGCCGTTTTATATTCAGCAAGCACAAAAGGCTGAGCAGGGGAAATTTGATGTTGCTTTTATTGCAGATGGTTTGTTCATCAATGAAAAATCGATTCCTCATTTTTTAAATCGTTTTGAGCCAATAACAATTCTTTCGGCCCTAGCAGTAGCAACTAAAAACATCGGGTTAGTTGGTACTGTATCAACTTCCTATAGCGAACCATTTACTGTTGCACGCCAATTTGCCTCTTTAGATCATATTAGTGGGGGCCGTGCTGGGTGGAATGTTGTAACGACACCATTGGAAAGCACTGCCTTGAATTATAATAAATCCATTGAGCAGCATCCTAGTCATGCAGAGCGCTATCAAATTGCTGAGGAATATTTAGAAGTGGTAAAGGGTTTGTGGGATTCGTGGGAAGATGATGCTTTCATTGCAGATGTAGAAAATGATGTATTTTTCGATTCTGATAAGCTGAACACTTTAAATCATAAGGGCAACTATTTTTCAGTTCAAGGTCCGCTAAATATTGCTCGCTCTAAGCAGGGGCAGCCTGTTATTTTCCAAGCTGGTTCTTCAGATGCAGGTATTCGATTGGCGGCAAAGGATGCAGATGCAATTTTTACACATGGTGCGGCAATAGAAGAGTCACAGAAATTTTATAAAAGGGTGAAGACTGAGGTTGCAGCATTTGGACGCAATCCAGATGAAGTTAAAATTTTCCCAGGAATCTCTCCGATTATTGGCGATACGCTTGAGGAAGCGGAAGCGAAGTATCAGGAAATCGTTGAGCTTGTTTCGATAGAGCGTGCACTTGCTTATCTTGGCCGATATTTCGATCATCATGATTTTTCACAATATGATGTAGATGCACCGTTCCCAGAGCTTGGTGATATTGGAGCAAACAGCTTTAGAAGTACGACTGATTATATTAAAAAATATGCCAAACAAGAAGGGCTAACATTGCGACAAGTTGCGTTACGGGAAGCAACTCCCAAAACAGCATTCTTTGGTACAGCAGAGCATGTTGCTGACCTCGTGCAGGACTGGTTCGAGCAAGAGGCGGCTGATGGCTTTATTATAGGCGTTACTGTACCTGGAGCACTGGATGATTTTGTAGACAAGGTTGTGCCGATTTTACAAGCAAGAGGGTTATACCGTGAAGAATATGAGACTGACACATTACGGGGTAACTTAGGTTTACCATTTAAAGAAAGCCGTTATGTCAAACAGTCTGTCTAAAAACCTAGTAAATATATAAGAATAAATGTATTTAAGGAGGCAATGTATGAGCTATTCATTAGGTATATTAGATCAAAGTCCTATTATTGAGGACGCAACAAATGAGCAGGCCTTACAAAAAACAGTGGCTCTAGCACAAAAAGCAGAGCAATTGGGCTACTCACGTTTTTGGGTGTCAGAGCACCATAATACAGATACATTAGCGGGTTCATCGCCAGAGGTATTAGTATCTTATCTCCTTGCTAAAACAAAATCTATCAATATTGGGTCGGGTGGAGTGATGCTACAACACTACAGCCCATACAAGGTAGCAGAAAATTTTCATGTGCTCGCATCGTTGGAGCCAGGGCGAGTTGATTTAGGTATAGGAAAGGCACCGGGCGGTTTACCCCTCTCTACGAAGGCGTTGCAATATGGCACCCTCCATAAAGGTGAAGATTTTGAGGGAAGATTAACATTTTTACAGCAATTAATTGAGCAAACAATACCAGCAGAGCACGAGCTATATGGCGTACAGGCAACACCGATTCCAAAGGTAAAGCCAGCGTTATTTTTACTGGGAGCAAGTCCACAAAGTGCCGCACTTGCAGGCACACTAGGCATTGCGTTTGTCTTTGCGCGATTTATTAATAGTGATAATGATGTATTAGCACAAGCAGCTACAGCTTATCGCACGCATCATCCAAACGGTCATTTTGCCATCTCCATCGCAGCCCTTGCAGCCCCTACAAAAGAGGAGGCGAAAGAGCTGATTGGTGATCAAAAAATTACGAAGGTGCATTTAGCAAGTGGCAGAAGCCTAACATTACAATCGGTAGAGCTAGCAGAGAAATTTGGTCAGGAATCTGGAGAGTCATTTACGGTGAAGCAATATGATGCAGATATTTTATATGGGACTCCGGATGATATTAAAACGATGTTAGATGACTACCATGTGCGTTATCAAATTGATGAGTTTATTTTGCATACGCCTGTGTTGAAGGAATTTGAACGGGAACGATCATTTGAGCTATTAAGTCCATTGAATTTACATTTACAACAAAAAGAAGCGGTAAGCTAAGGAGGAAATGAACATGACAAAAAATATAGATGTAATTGTTTGGTCAAAGCAAGGCTGTAGTTATTGTGATGAAGTGAAGACATATTTACAACAACAAGGCATTTCTTACAAAATAGTGGATGTAACACATAATGATGCATTCCGTGACATCCTTGAAGTAAAGTATGGTGTCCGTTATGTTCCGGTTGTCGAAATTGGATCGAATGGTGTCTTTAAAGCAGTCACAGAGATTGGACTGGAGCATTTAAAAACAGCACTTGCTGTTGATATACCGTCGCACGCATAAGAAGAGAGGGATTCTATGAAAAAATTATCATGTTATTTACTATTGTTGCTAGCTTTACTTTTAACAGCTTGCACAAGTTCTGAAAAGTCCGAAGGGGATGCTAGTGAGAATAATCCAGCACAAGGCGGAAAGGGAGTTCAAAAAATTATTGTCGGTACCGGTACTCAATTTCCAAATATTTGCTTCATTGATGACAAGGGTAATTTAACAGGTTATGATGTGGAGCTTGTTCGCGCTATTGATGAGAAGCTACCAGAATATGAGTTTGAATTTAAAACGATGGAATTTTCAAATTTATTACTAAGTTTAGAGACAAGGAAGATTGACTTTGTTGCCCATCAAATGGAAGTCAATAGTGAACGAGAGGAGAAATTCCTCTTTAATAAAGAGCCATATAATGTGTTCCCATTAAAAGTAACGGTCAATGAAAAAAACAATTCTATTCAATCCATTGATGATTTGAAAGGGAAAAACGTTAGTGTTTCACCAACTAGTAACTCTGCTGTATTTATAGAGAAATACAATAAGGAGCATAATTTAGGCGCTAATATTGTCTATTCTTCTGGCTCAGTTGATGTTCACAATCAACTTGCGACAGGGCGAATCGATGCAATCATTACAACACCATTTGCAGTAAAGTACTATAACGAAAGCAATAAAGCACAAGAGAAGGTTGTAGGAGATGCTTTATTAAATTCAAAAGTGTACTTCTTATTAAATAAAGACGAGGTTGTCTTACAGGAGCGACTTGATGATGCTATTCGAGAATTAAAGGCAGAAGGCGTCATTAGTAAGTTAAGTAAGAAATGGCTAGGTGACGATTATTCGGTAGACTTCTAAACGAAATAGGAGAGGGAGAAGGAAGTATGGCTAATGACTTTGACTTCACACTAATTGCAAAAGTACTTCCAATATTGCTTCAGTATTTGCCAGTAACGCTCGAAATTTTAGTGTTCGCAATCTTTTTTGGCATGCTGCTTGGTATAGTAATCGCTATACCAAAGCTGCTACACATACCAGTTTTGAAGCAAATTATAACGATTTATATTTCGTTTATTCGAGGTACGCCGATTTTAGTGCAATTGTTTTTAGTGTTTTATGGTATACCAGCGTTATTAAAGCTTGTGCATATTGATGTAACAAGAATGGATGCTATGTATTTTGTAATTATTACTTATACGTTGAGCAATGCTGCATCGTTTGCTGAGATTTTTAGAGCGGCTATTTTAACAGTTGATCGTGGACAAATGGAGGCAGCTTATTCAGTTGGATTAAGTGGAATACAGGCCTTTCTACGTATTGTGCTCCCTCAGGCGATTCGTGTTGCCTTCCCAAATATGGCAAATACGATGATTAGTTCATTAAAGGATACTTCTTTAGCATTTTCAATTGGTGTCATGGATATGGTAGGACGTGGAGAAACACTTATCGCTTCAACGACAAGGGCGCTAGAGATATATTTGGCGCTGTCCATCGTTTATTATATCATTGTTTTGCTGTTAGAAAAGGGTTTAAAACTAAATGAACGATATCTTAATCGATATATGCCAAAGGAAGCTGCATCTAGCTAGGGGGAAATGTTATGACAATAGATTTTGCTTTTATTTTTGAAGCTTTAATAGAAATTAGTAAAGTATTGCCGTTAACTTTGTTCATGACAGTTACGCCTGTTTTATTAGGCATTTTAATCGGCATAATAGTTGCTTTTGTGCGGATACAACAAACGAAAATAATCGCACCATTGTTGAATTTTTACGTTTCTTTTTTTAGAGGCACACCAATCATTATGCACATTATGCTTGTTTATTTTGGAATACCAATTGTGGTTGATGTCATTGCAAAAGCTTTAAAGATAGAGTATCAATCAAGCTCTATCCCTATTTTATTTTTTGTTATTTTGGCTTTGACGCTAAGTGCAGGAGCTTACGCCTCCGAAATAATTCGGTCCGGTATTTTAAGTGTACCTAAGGGACAGCTAGAGGCAGCTTATGCAGTCGGTTTAACATTTTCACAGGCGATGCGACGCTATATATTACCCCAAGCATTTAGTAAATCCATACCTAACTTCACAAATGTTTTTATTGGGTTCTTACATGCCACATCACTAGCTTTTTTCCTTTCAGTTAAAGAGTTAACAGGAGTTGCGAATATCGTTGCTTCTATTAATTTAAAGTTTCTGGAGGCATTTATCGCTGTCGGGTTAATTTATTGGAGTGTTTCAGCTATCGTCGAATGGCTGGCACATCGTATTGAAAAAAGAGTAACTGCCTATAGTAGGGGTGGCATTTAAATAGAGTTTATTAATAGGAAGGGGATTGAACGATGACAGTAGCTGAAATAGTGATTGAGCATTTGAAAGAGGAAGACTATGCAAGGTATTTAGAGGTTCTAGTAGAGAGTTATGCACAATATGAAAAAGAATATGAAAACCCAGAGGACTGGGCTTCATACTTAAGTGATATTCGCGCATCTGTCGGTAATCCTAATGCAGAGGCAATTTTAGTGGCAAAGCGCGGTGATGAGATTTTAGGGGGACTGCAATTATTTACAGATTCTGAAAAAGCATATGGTTTGCCAGAGCTTAACATACAGTCTACGATTGTGCGCTTACTCGGTGTGCATCCTAATGGAAGAGGGCTAGGTGTTGCAAAAAAATTATTGCATGAAAGCTTCGCCTTTGCACGCAATCGTCAGGATCAAGCATTATATTTGCACTCGGGTGATATTATGCAGGCTGCTATTAATCTTTACTTATCGCTAGGCTTCGTAAGAGATGAATCTAAAGAATTTAATAAGGGAGATAAGCTAGTAAAAAGCTTCCGCTATAATTTATAAAAAAGAGAGGCTGGGACAAATGTGTTTCAGCCAACAAAAAATACCGAACTATCCAATGAAACTCTCATGAAGTGTTTCGGGATAGTTCGGTTTTTCTATTTATCGTGTTTTGTTCATTTAGAGATTATTCGGCTTTATGAAGGAACCATTTAGTTATGTCCCAGCCCCTTTATATGTTTGAACGTAATAATAAGTTTACATGCTGAAAATTTTCCCTGGATTCATAATATTATGTGGATCAAGTGCTGCCTTTATGCTCTTCATCACTAATAGAGATGTACCGTGCTCTGTAGATTGATATTTCATTTTTCCAATACCAACACCATGTTCACCAGTGCAAGTGCCACCACGCAGTAAAGCAAAGTGCACAATATGTTCATTGAAGCGGTTGGCTTTTTCATGCTCCTCAGCATCGTTTGGATCTAACATTAACAAGGCATGGAAGTTACCGTCTCCAACATGACCTACAATTCCACCTGCAAGACCAACTTCCTCAAGCTGTTCACGAGCATATAAAACGGATTCAGCAAGCGTAGATATTGGCACACAAACATCGGTCGACATAAGCTTTTTCCCTGGATAGGCATGGATATATGCATAGGCCAATGAATGGCGTGCCTCCCAAAGCGTATTACGTGCAGCATTGTCTTGTTCAAATTCAACAGAAAGACAGCCAAAGTCCTCAAAAATTTCTTTAGCAAATTCTATATCGGCATGCATACCTGCTTCATTTCCGTGAAATTCTAAAAATAGTGTTGGTTTTTCATCATAGGATGTTTCATTATAAATATTTGCTTGTTTGATAGAGGTTTCATCGACCAGTTCAACACGGCCAATTGAAATGCCCGCTTGCAACAATGCGGTTACTGCACTGACAGCATCGCCAACTGTCGCAAAAACTGCACGTCCCGCCGTCACAAATTCGGGTATACCATAGACTTGTAAAGTTAATTCTGTAAAGCAACCTAGTGTACCCTCAGAGCCAATGAAAAGGCCATTCAAGTGATAACCAGAAGAGGATTTTGCTGCTAAGCTACCGGTATGAATGACTGAACCGTCTGCGAGTACAACCTCTAAATCTCGTACTTGATCGCGCATAACACCATACCGCACTGCTGTTGTCCCGCTGGCATTAGTTGCTGCCATTCCACCAAGTGTAGCATCAGCACCAGGGTCAACTGTGAATTGAAGTCCATGTTTTTTTAATTCTTTATTCAATTGAGCACGTGTTACACCCGGTTGTACTTTCACAAGCAGGTCATCTGGTCGAATTTCTAAAATAGCATTCATTTCAGAGAAATCGATAGAAATACCATTTGCAATGGGAATTGCATTTCCTTCCAAGCTTGAGCCAACACCAAAAGGTACGACTGGTACACGTTCCGCATGCGCAATTTTTAAGATGGCACTGACATCGGCCGTGGAACGAGGGAAGACAACGATATCTGGTAAGCTCATTGTATGATGAGATTCGTCCCTTCCATGTAGCTGCCGCACCGTTTCGTTTGTTGACACCTGTTCTTCAGATAAAACCTTTTTTAGTTGATTTACTATTAATTCTACAGCAACAGTCATTCCAATCCCTCCTAATTTTCTGATAAGTTAAACTTTATCATGCATTTATTGGAAATGGAATGAACTGTCTATAAAAAATTAGTGAGCAAAGACTTTTTCAAGTTTTTGAACAAATGCATCCTGCTCAGTAGGGCTAGATTGCTGCCACCATTTTTCAAAAAACACACCAAGCCCTGGAAGTAAATGCTCTTCACCACGGCTAATTGCATCTTCGACAATATCCTTAAATTCGGCCGCTGATTGACCATGTACGTTTGTCGTTATCGCATCTCTTATTTGAAAATTCATCTATTTCGCCTCCTTAGTAGTAATTTTGTCCAACCTTTTAAGAAATATGTATAGTATGACAGTTAAAAGATATGATTTTTTAAATATCATACTGTTGTTATGTATAAATATTAAAAAGGACTTATAAAGATTCTATGGTTATATTGACAAAAGAGCTGTTCGACACCTCCTTGTATAGTAATTAAGATGAAGGCACCTAGGAATAATGGACTGTGCACAGTCGACAGGACAATAAGATGACAACACAGCATAAAAAACAGTTATCTCCTGAGCAACCATTTGATGAAGTATTAGAATTAGTCCAACCGATGATAACGTCGATTTTGTTAAGGTGCCGCATTTATAAGGATTTTGAGTATTATCGTCATATAGCATCCATAGCGGTGTGGGAGGCTTGGCGTAAAGCAGATCAATCAAAAGGGCTGTTTTCTGCTTATATTTATACAACCGTTAAAGGAGAAATTTTAAAAGAGCTTTCAAAGGAAAAGAGTTTTGAAAATAATCATACACCTATGGATAATGACACGATAAATTATATTCGAGATCATGAAATGAGTGAAATAAGTCCAGTTCTTACAGAATGCATTATGTCTCATTTAAAATTTGAAGAAAGAAAAATATTACTCCTTTTTTATGTAGATGGTTATAGTTACTTGGAAATAGCTAAAGAACTAGGTTTATCTGTGGACGCAGTTAAAAAAAGACGCACAAGAATAATGATTAAGCTTCGCGAGTTATTATATTCTAAAGACGAATAGTGCGATAAGCATTAAAGGTATGCTAATATCAAATCTGAATATTGGCATACTTTATCAATTATGCCTAGGCATAATTGCGTCTGGAATCGGCTTTGTGCTTAGGGCTGCAGATGTTTTTTTGTGGGAAAGCGCAGTGTTAACGTAGCGCAGCAACAGATGTTTTTTGTGCGAAAGCGCAGTGTTAACGTAGCGGCAGCAACAGATGTTTTTTGTGCGAAAGCGCAGTGCTAACGTAGCGCAGCAACAGATGTTTTTTGCGCGAAAGCGGCAGGATGCAGGTCAGTTAGCCTTTATCGCATGGATGCGATAAAGGCTAACATCCTATATGAACTTCTTTCCATTCTGTGACATCCGCCGGAGGCTTTGGGCCAACATGATGTTGGTCACTCAGTCGTTGCCACAGGACGTGGCGTTCTTAGACTGAGTTCCTCTATTTCAGCGGATGTCTTTTGTGCCGAAAGCGTAGCGACAGGCACAGATGTTTGGATACACTGAAAAGTGATTTAAACCCGCATTCATCTCACCACCTATAGAGGTGGGAGACATTTGCTGAAAGAAGGTATAGTTGCATACAAATTCCAATAAAAATGCTATGATTTGTAAGAAGTCAAAGAAAAATACAATTTTTAATGTTATATTTCCTTTGGGTAGATCATATTACCTATCTAATTTTATATATATTGGTATGGAGGGTTTCTGTTGGAGAATTGGTTGAAACAATTAGAGATAGAAAAGAAAGAGATTCGGTATGTAGTATTGCCACTATTGCTAGTGTTGCCATTATTAGGTTTAAGTAATCAGGTATTTGGTTCTTTTAATGAAGAAAGTTACATTTGTTTGAACTTGATTATACAAATACTAATTATTGTGTTTACAATGGCAATCGCTATTCAATCTTGGCTCGTTTTTTCACACTTATTATCGAGTCAAACATTATACATAGGTAATTTATTTTTTATCATCGCCTTGTTTGAATTAGTGAGCTTGGTTATCGCTCAATATCCAAAGGCTGATACACTATATTTGGAAATATGGTTGGATTTAATAATGCGTTTATGCTTATCAATCGGTTTTCTTTTTATTATTTTAAAGCCAAAAAAACGCTTAACGATGAATGATCGTTATTATACATATAGCAGTTCCTTATTATTTGTACTACTGAGCCTTTTTCTAGTGTATCTCTCCTCAAAATATTTTGTACTTGAAGAACAATTGTTGCTGAAAGCAAGCGCTATTGTTCATATAATGTCTGCTGTCTTACAAGGTGTAACGATAGTGGTTTTAAGTAAATATATAAAAAAGTTGCCAAAACGAGTTATGTGGCTTATTAGCGCAGCAACTTATTTAATTGTTAGTGATGTTTTCTTTGCGTTCATCAAAGATTTGAAATCAATTTGGGGCTTTTCAGCATTAATTTATCAATTTTTCGCATTCTACTTTTTCCTAAAAGCCATTTATTATACAACTGTTGAAAAACCATATAAACAACTTTTAAAAATAAAGCGAGATCTCGAGCATTCGCAGCAGGAGCTTCATTTTCAAGCTTATCATGATGATATTACTAAGCTTCCAAATGAACATTTATTATTGAAAACATTAAAAGAGGATTTACACGACAATAGTCATCAAAAAGCAATCATTGCTATTGAGATTGATCGCCTTGCTGCTATTAGCTCATCTATAGGTATTAGCTATTCTAATACAATGATGAAGCTCGTAGCTGAGAGAATTCAAGCTATTTTACCCCCTCATTATTTTGCTACAAAGCTTCGTGAGGGACAGTTTATTATTTATATTAATCATGTGAAGACAAGAGAAGAGTTGCTACAATTTTGCTTGAACTTGAAGAGTGCTATGAAAAAACCATTACAAGTACAACTATTTCCGCTCAACGGAAATCTTAATATTGGCATTGCCCTGCATGAAGAAGATTGCTCAGGTGAAGAGCTTTTAATGCACGCGCAGTTAGCGATGAGGGAAGCGGGTCAAATACCTCAAAGAGTTCTTTTTTATAAGCCATATATGTCAAATGGCATTGCTGATCGTATATTGATTGAGCAAGAGCTCCATAAAGCATTAGCTAATGAAGAATTTTACTTGGATTTTCAGCCTCAAGTAAATTTAAAAACGGGTAAAATTGAATCGGTAGAAGCGCTAGTACGTTGGCGTCATCCTACCCGTGGATTTGTTTCACCTGAGTTGTTTATCCCAATTGCAGAAGAATCTGGTCTAATTATTCCTTTAGGAAAATGGATTTTAGAAATGGCGTGCACTCAAGCGAAGACATGGAAGGAGCAAGGTTTGCCACCAATGAAGGTTGCTGTGAATATATCCATTGGACAGTTATTCCAGCAAGATTTAGTGCAAATGGTGCAAGAAATCTTACAACGTACAAATTTGGAACCTAAATATTTACAATTAGAAATTACAGAAAGTATGACGATGAACATTGATCAAATAACTCAGCTACTTCATGAGTTAAAGGCAATTGGTATTCAAATTGCAGTTGATGACTTTGGGACAGGCTATTCGTCGCTTTCATATTTAAAAGATTTTCCAATCGATTGTTTAAAAATTGATCGGGCTTTCGTTCGAAATATACAGCATAATTCAAATGATAAAGCGCTCGTTTCTATGATTTTATCAATGGCGAAGCATTTGAGATTAAAGGTTGTTGCTGAAGGAATTGAAGAGGTAGAGCAGCTTGCGTTCCTGATTGACGGTAATTGCGATTATATTCAGGGTTATTTATTTAGTAAGCCAATTTCTGCTGAACAAATTTCTAATAACTTCAAAGAGTTACACAATCGAGCAAGTGATATTTTAACAGAGTTTAAATTCGAAGAGGATTACGTAATTTAAAATTAAATCTTAATGTTGGCGATATTTGAGGTTATTAATTTCATGGAGTAAGCAGTTATTAGTGTTTGTATGAAATGTCAAAAAACCCCTTCGTAAGAGCGATTTCCGTCCCGGGCTACTCGCTTTCCTGTGAGTAAGTGCCGAGCCGCTTCCTTCGCTTTGTTGCTGCCGCTACGGTTACTCTTCAAAATAGACTTATAACAGTTAAGGCAATTGTATATCTGTAGCCGTATAAATATTATTGTAGTTTTGTCACTATAATTAAAGTGACATGCAAGAAGATACACACTATGCGGAGTGTTTGATTGGAGTGGAGGCTGGGCGACTCCTTGGGGATCAGCGATAGAGGAACGAAGGCTAAAACCATCACGTCCTGTGATAACGCCTTCGTGACCAACATCGTATTGGCCCGAGACCCTGGAGCGAGCAACGCGAGTGAAGCGGCTCATCGGACACCCCCAAGAAGCTCTGCTCTGCGCGAAAGCGAAGCGTCAGCGGCAAAGCGCCCAGCCGGAACGGAAATCAAACACTAGATTTGCCGAAATGCCATACTTTATCTAAAAGGAATTTTATTGACATAATAAACATGAAAACTGCTTACTTCAGCCAAAGGAAGTAAGCAGTTTTTTTATTTGATGGTAAGTCTAATGTACGAGGTACTCTTCCTTTAATTCTCCTATGTCCACTTCGGATCGTTCCTCTAAAGAACGACGTAAATGGACAGTTGCAGTTTTACCATCATCATGAAGTTTGTCAATCCAAATAGATACGCCATTATAACTTACTTCATATTCTTTTGGTGAGGCGACAATTTCTTGTGCACGTGTGTAATCCACTTGAAGGCCCCCTTATTTTTTCGTTTTGCCTTCTTTAGTGACTGAATTAATCATGTTCATAAATTCTTGAGAAAATTCTTCACTAGCTTTGTCTGGCGCTATTTTTTGGTTTTTTGGCGTTTGAGGCAATGACCCTTTGTTGGCGCTTTTACCTTGTTTATTGTCTCTTCCCATGTTTAGTTTCTCCTTTCGTTTTGATATTTCTTAATATGGCTTTAAATTGATTTTTTATCATGGGAAAAACTAGGGAAAGGAAAGAATATATTGTATAAATGTATAGAACTTTTTGAGTTAATAGATCTGCCTTAAATGCGCATACTATGCCATAATATCGCCTTCGTAATCAACAACTTTTTGACCAAAGTGGTTCATTGGACACTCACTGAAAACTGCTTGGTCTACCAGAAATCACCCCATGTTTATAATGAAACCTTTTTGATGGCAAAATCATTATTTAATAGTGCCCAGTTTTGAGGGAAAGGAAAACCTAACGCCCAATAGCTAATACCTCGAAGATTATATTCCTTCGTCATGTCAAACTTAGCTTGTGCACTTCTAGCATCTTCAAACCATACCTCATGATTTTTACCTTGTTCATCAACATAACGGAAATACGGTGATTGTGCGGTCCTATCATATTGAATAGTTGCGCCATGTTTTATTGCTCTGTTAAGGGCTTCCTGAGAGCTGAATGTTTCTGCCTCTTGACCTTTAACATGCGGTAGAAGCCAATCGCGAGCATAAATTTGAAAGCCTAAAAATATTTTGTTAGCAGGCATAACTGATAAAGCATATTCCACAACTTTTCTCATCTCGTTAATGGGTGAAATGGCTTGTGGTGGGCCAAGTCGGTATCCCCACTCATATGTCATCAAAATGACAAAGTCTGCAATTCTTCCGTGTGCTTCATAATCATGTGCCTCATATAATGTTCCTGCCTGCGTTGCGCTCGTTTTTGGCGCAAGTGCCGTTGATACTAGGAATCCTTTTGGGTGAAGACGATCAACAGCTAATTGGAGGAAAGTGTTGTAATTCTCTCGATCTGCTGGAAGAACGTTTTCAAAATCAACGTTTAGAACTTTATAGCCCTTTTCCTCCATCACTTGCAAAGTATTGTTGATAACCTTTTCCCGTAAATCAGCACTAGATAAAATAACATGTGATAAGTTGGAACCTGCTTCTGTGGAAGAGAAATTCGTAAGGGTCAACATAGGTGTAATGTTTTTGGCAACAGCTGCATCGATCATTTCTTTATCCTTTATAGGCTGCAGTGTACCATCCTCCTTCACCATATAAGCAAAGGGACTAAAATAAGTGAGTAGATGACCAATTGCGTTAATCGATTGTACGGCTTCTTTAGGCTCTTGATACGTATAAGCATTTACTTCAATGGAAGGCTTTGCTCTCGGAATAATCAAATGCGCACCAGCATAAATCATGTTTGGATCTGAAATTTCATTTTCTAAAACAATTGCTTGAACAGTCGTTCCATATTGTGTAGCAATTTGCGATAGAGTTTCTCCTGGCAGCACAATATGTGTAGTAGGTGGAATAATTAGTCTAGTTCCAGGCGTTAAAACATCTGGATTCGTTAAATGATTTTCTGTGATAATCGATTGCATAGTCACCCCATAATGTTGGGCGATCGACCATAAGGTGTCACCCCTTTTTACAATATGGGTTGTGTAGGGAGAAGGGATAACAAGTGATTGCCCGATTACTAATTGATCTGGATTAGATAAAGCGTTTAATTGGATAATGGAATTGATAGGTACAGAATAGCTATTTGCAATTTGCCAAAGTGTTTCACCAGCACTCACAACATGAATAATCATAAGGACACCTCCATAGTGGTTTCAATATAGCATCATATGTATGAATAAAGAGAATGAGCATTTATCTTTAATTTTTATATTCTTTCCAAGTGATAAGCATAGAATAAAACATATGCATGGCATCATTAGTGAGAGGAGTTGTATGTTGAAGAAAGTAAAGCTCACAGGAAGAATTGTTACCCCTGAAGATCCGGACTATGAGCAAGCAAGAACAAATAATAACTTAAATGATCCCAAATTTCCGAGTATCATTGTATTTTGTCGCCATACAAAAGATGTGATCAACGCATTAAGATGGGCGAGAGAAAATAATGAATCATTTCGAATTAGAAGTGGAAGGCATAACTATGAAAATTATTCATTATTAAATAAAGGTCTTGTTATAGATGTTAGTGATATGAATGACATAACAATTAACCGGCAAGATATGACAGCGAGAATTGAAGCAGGCGCTAATCTAGGAAAAGTGTATCGGGTATTATGGGAAAATGGTTTTACAATCCCGGCAGGAACTGAAGGTAGTGTAGGGGTTGTTGGTTTAACACTTGGTGGCGGAATTGGTATGCTATCGCGTCCATTTGGGCTAACATGTGACAATTTACTTGAACTTGAAATGGTTGTTGCAAGTGGTCATGAAGGGGCTGAAGTAATCCAAGCTGACAAGGAGAAAAATAGTGATTTATTTTGGGCAAGTTGTGGAGGGGGCGGTGGGAATTTTGGCATCGTTACAGCTCTTACATTTAAACTGCATCCTATTTCTAACGTATCGATTTTCTCCATTACATGGGGATGGGAAGATTTTGAACGAGCCTTTGACGCATGGCAAAAATGGGCGCCATATACAGATGAACGCTTGACCTCACAGATTGAGCTTAAATCTAAGAAAGTGGGCGAAATTGTTGCTCAAGGTGAGTTTATAGGTACAGCATCTGAGTTAAAGAAACTACTCCGTTCATTAAGGAAAACAGGTTCACCAACGAATATATGGATAAAGGAAGTACCGTATATTAAAGCTGTAGAATTTTTTGACTTGCCGAGTGGCAATAAACCAGCCTTTCGTAAAAGATCTGGATCCTTTATTGAAAGACCATTCCCTCATGCTGCCATTGTACAAATGAAAGAATTTTTATCGAACGCTCCAAATAGAGATACGACCATTTGGCAACAATCTCTTAGAGGTGCGGTAAGCCAAATTGCGTCAAACCGAACAGCTTATTATTATAGGAATGCTTTGATTGCTCAGGAGTATAATACTTCATGGAAAAAGGCTAAAGAAGAGAAAAATATTCAGTGGGTGGAGAATTTAAGAAGGGCTTTGTCACCTTACACTGCTGGTGATTATGTGAATTTTCCAGATCGTTTTATAAAAGATTGGCCAACTGCCTATTATGGTCGTAACCTTAGAATGCTTAGAGAAGTAAAGGGAAAATACGATCCATTTAATGTATTTCATTTTCCTCAAAGTATTCCGCCAAAGAAAAGATGGCTTTAAATGAGGAACAATAGAAAAAAGAGCAGAAACCACAGAGGGGAATCTGCTCTTTTCTTCCGCATTTACTGCCCATAGACTATTTTTCCGCAAGTATTTTATTGATCGAGGGAATATCAGCAGGAGCAAAGTTAAGATTTAGGAGTTCATTTCGAGGAACCCATCTAATTTCAGTATGTTCTAGCAGGACCGGCTCGCCCTTTGTAATCGACGCTTTAAATGTTTCTAAGCGTACGATAAATTTTTCATATTCATAAATGGTATCCTCAACCTTTTCCTCAACTTGTATAGAGCAATTAAATTCCTCTAATATTTCACGAGATAAAGCTTGCTCAGGCGATTCGCCCTCTTCGATTTTTCCGCCAGGGAACTCCCAATAATTTGCTAGTACCATATTAGGATTTCTTAACGCACAAAAAATTTCATGCTTATCATTTTCGATAATTGCACCTACTACATGTACATTTTTTTTCATTCATTTTCACCCTTAAGTTTATTTATATCTTAGCCATCCCAAAAATGGGAATTGAATTGCATTTTAAAAATATTGAAAATTATAACATGTATTTCCGAATTTCCCCATTATCTAGTATGGAATAATTTTGCTTATTTCCATAGCGTGGGGTTGATTTCCGTTCCGGCTGGGCGCTTTGTAGCTGTCGCTTTGCTTTCGCTACAGAAAACATTTGTTGCTGCCGCTTCGCTTTCGCGCAGAGCAGAGCTTCCTGGGGGCGTCCGATGAGCCGCTTCGCTTCGCTCCAGGGTCTCGGGCCAACACGAGGTTGGTCACGAAGGCGTTATCACAGGACGTGATGGTTTTAGCCTTCGTTCCTCTATTGCTAATCCCCAAGGAGTCGCCCAGCCTCCACTCCAATCAACTTATTCACATGGTATACGTTTTAACAAAATGTCATCCCAAAATACAGATGATGGCAAAATATCTTAGCATGTATGGCTCATCGTAATAGCGTGGGGGGCTCCACCTGCACATTAATTCTTTTATTATAAAGGAAAGCGTGACTAAAATAATAGTGTGATACATTGCGTTGTTTGGAGAAGCATCATTCGACTCCTGTGGGAGAGCGAGACAGACGAGACCCCGCACAAAGCGAAGCGTAGGAGGAGGCTCGACGCTCGCCCGCGGAAAGCGAGCGGAATGCTTCGGAAAACAACAGTAGAGTCACAGTGCCAAATGAAAAAAGCGAGGTATTCAACGATTTAATCGTTGAATACCTCGCAATGTGAGAAGATATAGACTTTTTCAGTGCCCTCGTTCCGTCTAGGGGGCTTTTTTTGCTAATGATTGGTAAATGGAGAGATAACAATTAAACTGTTTTTTGCATGACTATGTAATTTATCGTTTTCTACTGTATAATAATGAACAATATATAGGAAAAAGGCGGTACGAGGTACGATGAAAAGAATTGAATCTACGCAAAATGCGTTAGTGAAATATTGGAAGAAGCTTGCGACAACACGTAAAGAGCGTGAAAGATCTGGAGAATTCCTAGTAGAGGGATTCCACTTGGTAGAGGAAGCGTTAAAAAATAACGAGCAGGTGCTACAGCTAATTGTACGTGAAGGTGTAGATTTACCAATGCTTTGGCCGATTGATAATGTAGCGGTAGTTGAAGTAACAGCGGCTGTTGCCAAAGAGTTTGCTGAAACGGAAACATCTCAAGGTGTATTTGCAGTTTGTAAGCAACCTTTGTTAGAAGAAGATGTAATGGCTTCGTGGCGCAAGGTGCTACTAATTGATGCCGTCCAAGATCCAGGGAATATTGGGACGATGATTCGTACTGCGGATGCAGCTGGTTTAGATGCAGTCATACTTGGTAAGGGCTGTGCGGATTTATATAATCCTAAAACGCTTCGCTCTGCACAGGGCTCACATTTCCATATTCCTGTCCTTCGTGGTGATTTAGAGGAATGGATTGAGCAGCTACAAGATAATGGTGTACCAGTATTTGGAACTGCTTTAGATGAGGATGCAGTTGTCTATAATGATATTGAGCATACTGGTGCATTCGCGATAATGATGGGGAATGAAGGTAGTGGCATTCATCCACAACTACTTTCAATGACAGATCAAAATATTATTATTCCAATTTTGGGACAAGCGGAGTCTCTAAATGTAGCAGTGGCAACAGGAATCGTTTTATATGGATTTGTTAAGTAGGTAATAAAAGTAATTAAAACTGAAATAATAAGGAAATATTAAAATTGAGCCATCACTAAAAGTTATAGATAACATATTTAAATATATGTACTGTATATTAGTTGATTGGAGTGGAGGCTGGGCGACTCCTTGGGGATCAGCGTCACAGATGAGACCCTGCAGCGAAGCGAAGCGGCTCATCGGACGCCCCCAGGAAAGCGCCCAGCCGGAACGGAATTCAACCACACGTTTTGGTGATGAGCCTAAAATTGCCGATAAAACCATCAATATCTACTGTAATAGGCACATGGCTCTTGATTTGAATTGGTATAGTATTGTATAATCACTGTTAAAATGTAAACTAAAATGCTTTGACCGGGAAGTAGTAAAGATTGTGAATGGACGACAGGGAGCGCAGGCCGGAGATTGAGAGCTAGCGCCGTACCAATGCAGTTTTGAATTCATCCCGCGAGCAGCTACCGGGACCAGCAAAATGCTGTAAAGGTATGCCGGCTTTAATCTAGTCGTTATGTCAATGAAGTGATTGCTAGGAATTTGCCTTGCAATAACTAGGGTGGTACCGCGAATATGTCCTCGTCCCTTTTTTAGGGGCGAGTTTTTTTATGCCATCAACAAAATTGGCATGGATTTGAACAAGGAGGGTTTATTACATGGAAGAGCAATTAAAGCAATTAGAGCAAGAAGCACTTGCTAAAATTGAAGCGGCAGCAAATTTAAAGGAATTAAATGATGTGCGAGTAGCATATCTAGGAAAAAAAGGACCTATCACGGATTTATTAAAAGGGATGGGGAAATTATCAGCTGAGGAACGCCCAAAAATGGGTGCCTTAGTCAATACGGTTCGTGAAAATGTAACTGCTGTATTAGAGGAAAAGGTAACTGTGCTAGAGGAAGCAGCAATTGCTGAAAAATTAGCAAGTGAGTCGATTGATGTCACTTTACCTGGCCGTGAAATTAAAGTTGGCAATCGTCATCCATTAACACGTGTTATTGAAGAAATTGAAGATTTATTTATCGGGATGGGTTATGAAATTGCCGAAGGTCCAGAAGTGGAAAAGGATTATTATAACTTCGAGGCACTGAATTTACCGAAGGGCCACCCTGCTCGTGATATGCAAGATTCGTTCTATATTTCCGAGGAAATATTATTACGTACGCATACTTCTCCTGTGCAAGCTCGCACGATGGAAGAGAAGAAGGGTGAATCCATTCGCATTATTTGCCCAGGGAAAGTATTCCGCCGTGACAACGATGATGCTACACACTCGCACCAATTTATGCAAATTGAAGGGTTAGTGATTGGTGAAAATATTCGCATGAGTGACCTTAAAGGTACGCTTGATACATTAGCGAAAAAAATGTTTGGTGCGGACCGCGAAATTCGACTTCGACCAAGCTTCTTCCCATTCACAGAGCCATCTGTTGAAATGGATATCTCTTGCTTCAAATGTGGTGGTTCTGGCTGTAACGTATGTAAAGGTACGGGCTGGATTGAAATTTTAGGGGCTGGTATGGTACATCCAAATGTACTTGAAATGGCTGGCTATGATCCGAAGAAAGTGTCAGGCTTTGCATTTGGTATAGGTGCTGAACGTATCGCAATGTTGAAATATGGTGTCGACGATATTCGTCATTTCTATACAAGTGACACACGTTTCTTATCACAATTCGAGCGAACAGAGGCGTAAGGGGGATAAAAAATGTTAGTATCATTAGATTGGTTAAAAGATTATGTAAGTACACAGGATTTAACACCTGAGGAGTTAGCTGAAAAAATTACGCGCTCTGGAATTGAAGTAGATGCAGTAATTGACCGTGCTAACGCAATGGATAAAGTTGTTGTCGGCCATGTCGTATCAAAAGAGAAACATCCTGAAGCGGATAAATTAAATATTTGCCAAGTGGATGTTGGTGAAGCTGAACCACAACAAATTATTTGTGGTGCTCCAAACGTTAATGCTGGTCAAAAAGTTATTGTCGCTCGCCCAGGTGCACATTTACCAGGCGGCATTAAAATAAAAAAAGCAAAACTTCGTGGACATGAATCAAACGGTATGATTTGTTCATTACAAGAGTTAGGAATCGAAGGAAAACTTGTTCCTAAAGCATATTCTGAAGGTATTTATGTGCTTCCTGCAGATGCTGAGGTCGGCTCGGATGCCCTTGCTATTTTAGGTTTACGTGACACAGTGTTAGAGCTTGGTTTAACACCAAACCGTTCAGACGCACTGTCAATGCTAGGTGTGGCGTATGAAGTTGGCGCAATTCTATCTGAAGAAGTGAAGTATCCAGAAATCGCCTACAGCACATCTTCTGAAAAAGCAGAAGACATGTTAAAGCTTCGAGTAGAAGATTTACAAGCAAATCCAATGTATGTAGCAAAAGTTGTGAAAAACGTAAAAATCGCGGAATCACCGATGTGGCTACAAAATCGCTTAATGGCTGCAGGCGTACGCCCACATAATAATGTTGTCGATGTAACGAACTACATTTTAATGGAATACGGTCAACCGCTTCATGCCTTTGACTATGATAGTCTTGCAACAGGTGAAATCGTAGTGCGTAAAGCAACAGAAGGCGAAAAAATTACTACTTTAGATGACCAAGAGCGTACATTAAAAGCAACAGATTTAGTCATTACAAATGGCAAAGAGCCAGTAGCTATCGCAGGTGTAATGGGTGGTGCAAACTCTGAAGTAAATGATTCTACAACAACGGTTGTCATCGAATCTGCTTATTTCGACGGTTTAACTGTACGTCAAACATCACGTCATCTTGGACTTCGTTCAGATGCTTCTGCTCGCTTTGAAAAGGGTGTTGACCCTAACCGTGTATTACCTGCTGCAGAACGTGCTGCAGCACTACTAGCTGAACTAGCTGGCGGTGAAGTGTTAGAGGGAACATGCATCGTGGATGAACTAGATAAATCACCAGCACGTGTTGTCGTTTCTCCAGATTTTATTAATGAACGTTTAGGTATGAAAATTTCGTTAGAAGAAATGTTGACTATTTTAGAGCGTCTTAAATTTGGCGTAGAAGCAGCAAATGGTTTACTAATCGTTGATGCGCCAACACGCCGTCAAGATATTAAAATTGAAGAAGATATCGTAGAGGAAATTGCTCGTTTATACGGCTATGATGAAATCCCGATGACGTTACCAGAGGGAGCAAACCAAGTAGGTCGTCTAACGCCATATCAAGCAAATCGTCGTGTAGTTCGTAGTTACATGGAAGGGGCAGGTCTTTACCAAGCTGTCACTTACTCATTAACTTCAGATGCATTGTCACAACGCTTTGCATTGAAAGCTGAGCCGGTAACACGTTTACTAATGCCGATGAGCGAGGACCGTTCAACACTACGTCAAAGTCTTATCCCGCATTTAATTGAAGCGGCTGCTTATAATGTTGCGCGTAAGGCTGACAATGTGGCACTTTATGAAATTGGTTCCGTATTCCTTGGTCAATCAGAAGAGGGGCTACCATATGAGGAAGAGCATGTGGCAGCAGTAGTAACAGGAAAATGGCTTGACCATGCTTGGCAAGGTGAGAAAAAAGCAGTAGATTTCTTCGTCTTAAAAGGCATTGTAGAAGGTGTTATTGGTAAGCTTGGTTTAGAGGATCGTATTTCATTTGTGAAAGCTGAAGTAGATGGATTACACCCAGGCCGTACTGCTAGCATCCTTTTAGACGGTGAACAAGTCGGCATTATCGGTGGATTACATCCAGCAGAGCAAAAAGCATGGGGTGTAAAAGACACATATGTAATGGAAATGAATCTAGTAACATTATTAAATGCTACTGCAAAAGAAGCACCTCTTGGTTATACACCAGTGCCTCGCTTCCCAGCGATGTCTCGTGATATTGCACTTATCATGGACCGTACAACAACAGCTGGAGAGGTTATTGCTGCGATTCGCTCAGCAAACGTGAAATTATTGAAAGACGTTCGTGTATTCGACGTATATGAAGGTGAAAAAATGGAGGCTGGTAAAAAATCAGTGGCATTCTCCCTAACATACTTCGATCCAGAACGTACTTTAACAGATGAAGAAGTTGTGGCAGCACATAACAAAGTGTTAAAAGCTATTGCAACAATTGAAGGTACAGAAGTACGCTAATTTAATAAATTTTATGTGAGCTGTCTCTTAATGAGGCAGCTTTTTGATTTGTTAACATCATGCACAGTTACAAGTAGTTTTTGCAGGAAGTGTGAGAGAAATAAAGCGCTAGGAGAAGACTTAAAGTTAATTCACATCTTTAAGTGTTTCGTAATATTTAGAAATAACAAAAAATAAATTTTTGATCTATATTATGTGTATAGTATAATTTGGATAGAAAATTTTACTATTGGGGTGGTAGTTGTTATGAAAAATCATCAAAAAAGAAGAGGCCTTTCCGTGCGAGCCCGATTAATATGGGCGTTTACTTTGACACTTTTAATCCCCAGTATTGCTATTGGTACGTTTTCATATTTGAAGGCTTCTGATCAATATTACAAGGAATTAAGTAATAGCTCGCGCGAAAATGTCGATTTGTTAAATACACTAATTTCAAATGAAATATCACCTATTCAAAGTGATGTGGAGTATTTAGCTGCTTCTTTTAATAAGAATGTGCAAGAGGCAGATGCTTTAAAGGAATTAGAAAAATATAATGCATTACATAGCAATGTCTCTGTTGTCAATTTAGCCATTGAGGGGCACAAATTTATGCGTGAACCATATGCTAAATCCTCAGCTGATTATGATCCATTTACGCGACCATGGTACTTAAAGGCTATTGAATCACCAGGTAAAAGCGTTATGGTTGATCCATATAAATCAACGATTACAGGAGAATTAATACTAGCAGTATCGGCTGGTTTACAGGACCGTTCAGGAGTTATTTCTATTGGTCTAAATTTAAACGGGATTTCCGAGCTAGTGAAAACAGTGGAAATTGGTGATAATGGCTATGCTACATTAGTAAACGCCAATAATCTTATTATTGCTGATCCACAATTAGAGGTAGGATCGGAGCTCAAAAAGTCATATTTAGAAAAGATGCAAGGAAAAGAAGAAGGTAGTTTTACCATTAAAGAAGATGGAAGAGAGCATCAAGTGTTTTTTACTACCAATAAACTAACAGGTTGGAAAATTATCGGTACTATGGATTTGGCAGATGTTGCAACTGTCACAAAACCAATATTAACAAACACAATGATAGTTATTGTCATTGCTTTAATCGTATTTGGAATCATTGGTGCTTTCATTATAAGAACAATCATTCAGCCATTAAATAAGTTGTCAACAGTAGCTGAGCAGGTAGGAGACGGTGATTTACGTAATTTAATTGAAATTAAAAGACATGATGAGATAGGTAAATTGGCGGATATATTCAATAAAATGATTCTATCTTTACGTGGTGTAGTTGGTAACATTGGTGAGGAATCAAATCAGTTAGCTGCATCATCGGAGGAACTTACAGCAAGTACATCCGAAAATAAACGAGCTACATCGCAAATTGTTGATTCCATTCAAACATTTGCTGAAACGGTTGATTTGCAAGCCGAAACAATTAATGATAGCACTAACGCTGTACTTGAAATGTCTTCATCCATTCAACAAATTGCAGTAAAGTCCGATACCGTTAATGAGATGTCGAATAAAGCAATGGAGGCTGTTGTAATAGGAGACAAAACTATTCAAACGGCAATTGGCCAAATGAAAATGATTCAAAGTACTGTCCAAGCACTTGAAAACACCGTACAAACACTAAGTGAACGTTCTAATGAAATAGGACGTATTGTAGAGGCAATTACGCAAATTGCTGATCAAACCAATCTTTTAGCTTTAAATGCTGCAATAGAAGCTGCTCGTGCAGGTGAGCATGGAAAAGGTTTTGCAGTTGTTGCTGATGAGGTGCGAAAGCTTGCTGAGCAATCCGCACAATCAACAATGCAAATAAAAGATATCATTGATTATATTCAAACCGATACAAAACTAGCGGTTGAATCAATGGCTGCTGGTTCAGCTGAGGTATTAAAGGGAATTGATGTCACAAATATGGCAGGAAAGTCATTCAAAGAAATTAGTGATAATGTACAAAGCGTAACCTATGAAATAGGACAAATTTCAGAGACAGCAAAAGTTATTTCTGAACATTCCAATCAAGTGGCAGTGGGAATTGAAAGTGTGCTTCAGCGAACAAATGAAAATACAGCAAGTGCACAAAATATTTCCGCCGCAACAGAGGAACAGCTTGCTTCTATGGAAGAAATCGCTGCATCGGCTGAAGCCCTTGCTAAAATGTCTGAAAATCTACAACAAACCATTAGACAGTTTAAATATTAAGCTAAAAAAATCGGATCATAATAAGTTTTTGATATAAAGAATTTCGCTAACTACAGTAGAGAGCAAGTTGTGGTAACTTGTAATCTGCTGGCGTATAGCGAAATTTTTTTGTCTATTAGACCAACTTTATTTCATCTTTTTAGCTTTCTCAGTATTCGCAAAATGCCATTTCGTAATGGAGCGTAAAAATCCCTCACCTTGTTTCCGCCAAATGCGTGCTGCTAACGCATCTACTTTCGCTGAAGCTCCCTTCAACAACTCTATCCCAGCAATCTCACTCAGGCGGTCCATTTCTTTTAAAAATGCAGCACGCGCTAATATCGATGCAGTTGCTACGGAAAGATGTAATTGCTCGGCCTTCGTAGAAAATAGCACATCCTCTCGAACAATATCTCGTTCATTTTTTAAGTAATTGTAATAAACGCCGCGTTCCGCAAACTGATCTATCAAAATATGTTCTGGTTTTTCGGGCGCCATTTTTGCCAGTGCACTTTTAAGTGCCCGATTGTGCATCATAGCTTTCATCTTACCCTGAGAGTAGCCTCGTGCTTGTAATTCGTTATATTTTTCGTTGCGAAGTACAAGCACACTATGGACACAAGCGGCACGTAAATCGGGCGCTATTTTACGCATGTAATCATCTGTTAGCATTTTTGAGTCCTTGACACCAAGTTCGTTTATAAGCGCAATTTTTGACGATGGGACATATACGGCTGCAACTGTTATTGGACCGAAATAATCACCAGTACCAGTTTCGTCTGAGCCTAGCACCGACATCGTAGCAAAACCTTCTGGAAGAACGTCGCCCTTTGCGCCTATCGAAGATGATTTTTGTGTGTTTTTTACTTCTATGTTTCCCCAGCGTGCAGCTTCTCGCTCAGCTCCTCCCCCTTGGAACATTAATTTACCTGATTTATACATTGTAATTGCTGTATCTGGGAGTTTTGCGGCAAAGATTACACCTGGAGCTTTACGCTCTACAAAATGGTTTGCATAGTAAGACATCACCTCTTTTTGTATATTTGTTGATATGGAAAGTACAATATTTGACATTTACTCATTCCTTTCTGTCCTCGTTGTTCACAATTTTATACCTTTCATGGTATGATAATAAATAGCTTTTTTGTGTAAGCTGCTCACAATCAAAAAATTCGTGAGCACAAAAATTTTAAAGGAGGGTGCGACTATGGAAAATCAAGAAAAGAATAAAATTTCTGTGGAAATCTACGGTCATACATATAAAATGGTCGGCTCTGAATCCATGGGACATATGCGACTTGTCGCTTCGATTGTTGATGACCGTATGCGCGAAATGAATGTACATAATCCCTCTCTTGATAGCACAAAGCTTGCCGTTCTTACAGCAGTAAATACCGTTCACGATTATTTACTATTAAAAGAACAAATGGAACAACTAGAAGAAGAATTGAAAAAATTAAAGGGTTGAAGTGAATGTTAGATTTAATCATATTAGCGGTTCTATTAGCCGGTCTCATCGTTGGAGCAAAAAGAGGTTTCATTGTACAGATGATGCATATCGTTAGCTTTATAGTTGCGTTAATTGTTGCGTATATCTATTATAAACCATTAGCACAAAAATTTGTGTTTTGGGTTCCGTATCCAGGTGTAACAGATTCAGGTAGTCTTGGAGTAGTTATTGATAGCCTGGATTTAGACCGCACTTTTTACCGTGTCATTGCCTTTGCAGTCATTTTCTTCGCGGTGAAAATTACATTGCAAATTGTGGCGTCGATTTTTGATTTTATAGCGTATTTACCTGTGCTAGGTACAGTGAATCGCTGGCTTGGAGCATTGTTTGGCATGATTGAAAACTATTTAATTATGTTTATTTTGCTGTACATTCTTGCTTTATTGCCAGTTGCTTCTATTCAAAGTTTAATGTCGAAGTCGTTGTTAAGTGGTCTCATTTTGGAACACACCCCAATTATTACGAGTATGTTCCAAAATTGGTGGTATATTTATATGCAATAGCAAACTGTGCACTTCTCTCGGTTTTGAGGGAAGTGTTTTTACGATAGGAGGAATTCCCAATGAACAAAAAAACTATTATTCGCACATTTGAAAAAATTGCATTGTATATGGAATTACAAGGGGAAAATCCATTCAAAGTGTCTGCCTTTCGAAAAGCTGCTGCCGCACTTGAAGGGGACGAGCGCTCATTAAGTGAGATGGAGGATGTAACAAAGCTTAAAGGTATAGGTAAAGGTACAGCTGCTGTTATTGAGGATTTAATGGCAAATGGTGAATCAGGCTTATTAAAAGAATTAGAAGAAATTGTACCAAAAGGATTGCTCCCATTATTAAAACTTCCAGGCTTAGGTGGTAAAAAAATAGCTAAGCTTCATCAAGAATTAGGGATTGATTCTGCGGAAAGTTTAAAGGTTGCTTGTGAGGAAGGTAAAGTTCGTGAGCTGGCAGGCTTTGCGGCTAAGACCGAAGAAAAAATTTTAAAGGAACTTGCAAATTTAGCAAATCGATCAGAACGTTTACCGATTTGGCAGCTGGAGCCAGTTGTTTTACAAATTGAAGCTCTTCTAGGTAGTATGGAAGAAGTGGAACGTTTTTCTGTTGCTGGAAGTTTCCGTCGTGCAGCTGAAACAAGTAAAGATATTGATTTTATTGTTGTAACTGAAGCAGTTGAAACTGTACGTGAAAAGCTACTGAATGAGCTTTCTGTACAAGAAGTCGTAGCAGCTGGCGATACAAAAATTTCAGTTATTTTAGACCTAGATGAGCCTGTAAGTGTAGATTTCCGATTAGTAAGAGATGTTGAATATGCAACGGCCTTGCATCATTTCACAGGCTCGAAAGATCACAATGTACGCATGCGTCAAATTGCTAAAGCCCGTGGTCAAAAAATTAGTGAATATGGTGTAGAGCAGGCTGATGGCACCGTACTAACGTTTAAGGATGAAGAAGAATTTTTTGCGCATTTTGATTTACCATTTATCCCGCCGAGTTTGCGTACAGGAACAACGGAATTTGACAAAACGGATGACATTAAAAGTCTAGTAGAAATAGAAGATATTAAAGCAGATTTGCATATGCATACGACTTGGTCTGATGGTGCGTACTCTGTAGCTGAAATGGGCGAAGCATTGATTGCGCGAGGCTATCAGTATAGTGTTATTACTGACCATTCACAATTTTTAAAAGTAGCGAATGGTCTAACGCCAGAGCGCTTAACAAAGCAACGTGTTGAAATTGAGGCATTTAATGAAGCACATCAAGATTTCCATTTATATGCGGGGACAGAAATGGATATTTTGCCGGATGGTTCCCTAGATTTTGAAGATGATGTGCTAAGAGAATTAGATTTCGTCATTGCCTCTATTCACTCTAGCTTTACACAATCGCAGGACAAAATTATGGCACGTTTACTGACGGCGATGCAAAATCCGTACGTTCATATGATTGCACATCCAACTGGTCGCATTATTGAGGATCGTAATGGCTATAATCCTGATATGGAGCAATTAATTTCGTGGGCAAAGGAATATGGTAAAATTTTAGAGTTAAATGCGAATCCATATCGTCTTGATTTATGTGTTGAGCATTTAGAAATGGCTTTGACAGCTGGTGTACCCGTAGCAATCAATACGGATGCCCATGATATTGCTCATTTACGCTTTATGGATATTGGGGTGCGCTACGCAAACAGAGCATGGTTGAAAAAGGATATGATTGTGAATACATGGACGCGAGAACAATTTGAAGCGTTTATTCGACGAAATAAATAGATTGAGGAGGTGTTCTCAGTGATCGCAGAACGCGCATTGAAAACACTAGAATATGATAAAGTACGTCAGCAAGTGGCTACATACTGTACTTCTTCAATCGGTAAATCAGCGGTTGATGAACTTGTACCACAGACAGACTATGAAAAAGTTGTGCAATTATTAGAAGAAATGGATGAAGGACTATCCATTTTACGTGTAAAAGGCAATGTGCCGATGGGTGGTATTTTTGATGTGCGACCAGCTGCAAGGCGTGCACAAATCGGTGGCATGCTTTCAGCGATGGAACTAATGGAAGTTTCAAGTACAATTCGAGCTAGCAGAATTCTTCGCAATTTTATCGAAGATATAGAATCAGAAGAAGTGATTGAGATTCCTCATTTCATCGCAAAAAAAGAAGCGATGCCTGTTTTGACAGGCTTGCAACATGAAATTAATAACTGTATTGATGACAACGGCTCTGTGCTAGACTCTGCAAGCCAAACTTTGCGTTCAATTCGCCAATCTTTGCGCGCAGAGGAGGCTAAAGTACGTTCTAAACTAGAAAGCCTTATACGCGGGAGCAATGCTTCAAAAATGCTCTCAGACACACTTGTAACGATTCGTAATGATCGCTTTGTTATTCCCGTTAAGCAAGAGTATCGTCATCATTATGGTGGAATTGTGCATGACCAATCATCTTCTGGCCAAACGTTATTTATCGAGCCAGATTCGATTGTACAAGCGAATAATGAGATTCATCGATTAAAAATGAAAGAGCAAGCTGAAATTGAACGTATCTTACTTGCATTAAGTGCAATGGTAGAGGAAGTAGCTCCAGATTTATTTAACTTAGTCAAAGTACTAGGTGAGATTGACGTTATTTTAGCTAAAGGCAAATATGGTCAAGCGAACAAATGTACAATGCCTAAAATGAATAACGACGGCTATATTCGACTTGTTCGTGCACGTCATCCACTTTTACCAATTGAAACGGCGGTTGCTAACGATATTGAATTTGGGAAAGACATTACGGCAATTGTGATTACAGGACCAAACACGGGTGGTAAAACCGTCACTTTAAAAACAGTTGGACTATGTACATTAATGGCACAGGCTGGGTTACCAGTGCCTGCACTTGATGGTTCAGAGCTTGCTGTTTTCAAGCAGCTTTTTGCAGATATAGGAGATGAACAGTCTATTGAGCAATCACTGTCAACTTTCTCCTCTCATATGGTCAACATAGTAGATATCTTGCAAAAGTTTGATGACGAATCACTCGTTCTATTTGATGAATTAGGTGCCGGGACAGATCCTCAGGAAGGGGCAGCTCTGGCCATCTCCATTTTAGATGAAGTACATGGTCGTGGCGCCCGCGTTATGGCAACAACGCACTATCCTGAGCTAAAAGCATATGGCTATAATCGTCCAGGAGTTGCCAATGCAAGCGTAGAGTTTGATATTGAGACATTGAGTCCAACATATCGTCTACTTATTGGTGTACCAGGCCGCTCCAATGCATTTGAAATTTCAAATCGCCTGGGCTTACCAGAATCGATTATTGACCGTGCGAAAAGCTTTACAGGTACAGATCGCCATGAGGTAGAGTCAATGATTGCTTCACTAGAAGAGACTCGTCGCCAATCCGAAGATGATGCAGAACGCTCTCATGAGTTACTAATGGAGTCTGAAGAACTTCGTAAAGAGCTACAAGGAAAACTACAAGCTTACGAGGAACGCAAAGAAGCACTCGATAAAAAAGCGAAAGAAAAGGCTCGCAAAATTGTTGATGAAGCAAAAAGAGAAGCAGAATCAATTATTACTGAGCTTCGAGAAATGCGCAAAAATGCAGACCAAGTTGTCAAGGAGCATGAACTCATCGAAGCACGTAAACGATTGGAAGAAGCTACACCGATTGAAAACAATAAAGTGCTGAAAAAAGCGGCACAAGTAAAGGCTCGTGCACAAAACTTAGTTGTCGGAGACGAGGTAAAGGTGTTAAGCTATGGACAACGGGGTACATTGCTCGAAAAAGTATCGGATACTGAATGGGTTGTCCAAATGGGTATTCTGAAAATGAAAATCTCGGATAGTGATTTAGAGTACATTAAACCAGAAAAAGAACCTGTGCAACGTATGGCTGGTGTAAAAAATCGTACTAGCCATGTAAAATTAGAATTAGATTTACGCGGCGAACGATATGAAGATGCCATCATACGTACGGAAAAATATATTGATGATGCCTTGCTTGCTAATTATGGGCGTGTATCAATTATTCATGGTGTCGGTACAGGTGCATTACGTCAGGGAATTCAAAGTTATTTGAAAAAGCATAAGCGTGTAAAATCCTTCCGATTTGGTGAAGCCGGCGAGGGAGGCCTAGGCGTCACGGTTGTGGAATTGAAATAAGCAGTAAAGGGGACGGAGAAAATGCTTAATTCTAGCTTTTGGCGATATCCAATTATCGAAACGGCAGGATATTTTAGTGTTGTTGTATTATGTTTAGTCGTCTCGATGGCATTGTTCGAAGTCGTTACGAAATATAAAAATTGGGAAGAAATTAAAAATGGTAATGTCGCTGTGGCACTCGCAACAGGAGGGAAAATACTGGGGATCTGTAATATTTTTCGCTTTTCCATTGCGCGCCATAGCACTTTAAGTGAAATGATTGGCTGGGGCCTCTTTGGTTTTACATTACTAATTGTGGCGTATTTCTTATTCGAATTTATGACACCACGTTTTAATGTCGATCAAGAAATCGCAAATGATAATCGCTCAGTCGGTTTCATATCCTTTACCATTTCACTCGGTCTATCGTTTGTTATTGGGGCAAGTATTGCATAGGAGTGTAATGACATGGAAAAATTAGCAAAAGTACTAATCGTTGTCTGCATAGCATTTTTGGCAGTCGGTGTCTATTATATGATGACCCTTTAAGCGAAAATAACGCATCCTTTTATGAGGATGCGTTTTTTTGTGGGTAAAGAGAAGAATTGCTCGGGTGTCTAGCGACGGAAAGAAGGCAGGGCGACGGAAAGAAGGCAGGGCGACGGAAAGAAGGCAGGGCGACGGAAAGAAGGCAGGGCGACGGAAAGAAGGCAGGGCGACGGAAAGAAGGCAGGGCGACGGAAAGAATAGCCAAAGCGACGGAAAGAAGAGCCAGAGCGACGGAAAGAAGGCAGGGCGACGGAAAGAAGAGCCAGAGCGACGGAAAGAATAGCCAAAGCAACGGAAAGAAGGCAGGGCGACGGAAAGAATAGTCAGAGCGACGGAAAGAAGGGTCAGGGCGACGGAAAGAAGAGTCGGAGCAAAGGAAAGAAGGGAGGGCGACGGAAAGAAAGGTCAAAGCGACGGAAAGAAAAGCCAGGGCGACGGAAAGAATAGCCAAAGCAACGGAAAGAAGGCAGGGCGACGGAAAGAATAGTCAGAGCGACGGAAAGAAGGGTCAGGGCGACGGAAAGAATAGCCGAGGCGACGGAAAGAAGAGTCAAAGCGACGGAAAGAATAGCCGAGGCGACGGAAAGAAGAACCAAAGCGACGGAAAGAAGAGTCAAAGCGACGGAAAGAAGAGTCAAAGCGACGGAAAGAATAGCCGAGGCGACGGAAAGAATAGCCGAGGCGACGGAAAGAATAGCCGAAGCGACGGAAAGAATAGCCAAAGCGACGGAAAGAATAGCCAGAGCGACGGAAAGAAGAGTCAAAGCGACGGAAAGAAGGCAGGGCGACGGAAAGAATAGTCAGAGCGACGGAAAGAAGGCAGGGCGACGGAAAGAATAGCCAGAGCGATGGAAAGAAAAGCCAGGGCGACGGAACGAAAGGTCAAAGCGACGGAAAGAAAGGTCAAAGCGACGGAAAGAAGAGTCGGAGCAAAGGAAAGAAGGGAGGGCGACGGAAAGAAGAGTCAAAGCGACGGAAAGAATAGCCAAAGCAACGGAAAGAAGAGTCAAAGCGACGGAAAGAATAGCCAAAGCAACGGAAAGAAGGCAGGGCGACGGAAAGAATAGTCAGTGCGACGGAAAGAATAGCCAAAGCGACGGAACGAAAGGTCAAAGCGACGGAAAGAAGGCAGGGCGACGGAAAGAATAGCCAGAGCGACGGAAAGAAGGCAGGGCGACGGAAAGAAGGCAGGGCGACGGAAAGAATAGCCAAAGCGACGGAAAGAAGCCAGGGCGACGGAAAGAAGAACCAAAGTGACGGAAAGAAGGGTCAGGGTGACGGAACGAAAGGTCAAAGCGACGGAAAGAAGAGTCGGAGCAAAGGAAAGAATAGCCAGAGCGACGGAAAGAATAGCCAAAGCAACGGAAAGAAGGCAGGGCGACGGAAAGAATAGTCAGAGCGACGGAAAGAAGGGTCAGGGCGACGGAAAGAAGGGTCAGGGCGACGGAAAGAAGAGTCGGAGCAAAGGAAAGAATAGCCAGAGCGACGGAAAGAATAGCCAAAGCAACGGAAAGAAGGCGGGGCGACGGAAAGAAGAGTCGAAGCAAAGGAAAGAAGGGAGGGCGACGGAAAGAAGAGTCAAAGCGACGGAAAGAAGGGTCAGAGCGACGGAAAGAAGGCAGGGCGACGGAAAGAATAGCCAGAGCGACGGAAAGAATAGCCAGAGCGACGGAAAGAATAGCCAGAGCGACGGAATGAAAAGCCAGGGCGACGGAAAGAATAGCCAGAGCGACGGAAAGAATAGCCAGAGCGACGGAAAGAATAGCCAAAGCAACGGAAAGAAGGCAGGGCGACGGAAAGAATAGTCAGAGCGACGGAAAGAAGGCAGGGTGACGGAAAGAATAGCCAAAGCAACGGAAAGAAGGCAGGGCGACGGAAAGAATAGCCAAAATGACGCTAAAGTGACGAAAAAGAGTAAAGAACTGCTCTGGCCCGAAGAGAAACTGCTCCGGTTGAGAATGTAACCGCCCCAGCCAATAAATAAAAACCTTCAATTCCCTCAAAAAAAATCATAAGTTACATCATCCTCACACCCCAACATCATAAAATAGTACTAAAACCTATTAATATTCCTTCATCTACCTAAAAAGTTATCATTAAAAAATTATTTTTGGAATATAGAAATATGAACTCAGTCTTGTGCATAAACAAAGAAAGAATGAATGAGTATTCATACGCTCTATCGATTCAATATCCTAAGAAATACAGTTATATAAATGTTGTTAAACGCATAATAATTAATCGAAAATGCATTTATTTTCTATTTTATGTTTGAAAGAGTATTTCTTTTTCATTATAATTAAAATAAGAGTTTACAAGTTTGGGGCAAAGGGGAGAGGACGTATGACAACAAAACCATGGCTAAAAAATTATCCTGAAGAAATACCATCGTCTTTAACGTTTGAGGAAATTCCTGTGCAAGAGTTTTTGACACGTGCCTATAAAAAGAATCCATCCAAAGTTGCGATTCATTTTATGGGAAAGGATTTGACGTACACTGAGCTATATGAGTCAGCGCTAAGGTTCGCAAACTATTTACATGCCCTTGGAGTAGAAAAGGGAGATCGAGTAGCTATTATGCTGCCAAACTCACCACAAAGTGTAATCGCTTACTATGGGGCAATGTATGCTGGAGCGATTGTCGTACAAACAAATCCACTTTATACTGAGCGTGAACTTCAATATCAAATGGCTGATTCAGGTGCAAAAGTAATTTTATTGATGGATATTTTGTATCCGCGTGTTATGAAAATCATAAAAGAAACTGCACTTGAAAATGTAATTGTCACGGCTATTAAAGATTATTTACCATTTCCAAAAAATTTGGTTTATCCCTATATTCAAAAAAAGCAGTACGGTTTTAGTGTCAAGGTTGAACATAGTGGTCAAAATCATTTATTTACAGAAATTATGCGCTCTTCGCCCATCAAAATGATTGATATGCCATTTGATTTTGAAGAGGACATAGCACTGCTTCAATATACAGGTGGAACGACTGGCTTCCCTAAGGGTGTGATGTTGACCCATAAAAACTTAATTGCTAATACATCAATGTGCGATGCGTGGATGTATAAATGTGTACATGGTGAGGAAACCATTATGGGCATACTGCCATTCTTCCATGTTTATGGTATGACGGCTGTTATTTTATTATCCGTATTCACGCAAAATAAAATGGTGTTATTACCAAAGTTTGATGCAGAGACAGCGTTGAAAACGATTGATAAGCAAAAACCAACACTATTCCCAGGTGCACCGACTTTATATATTGGTTTATTAAATCACCCTGATATTGCAAAGTACGACTTGTCGTCCATAAAAGCATGCATAAGTGGATCTGCCTCGTTGCCAGTAGAAGTACAGGAGAAATTTGAAGCGGTAACAGGGGGAAAACTTGTTGAAGGATTTGGATTAACAGAAACTTCTCCTGTCACACATGCAACACCTATTTGGGGTAAGCGTGTCATGGGCTCGATTGGTTTACCTTGGCCAAATACGGATTCAATCATTTTACGTACTTGGGATGCTGAAGCGCTTCCAGTCGGTGAGGTTGGCGAAATTGCTGTAAAGGGCCCGCAGGTTATGAAAGGTTATTGGAATCGCCCTGAGGATACAGCAGCAGCATTCGTAGATGGCTGGTTTTTAACAGGCGATCTTGGCTATATGGACGAGGAAGGCTATTTCTATGTAGTTGACCGTAAAAAAGATATTATTATCGCAGGTGGTTTTAATATTTATCCTCGTGAGGTAGAGGAAGTACTATATGAGCGCGAGGAAATCCAAGAATGTGTAGTTGCGGGTATACCTGACCCGTATCGAGGAGAAACAGTAAAAGCTTATATTGTTTTAAAAGAAGGATATTCGATTACAGAAGACGAATTAAATAAATATTGCCGTCAAAACTTAGCTGCCTTCAAAGTTCCTCGTTATTATGAGTTTAGAGATGAGCTACCGAAAACAGCTGTTGGAAAAATTTTGCGTCGTGCATTAGTTGATGAAGAAAAAACAAAATTGGTGAATAAAGAAGCAAAATAAATACGTGATAAAGTATTGACAAGCAAAGATGTAAATTATAATATGAAAATATGAATGAATGACCATTCATATTTTCATATTTTTTTAGGTTACCACGTCATATCCTTAACAATATATCAAAGGATGACATCATGTAGTAAGCATGAATTTAGACGTGTGCAAGTTTTTTTAGGTGGTGATATAAAAGTGAAACGTGATAAGCCAAAATATAAGCAAATTATTGATGCAGCTGTCATCGTTATTGCAGAAAATGGGTATCACCAAGCACAGGTATCGAAGATTGCTAAACAGGCAGGGGTGGCCGACGGAACAATCTATTTATATTTTAAAAATAAAGAAGATATATTAATTTCTGTCTTTAATGAAAAAATGGCTGTTTTTGTAGAGTCATTACAAGATATAATAGAAAATGGAAGTACGTCTAAGGACAAACTTTCACGAATGATTGAAAATCATTTTAATGTTCTAGCGACAGATCGATACCTAGCAACCGTCACACAATTGGAACTACGACAATCGAATAAAGATTTACGACTAAAGATCAATTCGGTATTAAGAGAGTATTTACAATTACTTGATCAAATTTTAATCCAGGGTATGCTATCTGGTGAGTTCAATCAAACGATGGATGTACGCTTGGCACGTCAAATGGTATTTGGAACAATTGACGAAACCATTACGTCGTGGGTTATGAATGAATATCGATATGATTTGATAGAACAGGTTCCGAAAGTTCAGGCATTAATCTTGAACGGCATTAAAGCTTAAAAGGATGTGGAGAAATGGAATTTCTAAGTTGGAAAGCAGAGGATGGAGTAGCGATTATTACAATTGCACGCCCACCAGCAAATGCATTATCTCGCGGAATCATTACCGAAGTAAATGCTGTGCTAGATGAAGTAGAAAATGATGACACAGTACGTGTCCTTGTACTTCATGGTGAAGGTCGTTTCTTCTCAGCGGGTGCAGACATTAAAGAATTTACAGAGGTTGAATCTGGTGATGAGTTTTCAAAGCTAGCGATCAATGGTCAACAAGTTTTTGAGCGAGTTGAATCGTTCTCTAAACCTATTATTGCTGCAATTCATGGTGCTGCACTAGGTGGGGGCCTTGAACTAGCGATGAGCTGTCATCTGCGCTTTGTGACAGAATCTGCGAAATTAGGACTGCCTGAATTACAATTAGGTCTTATTCCAGGTTTTGGGGGTACACAACGACTACCTCGATATGTAGGGGTTGCAAAAGCTGCAGAAATGATGTTTACAAGTGAGCCGATTTCTGGTACAGAAGCTGTACAATGGGGTTTAGCGAATCGTGCATTTACTGATGAAGCATTATTAGAAGAAACGCTAAAGGTAGCGAAGAAAATTGCGAAGAAGAGCCCGGTTGCTTTAAAAGTAGCTATTCAAACATTGCAATATGCTAAGCATGCTTCGTTTTATGAAGGTATTGAGGCAGAAGCGAAATCCTTTGGCACAGTATTCGTTTCGGAAGATGCAAAAGAGGGAATTCAAGCATTTATTGAAAAACGCGAGCCTGTGTTTACGGGTAAATAATATTCCATCAGTGTCGATAGCGACTTGAAAGAGTGTTATCGACGTTATCGACACTGAAAATATATAATATTTATAAGTTTACTTAGAAATAAAAAACGTTGCAGGAGGTATGGATATATGAATATTTTTGCATTAATTAAACGTACGTTTGATACAGAAGAAAAAATTGTTGTGTCGGGTGGTAAAATCCAAGAGGATGGTGCAGAGTTCATCATCAATCCTTACGATGAATATGCCATTGAAGAGGCAATTCAAGTACGTGACGCTGCTGGCGGTAAAGTAACAGTTGTGTCAATTGGTGGCGAAGAGACAGAGAAGCAATTGCGTACAGCTCTTGCGATGGGAGCAGATGAAGCAGTTCTTATTAATACAGAAGACGATCTAGATGAATTGGATCAAAATGCAGCAGCCTATATTTTAGCTGAATATTTAAAAGATAAAGATGCTGATTTAATTTTAACAGGAAACGTTGCAATTGACGGAGGCTCTGGTCAAGTAGGACCTCGTGTTGCAGATTTACTAGGTATTAACTATGTAACAACAATTACAAAGCTTGAGATTGATGGAACATCTGCGAAAATTGTACGTGATATTGAAGGTGACTCAGAAGTTATTGAGACATCTTTACCACTTTTAATAACAGCTCAGCAAGGTTTAAACGAGCCACGTTACCCATCTTTACCAGGGATTATGAAAGCGAAGAAGAAACCGCTTGCAGAACTTGAGTTAGATGATTTAGATATCGATGAAGATGATGTAGAGGTTAAGGTAGAAACAGTTGATATTTTCTTACCAGCTCAAAAGGCAGCAGGCCGTATTCTAGAAGGCGAACTTTCTGCACAAGTAAAAGAGCTAGTAAGCCTACTTCATACAGAGGCGAAAGTAGTTTAAGTCATCTGATGACACAAATCGAATCTTAAAGGGTAACGGAGGGAATATACTATGACAAAAAAAGTATTAGTATTAGGTGAAGTTCGTGAAGGAAGCTTACGTAATGTTTCTTTCGAAGCGATTGCAGCTGCAAAGCAAATCGCAGACGGTGGTGAAGTTGTTGGTGTACTTTTAGGGGATGCCGTAGCAAACTTAACAGGTCCATTATTTGAATATGGTGCAGATCGTGTTGTAACAGTGGAGCATCCACATTTAAAACAATATACATCTGATGGCTATGGTCAAGCTTTATTAGCAGTAATTGAGGAAGAAAAGCCAACTGGTATCGTATTTGGTCATACTGCAAACGGTAAAGATTTATCACCGAAAATTGCAAGTAAATTACAAGCAGGTCTTGTATCTGATGTAACGTCAATTGAGGGTGCTGGCGATGATGTTGCATTCATCCGTCCAATTTACTCTGGTAAGGCTTTTGAAAAAGTTAAAGTAAAAGACGGTTTGGTTTTAGCTTCAGTTCGTCCAAATAATATTGCACCATTAGAAAAAGTAGCCGGTAAATCAGGTGACATCACTTCTCTTACTGTAGATATTACAAACCTTCGTACAATCATTAAAGAGGTAGTACGTAAATCTTCAGAGGGTGTTGATCTTTCTGAGGCAAAAGTAGTTGTAGCAGGTGGTCGTGGCGTAAAATCTGAGGAAGGCTTTGAACCATTAAAAGCGCTAGCGGATTTACTTGGTGGTGCAGTAGGTGCTTCACGTGGTGCATGTGATGCTGAATATTGTGACTACTCACTTCAAATCGGTCAAACAGGTAAGGTAGTAACACCAGACCTTTACATTGCAGCGGGTATTTCTGGAGCGATTCAACACTTAGCTGGTATGTCAAACTCAAAAGTAATCGTTGCGATTAATAAAGATCCAGAAGCAAATATTTTCAAAGTTGCGGATTACGGTATCGTAGGTGATTTATTTGAGGTAGTGCCTCTTCTAATCGAAGAATTTAAAGCATTAAAAGTAAATGCCTAATTAAATTATCTTCATTCAGCAAATTTACTGAATGAAGATAAAGCCTCAGGCGGATGTCAAAATCCGGACACAATTACGCCAAGGCGAAATTAATATTTGTTTTGTCGCGGGGAGGGTGTGTCTTCCCCGTTTTTTTGCGTTCGAATTTTTTGATTTTTTAAAGTTATTGCAAAATAAAATGTTGACATAATTAATTTTAGAACGTATAGTGATGAATATTAATTTAACTTCTTTCAGCGGATTAAACATTCGCTGAAATAGAGGATTTCAGTCTAAGAACGCCACGTCCTGTGGCAACGACTGAGTGACCAACTTCGTGTTGGCCTAAAGCCTCCGGCGGATGTCACGGAATCGGAAAGGAGTTCTTTAAAGGATGTTAGCCTAAAATCATCGCATCCATGCGATAACGGCTAACTGACCTGCATCGTGCAGGCCTAAGCACAAAGCCGATTCCAGACGCAATTATGCCGAGGCATAATTGATTTTTATAAAGAAACGCAAAGATTAGGAGTAGTAAAAGCTCATTATTTGGTGAAGAGAGCTGCGGGTTGGTGCGACGCAGTCCGATAAGACTTTGAACTTGCCTAGGAGCGGTAAGATAAATGGAATTTGCAGAATATTCTATTTGTTGGACGGTTAACCTTCGTTATTAGGTTTTTAAGCAGGGTTCTTAAAGAACCAATTAGAGTGGTACCGCGGTTTGCTTATGGCATATCGTCTCTTCTTTCATTAGATAATGAAGGAACAGACGATATGCCTTTTTTGCGTCTAGGCTAAAGCGCTACATCCTCGAGGTCGCTTCGATGCCTCGGGCAAAAGTGGAGGAGCACTTACTTTTGCTTCGGGCTCTCCAGCGCTTGTCGGATGTAAACGAGCACTTTAGCGCATTTGTTGATTTTAGGAGGTAAGGAAATGGAAAACGACAATCAGAAATTAAAAAGAACGATGACCTCACGGCATATTACGATGATGGCTTTAGGTGGTGCCATTGGTGCAGGGTTGTTTAAAGGAAGTAGTACGGCCATTGATATGGCAGGGCCATCAGTACTTATTGCGTACTTAATTGGTGGGATTATTCTGTTATTTGTTATGCAAGGTTTAGCAGAAATGGCAGTCCGCAATAGCGAAGCGAGAACATTTAGAGATTTAGTGCAAGCCGTTTTAGGAAAGTATCCAGCTTATTTTCTAGATTGGATTTATTGGAAAATGTGGGTGTTAAATATTGCAGCGGAATCTATAGTTGCGGCAATTTTTATTCAGTATTGGTTGCCGGATTATCCAATTTGGATACTTGCATTATCTGTTTCGGTGTTAGTTACAGCCATTAACTTGTTATCGGTGAAAGTTTTTGCTGAAACTGAATATTGGCTAGCGTTAATTAAAATAACCGTTATTGTGGTGTTCATCATAGCGGGACTAATTTTATTACTTGTTACTTTTGGTAATCATACAGCTGTTGGTTTTTCCAATTTAACGGAGCGTGGTGGGTTCTTCCCGAACGGGTCAATGGGGTTGATTGCTGCAATGCTTGTAGTTATTTACTCTTATGGTGGCACTGAGATTATTGGTATTACATTAGCTGAAACGAAAAATCCAGAGAAAGTAGTGCCGAAAGCAGTTCGCAGTACATTAGTACGCATTGTGACTTTTTATTTAGTTCCGTTCTTTATTATCGTTAGCTTGATTCCTTGGAATGAAGTAAACGGTGTGCCAGAAAGTCCGTTTGTAATGGTCTTTAAAATGGTTGGGATTCCTGGTGCTGATCATATTATGAACGCTGTTGTTTTACTCGCAATTATTTCATCAATGAACTCAGGACTTTATGGTTCATCACGCGTTCTGTATACACAAGCTGTGGACGGGCGTGTTCCTAAAATCTTTGCACATTTATCAAAAAGAAAAGTTCCGGTGTATGCCATATTAATGTGTACATTAGCTTTATATATGGCCGTAATATTTTCTTTATTTGCGGGAAGCAAAACTTTTGATTTCCTAATGGGCTCACTTGGATATACCGTGTTATTTATTTGGTTAATTATTGCGATTGCACATCTGAAATCGCGTGAAAAACAGCCAGAAAAAACAAGTACCTATTCAGTAAAATGGTTCCCTTATACAACTTGGATCGCTATTATTGCGTTAAGTGCAATTCTGGTTGGTATTATTTTCACAACATCGATTATCGTAACAGGTATTACATTAGCTATCTATCTCTTTATTACGTTAACTTATGTCTTTAAAGGTCGTTTTCAAGAAAATGAGGCTAAATAACAAATCAACTTAATGCCTTTTTCGACCTTATTTTTCATAAATTTTGCATACTAGGCAGATTGTTCGCTCAAGAGAATTTATCCATGCTATACTACAAACATAGTAAGTTTAAGGAGGATTTCAAATGGCAATTGTACATGCAACAGATGCAACTTTCCAAGATGATATTAAAGAAGGGTTAGTATTAGTAGACTTTTGGGCTGCTTGGTGCGGACCTTGTAAAATGATTGGACCTGTTCTTGAAGAAATGGATGCTGCAGGTAGTGCGGCTAAAATTGTAAAAGTAGATGTAGATAACAACCAAGGTACTGCAGCACAATACCAAATTATGTCTATCCCGTCATTACTATTATTTAAAGATGGTGAATTAGTAGACAAAACTGTTGGTTTCCAACCAAAAGAAGCGTTAGAAGCATTTATCGCAAAACATGCTTAATCTGTAAGAAAATATGAGTCAAGCCATCAATAAGATGTGCTTGGCTTTTTTTCGTTATATAATATAGAGAAAACGAGAACGTTATTTTTGGGAATAGGAGACGAACGTTTTTTTAAAAAAAGGGGGCAGGTAGGCGATGAATGATTTAATTAAACGAAAGCTTGAAATTTTACCAGATCAGCCTGGCTGCTATTTGATGAAAGATCGACAAGGAACCATTATTTATGTCGGGAAAGCAAAGGTGCTAAAAAATCGAGTACGCTCGTATTTTACTGGTTCGCATGAGGGGAAAACACAGAGGCTTGTAGGAGAAATAGAAGATTTTGAGTACATTGTGACATCCTCCAATATTGAAGCTTTAATTTTAGAGCTTAATCTTATAAAACTACATGACCCGAAGTACAATATTATGCTTACGGATGATAAAACGTATCCGTATTTAAAAATTACAAATGAAAAACACCCGCGCCTTATTACAACACGAAAAGTGAAAAAGGATAAGGCGAAATATTTTGGTCCTTATCCGAATGCGTATGCAGCAAGTGAGACGAAAAAGCTGCTAGATCGTTTATATCCTCTTCGAAAATGTGTACAACTCCCTACCAAGGTTTGTTTGTATTATCATATGGGACAATGCCTAGCCCCTTGTATCAAGGATATAGGTGCTGATATTTACCACGATATGATTGAGAATATGACAAAATTTTTAAATGGTGGGGTTGAGGAAGTCAAAAAGGAGCTAGAGGTAAAAATGCTAGCGGCCGCAGAAAATTTAGAGTTTGAGCGTGCAAAGGAATTTCGTGATCAAATTGTCCATATCGATACAGTCATGCAAAAGCAAAAAATCGTATCAAGTGATACAACGAATCGCGATGTATTTGGCTATGCCGTCGAGAAGGGCTGGATGTGTGTTCAAGTTTTCTTTGTTCGTCAAGGAAAGCTTATAGAACGAGATGTCTCGATTTTCCCGGTTTATCAAGAGGCAGAAGAGGAATTTTTAACGTTTGTTGGACGATTTTACGAAAAGTTAGAGCACATTAAGCCTAAAGAGATCTTTATCCCACAATCTATTGATGCAGATATTTTAACGGAATTATTAGAAGTTAAGGTACTGACACCAAAACGTGGGCAAAAAAAAGAGCTAGTTGAATTAGCGACAAAAAATGCTGAAATTGCTGTAGCAGCAAAGTTCCAGCTTATTGAACGTCAGGAAGAACGCACAATAGGAGCATGTGAGGCGCTCGGTGAAGCTATGGGCATTTCTACGCCTTTAAGAATTGAGGCTTTCGATAATAGTCATATGCATGGGACAGATGCTGTATCTGCAATGGTTGTATTTATCGATGGAAAACCTGCGAAGAAGGAGTATCGAAAATACAAAACACGTACCGCCGCCAAGCACGATGATTACGGGGCAATGCAGGAAGTAATACGTCGTCGATACACACGTGTATTAAAAGATGGTCTACCTTTACCGGATTTAGTACTAATAGATGGTGGGAAGGGGCAAATGGAAGTCGCGCGAGAAGTATTAGAGGATGAGCTCGGCCTTGTCATTCCAATTGCCGGATTAGCGAAAGATGAAAAGCATAATACGTCACAGCTTTTATTTGGTGATCCACCAGAAGTTATTGCGTTAAAGCGTACAAGTGATGGATTCTACTTACTACAACGAATTCAGGATGAAGTACACCGCTTTGCTATAACCTTCTTACGACAGCAGCATGAGAAACATGCTATACAATCTGTCCTCGATCATATAGAGGGCATTGGCCCAAAGCGAAAACAGCAGTTACTTAAGCATTTTGGCTCTGTCAAAAAAATTCGTGAGGCAAGTGTGCAGGCACTACAGGAAGCTGGGATGCCAGCTAATCTAGCTAGCGATATTTATGCTTATTTTCATTCAGCAGAAGACTCCCATCTCTGAAGGTGCTGAGATGAATGCAGACGGAATTCCTTTTCAGTGGGTATTCAAACACCTACTGAAATAGAGGAGCTCAGTCTAAAAACGCTACGTCCTGTGGCATTACCAAAATGACCGATATCGTGTCGGTCCTCGTGCAGGCATGTGCACGATTCATAATCCGGACGCATTGTTTATCTGCAGCGAGCAAAGCGTCAGCGGCAATTACGCTAAGGCTAAGTTAATTTTTAACAGGATACATTGTCAAAGGATTAGACGTATGCTAAGGTTGATATATAACATTGCTCTTCAATATAGCAATGTTATATGCGGCGCCTTAGTTTTTTTCAGTAGTTTCTACTTATTAAAATGGAAATTTCTTCACTAAGGTTCAATTAAATACAATCACTATTTAGTGATGATAGAGGTGCAAGGTTCAAGAGTAGTACATTCGAGGACGAACAAGTCCAGTGAAGATGTATGAAAGGGGAGCTTGCCGAAGTGGAGCATCGTTGTTTCCGATGCTGTGCTGGTTTTACATTTAAGAGATGTGAGACTGTCGAATCTAAACGTTTCGGAGAGCTATCACACATGCGCAAGTTACTTTTATTGTACATGTTATTTAGGCAGCTTTCACGTTATGTGAGAGCTGCCTTTTTAGATTTCTCGAAACAACATTTTTTCAAGGCTGTTACTCTTACCTAAGAGGTGAAGGAGCGCTATTTGCTTTTGCGGTGTTATTTTTGTAAAAAGCTAAAAAAGTATAGCTACTTTATAATCAGCGAAATGATTGAATAAGAAGGAGAATGATAAAGATGGCGAAAGTTGTGATGAAATTTGGTGGTGCAGCATTTGCATCAACAGAGCGCATTCGAAATGTTGTGAAAAAGGCGATTGCAGAAAAGGAAAAAGGTTTTGATGTTGTCGTTGTCACTACAGCTATGAGGGGTATGTCTAAAGAATTAGCAAAGATGGCTCGTGATTTATCAGACCATGCATCTAAGCGTGAACTAGATGCACTATTTTCATCAAGCTCACAACTTACAAGTACATTAGTGGCAATTGCTTTACAAGAGGAAGGATATGATGCCGTGTCATTAACGGGCTGGCAGGCGGGCATTGAAACCGATGCTATGTATAGCAATGCCCGTATTGATGAGATAAATGCTAGTCGAATAGAAGAGCATTTTGTACAGGGAAAAATCGTTATCGTTGCTGGGGAACAAGGTATCGATAATTCACGGAATATTACGATGTTAGGTAAAGGTGGGGCAGAAACGTCGGCTATAGCTATTGCAGCAAAATTGAAGGCGGAGCGGGTAGATATTTACACGAATGTGGAAGGAATCTATACAGCTGATCCAAGTCATGTTGCTGGGGCACAAAAGCTAAAAGAAATCTCCTATGATGAGATGCTAGAGCTATCAAACTTAGGATCACAAGTTTTACACCCGCGAGCAGTAGAGTTAGCAAAGAAGTTTCAAATCCCAGTTATCATTCGGTCGAGCGAAATAGCTACAGTAGGTACTTTATTGAAGGAGGAAGTTGAAATGGAAAAAAATTTAATTGTACGTGGTGTTGCCTATGAGTCAGACGTTATTCGCTTAACAGTTGGTTATGATGCTTATTCGAATGCTTCGTTAGCAGATATGTTCACAATACTTGCAGAAAATTGTATAAACGTCGATATAATCGTACAAGCAATAATTGATGGCTTAAAGCCGACTGTATCATTTACCATTTTAAAAGAGGAGTTCGCTGAAGCATTACGTGTCTTAGAAGATAGTAAATTATCATTAGGATTTAGTTTTGCCGATTTTGAAATTGGCTTAGCAAAAGTCTCTATTATTGGCTCAGGAATGGCATCAAATCCAGGGGTAGCTGCCCGTATGTTTGATCGTCTACGTCGTGAAGATATCCCTGTAAAGATGGTAAGTACGTCTGAAATAAAAGTGTCTGTTGTTGTACCTCAGGACGAAATGATTCGTGCAGCAAATGCATTACATGATGAATTTAACTTAGAACAAGCGCTTTACATATAATGTTGAAGAGGATGTGTCAGTAAAAGGCACATCTTTTCATGTTGTTGAAAAACTATTATGTCAATGAAATTAATATGTCATATTAAATAAAGTAGGGTTCTATGGCAAAACGAGGGGTTGATTTCCATTCCGGCTGGGCTCTTTGCCGCTGACGCTTCGCTTTCGCGCAGATAAAACATTTGTTGTTGCTGTCGCTACGCTTTCGCACAGAGCAAAGCTTCCTGGGAGCGTCCGATGAGCCGCTTGGGCCAACACGATGTTGGTCACGAAGGCGTTATCACAGGACCTGATGGTTTTAGCCTTCGTTCCTCTATCGCTGATCCCCAAGGAGTAGCCTAGCCTCCACTCCAATTAACTACTTCACTTAGAATGAATCTTCTGGAATGGGCACATCTTTTTTTGTTCACATCAATTTAATACTTTATCCAATTCTATTGTTATATAATAAAATGTGACATGTTTTACCAAGGGGAAGGTGGAAGTTTGTATGGGGTTATTTGGTTTATTTCAAAAGCCAATGGATGAAAGTGTTGAGAGGCACAACGATATAGACATACAAATATTAAAAAAACGAATTTTGGAATTGGAACTTGAGCAGGAAAGCATTGATGTGAAAAATGCGATTTTAGACTTTGTACTAGCGCATATGGAGTTAATTAATTTTCAAACGGCTTTAAAGGTTCAAAATGTCTCTACGAGTGTAGGGGATATTTCAGCGATGAGTGAAGAAATGTCGTCAAATACAGAGGAGATGCTTGCGGTTGAGCAAAATGTTAATGCAAACATTCAAGAAATAAAACAGCATTCATTACTACTTGTAGAGGAAATGGAATCATCCATTTCAAAAGGTGAAATGGTTCAGGCGTTGTTGGCCAAAGGAGCTCGTTCAACAGAGCAACTGAATGATGAAATGACTAAAATGGATGATATCAGTAAAGGTGTAACCGGGATTGCCGATCAAACACAACTACTATCTTTAAATGCCTCTATTGAAGCCGCACGTGCTGGTGAGCATGGAAAAGGCTTTAATGTTGTCGCGATGGAGGTAGGGAAGTTAGCCAGTAGCTCGAAAGGTTCATTGCAAGAAATGACAAAGATTCGATCAGTCATTGATAAGAAATTACATAATACAATAACAAATATTAAACAAGTCGAACATTATTTAACTGACTTTTTAAGTATCATGAAGGACAATATTGCTAATCTGACTGTAACAAGTAGAAATATTGAAGAAGCAGCACATGGCATTCATCAAATAACAGCTGCATCAGAAGAAAATGTAATAGCTGTAGGTCGTTTAGCGGAAACGACGACGGAATTATCACATTCTAGTGACTTCTCGGATATAATCCAAAATCAAGTATCTGAAATGTTAAAAGCTATTGCACCGACAATCAGAAAACCATCAGAGCAAACGGTAGTTAGCCAAATGGCAGCAAGGTTAATGGATCATGCTCGCTTTTTACGAGATGCTATTCAAAAGGCTGGTCAGAAAGAAACGATAAAAACGCATCATCAATGTATGTTTGGAAAATGGTATTACGGACATTATGAGGAATATCAGAATTTACCAGAATATCTTCATATTGAACAACCACATGAATTAGTCCATATGGCCGCACAAAAATTAGTGAATGAACTGTCAATTCATAACATAGAAGAAATGATTCAACACTCACTTAATATTTTGGAGGCATTTATTGCGTTAATAGATGTGCTATTAAAAGAAAGACATGCTCAACTATCAATATAAAAAGGATTCGTGAGTATAACGAGAGGTTGATTTCCGTTCCGACAGTGCGCTTTACTGGGGCGTCCAATGGAGCTGCTTCGCTTGTCCATCTATGACGCTACTCTAAGGAGTTGCCCAGTCTTTACTACAATTAACTTCTATAGTATAAACAAAAAGGATTGTCATCCATAAATCTGGGATGACAATCCTTTTTGTTTATTCTGTAGGAACGGTGTTCATGATTCTTTCTTTAACGTCCCATTTTACTGTAAACGTAACATTTTGTTGTTTTTCACGTTTTTCATCATAGCATTCTGTTAAATAACCTTTTGCTTGCTGGATTTGCTCAGCTATAAACCCTGCTTCAAGTCTAAAGCTACGAAGACCGATTTGTAACAGATCTGGATCATTTGTCAACTGGAATATGCGTCCATCCTTCGATTCTTTGACAAGCTCTAAATTACCCCAACAGGCATCTGCGAAAAATGCGATAAGTTCATCTTGACTTGTACATGGGAACTTCCGAGCTAGATCTTTTCCTGCCCAGTAAAGGACATCATCTTCGTGTTTACCAAGAATGGAAGATAAAATATAATCGCGAATTATCTCATAGCCAAATGCTGAGATTGTAGGAGATGAAGTGTTTAACATTGAAAGCCTTCTTTCTTAGAATTTTCTTAAAATTTGACACTGATAAAGTAAAGGTAGATTTTTCGAGAAAAAACGATGCATCATGTACTAGATTGCTTCTTTAATAAGGGATGTGAAAAACTTTAAGTTGCCTTGACGCTCGTAGCTCTTGAGAGTACAATAAACATGTCATAATATTGTACCATGATGAAATACACAGTCAATGAAGTATCAGTTACAAAATGATGACTTCTTTAGTTGTGCTATTTTAAGTACTAAGGGGGGTAACAGTCTTGTCGAAAGATCGAGAGTTTTTATTGCGTCGCTTACATTCTCTACTTGGTATCATTCCAGTAGGTCTGTTTTTAACGATGCACCTGTTAATTAACTTTACAGCAACAGGCGGAGCAGAAAGTTACAACGCAGCTACCGCTAATATGGAAAAGATTCCATTCCTTATCCTAGTTGAATGGATTGTCATCTATATTCCATTAATGTTCCACGCATTTTATGGTGTCTACATTGCATTCACTGCTACACCAAATACAGGACGTTTCAGCACATACCGTAACTGGATGTACTCATTACAACGTTTCACTGGTGTATTCTTAGTGATCTTCATTGCATGGCATATTTTCCAAACTCGTATTCAAAAAGCACTTGGTACAGAAGTTGATTACGACATGATGGCAAATATCGTTTCTAATCCATTCATGCTTGGATTCTACATTGTTGGTATTATATCAGCAACTTTCCACTTATCTAATGGTTTATGGGCATTCCTAGTAAGCTGGGGTATTACACAATCTCCTCAGTCTCAAAAGATTGCTACTTATGTAACAAACATTATTTTCGTAATTCTAAGTGTAGTTGGTGTGGCTGCTATTTTAGCTTTCGTTTAATTCAATAGAAGCTACTATAGAGTACATGCAATCATTGCAATTTTTTAAGAGGAGTGAGAAATAATCATGGCGAAAAGCAAAATAATTGTTGTCGGCGGCGGTCTAGCTGGTCTGATGGCAACGATTAAAGCAGCTGAAGTTGGTACAGAAGTTGATTTATTCTCATTAGTTCCTGTAAAACGCTCACACTCTGTATGTGCGCAGGGCGGAATTAATGGTGCGGTAAATACAAAAGGTGAAGGGGATTCTCCTTGGATTCACTTTGATGATACAGTTTATGGTGGGGACTTCTTAGCGAACCAACCACCTGTTAAGGGTATGTGTGATGCAGCCCCTGGTATTATTCACTTAATGGACCGTATGGGTGTAATGTTCAACCGTACACCAGAAGGTCTTCTTGACTTCCGTCGTTTCGGTGGTACTTTAATGCACCGTACAGCTTTCTCTGGTGCAACAACTGGTCAGCAATTACTATACGCACTAGACGAGCAAGTTCGCTCTCACGAAGTAGCTGGTTTAGTGAACAAATATGAGCACTGGGAATTCCTTGGTGCAGTAGTCGATCCTGACGGCGTTTGTCGCGGTATCGTAGCGCAAGATATGCGTACAGAAGAAATTAAATCATTCCGTGCAGATGCTGTTATTATGGCGACTGGTGGCCCTGGTATTATCTTCGGTAAAACAACAAACTCTGTAATTAATACAGGTTCTGCTGCTTCTATCGTTTACCAACAAGGTGCCTCATACGCGAATGGTGAGTTCATCCAAATTCACCCAACAGCGATTCCTGGAGATGACAAAAACCGTCTAATGTCAGAGTCAGCTCGTGGTGAAGGTGGCCGTATTTGGACTTATAAAGACGGTAAACCTTGGTACTTCCTAGAAGAAAAGTATCCTGCATATGGTAACTTAGTACCACGTGATATTGCAACACGTGAAATTTTCGACGTTTGTGTAAACCAAAAACTTGGTATCAACGGCGAAAACATGGTATACCTAGATCTTTCTCATAAAGATCCACATGAATTAGATGTAAAACTAGGTGGTATTATTGAAATCTACGAAAAATTCGTAGGTGATGATCCACGTAAATTACCAATGAAAATTTTCCCGGCAGTTCACTACTCAATGGGTGGATTATGGGTTGACTACAACCAAATGACTGAAATTCCTGGTCTATTTGCAGCAGGTGAATGTGATTATTCTCAACATGGTGCAAACCGTCTTGGTGCGAACTCATTATTATCTGCTATCTATGGCGGTATGGTTGCTGGACCAAACGCAGTAGATTATGTTAAACATCTTAAAAAGCATGCTGAAGATCTTCCTCAAGAAATATTCGATGCTCGCGTTAAAGAAGAACAAGCTAAGTGGGATGCTGTCATGAAAATGGACGGCACAGAAAACGCTTACTTACTTCATAAAGAGCTTGGTGAAATGATGACAGCTACTATGACAGTAGTACGTTATAACGACCAACTTCAAGATACATTGAATAAACTTGATGAATTCCAAAAACGTTGGGAAAACATTAACATCAACGATACTCAAAAATGGAGTAACCAAGGTGCTCACTTTACGCGTCAGTTGAAAAATATGATTTACCTAGCGAAAGTAATGACAAAAGGTGCATTACTACGTAACGAATCTCGCGGTGCTCACTATAAGCCAGATTTCCCGAACCGTGATGATGAGAACTTCTTAAAAACAACAATGGCGAAGTTTGACCCAACTACTGGTAACCCAATCATCACGTACCAAGAAGTCGACGTTTCATTAATTCCACCACGTAAACGTGATTACTCTGCGAAAGGAGACTAAGAATTATGAATATCGCAGCTAATACTGGAAGAATGGTCAAAGTTGAAATTTTACGTCAAGATACAAAAGGCGGCAATGGCTACTGGCAAAAATTCCAAGTGCCTTACCGTCATGGTATGAACGTAATTTCTATTTTAATGGAAATTCAAAAAAATCCTGTTACTGAAAATGGTGAAAACACTACTCCAGTAGCATGGGATATGAACTGTCTTGAAGAAGTTTGTGGTGCATGTTCAATGGTTATCAATGGCCGCCCACGTCAATCATGTTCAACTCTTGTTGACCAATTGACTGAGCCAATTAAAATTGAGCCTATGAAAACTTTCCCAGTTATTCGTGACTTACAAGTTGACCGTGAACGTATGTTCAATGCACTTAAAAAAGTTAAAGCATGGGTTCCAATCGATGGTACTTATGATTTAGGTGAAGGTCCACGTATGCCAGAAGGTAAACGTCAATGGGCTTATGAATTATCTAAATGTATGACTTGTGGTGTATGTATGGAAGCATGTCCAAACGTGTCTGAAAAAGCTTCATTCATCGGACCAGCACCATTATCACAAGTACGTCTATTCAACACTCATCCAACTGGTGCAATGATTAAAGACGAACGTTTAAATGCAATCATGGGTGATGGAGGCCTTGCAAACTGCGGTAACTCACAAAACTGTGTAGCTGCTTGTCCAAAAGGTATTCCTTTAACAACATCTATCGCATCATTAAACCGTGCAACTACAGTGCAAATGTTCCGTAATTTCTTCGGTTCTGACCACTACGTTGACTAATAGTACAAGCTTTACTCCCAACTCCCTTACACTGAATGTGTGAGGGAGTTTTTTTCTATGAAAAATATAAAATAATTTTGTAGAATAAAACTCGTAAATGCTTGATTGATCCTATTCACCATTAAAGTTTTGTACTATAGGGAGTTCAGATAGGGGCATTTTCAAGAAAGAGTACTAAACTAAGTATGATGACATCATAGTAAAAGACCGAATTACTCAAAATAGAATAGGAATGTCGATATCGACGGAAAATAAGTTTTAACGAGTGAAAATGTGAATTTTCTATGATAATATAGTGTTTTCCTTTATAATGAATGTATATTCATTTGTGATTTGCTAATTCCATTTGTTGTTCTGGAAGAAGCGAATGAAAATTAGGGGGATGGCTAAGATGAAAGCAAATTATATCGGAGATTTTCAGGAATGGGCAAAGGATTTTGCATTTTTTATTGAGGTCCGTGTACGTTTTTCAGAAACGGATATGTACGGTCATATGAACAATACAATTAGCTTTACATATTTTGAACAAGCACGAATCGATTATTTCCGTCATTTAGGTGTTCTAATGCCATCAGCAATTGATGAACATGTAGAGGGTATTCCGATTGTAGCCGACTTACAGTGTGATTACGTGAAGCAAGTTTTCTTTGATGATGTGCTAAAAATTTATACGAAGGTAGCTACAGTAGGGAACTCGTCATTGGATATTCATTACTTAGCGAAAAACCAGCATGATGAAGTTTGCTTTACGGGTCGTGGTACGGTAGTGCAAATGAACCCTCGAACTGGCAAGAGTGTACCACTATCTGAAGAGGCAAAAACTCAATTAGCAAGTTTAGTGTTCATATAGTATTGGAAAAGGATTACGAAAAAGTCCTGAGGAAAGAAGTATAAACAATGATCTCGACGATTGAAATTGCATTTTTACGACTCAGCTCATTACAATAAGATGTGGATGACTGTATGCTATATATAAGTTTATTGGAATAGAGACTGGGCGCCTAAGAAAAGCGGCCAGTCGGAACTGAAACCAACCACTCGTTATGGTGATGATCCACTTTTACATAAAATGCATTAATGAGTGGAAGTAATTTCCGAATTTTTTTAGGAAACACGAGATATTCATGAAAATAGCCGTCACCGCTCCTCATTCCTTAACATAAGTTACAATACGTGCGGGGGAGGAGGGTGTAACTGAAAATGAATGGCTCTCATCATCGTTCTCTTTTAACGAACCGAGAACGTGAAATATTTGCGCTTTTATTAGCTGAAAAAACAACGAGGGATATTGCAGAGCAACTTGGTATTAGTGAAAAAACAGTGCGAAATCACATTTCCAATACAATTCAAAAGTTAGGTGTAACGAATCGATCTCAAGCGTTAATTGAGCTGTTACGCTTAGAAGAATTTAAATTAGACTAATTGGACACTTGCTATTTCAGAAAAAAAACGACAAAATAGAACTATTCAACGTATTTTTAGGAGTGAAATAGTTATATGTCGGATGAAGTAACAAAGCACTCACCTGAAACCGTTGCAACGGTTGAAAAGGAATTACGCTATATAGCGGCGATTGTGAAGCAAAAAGGAAGAGAGATTGTTTCACAATATGCGATTACGCCGCCACAATTTGTTGCATTACAGTGGTTAGAAGAGCTTGGAGATATTACAATTGGCGACCTGTCAAATAGATTATACTTAGCTTTTAGTACAACAACAGATTTAGTGGACCGAATGGAGAAAAATGAATTAGTCAAGCGAATGCGTGACGAAAACGATCGTCGTGTCGTTGTTGTTCATCTTCTCGAGAAGGGCGAACGCATTATTCAAGAGGTTATTGAAAAAAGACAGCAATATTTGCAAGAGAAGCTTGTTGGTTTTAACGAACAAGAGGTCGCGCAATTATCAAGCTATTTAGAAAAACTACATGTACACATGAAACAGGATTGAGGCGGAAAGTATGAATGCCCCGATAGGCGTTATTGACTCAGGAGTAGGCGGTTTAACCGTAGCAAAAGAAATAATGAAGCTATTACCAAACGAAACGATCTATTATATTGGTGATACAGCAAGATGTCCGTATGGTCCAAGAAGTCGTCAAGAAGTACGAAATTTCACTTGGCAAATGGCAAAAGCACTAGAGAAAATGAATATCAAAATGCTCGTCATTGCTTGTAATACAGCGACTGCAGTAGCACTCGAAAGTTTACAAAGAAATATGCCTTTTCCGGTACTAGGCGTTATTAATGCTGGCGCACGTGCAGCTGTAAAGAAAACGAAGCGACATGAAGTCGTTGTGCTTGCAACAGAAGGAACAATTAAAAGTGGAGCGTATGAGGAAGCCTTATTATCACTGAATACGTCGACTCATATTATTCCACTTGCATGTCCAACATTCGTACCACTTGTAGAAAGTGGCGAATATAAAGGTGAATTTGCAAATAAATTAATTGCGGAAGGCTTAAAGCCGTTGAAAAATGAACAATTTGATACGGTCATACTAGGATGTACGCACTATCCTATTCTGCAAAAACAAATTGAAGCTGCTGTAGGGGAGGAAGTGTTTGTGCTTTCTTCTGCAGAGGAAACAGCAAAGGATGTTCAAGAAATGCTTGAATATAATGGCACTTTGGCTGATCCAGACGCTGTGCCTGCCCATAAATTTTATGCAACTGGTTCAGTACCGATTTTCCGTTCAATTGCTGAAAGTTGGCTTGAGCAAGGTACTCTCCATATAAAGCGTATGACATTAAAATAAAAAATCAGCTTAGCTAGAGGCTAGGCTGATTTTTGCCGTTTTTAGCATTTTACATAAAGGACCGAGCACTTTTTTGAAGGTGAAAATTATGTTAAGATGAGTGCGCGAAAGATTTTAGGAGGAACGAAAATTATGACAAGATTTGATGGAAGAAATGTAGATGCGCTGCGTCCTGTGAAAATAGATAGTGAGTATTTATTGCACCCAGAAGGCTCAGTGTTAATTCAAGTAGGCAATACAAAAGTAATTTGCACAGCAACGATTGAGGATAAGGTTCCTGGATTTTTACGTGGACAAGGCAAAGGGTGGATTACTGCAGAATACTCGATGCTACCTCGTGCAACAGCACAGCGTACAGCACGTGAATCATCTCGCGGCAAAGTCAATGGCCGCACAATGGAGATTCAACGATTAATCGGTCGTGCATTACGTGCTGTCGTTGATTTAGAAGCACTTGGTGAGCGTACTGTGTGGATTGACTGTGACGTGATTCAAGCAGACGGAGGAACGCGTACAGCCTCAATAACAGGAGCATTTGTAGCGATGACACAAGCAGTTGCAAAGCTCGCAGAAGAAAAACAATTAGCAAAATTCCCGATCACAGACTATTTAGCTGCAACAAGTGTTGGGATTGTAGAGGATCACGGAGCAATTTTAGACTTAAACTACGTTGAAGATGTTGCTGCTGCTGTAGATATGAATATCGTCATGACAGGAGCAGGACGCTTTGTTGAGCTACAAGGGACAGGTGAAGAAGCAACATTTTCACGTGAAGAGTTAAATGAACTTCTGTCGTTAGGTGAAGCAGGTATTCAACAATTGATTGCACTTCAAAAAGAGACACTAGGTGAATTGGCTAACAAAGTGGGAGGAAATGAATAACATGAAACAAGTAGTCATTGCAACTAAAAATAAAGGAAAAGCAAAAGATTTCGAAGCGTTATTTGGTCCACTTGGCTATGAAGTAGTAACGATGTTTGATGTTGCCCCAGAGATGGAAATAGAAGAAACAGGCACTACCTTTGAGGAAAATGCAATCTTAAAGGCAGAAGCATTGGCAAAAGAGCTAAAGACAATTGTTATTGCTGATGATAGTGGCTTAGCTGTTGATGCATTAAATGGTGAGCCAGGTGTTTATTCCGCACGTTATGCTGGTGATCATGATGATGAAGCAAACATGGTTAAACTGTTAGAAAACCTAAAAAATGTCGAGGATGAAAAGCGTACAGCACGTTTCTGCTGTTGCATCGCTATTGCAGGACCTGGTTTTGAAACGACAACAGTTTTTGGTACTTGTGAAGGTGTTATTGCACACGAAAAACGTGGTACAAACGGATTTGGTTATGATCCAGTCTTCTTTGTCCCAAGCTTAAACCGTATGATGGCAGAGCTAACAGCCGATGAAAAAGGAGCAATTTCCCACCGCGGGAATGCTATTCGTAAGTTGAAGGAACAATTACCTAATCTTATAAAATAAGAGGTGATATCCATGCAAATACTGGTCATGAGTGATACACATGGCGATAGTAATGTGATTGAAAAAGTTCGTAGCTTTTACCCAAATGCTGATGCTTTCATTCATTGCGGAGATAGTGAGCTTCCTTTCTCGCATAAAGCATTGGATGGCATGAAGAAAGTACGCGGAAATTGTGACATCGATCAAGCCTTCCCTGATGAGGCAGTATTCGATTTAGAGGATGTCAGAGTCTTTGTAACACATGGCCATTTATTCAATGTTAAAAATTCCATCTTATCATTATCATATCGGGCCAAAGAAGTAGGCGCGCAAATTGCGTGCTTTGGTCACTCTCATATCCTTGGGGCGGAAATGATTGATGATGTGTTATTTTTAAATCCAGGGAGCTTATTAAAACCACGTGGTCGTAAAGAAAAAAGCTTTGCTCTTGTAGCGGTTGAAGATACGTATTTTGAAGTAAAGTTCTTGACGGATGATAATAACTGTATTTCCACCCACAAGTTTATGCGAAAATGATGAAGCAAAAACGCTTAGAGTTTCTAAAACTTAAGCGTTTTTGTTTTATCCCACAATCAATTATGCCTCGGCATAATTGCATCCGGAATCGGCTTTGTGCTCAGGCCTGCAGATGTTTTTTTGTGCGAAAGCGCAGTGCTAACGTAGCGTCAGCGGCAACAGCATGACATTGGTCAGTCAGTCGTGTGTTGCTGTTGCTTCGCTTTCGCACAGATAAATTGCCACAGACCGTGGCGTTCTTAGACTGAGGTCCTCTATTTCAGCGGATGTTTGGACACACACTGAAAAGTAGTTTAAATCTGCATTCATCTAGCTGACGCTTTGCTGTCGCTACAAAAAACATTTGTAACTGCCGTTTCACTTACGTTACATAAAACATGTGTAGCTGACGCTTCGCTTACGCTACAGAAAAATAATTGCTGAAAGAAGTTAAATGCAAATGGTAAAAATGACTATGAATTGTTTGTGATGAAGTTGAAAAAATAAAGATAAACGTAACGAAGGAGATAACATGGAAAATACAATAGGATGGAATTTTGATAATAGCTATGCTCGCCTACCAAACATTTTTTATTCAACAATTAATTTAAATCCAGTTCGTTCACCAAAGTTAATACTAGTAAATGAATCAGTTGCCAATTCACTTGGATTAAACGTCGATGCGTTGCAAAGCGAGGAAGCGGTAGCGATTTTTGCAGGTAACGACAATCCGACTGGTGGCATGCCTATTGCACAAGCTTACGCAGGTCATCAATTTGGTCACTTTAATATGCTCGGAGACGGAAGGGCACTGTTATTAGGTGAACAACTAACACCAACTCATGAACGTTTGGATATCGCACTAAAAGGCTCAGGAAGAACTCCTTATTCCCGAGGCGGAGATGGCAGGGCAGCACTTGGTCCAATGCTACGTGAATATATTATTAGTGAAGCCATGTATGCACTTGGCATTCCAACCTCTCGAAGTTTAGCTGTCGTGAAGATAGGTGAAACGGTCCTTCGTGAAACAGAGCTTCCAGGAGCGGTTTTAACGCGTATTGCAAGCAGTCATTTGCGAGTGGGAACTTTCCAATATGCAGCGAACTTTGGAACGGAGGATGAGCTAAAAGCTTTGGCGGATTATACTTTGGAACGTCACTATCCTAATGCTGATGAAGATCAAAATCGTTATTTAACCCTTCTAGAGGAAGTTATCAAGAAACAAGCATCTCTCATCGCAAAATGGCAGTTAGTTGGTTTTATTCATGGAGTCATGAACACAGATAATATGACCATTAGTGGTGAGACGATTGATTATGGTCCTTGCGCTTTCATGGATACGTATGATCCAGCGACAGTATTTAGCTCTATTGATCGACAAGGCCGTTATGCGTACGGCAACCAGCCTAATATCGGAGGATGGAATTTAACACGACTGGCTGAATCATTAATACCGTTAATCCATGAAAATCAAGAACAGGCTATACACTTAGCTCAAGAGACTCTCAAACAATATCCTCAGCTGTATTATGCAAACTGGCTAGCAGGTATGCGAGCAAAGCTTGGGATATTTAACGAAGAAGATCAGGACGTAGCACTCATTGAAGAGCTTCTAAAGTTAATGCAGCAACATCAAGCAGACTATACGAATACATTTATCGCATTAACCTTCGATAAATTTGATGACTCAATGTTATTTAGTACAAATGAATTTAAAGAATGGCATAAGAATTGGCTTGCAAGGCTAGAAAGACAACAAGAAACAAAAGACATGTCTCAACAATTAATGCGCGATCATAATCCAGCAGTTATTCCACGAAATCACCGTGTAGAAGAAGCATTAGAGGCTGCTGTTGAGCAGGGAGACTATAGCGTAATGGAGCGATTACTAGATGCTCTTGCTCAACCTTTTGCACATTGTGTGGAGCAGCAGGAATATGCGACATTACCAACGCCATCTAACCAACCATATCGAACGTTTTGTGGCACATAAGTTGAAAATTATTGTGTCAATGAAATTAATGCTCAAGTATAGCCCTTAGGCAAAATGAAGGGTTGATTTCCGTTCCGACTGAGCGTTTTCCTGGGGGCGTCCGATGCGCTTCACTCGCGTTGCTCGCTGCAGGGTCTCATCTGTGACGCTGATCCCCAAGGAGTCGCTCAGTCTCCACTACAATCAACCAGCTCACATAGTATGTATCTTATGTATGAAAGCAAGCGCCCTGGAACGGAAATCATCCTCATTTAAAGAGCAATAACATTCACCAAAATTACCTTGACCTATTCTGTTTGAGAAAACGAAGGAACAATTCTTCGTTTTTTATTTTGAAAAAATGTCACTACACAAATTCCTGAGCATACGCTATGTAATGAATAGTAGTGAAGGGAATGTGTAAAGTGCATAAGTATTCAAAAGGTTGGTTTGTGAAACAACTTCGAGATCATGGTATTTTGGTGCATCCACAATATAAAAGTCATTTAGGCAGTTATAAAGAATCCGAACTGCGCAACTTATATTACCAATATGTTGAAACAGAAACATTAGATTCAGAACAAAAATAATCATTTTCGTTTGAATAACTCCTTTGTAGGAAAGAATTTAACTACAGAAAGGAGTTATTTTATGTGGAGTAAACCGTGGATTTTAACGCAAATATGGCAAGATGTGTTGTTTCTACATTGGCCAGTTCCACCTAAGGATTTAAAGCAGTACATTCCGCGAGAGTTGCAACTGGATCTCTATGAAAATAACGCTTGGCTTAGTGTTGTCCTTTTTAAAGTAAAAGGACAACGACTGAGATTTCTACCACCATTACCAGGAGTAGGTTCGCATTTACAGCTTAATGTCCGGACATATGTTACGTATAACGGCATGAAAGGTATCTATTTCTTTAACTTAGATGTTACGAATCGTTTTATCGTACAAATAGCTACAAAGGGCAGTTTATCGTATCGCCATTCAAAAATATCTTTAAAACAAACAGGGGACAATTTCTCTTTTACAAGTTTATATCAAGGTGCACTCGATGAAAGGTTGGAAATTTCATATCAACCGATTGCCAGTGAAATAAGTAGTTCTACCTTTGATAAATGGTTAGTAGAACGGTATCATTCTTGGTCAAAGTGGAAGAATTCCCTATTTCGCATAGATATAGATCATATGACATGGCAGCTACAACGAGTCCATATTAACATTGAAAGCAATACACTAGCTCCATTTGTGAAGGAATCTGTCCAAGGCATTCAACCGATTGCTCATTATTCGAAGAATAAGCAAGCTAGAATTTATTCACCAAAAATAGAAACCGGATTCAAAAATGCTTAGTGAATCTGATTTGCTTTTGTTCGCTATTGAGTAGTAGGTTTGACTTATTCTTCATAGATCATTTTCTTTGTCATCCCACCATCCACTGTTAGATTAATGCCTGTGACGAAATTATTTGTGGGGCTTGATTAATTATGCCTTGGCATAATTGCGTCCGGAATCGGCTTTGTGCTTGGACCTGCGTGATGCAGGTCAGTGAGCCGTTATCGCATGGATGCGAGGATTTTAGGCTAACATCCTTTTAAGAACTCCTTTCCGATTCCGTGACATCCACCGGAGGCTTTAACTTTTTTCAGCGAGTGTTTGGACACTTGCTGAAAGAAGTTAAATATAAGCAAGCCTGTGCAATGTCTTCAGGTACGCCTACACGCCCTGATAAATGCTGCTCGTGATCAATTTTACAGATTTTCCGAACGAGAAAGCCCACGCAGGGTGTAGCCCGTCTTTAGACATGGGGTGAAAGCGAGGTCAGACAAGAGGTAACTTCAGATATCTTAATTTTCTGAAAGTTGTCATACTCCATGTATTGACAAGTAAAAGTCTTTAAAACACGCTCGTTCATTGAAAATTGGATATTGTATAAGGTTCGATAGCCTAATTCATGCTATCGGTAAAACAATATGTGTCGTCAAGAAAAAGACGCTAAAACACATCGAACGAAACCAATTATACGCTATGGTAACAGTAGCGTAGCCCTATCTGCTATATGCACTGGATAGGGAGGGGTAATGGGATACCTCAATCTTGAGAGCTGTTCAAAACAGAAATGGACTGCGAACGCTTAGTTACTCAGGAATCCCACTGACATTAGTCAGCTTGTCCCTTTAAGGGTGGGAGTCTCAAGGAGCTGCTCATAATCACCTGTTTCAATCCAACCAGGCGAAATACAATTAACCGTGATATTATCTGGACCTAAAGAACGCGCTAAAGCATGTGTTACTGCGACGATACCGCCTTTTGTTGCTGCATAGGCTTCTGTATGGGGCTCAGACATCTCAGCACTTGTAGAGGCTATAGAAACGATTGAGCCGCCATTGACATTCACTCGCATAACTTTTGCAGCCTCTCTCGAACACAAAAAGACACTCGTCAAATTAGTTTGGATCATATCGTTCCATTCGTCCAACGTTACGTCATAGAGAGATTTATGTTGAAATTTACCCACATTATTAATTAAAATATGAATAGTACCGAAATGATTAACAACTTTTTGCATTAAAGAAATGATGTCTTGTTCTTTCGTAACATCTGTTTGAACAAAAAGAACAGAATAACCTTGCTCAAGTAAATATTTTTCCAATTGCTGACTTAATTCTTTATTAACATCGGCAATAACTACATTGGCATCATTTCTTACATACGTAAGTACAATGCTTTTGCCGATCCCTTGTGCACCGCCAGTTACGACGACTACTAGATCTTTAAACATAATAGCTTCCTCCAGTTTTTTTGCTTTCATTATTTTAGCAAAAGTAGAGATGAGGAGGGCATAGTGGGGTGCAGGAGATCATATAATATTAATATGAGGCAAACCTTGCCTTCATAGTAAAATTAATGTTGACATTACGATAAAAAGCACATATAATAAATATTGTCCTTGATATGGACTACATAAAAAAATAACATCATGTCTCAGTAGCTCAGCAGGATAGAGCAACGGCCTTCTAAGCCGTCGGTCGGGGGTTCGAATCCCTCCTGGGACGTCAATAGGTAGTTTTAGAAATAGAAACTACAGAGTGGAAAACACCTTAAATCCTTTAATATCAAGGATTTAAGGTGTTTTTTATATTCTTGAGAAGTCGTTAAAAAGAGTTGAAAAATAAAAGTTTTCTACACATTTTCTACACATCTACACGCCCAATTTTAGTTGAAGGCAATAACATCATCTTTTTAAATACATCTGCTGTTTTTCTGGAATCACGTTCACGCAATTCTTTTAGTACATGGGCGTATGTAGAAGAAGTAATTTCAATACTTGAATGACCTAGACGTTCAGACACATAAATCAAATTTACTTCTTCAAAAAGTAAAATACTCGCATGTGTGTGACGTAATCCGTGAGCAGTAATGAGTGGTGTTATTTTAAGATGTTTCAATGCTGCTCGTAGTACATCATTTAATCGATCATTTGTGACGACTAAAATATCGGATGTATCTTCGAAAAAGACTAGTTGATATTGATTATCCGAGTGTGGTGTACGATACTTAAAAAATTTCTTAAACAATAGCATAGTCTCTGTATCAATAGTTATCGTACGCTCAGAGCTTTCATTTTTTAAGTCACCAAAGCCACCGCCTTCTTTGTATTTCCATTGCCGTTCTACACGAATGAAACTTTCCTTAAAGTTAAAATCTGTTTCGATGAGGCCAACCAATTCACCATAACGCATACCAGAAAGGTAGTATTACAAAAATTATGTTCAAATGTACCTTCTTGTTTTAAACGAGAAATTTTATAATATAGCTCAACAATATTACTAAATAATTCGTAGTTCATATCTTCAATTATATCAACAGCTAATGTATCCCATAAATCAGTTCGTAAATTTTCACTAAGTGCTTTATCTATTTCTGTTTCCGATTTAACAGGTACAAGGTCTAAACATATTTTTAATTGATTCTTATTATAAGAAATTTCATGTCTTAATAATTTTATTCTACTCACTAATTTCTTTCTTTTATCAAGCTCTTCTTTCTTTTCATTATGTGAAATTTGATAATCAGCAACCCTAAAGGCAACAAAAGCAGCAATAAAGGCTGAAATAATGCTTGATAGAGATGTAATAATTACATCAATCAGCGGCTTTTCAGGTAAATCTCTAAATCATTTCGCAATGTTGGGGAATGGACGGTTTTCAGGTTGTCGATTTAGCAGGAGGTTATTATTACTACAGGCCAAGTGCTAAAGGTGGTCGGAGTCGCATTAATGAATTCGCACGCCAAAATGGGTTAGAAGTTGAATATAACAAGTTTGTAATTACGATTTATAACAGACGTGGTGCAAATAATAAACTAGTGCTAGAGGTTGGGAAAAACATTCAATCGATTACACAAAAAATTGATTTGAATGAAAATTTTTCATATGATTAAAAGTCATTGTGGATGGCAATGAGTATGACGTGATTAAGGCAGATTCGGATCGAGAAAAGATGTACCTCTATTTTTATTTGCAGGAGGTGGGAGCACATGAGCAAAACAAAAATCAAGATGCAAGAACAGATTGACGCATTACTTACAGCTTTAAACACCTTTGATATTCCTGTTTTTGAGGATGATCTAGCAGAGGATGAAGAAACTCAGTTTAAGAAAAAGAACTACCATTTCTTTGTTTATGAGACAGGTGACATGAATAAAAACGATGATAATAAGTCTATCAGTCAAGATGTAGTTATCTATTACTATTCAGAAAACCGTGACGACATTGACGAACGTACGATTGATATTATTACAGAACTTTCTAATTTACCTCGCATAGTGGGTGTTGATGGATTAAAAATATTTGGTGAAAATATAAACGTGGAGTTAATATCCTGTTATAGCGACATTTCGGTAGGTGGTATCTATCACAAATGGAGCAGTGATTATTACTATTTAGAAGGTAGTTTTGTAAGAGGAATTGACAATGAATTATATATAAATTATAACAGGCAAGATAAAAAAGACTATGATTATTGGGAGTCTGAATGGAATAGTACAGGTCCTCCTCATTGGTGGCCAAAACCTTATTATAGGGCACAGCCTATAACAGGTGAAGTATGGCCAAATTTCTGGAAGCAAGTAACGTCAGAAACACATCTCGAGGCACGTACAACCACAGAAATGCAAAGACAATCAACATTTGATGGATGGGATTTTGATACGGTTTGGACAATAGATGAAGGTAGAGGCTATCCACGATTTAAGTTAAAAATTACACAAATAAAATGCATACGAAGACCAATACCAAATTACAGATGGAAAACTGTGGACTGAAGAAGAAGGAGAGGGGGATTATGTTTAGTGGTGGAACTGGTACAAAAGATGCCCCATTTTTAATTAAAACTATACAAGATCTTATCAATGTGAGGATTAAAAATAATGAAAATCCTAGGTATTACTATAAACAAGTAGCGGATATCGATTTATCAGGTGTTGAATGGTTACCAATAGGCGGTCAAGGTCAAGCGTTTTGTGGTACCTATAATGGTGGCGGATATACGATAAGTAATTTAACAATCACTGAAGATATTGGGGGTCCAGCTTTTATCAGTTCAGCAATAGAAGCAACACTTTTAAATATCACGATTGATAATGCGTATATTACTAACACGTTATATAACTGGATAGCTATTTTAGTATCACAAACAAACGATTGTACAATTACCAATTGCCATGTAACAGGTAAAATGGAATCCACAAATGTACGCAGTAGTACAGGCGGTCTAGTAAGTTCAGCTGGTACAGGGACCATAATAAATAAATGTTCTGCTAATGTTGATATAACGGCAGGATTGGCGGGAGGATTTGTCTGCTATTCCAATGCTGTTATAAAAGATTGTTATGTTACAGGAAAAATTAGTGGCGTACAAGATGAAGATAAGCCGGATGATAAGTATATAAAGGCTGGCACATTTGCTTACATTCTATATAGTGGTAATGTTGAGAATTGTTATACAAGTGTAGAGATTTATAACTATTCGTCACGCAGTAGGAAACAGTTGTATGTTTTTGCAGAAAATTATGGTGCTGAAATAAATTCCTGTTATTGTGATGTATCGTTAGGTGTTACTATGCGGGGGTGGTCTAGCGATTTATCTTATATTGAAGTAATGTTTATAAGAGGTACAGATAATAAATTATATTTTAATTACAAATCACAATACAATAAAGATCGTGATTATTGGGAGCCTGAATGGAATAGTACAGGTCCTCCTTCATGGTGGCCAAAACCTTATTATAGGGCACAACCTATAACAGGTGAAGTATGGCCAAATTTCTGGAAGCAAGTAACGTTAGAAACACACCCAGAAGCACGTACAACTACAGAAATGCAAACACAATCAACATTCGATGGTTGGGATTTTGATACGGTATGGACAATAGATGAAGGTAAAGACTATCCTCGATTTAAGTTAAAAATTACACAAATAAAATGCAAACGGATGTCATTAACAAACTACGGAAGGTGATAATATGACGAAAATTAATCAAGAAAAGTTAATCCGTGATGCATTGGGAAGCCCTATACCTAGTCAGGATTGGGATAATGAAAAGCAAGCTTTTATAGTACCAGGTGGTGATGGTGTTGATTTTACAAAAAAGAAGCTGATCCGTGATGCAGTTGGCGCAGTCATACCGCAATATTGGGATGGTGAAAAGTTTGTTCCTCGAACATCTACAGGCGGTGGAGGAGAGCAAGGTCAACCAGGTCCAAAGGGGAACCCTGGGGATTCAGCTTATCAAGTTGCCGTTAAGAATGGCTTTGTAGGCACAGAGCAAGAATGGCTTGACTCGCTTAAAGGTTCTAATTCATATGATGCAGCTATTGCAGCTGGCTACAAAGGTACAGAAGATGAATGGAATAAAGCATTAGTTAATTTTGTAATGAATGGTGGAGGGTCTGGCGGTGCAAGCGGTGTTCCGATAGGCCCAGCATTAAAAACTGAAACATTTACAGTAAAACCACAAACAATCACGACATCACACAGCATTGTATTGGAGGATAAACTATGATAGAGAGAGTAGAAATGGCTAAACTCCTACCACAAGGCCTTATTAAGGTTGAGCTTTTTGATGCTGAAACGCATGAGAAGGTGCAAGAGATTGAGACACATAACTTTATTGCTAAGGGTGTATTAGAATATATATTTACAGCGCGTGCTATTGATGTCTTCACTACTGATCGTGCTACTAATTATTTTGAAGATGGTCGCAGATACACAGATAGATTTAGAATGATTAGCCTAACTGATGCTAGTCATCCTGAAGAGCCCGCAACTGAATGGTTGCGTAGGGGCACAAGACTCGGTTACGCGTTTTCAACTACTACTTACTCCGGAGAAGATCCACTGCAAGGCAGCTATAATAAAGCAGAAAGCTTCACTACACTCGAGCAAGTACGTATGGTATTTGACTGGCCAACGCATGCTGCTAACGGTACTTTCAAAAGTATCTATTTTAGTTGTGATGGCAATGGCGCTTATACTAGTATGTCATCATTAGCAATTCCAGCATTGGAATACCTTAGATCTATTACGCTATATAAGAATAGATATTACTTGCTAAAAGGAAATACTACTTTAGAAATATATGGCATAAATTGGATGATAATAAGTAAAAACACAATTAGCAGATCGCAGGACATGTGCATTGTAGATGACTTTATTTACTTTATTAATGACGTTGACACTGACACAGTTAAAAGAGCGCCAATAACAGAGCTAACTGAAGCTGTTGCTGTTGTTAGCATACCAGGTGGCGGCTATATGGGCGGCATTGCATTTGATGAAAGTACGCAAGAATTTATAACGCCTAGTTTACAAGAGCCTTATCATTTAAGATACATTGATAAAACATTTAAAGAGACACGTCGTAAGCCTATCAATAAAAACAGCTATAGTTATAGCACTAGTGTGCTATCTTTGGCTGGTGATGGTGAAGTAATAATTGGCTCATACCATCCTGCCTCAGAATCGCATTCTTACGTTGTTGCGGGCAATACAATGGTCTGTGGCATAATTGGTGATGATGTGTATACTGCTAACTATAAGTATAAAAAGAGCTTTATAGGCTCGCGTGCATTACTTGCTGAACCAATAACTAAAACAGATAAACAGGTTATGAAGATAACTTATGACTTTATAATGCCTAAACTATATTAAGGAGGTAAGGGTGAAGAACTAAACGTACTTTCCTAGAGTGAGGATTCAAATTTGATTTAAGACAAACGCAAGCGGAAGCTTAGCGTTATTTTTATTGACTAAAATCCCAAACGTTTGGGATTTTGAAGGATGCGTCTTTATGGCGTGTCCTTTTGATTTTGGTGAAAGTGGGTGTTCTATGAATATTGAAATATCATTACTTTTTGGCGCTATTGGTACTTTGATAGGAGTGCTTGGTGCAATTATAACAATGAAAAAAGATAGCAAAAATCAAGGCGCATCCGAGGCTAGCATTACATCTAAGGTAGATTATATTGCGCGCGGTGTAGATGATATAAAACTAGATTTTAAAGATCAAGCAAGAAAAATTTAATCGCAAAATGAGCGTTTGATTCGAGTGGAGGAATCCACAAAATCAGCACATAAACGATTAAATAAAATGGAGGGAATTACAGATGAAGATTAATTGGAAAGTTCGTTTACAACACAAACAATTTTGGGTGTCATTAATTGCATTACTTATTGTGCTTGCTAATCAAATAGCAGGCATTTTTAATATCGATATTACGGTTTACAACGATCAAGTAACAGGCATTTCAGAGACAGTTCTAAGCATTTTAGGCTTGCTTGGTATTATCATCGACCCGACAACAAAAGGCGTTTCAGATAGCCAACTAGCAATGGATTATGACAAACCAAAGGACGGTGGACAATAATGGTAACAATCCGTAAAAAACTAGTATCAGAATCTCAAGCAGCTAAGGTCACTAATGGTAAAGGTAATACAAAAAGAAAAGTAGTTGTACACGGTACTGATAATTACCGAACAGGAGCAGATGCAGATGCACATGCTCGTCTTCAAGCAAACGGTAACAGTCGATCTGCTTCTTGGCATTGGACGGTAGATGAAATTGAGGCAGTCCAATCATTTGAACATGCTTGGAAATGTTGGGCTGCAGGTTCAGCGAAAGGCAATACAGAGGGCATACATGTAGAAATGTGTGTAAATAGTGATGGCGACTATAGCAAAACGTTAGAAAATACTGCCGGATTGGTGGCGAAAATCTTAAGAGATGAAGGTCTAACAATCAATGATGTAGTACAGCATAATTACTATAGTGGCAAAAACTGCCCTCGTGAAATTCGTGCTGGTAATGTTGCTTGGAACATTTTCTTGCAAATGGTTAAAAATGCAGGTGGTAATACACAGGAACAAAAGCCAGCTATCGACAATAATAAATACCGTGTACTTACTGGAACATACGGCACACAACAAGCAGCCGAAAATGTACTTGATGTGTTAAAACATCGTTTCGGTTGGGTTGCGTACATCGAGCCTGACGGCAAGTTATGGCGTGTTAAAACAGGAACATTTACTGGAATGACTGCAGCACAAGCAGGAGCAGATAAAGTTAAAACAGCTAAGTTAGCCCAGGTAACAAATATAGTAGCTGAATAATAGAAGAAAGTAGACCAGCAAAGTTAATTTAGCCGAGCTGGTCTTTTTTTGTTGATACCATAATACTAAAATTGACAGTTTTGTGAAAAATGTTATTTCCCTATATAAACTAAACTAAAATAATTTTTCAAGTGTTTTAGGATAAATTCACAAAAATATATTACTTCTTATTAAAAAAATATTGAATACGAAAAAAATGGCGGTATAGGTGGCGTGATTTGGCGTGGTTTACAAAATAGGTAATTAATACCGCCAAAAAATAGCGGATTGAACGCCAAGAAATGGCGTAAATAATCAATTGAATTCTATTTTAAGGAATGATAGGATAATAGTAACTCGAGGGAAATTAAATTTGTTATAACAAATAATGTGAAAATATTATTGCTATAGAATATTGATTTTACTACATAATCGTTTACAGTTTTTAGAACTAAAAAAGAGTTTCAATAGAAATTTAATGAGTAATGTAGGAAATATATAGTGGTAAAATTCTATTTAAAGGAGTTTAATATCTGTGAAGAAAATAAAAATATTTACAATGTTAGCTGTATTATTAATAACAAGTCTGGGCTTATTTTCAATAGAAAAAGCAGATGCTTCAAGTTCAGGTTGGGCAACTAAAAATGGTATAAAAGCACAGGTTTCTACTAATAAAGATACTTATGGTAATGAACAAATTGTTGTTACAGGTGAAAAAACTGGTACAGGCACATTTTATTATTGGGTATCATTAGATAAATTAACAGTAGGACCAGCTTCGCCATGGGAACAAGTTGGAGAAAGTCAGTTTGGTTCTTTTACAAATAAAACATCTGGAATAAAATTTAGTCATTCTGGAAAAGGAATATATAAAGTAAATTTTAAAATTTTTAGAGATCAAGCAAAAATGGATTATGTTGGAGAATGGGAAACAAACATTAGCGTAAAATAAATAGAAAAATAAAGTCAATTGATAAACAAATAACCAGGCGCTCATTAAAAGGTGAGAACCTGGTCTTTTTGTGTTTATTCATCGTACGGTCTATATTTTGTTTGAAGCTCTTTAGCTGCTTCTTTTCTACTTTCAATATCTTCTTTCAAATATAATTTATCTCGAGTTAATTCCTTTACAGGAACTAACTTACCGCGCTTTACAAGTGAGTTTAAAGCTTGCCGAGATATTTGTAGTTCCTCTATAACCTCTGACGTTGTTAATATTTCAGATTGAACCAGCTTAATAAATTCATTTTTATTATCTACTTTGTATTCCGTCAATTGGCTAACCTCTCTTCTTCTTAAAATACAGGACAATATTAAATATAACTAATAAAAGACAAATTGAGTAAGTGACAATCATAAAGTAATCAAAAAACTTTGGTTCTTGCCAGTTAACCATATCGGTTAAAATGTAAAAGGCAAATGCTAAAGCAACAACATATCCGATATTTTTCATAATGAGATGGATGTGATAAGATTATAGGGAAGGAGGGGTTAACCTCCTTCTTTCAGTGTTTAGCGACGTTTCTTCTTTGCGGGAGTGCGTCGCTTTTCTTTTTTCTTACTTTTTATATCGCTTATGTTTTTCGCTGAACTTGTAAGTAAGTTTGCGATTGTTGCGATAGCTACTAGGTAAGCTAGAATCTTATCATAATCCACTTTTGTTCACCTCCTTTCTATACTCTTATTATACAATATCTATTTACGTTAGTCAATAGATACCAGTGATTTATTTTCCTGTTGTGATAAAAAATCCCATATAAAAAAGCCACTATAAGTGACTTAATTTCGATTTTCTTTGGATTCTACATCTAATGCATTTTCAAGAGTAACTAAAGAAACAGATGCATCGTACACATATGTGTCGCCTTTTTTTATAAGCTCTACAGCTTTATCCATATGAGTGGGGCTATTTTGTCTTAAGGTTAAAATAGCATAATCAGCAGCTTCCTCACGTTTTAAAATAGCTTTTTCTACATTTGTTATAAAATCATATACTTTCTTTTGGTTATTTTTAGAAAGTCCAGAAACAGGAGGGGACATATCTTTTTCACGTACAGATTGATAGGCAACTTTTAATAAAGTGTATTGATTAACAGCCTCTTTTGTAGTTATCTGCGAATTAGAAAGTTTGTTAGCTGTACCTTTCCAAAATTCAGCCCAAGTGCCATCAAACTTTTTTAATAGCTCATCAACGTATGGTTTTGTTTGAGTTAAATAGTATTCTTTTTCAGATTGATCTACAACTGCTACTGGTAATGTTTCGTTATCTTTTTTTGTGTTTTTTTCAACTTCTGAAGCAGTTACACCTACTCCTGCTAACGCTACAACTACCACAACAAATGATATTCCAGTGACTTTTAAATTCTTTTTTGTATCTTGCTTTTTAATAAAATCTAATAATGATTTTATACCAAAAACAGTAAAAAATAATAAACCTATTAATACAACTATTGCAAATAAATTATCCATTTTCATCATCTCCTTATAATTACCATTCTAGGAAATTTGGTATGGAAAGTACATATAAAAAAACAGACAACTGTAATAAGTTATCTGTTAAACTAGTACCTGCCCAAGGGTTTATATAAATTATATTAACGTTCCCCACAAAGTTCCCCAAATGGATTCTTCTGTTTTCTTATTTAGATATTAAAGATAATTATAAAATTAGCTCAAACATTAGTTTTATAAAGGGTTTCATAAAATCAATTCTGTAGTTTTCTGAGCCTATCCATATTACTATAAGAAGTCTTTCTTATAATTAGACTTTTCATTAGCTTGTTCTTTATTTAATGGAATTAACGAATTATTCTTGTTAGTATTAGAAGAAATTAACTATCCGGAGGGTTATAAATTGGGAAATGCAATTTGCTTTGCTACATACAACATATTTTTTGAAGAAAATCCTGAAAGAATAAAAAATATCGAATTTAAAGATAATGTTTACTTAGACGACGGGTTATTTATATTGAGTTACTTGAATTGCATCAAATAAAATGTGTTAAATAAATTTTCTTTTGATTTTAAAAAAAGGTAGTTAACTATTGATAAAGAGAATGATTCCTAGTAGAGTAATAGAAGTAAATTAAGTGCAAAAAATCAAGGGTTCTTTAATACAACACAAATGCTACACAACAACCCTATGAAACGTTGATATGATGCACTTTTACTATGCCCTCCGAGGGCATCATTTTGTTTGAGTTATTTATTAACTAATAATGCTAATGCAATATTTTCTACACATTTTCTACACAATAGTTTATATAAAGTCAGTCATATCAACGTTTTGGGAGTATTAGATACTTCCTCCTGGGACGTCTAAGGGTTCAGATAGAATAAGTTTGAACCAACTGGAAAGCGCTTCAAATCCTTTTTTATAAAGGGTTTGAGGCGCTTTTGCTTTTTTGAGAATCCGTTATAAAAGTGTAGAAAATATACTGAGAAAAAATAAAAGGAGCTATACTATGAATTTTTATTTATTATGGGAAAAATCGGACAAAAAGGCACTCTTCAAAAATGCTGGAGAAGATTCTAATATAAGGAAATGTGATGAATGTAGAGGGGGGCGATCAATTTTAAAAAAACCTCTAAATATCCAATTACGAGATAAGGAAACTAGTGACTTTTATAAAGTGGGATATGATGTTATTGGAGGTGGAAATCAAGATATTCTAATCAGACATAATTTTAAAGGGGTTCAAATTATCCCCTATAGAAATTGAAGTTAAAAATGAGGAACGATTATTAGATAAGGAATTATATAAATTAGCCCGCATTGATGCTACAGGTAAAGGTGGATTTCTTCACGATCTTTTAGGAAATAAAATACCGTGTTGTGAGAAATGTGGAAGAATAAAAATATTACGTAATCATAAAGGGATAAGCGTAGATGAAAAAGAGTGGGATGGTAGTGATATTTTCTACTTTAATAACTGGTACGGTAATTTAATTATTACTGAAGATGTTTACAAGGTTTTAAATGAATCTAACGCTCAAAACGTTAGGTTTATTAATTTAAAAGAATTTGTGTTTTAATACCAATAGAAGGAGTCTGAAATGAAGAGATTAATATAAACAATCAAATAAAGGAAAAAGTTTGTGAAAAAATGTACTTAAACTAACGGGTGCAAGAGTTAAACAAGATGTTGCTGCGGTAGCATCTTTTTTCTTATTGAGCTAACGGTGCAGAATAGTTGAAGAAGGATTTATTTATTCTTAAGAGAACTTATATATTTATTAGGAAAATTAGTAAAGGTGGTTTTCAATTTGAAAAAGATATTAATAGGGACTTTCTTTATGAGTTTCACGTTATTGTTAGCATCTTGTAATAATGATAACAGTGGTACCGTCTTTAAAGGAGAAGGAGATAAATGGAGTGGGGAATTAATTACTTCATATGATTTTTGGGGAAACGAGAGGCAGAGTATAAGGGTTCAATATAAGGGAGAAAATCTTGATAAACTCCAAGAAAATGATTTCTTTGTAGAAAGTCCCGATTTTTTAGGTTGGGGCATAGGTAACATTGAGTTGGATAATAAGGGGAATTATTATAGTGGAGAAGCCGCTAAACAAGAAACTAAAACATCTTCCTCCTCTAAAATAAACCTTACAATTGAAGGTGTTGAGTCTGAAACTATTACATTAAGTTCAAATTCTTAATAATGATGCATCAGTTATCTACTTCACTAACGGGTGCTTTAATTGAAGATCATTGAGTTGCATGTGCAGCTCTTTTTCTTACGATTAGTCAAGTATCTATAATAACTTTCTTAACTTTCTGATATTATTTTGATAAATTGGGCCATGCTGAATAAGCCTAGTGATTTTTCGATTTTTCATAAGGCTTTAGTATGTTAAACTGATGCTACGACTGTACTAGGGAGCCAACCTGTAGTCGTAGTTTTGATTATGTGTGACAAGAAAGAAGATCGTTTTCAATAACTTGTTTACACATGCGACGGAGGCAACCTTATGACATTTGTTATAGGGTTGCGTTTTTAATTTATCGTAGTACTCAACGATGTGATTTCCACCAAATCGTCGCTGTCTAATCATGTTCTGAACGGTTAGATACATTATTTTACGTAGGTGTTTATTGCCGCGTTTATTAATCTTGTCTTTAGCTATAAACTTCCCGGATTGATACCGCCTAATATCAATACCTGTATAGGCATTCAACTGTCTGTTGTTGTCAAACCTCTGAATGTTCCCAATTTCTGCTATGATTCTGACAGCTGAGTTAGCTCCAATAGCCGGAATACT